>PHEE01000020.1 GCA_002842855.1 Alphaproteobacteria bacterium HGW-Alphaproteobacteria-4 | reverse complement strand
CGCTTGCATCGGTGAATTTGCTGCCGGGCGATGACATGTTCGCACTGGCGATGGGCCTGGAGACTCTGGAATGACCGAAATCGAATCTTCGCCGCAAATACCGGCGCCGCCCGCGCCGCCACCAGCCGCCGGGGCCGGCCCTTGGATGCGCCGCGCGCTGATCGTTTCGCTCACGGTGAACTTGCTGGTGCTGGGCGTTGTCGTGGGCGGCGCCATCAACGTCGCGCGGCATGGTCCGCGGCAGATGATCGCGGATATCACGCTTGGCACCTTCACCGAGGCGCTTTCGGCTGAAGACCGCGAGGCGCTGCGGATGGCCGCCGAGGCCGAAAACCTAGGCCTGCGCGAAATGAACCGCGCGGCGCGCGAGGATTATCTGCGGCTGATTGCAGCTGTTCGGTCCGAACCTTGGGATGCCGCGACCGCGCAGGCCGCGATTGCCGCTTATGGTATGCGCACGCATGATCGCCTTGAGGCGGGCGAGCGCTTGATGCTGCAACGGCTCTCGGCTATGGGCCCGCAAGGCCGCCGCGAATTTGCCGATCGGCTTGAGGAAACCATGCGGCGCGGTTTTCGTGGCGAACGCCCTTTGCGGCCGCGCGGAAACTGAGGCAGGCCGCTACCCTTTGAGGCGCCTTGCCGCCTGCGCCTCAGGCCGCAGACGCGCTGATTGTCACCTTGTTGCGCCCGAACGCCTTTGACCCCAATAGCGCGCGGTCAGCCTCGCGCATCAGGTCTTCGACTTCGGGCTTTGCCGTGCCGCCGCCGCCCATTGCCATGCCGATCGACACCGTCACCGGAATACGGGTGACACCATCCGCCAATAGCACCGGCTCTTCCTCAACCTTGCGGCACAGCCGTTCGGCGGCGATCCGTGCAGCCTCAAGCGTGGTTTCGGGCATCGCCACCAGAAATTCTTCACCGCCAATCCGCGCGATCAGGTCCACCTCGCGCAGGTTCGCGGTCAGGCGCCCGGCAATCTCGGCCAGCACCGCGTCGCCTGCGGCGTGGCCCCAAGTGTCGTTGACGGCCTTGAAGCGGTCGAGGTCAAGCACCATTACCGCAAATTGCCGCCCGGTTTCACGCGCCCGCGCGGCAATCCGCGCCAGATGCGGCAGCGCATAGCGGCGGTTGTAGAGCCCGGTCAGCGGATCGGTCACGGCCAACCGCAACCCATCGGCCACGCTGGCGCGCTGGCGGTCGGCCTGCGCCTTTCGCGTCAGCTGCGCACGCAGCCGCAGCGCCGCCTCCTGCGCATCTTCAACCCGCGCAAGATCGGCCGCCAGCAGGTCATTGGCGCCCAGATCGAGCGCCACCGCCGCCGTTTCCCGCAGGCCTTCGTCAAGCGCGATGCACACCGCCGCGTGGCGCGTCGAGGGCCGCGAGCGCAGCTCCGACATCAACCGCAGCCCGTCGCCGGGGCGCGAGAGCGTGGAATCGATGATGAACCCGTCGGGCACAACAGGCCCGCTTGCCTCGGCCAGCGCCTCGTCGCGCGACATCACCGCAAACTCGACATTGGTCAGGTGCGGTGCCAGCGCCCGCCGCCACCCCGCCGCACGTTCCCGCGACGAACTGACAAGCGCCACGCGCGCACGCGCTTCAAAGCCGGTCTGCCCGCCCTCGGCAAACCCGAGCGCGCGGCTGGTGCTTTCGCGCAGCCGCAACTCCTCGTCGGTTTCGCGCGCGCGCAGCAGGCTGCGCAGCCGCGCCAGCAGCAGTAACTCGTCAATCGGTTTGGCCAGAAAATCGTCGGCCCCCGCTTTCAGCGCCGCCACCCGCGTTGCGGTGTCGGTGTTGGTGGTCAACATGACCACCGGGATCGTGCAGATTGCCGGATCGGCTCGCAAACGGCGGCAAACATCGATGCCGTTCATGTCGGGCAGCTGCACGTCGAGCAGAATCAGATCGGGCCGCTCGCTGCGCGCAAGGCGCAGGGCGGTCTCGCCCGTCGCGCTCTGGATCGTTTCGTAGCAGGCGCCCGAGAGCTTTACCTTCAATACGATTCGATTTGTCGCAACGTTGTCCACGATCAGGATCTTTCCTGCCATGGCGTCGGCCTCTCCCTTTACTTCCGCTGTCCGTGTGGTCATCCTTTGTTTGAAAAGGTTAATAAACTCTTTCCGCAAACGTAAAGGAAAGGTGATGAACCGAAATTCCGCCGAAACGGTCGGCATTCAGGCGCTCGGCTGGCTCGCGGCGCAAGATGATCTGTTTATGGCGTTTCTGGCGGCCAGCGGGGCATCGGTGGCCGAGCTGCGCGTGCGCGCGGCAGACCCGGAGTTTTTGGCTGCGGTGCTCGATTTTCTGTTGCAGGACGATGCGCAGGTGCTGGCCTTCGCCGAAGCTTCTGGCCTCGCGCCCGAGGCGGCGCTACACGCGGCGGCGGTGCTGTCTGGCCCGGCGGGCGCGCACTGGACATGACCGCGCGCAGGCTGCCAGGTAGCCGGATGCGGATGCAGGCGCAAACGGGGGCATAATGGTGGCACTGGCGGGAATTCTGTTCGACAAGGACGGCACGCTTTTTGATTTTCACGCGACGTGGGGCGTGTGGGCGCAGGGTCTGCTTGAAGAACTCGCGGGGGGCGATATGGCGCTTGCGCGCCACCTTGGCGCGTCGATCGGCTACCGGTTCGCTGACCCTGCGGCGGGGGTAAAGGCGGGGTTTCTGGCCGCCAGCCCGGTGATCGCAGGCACCCCCGAGGTGATCGCCGCAGCGCTGCTGCCGCATTTGCCGGGGGTTGATGCGGCGGCGCTGGTGGCCCTCATGAATGCCCGCGCGGCATTGGCGCCCCAGACCCCGGCGGTGCCGCTGCGCCCACTGCTCGGGGGGCTGCGTGACCGCGGCTTGCGTCTGGGCCTGGCCACCAACGATGCCGAGGCGCCCGCGCGCGCGCATCTGGCCGCGGCGGGGGTGACGGATATGTTCGATTTCGTGGCGGGCTACGACTCGGGGCATGGCGCCAAGCCCGCGCCGGGCCAGCTTCTGGCCTTCGCGCGCGCCTTCGGCCTTGCTCCGGCATCGGTGCTGATGGTGGGCGACAGCACGCATGACCTTGTGGCCGGGCGCCGCGCAGGCATGCGCACACTGGCGGTGCTGACCGGGCTGGCCACAGCGGCCGATCTGGCCCCCCACGCCGATGTCGTACTGGCCGATATAGGCGCCATTCCCGACTGGCTCGCCGGGCAAGACAGCTAAGCCGCACTGGTCTTTCGCACCGTGCGCGGCTAGCCTGCGCGCCAAATGCAGACGGAGGCGGACGATGCTGAAGAACCGGGTTTTGCATGTCGTGCTGGGCACGTTTGGCGGCCTTGCGGGCTGGGCGCTGGCCGAGGTGCTGGCCGACCGCCTTGATGCGCGCGCGGTGCTTTTTCTTGCGGTTCTCGCGGTGGTTGGCCTTGGCGGCGCGCTGGCGATGCTGGCCGAGCTTGGGCCGCGCCGGGCGGCGATTGCGTCCGTGGTGCTTGCGCCGCCGGTGGCAGCCCTTGCCGTCTGGGGTGCCATGCGCTTTGCCACGGTGCCTGACTTTTTCAACTCGGGGCATGCGCTACTGGCGCTGGTCGTGCTGGGCGCTGTGCCGATGCCGTTCGCGGTGGCGCGTGCGCAGGGCGGGCGCTGGGGCTGGTTCGACTATGCGGCGCTGTTCACCCATGCATGGAACGGGGTGGTGCGAATTGCCTCGGCCACCGCCTTTGCCGGTGTGGTCTGGGTGGTGTTGCTGCTTTCATCGGTGCTGCTGGATCTGGTCGGGGTCACGCAACTGGGCGAGGCGCTGCGCGCGCCCCTGACAATCTGGCTTCTGACCGGCGGCGCGCTGGGGCTGGGGCTGGCGGTGGTGGCCGAGTTGGCTGATCTGCTGTCGCCCTACCTGCTGTTGCGCCTGCTGCGGCTTCTGGTGCCGATGGTGCTGGCGGTGGTGGCGGTGTTTGTGGCGGTGCTGCCGCTGCGCGGCCTCTCCGAGCTCTTCGGCAACATCTCTGCTGCTGCGGTTCTGATGGCGACCGCGGCGGGGGCGGTGGCGCTTATCTCGATCGCTGTCGATCAGGGCGATGACGAGGCGGTAAGCGGCTGGTTCCTGCCCGAATGCACGCGGCTTCTGGGGGTGCTGGTGCCGATCCTCGGCGGGCTTGCGGTTTGGGCGGTGGTGCAGCGCGTGCAGCAATACGGCTGGACCCCGGGGCGGGTCGCTGCCGCTGCCGGGTCCGGGGTCAGCCTTGGCTACGGCGTGCTTTATGCGCTGGCGGTGCTTAGCGGTGATCGCTGGATGGAGCGCATCCGGCGCGCCAATCTCGCCATGGCGCTGGTGCTGATCGCGCTGGCCGCGGTGTGGCTGACGCCGCTCTTGAATGCCGAGGCGCTTTCGGTGAATTCGCAAATGACGCGTCTGGGGGCCGGGCAGACCAGCGCCGAGGCGCTGCCGCTTTGGCAGATGGCGCATGACTGGGGCCTGCCGGGGCAAGGCGCGATTACCGCGCTGCGCACCCGCGCCGCCGAGCCGGGGCACGCGGCGCTGGCCGCGCGCCTTGCCGCGCTCGACGGCGCCCAATCGCGCTGGCAATACGAACTCTCCAGCGAGGCGCCGGATACCACGCTGGAACGCGCCGCCGAGGTTGCGGTGCTGCCGACCGGGCGCACGATGCCCGAAGGCCTCTGGCAGGCACTTGAAAGCAGCACCCGGGGGCTGGTGCTTGACGGCTGCGCGCGCGCCACGCCCGACGGGCGCCCCGGCTGCCTGCTGGTGCTGGCCGATCTGATAGAGCCTTGGCCGGGCGATGAGGCGCTGTTTCTGTTCGGTTCCGGGCCGATTGCGCTTGTCGGCGAAGCGCAAGGCTACCGGCGCGAGGGCGAGGGTTGGCGTGCCGCGGGCGATCTGCGGCTGATGGGCAACGCGCCAGGGGTAAAGGCCACCGAAGCGATCGACCGACTGCACACCGACGGGGTGCAACCGGTGCCTGCGGGCGTCTTTGCCCTCGATATCGGCGGCCTGCGACTGCTGCTGCGGCCCTGAACGGCTTCGCAGTTCTTTAACGCCACGCTGTTAGCCTCACCCGATATTTCGGGGTAACGGCATGCACGGTCTTATCAACCGCTCCATTCAGCACTTCTTGCGCGATACCTACGGCGCACCGCTTTGGCAGGCAGTTGCCGAGGTCGCCTGCGTGCCTGCTGCCGGGTTTGAGGCAATGCTGCCCTACGATGACGGGCTGACCTTCGCCATGCTCGATGCCGCCGCTGACCGCCTGGGTAAACCGCGCGCCGCCTTGCTGGAAGATTTCGGCGCCTTTCTGGTCACGCTCGAACCGCTCAGGCGCCTGCTGCGGTTCGGCGGTGTCGATTACGCCGATTTCCTTGTGTCGTTGAATGAACTGCCCGCGCGTGGCCGCATGGCGCTGCCTGAACTGGACCTGCCGCACCTGACCCTATCCGCCGAGCCGGACGGGCGGCTTTTGCTGCGGGTGCAGGGGCAGGTGCCGGGCTGGGGGCTGGTGCTGGCGGGGCTATTGCGCGCAGTGGCCGATGATTACGGCGCATTGGCGCTGATCGACCGGGTGCCGCTGGATGATGGGCGGGATCTGGTCACGGTGCATCTGCTCGATGAAAGCCATGCCAGCGGTCGGCGTTTCGACCTCGCACAACCGGTGGCGCCATGACCGCAGGGCAACCGCAAACCCCGGTCGCCGAGGTGTCGGCCGCGGCGCTGGGGCGGCTGATGCCGATGTTCCTGTGGCTTGGCGCGCAGGGCGAAATCCGTGCCGTCGGGCCAACGCTGGCCAAAGTATGCGGCAGCAGTTTGGGGCTGGTCGGGCAACCCTTTGCCGAACATTTCACCATCACCAGCCCGCACCATGCCACCGTGCCCACCACGATGCGCGCCTTGGCGGGCAAGCGGCTGCATCTGACGCCGCGGCGAGAACCCGGCACGGGCTTGCGCGGGCTGGCGGTGCCGGTGGGCCCTGCGGCGCAGGGTGGCGTGCTGTTCAACCTCTCGTTCGGCGTCGGCATTGCCGAGGCGGTGCGTGACCATGGCCTGACCGATACCGATTTCGCGCCGACTGAACTGGCGATGGAACTGCTCTACCTGCAAGAGGCGAAGGCGGCCGTGATGTCTGAACTTCTTGCCCTCAACGCGCGGCTGCAAACCGCACAGCGCGCCGCCGAGGCGCAGGCACTCAGCGATCCGCTTACCGGGCTGGCCAACCGCCGCGCGCTGGAACGGGAACTGGCGCGCACGGCTGCCGAAACCGCGCGCGGCGGCGCCAGCTTCGCGCTGGCTCATATCGACCTTGACCATTTCAAGGCGGTCAATGACACGCTGGGCCATGCCGCGGGGGACCATGTGCTGATCCATGTTGCCGATGTGCTGCGCGCCGAGGCGCGGCGCAGCGACCTTGTGGCGCGCGTGGGGGGCGACGAATTCGTGCTGCTGCTGCGGGGCGCGATCGACCTTGCGGTGTTGCAGGCGTTGGGCGAGCGCGTGATAACGCGGCTTGAGGCACCTTTTGCCTATGAGGGCGCGCCCTGCCGGATTTCGGCCAGCATCGGCATCGCGCTGTCGCAATGCTATGACCCGCCCGATGCCGAACGCATGGCCACCGATGCCGACGCCGCTCTTTATGCGGCCAAGCGCGGGGGGCGCGGCCGCTGCATCGTTCTGGGCCAAGGCGCGCCGCGCGCTGCATCCTCGCTGGCGGCGGCGGCAGCGGCGCCACCTTCTGCCTGAGCATTTCCCCCTGCCAAAACCTCGCCCGATGCGCTAGGCAAAGGGCCATGAAACAGGGTTTTCCCATTGCCGCGCCGGGCATGGCGATCGGGCTGCTTGGCGGCTCATTCGACCCTGCGCATGAAGGCCACGCCCACCTGACCCGCGAAGCGCTCAAGCGCTTCCGGCTGGATCGGGTCTGGTGGCTGGTCAGCCCCGGCAACCCGCTGAAACCAAACGGCCCGGCACCGCTGACCGCGCGGATGGCGCAGGCGCGGGTGGTGATGCGTGACCCCCGCGTGCAGGTGACCGACATCGAGGCGCGGCTGGGCACCCGCTACACCGCCGATACCCTCGGGCGCCTGACAGCGCTTTACCCCGGGGTGCGCTTTGTATGGCTGATGGGCGCCGACAATCTGGCCGAACTGCACCGCTGGCACGACTGGCGCGGCATCATGCGCAGGGTGCCGGTGGGCGTGCTGGCGCGGCCCGGCCAGCGGCTTGCAGCGCAATGCAGCCGTGCGGCGCAGATGTTCGCCTCCGGGCGACTGCCCGCCACCGATGCGCCGCTGCTGGCGCGCCTGCAGCCCCCGGCGTGGTGCTATCTCGACATGCCAATGCTTGCGGCCTCGTCATCGGCGCTGCGGGCACGCGGGCTCTGGCGCGGGGCGGCTTGATCCGCGTGGCTCCGGCAGGTTAGGCTGGCGCCATTGTGCGGAGGCAATTGCATGCAGATCACACGGCGTTTCCTGTTAACCGGTGCCGCCGCCGGATTTGCGGCACCGGCCTGGCCGGAAGCGCCAATCCGCTCGCCGCTGCCGCTGCGGCGCCCCGCGACCGTGCTCGACGCGCGTGCGGCGCTGGCAACCGAAGCGCTGATAGCCGAGGCACAGCTGGGCGGCGAGGTCGGCTTTGCCGTGGCCGACCTGCGCACCGGGCGCATCCTTGAATCGCGCAAACCTGCGCTGGCGCTGCCTGTCGCCAGCACCGCCAAGGCCATTACCACGCTGTTCGCGCTCGACCGGCTCGGGCCGCAGCACCGCTTTGCGACCCGGCTGCTCGCCACCGGGCCGGTGCTGGGTGGCCGGATCGAGGGCGATCTGGTGCTGGCAGGCGGCGGTGACCCGACCCTGCACACCGACCACCTTGCCGCGATGGCCAGGGATCTGCGCGCCGCTGGCATAAGCGGCATCGCCGGGCGCTTTCTCGTCTGGGGCGGCATCTTGCCCTATGTCGCTGAAATCGCGCACGACCAGCCGGTTCATGCGGGCTACAACCCCGCTGTCAGCGGCCTCAACCTCAATTTCAACCGGGTCTATTTCGAGTGGAAGGCAAATGGCACCGGCTATCAAACCTCGATGGATGCGCGATCCGATACCGTGGTTCCGCGCGTCAACGTTGCGCAGATTTCGGTGGTGGCGCGCGATCTGCCGATATTTACCCATGATCTGCGCAACGGTCGCGAAGAATGGACCGTCGCGGCCACCGCGCTTGGCAAGGAAGGTGGCCGCTGGCTGCCGGTGCGCCGCCCCGAGATCTACGCGGGCGATGTTTTCCGCACGCTGGCGCGCGCGCATGGCGTCACGCTGCCCGCGCCCGAGCAAGTGGCGCAACTGCCCGGCGGGGCGGTGCTGGTGCAGCACGACAGCGCCGAGCTGACCGCGATCTTGCGCGAGATGCTGCGCTTTTCCACCAACATCACCGCCGAAGCGGTCGGCATGACCGCCAGCGGCTTGCGCGGCGTGGGGTCAGGCAGCATCACCGCGTCGGGCCGCGCAATGAGCGACTGGCTGACCGCCCGCGGCATCGAGGATACCCAATTTGCCGGTCACTCCGGTCTGGGCATTGAAACCCGGCTCGGCGCAGGCGCGATGGTCTCGGCGCTGGCGCAACTGGGGCCGGCCGCGGGCCTGCGGCCGCTGCTGCGGCCCTTCGCCCTGCCCGAAACCGGCGGCAAGGCAAACCCGTTGCGTGTGGTGGCCAAGACCGGCACGCTCAACTTCGTCTCGACCCTCGCGGGGTATGTGACCGGTCCCGGCGGCGCCGAACTGGCTTTTGCCATCTTTACCGGCGACGAGGCGCGGCGCGCGGCGGCGGGCCAGGTCGAGTCGCCCCCCGGCGCCCGCGCCTGGGTCGGTCGCTCGAAAACGCTGCAACAGAAACTGATCCTGCGCTGGGCAAAGGCCTACGGCGCCTGAACGTTTCGCGGCCGTGCGCCGGCCTCGGCCAAGCCCTCGTTGCCACCCGATGCACAAGTGGCAGCGCCCCCCGCTATCGCATCGCGTGAAGGCTGGAAAGCCGCGCCCCGCGCCCCTATCTTGCCCGCATAGGGGGAAACCGCCATGCACCGACCCGACCGCCTGCCCACCGCCGCCGAGGCCCTGCCCGGCCGCGCCACGCCACTGCCGCTGACCGAGCCGCATTTCCTCTCTGGCCTGCCGCTCGACGCGCCTTTGCCTGCGGGCATGCAGGCCGCGATGTTCGGCATGGGCTGTTTCTGGGGCGTCGAGCGGGTGTTCTGGCAGCTTCCCGGCGTCTGGCTCACTGCGGTCGGCTACGCCGGAGGGCTGACCCCCAACCCGACCTACAAAGAGGTCTGCACCGGCCTGACCGGCCATAACGAGGTGGTGCGCGTTATCTTTGACCCGGCGCAGATCAGCTACGAAACGCTCCTGCAAACCTTCTGGGAAACCCACGATCCCACCCAAGGCATGCGCCAGGGTGCCGATCAGGGCACGCAATACCGCTCGGGCATCTACACCTTCACCGACGCGCAGCACGCCGCGGCCACCGCCTCGCGCGCCGTCTACGCCGCGCGCCTTGGCACGGCGGGGTTCGGCGCCATCACCACCGAAATCCTGCCCGCCCCCGGCTTCTTTTTCGCCGAGGACTACCACCAGCAATACCTCGCAAAAAACCCGAACGGCTATTGCGGCATCGCGGGCACCGGGGTCAGCTGCCCGATCGGCCTGGCGCTCTGATCTTCTTCATCGCAGAAATACCCTCGGGGGGCGCGGGGGGCAGAAGGCCCCCCGCCCTTGACGCCGCCCCCCGTCCGCGCCTACCTGCGCCCAGCCGCCAAGGAGCCGCCATGCCCACCTTCACCGCCTTCACCACCCTTGCCGCCCGCGAACCCGCCGAGGCGCTGGCCGAGACCCTCGAAGACCTCGACCCCGCCCCATACGGCGTCGGCGTGGGCGAGATCGAAGACGGATCAGGCCGCTGGGAGGTTGGCGCCTATTTCACCGAAAACCCCGATGCGGTGGCGCTTGCGCTGCTCGCCGCGGCCTTCGATGCCGCCCCCTTCGCGGTTTCCGAACTGCCCGAAACGGATTGGGTCGCGCATGTGCGCCGCGAACTCACGCCGGTGGTCGCGGGCCGCTTTTTCGTCTACGGCGCACATGATGCCGCCAAGGTGCCGCCCGACGCGGTGCCGCTTCTGATCGAGGCGGCAATGGCCTTTGGCACCGGCCACCACGGCACCACGCTGGGCTGCCTGACTGCGCTCGACACGCTCGACCGTGCCGGGGTGCGCGCCGTCAATGTGGCTGACATTGGCTGCGGTACGGCGGTGTTGGCAATGGCCGCTGCAAAAATCTGGCCGGGCCGGGTGCTCGCATCTGACATCGACCCGGTGGCGGTCGATACCGCCCGCGCCAATGCCGAAGCGAACGACCTTGCAGGCCGCGTCGCCTGTGTCGAGGCCGCCGGGTTCGACCACCCCGCACTGGCCGCCGCAGCGCCCTTCGACCTCGTCTTTGCCAATATTCTCAAGGGTCCGCTGCTCGCGCTTGCCCCCGACATGGCTGCGCACATCGCGCCGGGCGGGCGGGTGATTCTGTCAGGCATCCTGAACGAACAAGGCGATGAAGTGGTCGCAGCCTACATTTCTTCGGGCTTTGCGCTGCATTCCAGAAACGAATACGGCGACTGGACGACATTGGTTCTAACCCGCGGACAATAGACATATTTCCTGCGTCACTCTGCCGCAAATTCGTGGCATAGTCCGTTTGCGTCAACACCAACGCTGGTTGACTGCGGAGAGTGTCATGGTCGATCGCAACCTTGAAAACTTCTATCGGCGGCTTGGCCGCATTGAAGAGATCAACACCTCGGGCGGCGCCTTCGAGGCCGCGGGCACGCTTGGCCGCTCGCATTACACCGCGCTGAAGCGTCCGCGCCGCCGGGCGCTCTGGCTCAGGCCACTTGTGGTCATCCTGCTGGCGTTTCTGGTCATGAAGGGCGGCCTGCATGCCGAACTCGGCCACGACCTTTACAATGAACGCCTCTCGGCGCTGACCAACGGCACCGTGGTCGAACGCGCGGGCGCTTGGGTGCTTTCGCCCGATGCGCTGACGCTGGCGATTTCAGAAAAGATCCGCCCCTACCTGCGCTGAGGTTCCGGGCACAAAAAAAGGCCGCGCCGATCAGCTCGGCGCGGCCTTTTTGGCGGGCATTCCCGCGGCGGGTCGCTGCGGCTCAGAAGCGCGCGGCAACCCGGTCGATATCGCCACGGGTAAGGCCGATATCATCAAGTTCGCGATCGGTCAGCTTGGCAAGTTCGTTGCGGGTCTGGCGCGCATCATTCCACGCCGCGATGGCGCCGAAGAACCGTGCGGTAACGCCCGAGAAAGTGCCATGGGCAAGCGCCGGGTTGGTGTTGTAGGCGGACATAACGTATTCCCTTTTCATTCTGCTCATTTCGAAAGCGTCGGGCCTTCGAAGCCGCACATAGGCCCGGCATATTCACAACGCAAGCGCAGCCAGATCAGCCCCGGCATGCGTATTTTGCATGGCTTTGCAGTTGGTTAACCGAAGGTTAAGGGCGGGGCCCCGGGCGCCGTCGGAATGTGTCGGCGGCACGGCAAAATGCAGCGTTTTGTTGCGGCGGTATCGGCAGAACGACAATTTTCTTGCTGCACCGCAGCATTTTCGCTTCGGGCTTTGCGGTGTTCGCTTTTCGTGCTACTGCGTGAAAAAAGCAACAGAGCAGGGCAGCATGCGTGTAATCGGAATTGACCCCGGCCTTCGCAATCTCGGTTGGGGGGTGATCGAAATGGCGGGCTCTCGGCTCAGCCACATCGCCAACGGCATTATCCACTCGGAAGGCGATGATCTGGCGCTGCGCCTCTTGTCGCTGCACCGCGCCCTGACCGAGGTGGTGGCGCGCTTTGCACCCGAGGCGGCGGCGGTGGAACAGACCTTCGTCAACAAAGATGCGGTGGCCACGCTCAAACTCGGGCAGGCGCGCGGCATAGCACTTCTGGTGCCAGCGCAGGCGGGGCTCATGGTGGGCGAATATGCCCCCAACGCGGTGAAGAAGGCGGTGGTGGGGGTGGGCCATGCCGACAAGGGGCAAATCGCACATATGGTGCGATTTCAGCTTCCCGGTGTTGAACTCGCCGGGCCCGATGCGGCAGATGCGCTGGCGGTCGCCATCTGCCACGCGCACCATCTGCAAAGCGCGGGCCGTATGCAGCGCGCGATGCGGGGCGCGGCATGATCGGGCGGCTTGCCGGCATCATCCTGCACCGCGCCATGGATCAGGTGCTGATCGACGTGCGCGGCGTCGGTTACATCGTGCATGTCTCCAGCCGCACCGCCGCCGCGCTGCCGCCGGTGGGGCAGGCCACCGCGCTTTATACCGAGCTTCTGGTGCGCGAAGACCTTTTGCAGCTGTTCGGCTTTACCACCTTGCAGGAAAAGGAATGGCACCGCCTGCTGGTCTCGGTGCAAGGCGTCGGTGCCAAGGCGGCGCTTGCCATTCTCGGCACGCTCGGCCCCGATGCCCTATGTCGATGGGCGGCGCGCTCAGCGTCGATCTGGCCGCAGCCGATGAGGTGATCGAGGCCACCCCCGGCCCGCGCAAATCCACCGCCGCACCGCCGCCCTCGGCCACTGTCGAGGCAATGTCGGCGCTGGCCAACCTTGGCTATTCGCCCACCGATGCCGCCGCCGCCGTGGCCGAAGCCTCGGCCAACCCCGAAGCGATCGACACCCCCCGCCTAATCCGCGCCGCGCTGCGGCTTTTGGCACCGAAAAACTGAGCGCTACTCGTAGATTTCGAAAAACCCCTTCGGCACCAGCAGGTTTTCGCGTCGCAGCGCTGCCACGTCGCGCTCGCCGCAAAGCGCCAATGATACGTCAAGCTCGTTGCGGATCACCTCTAGCGCCTTGGTAACGCCCGCCTGCCCCATCGCGCCGAGGCCATAGGAATAGGCGCGCCCGATATAGGTGCCTTTGGCCCCCAGCGCCAATGCCTTGAGCACGTCCTGCCCCGATCGGATGCCGCTATCCATATGCACCTCGATCCGGTCGCCCACCGCCGCCACAATCTCGGGCAGCTTGCGAATGGCGCTCAGCGCGCCGTCAAGCTGGCGCCCGCCATGGTTGGAAACCACAATCGCGTCAGCCCCGAAATCGGCGGCGATGCGGGCGTCGTCGGCATCGAGAATGCCTTTCAGGATGATCTTGCCGCCCCACTGGTCGCGGATGCGGGCAATCTTTGACCAATCGAGCCGCGGGTCGAACTGCTCGCTGGTCCAGGCGTTCAATGACCCCATGTTTTCCACGCCCTTGGCATGGCCCACGATATTGCCAAAGGTGCGGCTTTGCGCGCCAAGCATACCCAGCCCCCACCGCAGCTTGGTGGCAAGGTTCAGCATGGTGGAAAGCGTCAGCTTGGGTGGTGCCGAAAGCCCGTTCTTCAAATCCTTGTGCCGCTGGCCGAGGATTTGCAGATCGAGCGTCAGCACCAGCGCCGAACATCCCGCCGTCTTGGCGCGCTCGATCATGCCATCGACGAAATCTTCGTCGCGCATCACGTAAAGCTGAAACCAGAACGGCTTTTGCGTTGCCGCCGCCACCTGTTCGACCGAGTTGATCGACATCGTCGAAAGCGTGAAGGGCACGCCAAAGGCTTCAGCTGCCCGCGCCGCCTTGATCTCGCCGTCCGCGCTTTGCATGCCGGTGAAGCCGACCGGGGCCAGCGCCACCGGCATTGTCACCGGCTGGCCGATCATGCTGCCCGCAAGGCTGCGGTTCGACATATCGACCGCCACCTTTTGCCGAAGCCGGATCTGCGCGAAATCCGAGGTGTTTTCGCGGAAGGTCTGCTCGGTGTAGCTGCCGCTTTCGCAGTAATCGTAGAACATCCTCGGTGCGCGGCGCTTGTGCAGGCGCTTGAGGTCTTCGATGCAGGTGATGATCGGCATGGCGCGCCCTTTCTGCTGAATTGGTAAGTTTCAATTACCAATTCAGCAGCGCCTATGCAATGGCCTTGCGACCTCTTGCCTTGGCCGGTTTCTTGGTGCCTTATGAATAAAGTGTCGCCTTGTGAACTAAGAAATGAGGAGCGTTTTTTGGATCCCGTCCTTTTAGGTTTCGCAGGCGGCATGGTCGCGGCGGTCGCCACCACGGCAGGGGCGATACCGGCGCTGATCGGCCGCTCGATGTCGCAACGCACGGGCGACACCATGCTCGGGTTTGCGGCCGGGGTGATGCTTTCAGCCTCATATTTTTCGCTGATCCTGCCGGGAATCGCGGCGGCCGAACTGCTGCACGGTTCGCTGGTGCTGGCCGCGTTGATCGCTGCGGCGGGGATCAGCCTTGGGGCTGCATTCGTGGCGTGGTTGAACGCCACACTGCCGCACGAACACTTTGCCACCGGGCGCGAGGGCGCCGACCCCAAGGCGCTGGCACGGATCTGGCTCTTTGTGTTGGCGATCACCATCCACAACTTCCCCGAAGGCCTGTCGATCGGCGTCGCCTTCGGTGCGGGCGAAATGGCCAACGGCCTGTCGGTGATGACCGGCATTTCGCTACAGGACATTCCCGAGGGGCTGGCGGTGGCGGTGGCGCTGATCGGCCAAGGCTATTCGCGCAAACGCGCCTTTGTCGTGACGCTGGCGACCGGGCTGGTCGAGCCGGTGGGGGCGCTGATCGGCGCGGCGGCGGTTTCGGTTTCCGGCGCACTTCTGCCTTGGGGCCTGACCTTCGCGGCCGGGGCGATGCTCTATATCATCAGCCACGAGATTCTGCCCGAAACGCACCGCAACGGCCACCAGAACCGCTCGACCGCCGGGCTGATCTTTGGCCTCGTGCTGATGATGGTGCTGGATGTGACGCTGGGCTGAAGGCGCAAGCCTGCGCGGGTGTCGAAAGGCGGGCGCTGCCCCCACAGGCCATGCGGCCTCGCCCCGCCCGGGGGTTTTTGAAAAAAGAAGAAGCGCCAGATACGGCACACCGGGTTTCGCGCGGCGGTTAAGAAGTGGTTAACGCCGATGGTGTATCTCGTGCATATTCAATGTGTTAATCTGTCTAAAACGCGTGTTATCCCGACCTCAGGCCCGGTGCGCGCCCGCCGCCAGCCGCTTGATCACCGCCAGCACTTCAGCCGGGCTCCTGCCTTCGCCAATCAGTTTGACAATGGCCGAGCCGACGACGCAGCCATCGGCCACCCCGGCGATCGTCTGTGCCGCCTCGGGGGTGGTGATCCCGAAGCCAACGATTACCGGCAGATCGGTCGAGGCCTTGATCCGCGCCACCTCCGGCCCCACATCGGCTGCCTGCGCGGCGGCGGCCCCGGTGATGCCGGTGACCGAGACGTAATAGACGAACCCCGAGGTATTTTGCAGCACCTTCGGCAGCCGTTTCGCATCGGTGGTGGGGGTGGCGAGCCGGATGAAGTTGAGGCCCGCTTCCTGCGCGGGCAGGCACAGTTCGGCGTCTTCTTCGGGCGGCAGATCGACCACGATCAGGCCATCGACGCCGGCGGCGGCGGCCTGCTCCAAAAACCGGGGCACGCCGCGCGCGTAGATCGGGTTGTAATAGCCCATCAGCACGATCGGGGTTTCGGCGTCGTCCGCGCGAAAGTCGCGCACCATCTGCAAGGTCATGTCCATCTTGTGCCCGCCCGCGAGCGACCGCTGACCCGCCGCCTGAATCGTCGGGCCGTCGGCCATCGGGTCGGTAAAGGGCATTCCCAGTTCGATGATATCCACCCCCGCCGCAGGCATCCCCCGCATCACCGCCAGCGAGCCCGCCACATCAGGGTCGCCCGCCATGATATAGGCCACGAAAGCCTTGCGGTTCTGGCCGCGGAGGCGGGCGAAGGTGGCGTCGATTCTGGTCATGTCGGGCCCCGTCTGGCTGTTGCCCGCCGGGTTTGCGATATGGGGCGGAGAAAATCAATGCCTCAGGCGGGCGCGGCCACGCCGATAATCCAATGCGTGCCAAACCGGTCTTTGACCATGCCAAAACCGGGCGAAAAGAAGCTGGGGCCAAAGGGCACGATCTCGGCACCGTCTTTTGCCAGCGCGTCGTGGATGCGGCGGCCCTCGTCAAACGTGGCGGGGGTGGTCATCACGCTCATGCCCGCCTGCGCGTCGCCCGAACCGGGCGGAAAGTCCGAGGCCATCAGCACCCCGCCCTGGGCCGAAAACTGCGCGTGCATGATGCGGTCCGAAGGCAGCGCCTGCCCGCCCGGCGCTTCGTTGTAGCGCATCATTTGCAGGTCGGTGGCGCCGAACAGGTTGGCGTAAAACGTCATCGCTTCGGCGCAGGTTCCCTCAAAGTGGATATACGGCATGAACGGCATGAGTTGGTCCCTTCTGCACCCAGCATGCCACGCCGCACGGGCCAGGCAAAGCCTTGCCTTGCCTTGCGGCGCCCCCCCGCCTATGTAGCGCCGAACCGTTCAGGGGAGTTCGCGCGCATGGGTTTCAAGATGGGTATCGTCGGGCTGCCGAACGTTGGCAAATCGACGCTTTTCAATGCGCTGACCCGCACCGCCGCGGCGCAGGCCGCAAACTTTCCCTTTTGCACGATCGAGCCGAACGTGGGTGAGGTAGCAGTGCCGGACCCGCGGCTTGAAAAGCTGGCGGAAATTGCGGGATCAAAGCAGATCATTCCGACCCGGATGACGTTTGTCGACATCGCGGGCCTCGTGAAAGGTGCCTCCAAAGGCGAGGGGCTGGGCAACCAGTTTCTGGCGACGATCCGCGAGGTCGATGCGGTGGCGCACGTTCTGCGCTGCTATGAAGATGCCGATGTGACCCATGTCGAGGGCCGGATCGACCCGGTGGCCGATGCCGAGACGATCGAAACCGAGCTGATGATTGCCGACATGGAATCGATCGAGCGGCGGCTGGCAGGGTTGCAGCGCAAGATCAAGGGCGGCGACAAGGAAGCGGCCGATCAGGAGCGGCTGCTGAAGGCCGCGATGGTGGCGCTCGAGGCGGGGCGCCCGGCGCGCACAGTCAAGGTGGCCGACGAGGACCGCCGCGCCTGGAGCCTGCTGCAACTGCTGACCGCGAAGCCGGTGCTGTATGTCTGCAACGTCGACGAGTCCGCGGCCGCGTCTGGCAACGCGTTCTCGGACCGGGTGGCCGAAATGGCAGCGCGGGAAGGGGCGGCTTCGGTGGTGATCTCGGCCCGGATCGAGGAAGAGATCGCGCAGCTACCCTCCGCTGAGGCGACCGAGTTTCTCGAAGCGATGGGGCTGCACGAGGCCGGGCTCGACCGGCTGATCAGGGCCGGGCACGACCTGCTGGGCCTGCAAACCTATTTCACCGTCGGCCCCAAGGAAGCCCGCGCCTGGACGATTTCCAAGGGCACACCCGCGCCGCAGGCAGCCGGGGTGATCCACGGCGATTTTGAACGCGGTTTCATCCGGGCTGAAACGATCGCCTATGACGACTATATAGCAGGCAACGGCGAAGCGGGCGCGAAGGAAGCGGGGCGGTTCCGGATCGAGGGCAAGACCTATGTGGTGCAGGATGGCGACGTGCTGCATTTTCTGTTCAATGCCTGACGCCCACTGGGGCATGTTTCTAACGCATTGAAAATACGCGTTTATGTTAACGCTCTAGCCGTTTTTCACCCTCTTCGCTTGCGCGGCCTGACTTTGGTCTGGTCAGGCGGTGTCGTCGGTGTAATCGGTGTAGTATCCGGAATAGCGATAGGATTTGGCGCTGCCAGGCTGGTGGTTCAGCGCCGCGATCACCTCGGTGCCGGGGTTCTTGGAATCGTTGAGAATGGCCATCGCGCTGCGCACGTCGCTTTGCCCGGTGACGCCGAAGCGGACCACCATTACCAGCGTATCGCCGTAGCCAACAAGATAGCGGGCATCGACCACCGGCAACAGCGGCGGCGTGTCGATGATGGTGATGTCGAAGGCGCCGCGCGCCATCTGCATCAGCGTGGCGAAGGCTCCGCCGCCAAGCAACTGGTCGGTTTCGGCATGCGCGCGCCCCGCACCAAGCGCCAGCGACACGGTGCTAATCGAATCCTTCACGATCAGTTCCTGGCCAAGCGCTTCGTCGGACGGGTCTTGCAGCCAGTCGGCGAGGCCATGTGCCGACTGGAAACCGAGCAGTTTGTGCAGGGTTGGCTTGCGCAGGTCGGCGTCGATCAGCAGCACCCGTCGGTTGGCCTGCGCAAAGGCCCGCGCCAGAGCCAATGCGGTGGTACTTTTTCCCTCGGCGGGGATCGACGAGGTCACCACGATGACCCGCCCCTCTTTTGCCTCACCCTCGGCGCCCGCCACGCGCTCGGCTCTGGCCGACAGATCAATGGTGGCGCGCAATCTTCGGATCGATTCGGAATAGGGCGAAAGCGGGTCGGTGACGACCGCATCGGCGATGCTGCGCTGGGTTTCCGGTTTCAGCGGAATCAGCGGAATCGCGGTGGCTACGCGCGCATGCAACACATCGCGCAGCTGGTTTTCGGTGGTGATGCCGCCGATGTAATATTCGTTGAGGAACGCCAGTCCGATACCCAGCCCCAACCCGGCAACAAGCGCCAGCGCCAGCACCATGCGCTTGTTGGGGTAGCTTGGCGCATTGGGCGGCAACGCGGGCGAAACCACCCGGCTGTCGGCGATCTGCACCGCCGCCTGAATTTCAAGCTCACGCATGCGCGACAACAGCAGGTTGTATTGATTGCGCGCGATCGTGGCCTCTTGCTGAAGCCCGTAAAGTTCGGTCAGAATCTGCGAGGGGATGGTGCCGCTGAGCAGCGTTTCACGGATCTGGCCGCGCAAATCCTGCGTGGATTGCGCCAGCGCGCCCGCCTCGCCTTCGACATTGGCGATGACCGACGCAACCCGCTCTTGCTGGCGGGCATCAAGCTGTTCCAGCGCCGCGCGCAGGTTGACATCGTCGGCCGAGCCGATCGGCACCCCGGCAAGCTGGCGCTGCAACGTTTCACGCTGGGTTTGCAGCGATGCCAGCGCGGTGTCGCCCAGACCAGCGGTCAATGAAGCCCAGTCGCGCGCCTGAAACTGGCTGCGAAGCTCCTGCACGCGCACTTCGGCGGCAAGGCGCTTGCTGTCGGCGTTGGTCAGGGCAACCCGCAGCGCCTCGATGTCGGCGCGCCCGCTTTCGGCCTCGATCCGGGCAAGGTTCTTGTCGATGAATCCGTCGATGGCGCCTTCGCTTTGCGACAGTGTCGATTGCGCGGCGGCGATTTGCCCTTGCAGCTTGTCGCGGGCGGTAAGCGACGCGGAGATCTTGCTTTCGACCTGTGCGGCAATATAGGCTTGGGTCAGCGCGTTGGCCAGTTTCGCGGCTCGGTCGGGGCTTTCGGAGCGTACCGAGACACCGATCAGATAGGTGATGCCACGGCGGCGAACCTCGACCGAATTCATGAAGCCTACCAGCACCGATTTGACCAGCGTATCGCCATCGGCGTCTTGCCGGGGCACAAAGCCAAGCGCCTGCCTGACCTTGTCGCCAAGGCTGAGGCTGGGCCCGAATTCGGGGTCGGCGATGAGGTTCTCATCGCGCACCACCGCCAGCGCGACACTGGGCGTGCGCAGGATTTCTACCTCGCTGTCAACGCGCGCATTCTCGCTGGCACCCGAGATGTTGGCGCTGTCGGAATAGACCAGTGACTTGCTGTTGGGATCGACCAGAACCAGCGCTGTCGCGGTATAGATCGGCCGCGCGGTGACCAGATATGCGGCGGCGATTGCCAGCACCAGCAAGGCGCTCAACCCGATCAGCCAGGCCTGGCGCCGCAACAGCGCGACGATGGCCTTGACGTCGATTTCCTGTTCGAGTTCCTGATTTTGCGGTGTCATGTCTGCTCAACTACGCTTTCTTCAATGGGTCGGTGCACCGCAAAGGGGCCGGGCACTATTGGCAGCCCTAGCAGCGACCGGGTGCCATTTCCAGACTCTTTTCTGCGTGCGCGCGGTCGAGCGCACCTCAGCCGCCCTCTGAAAGGAACACCGGCGCCAGCCCTTGCACAAGCCGCACCGCGCTGAGCCGCCCGGTCATGTAGGCGCCGGTGTCAACGTTGATGCGCCAGTCGCGGAGGGCGGGGGCCTCGATCGGCATGTGACCCTGCACCACCAGCCCGCCCGGCGCGAGGCCGCGCGGCGGCGGCGATTCGGGATCGGCGAACCGCCGCGACCATAGCAGCGTGCGGCGGTTTTGCTGGTCAAGCGGCTGCGCGGGGTCAACCCCGGCGTGGCACAGGTAATGCGGCCCGGCGTGAAGATAGAGCGGCAGGGCGGCAAGAAAATCGAGGTGGTCTTGCGGGATGTGCGCCGCAATGCGCATAGCCAGCGCCCTGCGCGAAAGGGCGTGCAGGGCCGCGATATCGCGCGCGATACCGTAGGAAGCGAGCATTTCGGCGCCGCCATGCACAAGCCAGTCGGCCCGCGGGTCGGGGTCGCGCAGAAACTGCAAGGCCATGTCTTCGTGGTTGCCAAGCAGGCAAAGCCGGGTGGTGCCTGCGGGGGCGGGCGCCAGCAGATGGTCGATCATGCCCGCACTGTCGGGGCCGCGGTCGATAATGTCGCCGAGCAGCACGATCAGCTTGGCGCCGGGCGCGGCATCGGCGGCAATTTGCGCTTCCATGGCGCGAAAGAGGTCGAGGCGCCCGTGCACATCGCCCACCGCATAGATCGTGGGAAGCGGCGGATCGAGCATCATGCCAGCGACGGCGGGTTTGGCGGCCAGGGCCTGCGGCCCGCGACGCGCGACAAGCCTGCGCAGCAACGCTCTCATTGCGCGGTGTCCGCAGTGGCCTCGGTCGAAACTGCGGGAATGGTGCGGCGCGCCACGCCAAGCGCAAGAATTGCGAGCAACAAAAACTGGTTGGCCTGCATCTCAAGGCTGAAGTCGACCAGCGAGTGCACGCCCGATACCAGCAGCGCCGCCAATGCCGCAAGCACCAGCGCCACGTCATGGCGCCTGCGCCGAAGCACAGTGACGAGCCGGGTTGCAAGGCCCGCCGCGGCGACCATCGGCAGGGTGCCGAACACCACGCCCAATTCGACCCAGAGCGCCAGATAGGTTGAATGGGTCTTGTCCCAGATCACGGCGGCGGAAACCGGCGCGTGATGAAAAAGCTCGTAGGCTGGCTGAAAGGCGTCGAGTCCGTAACCGGTAAGCGGACGCGCCGCGATCATCTCGAGCACCTGCGCGTAAAGGTCGAGCCGCGAAGCGGAGTTGGCCTCGATCAGCAGCGACCGTTCAACCACCCCGCTGCCTTGCACCAGCAGCACGGCCCCGAACCCCGCCAGCGCCGCAAGGCCGCCAAGCCAGCGCAGCGCCGTGCCGTTTTTGCCCGCCGAAGACCCGCGCGGCAGCGCGACCCAGACCAGCACCAGGCCGAGCATGGTGGCGGCAAAACCCATCCGCGATTCGGTTGCCAGAAGCGCCAGAATGACAATCAGCCAAAGCACCCAAAGCAACATCGACGTCAGGTTTTCGGCGCTGGTCAGCCGGTTGCCCGCCGGGTGGCGCATACGCGGCAGGCGGGCGCGCTCGAGTATGAGCGCAAGCCCCAGCACGGCGCCCATGCCCAGGAACGTCGCAAACGAGTTGCGGTTGATGAACGGGCCGGTTGCGGCGGTAAGGTAGTTCAGCTTTTCGCCCCAAAAGAAGCTGTTGCCGAAAAAGCGAAGCGACATCAGGCCCCAGAACGCATAGAAGGCGACGCCGAAAAACAGCGCCCAGCCGATGGCAAGCGCCCGGCCAAGCCGCGCCGACGCTTCGAGCATCAGCACGAAGAACACCAGCATGGTCGCTCCGCGCAGCGCCGCAAGGTAGCTGGCACCGGGGGCAAGGCTGAGGCTGGCGGGCCTGGGCGCGCCGGTTGCGGGAAGCGCGCTCAGCCAGCCCGGCAGCAGGCGGGCGACGGGCAGCGTTTGCACGAGCGCAAACAGCAGCGCCGCAGCGACGAGCCAGAGCCATGGCCGCACCGCCGCCGCGCGGAAGCTGCGCATGACCGGCAGCATTGCGATAGCCCCGAAGTAGAGCGCCGCGCCGAGGCCCAGGACCATTGCCCAGAGCATCCATGCCGCGCCCCGGTTCGACCCGACCGGCAGCGGCGCGAGCAGCACGAGCGCCACCAGCCCAACGGCAAGCACGGTGTTGATGCGGCGGCGGCGGCGGTCGGAACCGGTCGCTTTCGCGGGGTCTGCGCCCGCCGACACCGGGCGCAACTGCGGCGCGGATTGCTGTTCGGTTGCCGCGAGAGTGGCGCCGGTCGCGGTGAGGAAGGGGGGCAGGGCAGGGGTATTCATGGCGTTAACTGCCGCTGCGGCGCACGGCAGCGATAAAGGCGCGCTGTGCCTGCTCGGGCGCGCGCTCGATTGCCGCGGTGATGACTTCGCGCAGTTCGGGGTAGGCGGTATAGCGTCGCGCCAACTGGGCGGTGCCGACACCGGTTTGTGCCAGCACGACGATGTCGGCGGCGAAAGCATTGCCAAGCTCGGGCCCGGCGGTGGCAATACGGTCGGCAGCGAGCGCGAACCGGCGCTGCGCGAGTTCCCCTTCATGGCCGCCGGTCGCCTGCGACAGAACCACGGCCTGCGCGAATTCGGCATCGGTGGCGACGCTAGCCGCCAAGGCAAGATGCGCCCATGACGAAACCGGAGCGCGCCGCAGCGCGGCCGTGGCAAGATCATGGCAGCTGACGGTGAGCGCGGCGCGCGTTTCTTGCGGCTGGAACATCGCTTGCGGGCTGCGCAGCACATCCTCGCAGGCGCGCAAAACGATTCGCTCTGCCCGAACCGAGGCGGGAAGCGAAACGCCACCTTGGGCCAGTTCCGAAAGCTGTTGGCTTTCTGGCAGGCGCGAGAACAGGACAGCCGCATATTCTGTGCGAAACTGCGGCATTGCTGCAACAGCAAGGGCCAAGCTGCCCAATGCTGCCAGAAGTGCGCCTGATTGTGGAGTCATTGTCGCCTTTATCCACATGAAAAAAGTGAACTCATCACACGCACCGACACTGCAACTGGCGCGTTTGAGCCGACACATGCCTGCTGGGGCGCCGATGCGCAAGTTTCAATTGTGTCAGTGGCAAGGTTCAGCATATATTGCCGCAGTGTTCCGCATAACGGTTCGATTTGAGGTAAACGATGAAATTTTCCAGAATTGCTCTGCTCGCGGCGCTTGCGCTTGGAACCGCGGCACCGGCCTATGCTCAGACACCGGTTTTTGATACCGCCGCGGTAAATTTCGGTTGCACGGAGGGAATCTGCGCTACGGCAGCACAGGCGGCGATTGTGCAGATTGCTGTCAGTGGCCTGACGGGCCGGGCCTATAGTGACCAGATCGCGCTTCTTGCCTCGCTTCTTTATGGTTTGGCGCAGGGTGGGCAGGTTTCGTTGGCTGATGTTGGTGCGGCGCTGCGCGCGGTCGCTGCCGCCTCGAACGACCCGGCGCAGGCCGCTGCGATCGTGGCCGCCGCCGAGGCCGTGGAAAGCGGTCGTGCCGCAGCCGGCACCCCGCCAGCGTTTGAAGCCAGCCCGAACTGAGGCCACAGAGCTTGTTGTTTCGGCCAGCCCTCGGCGCAGGGCTGGTCGTTTTTTTTGCTGATGGCCGTGTTTGGCCTGCCGTGCCCCGAGGCACTATTGCCGTGCCAGCCAACCCGTCACCGCCGCGCGCACGCTTTCGGCGCCGCGCGCCCGGGCCTCATCGATCACGTCTTTCAGATCGAGCAGGTTGACCCGGCGGATCAGGTGTTTGACCGGGCCGATCGAGGCGGGGCGCATGGAAAGCGTGCGCAGCCCGAGGGCGGCGAAGGTGACAGCCTCGATCGGGCGGCCCGCATCTTCGCCGCAAAAGCTTAGCGGCGTGTCCGAACGCGCGCAGCGGTCAATGATCTGTTCCAGCAGCCCGAGAAACGCCGTGTCGAGCGTGTCGTAGCGCCGCCGCACGCGTTCGTTTTCACGGTCGGCGGCGAAGAAGAATTGCTTGAGGTCGTTGCCGCCGATCGAGATGAAATCAACCTCGTCAAAAAATTCCTGCGGCGCATAGGCAAGGCTGGGGGTTTCAAGCATCGCGCCGATTTCGACCGAGGCGGGCACGGTGCGGCCTGCTGCGGCTTCGCGCGCGACCTCATCGACCAGAATCTTGCGGGCGGTCAGAAACTCGCCCCGGTTCGCAATGAAGGGGAACATCACCGTCAGCGGGCGGCCATGGCTGGCACGGATCATCGCCTGCAACTGCATGCGCAGGATGCCGGGTTTGTCGAGCCCCAGCCGGATTGCGCGCCAACCCATCGCCGGGTTTGGCTCGTCTTGCGGCTTCATGAAGGGCAAGACCTTGTCGGAGCCGATGTCGAGGGTGCGAAACACCACCCGCTTGCCTGCTGCCGCATCCATGACGCGGGCATAGATAGCTGCAAGTTCGCCCCGGCGCGGCACCTGACTGCGGATGAGAAACTGCAGTTCGGTGCGAAAAAGGCCGACGCCATCTGCGCCCGACCCGATCAGCGAGGGCAGATCGGCCATCAACCCGGCGTTCATGTGCAACGCGATATGGGTGCCGCAGGTGCCTGCGGCTGGCAGATCGCGCAAACTTGCGTAGCGGCTTTGCGCCTCGGCCTGCATGGCGATCTTGTCGCGGAAGGCGTGGGCGACGGTTTCTTCGGGGCGCAGGTGCACCAGCCCCTGATCGCCATCTACCAGAATCGGGTCGCCGTTGAGCGCCTCGGTGGTGATGCGCGCGGCATGGATGACCAGCGGAATTGCGAGTGCGCGGGCCACGATGGCGGCGTGACTGCCCACCGAACCCTCCTCGAGCACCACCCCGCGCAGGCGGCGGCCATAATCCAATAGTTCCGCCGGGCCGATGTTGCGCGCCACCAGCACCGGGTTGTCGGGCATTTCGGCGCCGGTATCGCTGCCTTGCCCGGTCAGAATGCGCAGCAGGCGGTTGGAAAGGTCGTCGAGGTCATAGAGGCGGTCGCGCAGGTAGGGGTCGGAGGCTTGTTCCAGCCGGGCGCGGGCAGAGGACTGTTCCTTTTCAACTGCCGCCTCAGCCGAAAGGCCGCGTGCGATATCTTCCTCCATGCGCCGCATCCAGCCGCGCGAATTGGCAAACATGCGGTAGGTTTCGAGCACTTCCAGATGGTCGGCGTCGGTGCTGAGGGCGTTCGAAAGCATCCGGTCAACCGACTCGCGCAACTCGGCCACCGCGACCGCCAGCCGTGCGCTTTCCTTTTCGGGGTCGTCGCCCACAGGGTTGGTGACCACCACGCGCGGTTCGTGCAGCCAGACGCGGCCCTCGGCCGACCCTTCCTGCCCGGTGGCACCCCGGAACAGCACCGGGCGGGTGTGCACCCGTGCCATCGCCTCGCCATCGCCCAGAAAGGCGCCAAGCTCGGCCATTTCGGCCAGCACCATGGCAACGACTTCAAGCCCGTAGACCTCATCATCCGAAAACTGCCGCGCTTCGCGTGACTGCACCACCAGCACGCCCAGCTTTTCGCCGACGCGCTGGATCGGCACGCCAAGGAAGCTTGAATACAGCTCTTCGCCGGTCTCGGCCATGTAGCGAAAGCCACGCTCGGCGGGGGCATTGCCGGTGTTGATCGGCTGCCCGAAACGCGCAATGCGGCCCACGAGACCCTCACCCAGCCTCAGCCGCGTCTGGTGCACCGAGGCGGCTTTCAGGCCTTCGGTGGCGCAAAGCTCCAGCGTTTCGGGGTCGCGGAACAGGTAGATCGAACACACCTGCGTGCCCATCGAATGCGCGATCAGATGGGTGATGCGGTCAAGCCGTTCCTGCCCCTTGGCGGGGGTGGCGAGCGTGTCGCGCAGGCGCCGCAGCAACTTGCGGCTGTCGCTTTCCGTGCGTTCGGGCATCGTGCCCCTCCAATGCGGCGCAAAAGGCTTGTCTCATCTATAAGCACCACCGAACGGAAAGGGGAGTGGGGAAAGCCCCGGCATTGCACGAAAGCCCGCCGATGACCGGGGTTGTCACAAGAAATCAGCTAATTGCACAGTTGAGGCGAAGCCGAAACGCCGCCTTCAGGGGGCGGTGGCCAGCCAGCCACGAAAGCTGAAGGCCGCGTAGAAAAGATCAATTCCGATGAACCCGGCGCGGCGCAGCAATTCTTCATCATCAGCAGGCGACACCGCAGGCAATTGAGCGCTGATCGCCCCAGCGGCATTTTGGGCGAGTTCCGGCGCGATGCCGTTTGCGGCCGCGAAGGCTGCAAAGCGGCTTAGCCAGATCGTCTTTTCCGGCTCGGTCTGGGCGTAGCTGTGGTGGGCTACCACAAGCGGCGCGCCGGGCTTCAGCCGCAGCCGCAATTCGCCAAGCGTGCGCAGGCGTTCTTCGAGGGGCACGAAATGCAACGTCAGCAGGCAGGTCGCGCCGTCAAACGGGCCTGCCGGGGCGGTTTCGATATAGCCCTGATGAAGCAGCGCTCGCCCGGCATCGGGCCCAAGGGTGCGGGTGGCAAGGTCCAGCATTTTGGCCGATGGATCGACACCGACAAATCGCCAGCCGGGATACCAACCCGCAAAGGCCTTCAGTTCCAGGCCGCCGCCTGCACCCAAGACCAGCACCGTGCCATCTGACGGCACCCGCTCGGCCAACAACAGCGCCGCCATGCGCTGCAAATCAAGAAAGCCCGGAACCATGCGGACCGGGCCTTCGGCATATCGCGCAACGTCTTCCGGATCGTTGAAAGACGACATCACAGCCCCAAGCTTGCAGGCGCGGGCGGGTTTGCTGCGCGCGCCGAATGGCCGCTTCAGGCCACCTTATCCAGCCCGAAGGTATCATGGAGAGCCTGCACCGCAAGTTCCATGTATTTGCGGTCGATCAGCACCGAGATCTTGATTTCCGAGGTGGCGATGACCTTGATGTTGACGTTTTCCGCCGCCAGCGCCTTGAACATGGCCGCTGCCACCCCGGCGTGGCTGCGCATGCCAATGCCCACCACCGAAACCTTGGCCACTTCGGTATCTTCTATCAGGTCCGCATAGCGGATGATGCCGGCGGCGCGGGCATCCTCCATCGCCTTGCGGGCGCGCAGCACCTGATTGACCGGGCAGGAAAAGGTCATGTCGGTGACGGCGACCGATTTGCCGCCCTCGGTCTTTTCCGAGATGTTCTGCACGATCATGTCAACGTTGACGCCCGCATCGGCCAAGGGGCCAAAGATGGCGGCGGCGATGCCGGGTCGGTCTTCGACGCTGAGCAGGGTCATTTTGGCTTCGTCGCGCGAATAGGCGACGCCCGAGACAACTTTCGATTCCATGATTTCATCCTCGTCGCAAACAAGTGTGCCGGAGTGTTCATCGGTGTCTTCAAAGGACGACAGCACCCGCAGCCGCACCTTGTAGCGCATCGCCAGTTCCACAGACCTGGTTTGCAGCACCTTGGCGCCAAGCGATGCCAGTTCGAGCATTTCCTCATAAGCGATACGATCAAGCTTGCGCGCTTTTGAGGTGATCCGCGGGTCGGTGGTATAAACGCCATCAACGTCGGTGTAGATGTCACAGCGCTCGGCGCCGAAGGCGGCGGCGAAGGCCACGGCGGTGGTATCAGACCCGCCACGGCCAAGGGTGGTAATGCGGCCTTCGTGCGAAAGCCCCTGAAACCCCGCGACCACCGCCACCTTCATGCCCTCGGCAAACTTGGCGTCGATGTTGGCACGCGGGATTGAAACAAACCGGGCGGCCGAGTGGGCCGAGGTGGTGTTGATCGGCACCTGCCAGCCCTGCCAGCTACGCGCCGGCACGTCCATTTCCTGCAAGGTCAGCGCCATCAGCCCGGCGGTGACGTTTTCGCCCGAGGCGACGACGGCATCATATTCGCGCGCATCAAACAGCGGCGAGGTCTGTTCGACCCAGCCGACCAGTTCGTTGGTCTTGCCCGACATGGCCGAGACGATGACGATTACATCGTAACCGCGCTCCACCTCGCGTTTGACCTTGCCCGCCGCGTTCTTGATGCGCGCGAGGTCGGCCACCGAGGTGCCGCCGAATTTCATTACCAGAAGCGGCATGGATACCCCCTGAAACCGCCTGCCCAATTTGCGCGTGTCTTATGCGCCTGCGGGGCCGGGGGCAAGGGGGTTGGGCGGCGGCAAAGGCGGGGGGCCAGCCCCCCGCAGCCCGCAGGGTATTTGCGCACGAAAGAAGCGATCAGAACGGGATTGCCTCACCATCCCAACCTTCAAAGCATCCGGTCGTGGCAGGCGAAAGGGCTGCAAAGCGCGTCGCAAGGCCCGCAGCCGAGGCCTCGGGGGTGATCTGGGCGCCCTTGCCGCCCATGTCGGTTTGCACCCAGCCAAGGTGGTAGATGCCTACCGCGATACCTTCGGGCGCAAGGTCCACGGCAAGGTTGCGGCCAAGGTTCAGCGCTGCCGCCTTCGAGGCGCGGTAGATGTACGACCCGCCCGGCGCGCGCGCCTGCGAGGCCATCTGCGAGGAAATGATCGCAATCTTCCCGCGCCCGGCGCGCAGGTTGGGAAGCAGGCTTTGAATCGTCAGAAACACCCCGGTCACGTTGGTGGCAAGCCCCGCCGCCCAGAGCGCCGCGGGGTAGCCGCCATCGAGGGTTTGCCCCTTGTCAGGGTAGACCCCAGCGTTGCAGACCAGCAGCGACAGCGGCTTGCCTGCCAACCGCCGCGCCAGCCGCGCATGGCTTTCGGGGTCGGTCACGTCCAGCCGCTCCAGCCCGGTGCCGGGTTTGCGCGCGGTACCAAAGACCGGATGCCCTTCGGCCCGGTAATGTGCCAGCAGCGCCGCGCCGATACCGCGGTTGGCGCCGGTGATCAGAATGCTCATATGCCCTCCCAAGGGTTTGATATGCCCAAGTTTGCCGATTGTCGGCGCGCAGGCAAGGCTCAGTTGACCTTGCGGCGGGGCAGGAAAGGCAGCGGGGCCACTGGCACGCCCTCTGCCAGCAGCGCGCGCGCCTCGTCGAACCGCGCTTCGCCGTAGATCGCGCGCTCGGGCAGGGTGCCCTCGTGCATCGCGCGCGCCTCGGTGGCGAAGTTGAGGCCGACGTAATCGGAATTGGCCTCGATGTGCTGGCGCAGCGATGCAATGGCCGCTTCGACCTCGCTTGCGGGTGCGCCGAGCGGACCTTCGGCGGGCTTCTTTGGCACCGAACGCGCAGGTTGCACCGCGGGCGCCATCAGCGATTTCGCGACCTGCGTCGAGCCACAGACGGCGCAGACCAGCCGCCCACCTGCGCGCAACCGCTCAAACCCCTCGGCCGAGGGGAACCAGCTTTCAAAGCCGTGTTCGTTGTCGCATCTGAGCGTGTAGCGGATCATTTCCGGTTTCCGTGCGGGCGGCGCGGCCCTTGTGCAACAGTTATGCCTCGGCCCACGAAATGCAAGCACCAGACGCGGCAATTGCCTTGGCGCAAATACCCCGGGAGTGCGG
The DNA here is from genome assembly GCA_002842855.1 of Alphaproteobacteria bacterium HGW-Alphaproteobacteria-4. Taxonomy (GTDB): domain Bacteria; phylum Pseudomonadota; class Alphaproteobacteria; order Rhodobacterales; family Rhodobacteraceae; genus UBA6213. The sequence continues at coordinate 19,680 of PHEE01000020.1, read as the reverse complement.
GGGCTGGCCCCCGCGCTCGCACTTGCCACGCGCGGCGATCCGGGCACTAATCGGGGCAAAGGGAGGCCGAGCATGGACAGCTTTGATTACATCATCGTCGGTGCGGGGTCGGCGGGGGCGGTGCTGGCGAACCGGCTGAGTGCTGACCCGCGCAGCCGGGTGCTGCTGCTCGAGGCGGGCGGGCGTGACAATTACCACTGGATTCACATCCCCGTGGGCTACCTTTATTGCATCGGCAACCCGCGCACCGACTGGTGCTTTACGACCGAGCCCGAGGCCGGGCTGAACGGGCGCAGTCTGGGCTATCCGCGCGGCCGGGTGCTGGGGGGATGTTCGTCGATCAACGGCATGATCTACATGCGCGGGCAGGCGGCGGATTTTGATGGCTGGCGGCAGGCAGGCTGCGCGGGCTGGGGCTGGGAAGACGTGCTGCCGCTCTACATGGCACAAGAGGATTACCACGCGGGCGCCAGCGCCCTGCATGGCACCGGCGGTGAATGGCGGGTCGAGCGGGCGCGGGTGCGCTGGGAGGTGCTCGACGCTTTCCTGGCGGCCGCCGAGCAGGCGGGCATACCGCGCAGCGACGATTTCAACCGGGGCGACAACGAGGGTGCGGGCTATTTCGAGGTCACTCAGCGGCGCGGTATCCGCTGGACCACCGCCAAGGCGTTCCTGCGCCCGGCCATGGCACGCGCAAACCTGAAGGTGCTGACCGGGGCTCAGGCCGAGCGGTTGGTGCTCGAGGGCGGCGAGGCGCGCGGCGTGGTGGTGCGCCACGAGGGGGGCTCCAAGACCTTTATGGCCACGCGCGAGGTGGTGCTGGCGGCGGGCGCTATCGGCACGCCGCATCTGCTCGAGCTTTCGGGCATCGGGCGCGGTGATGTGCTGGTGGCAGGCGGCATCGCGCCGCAGGTCGAGGTGCCGGGCGTGGGCGAGAACCTGCAAGACCATCTGCAACTGCGCCTCGCCTTCAAGGTGCAGGGCGTCAAAACGCTCAATACGCTGGCAAATTCGCTTTGGGGCAAGGCGATGATCGCGGCGGAATACGCGCTGAACCGGTCGGGGCCAATGTCGATGTCACCTTCGCAGGCGGGCATCTTCACCCGCTCCGGCCCCGAAAAGGCAACGCCGGATCTGGAGTTTCACCTGCAACCGGTCAGCCTCGATCGGTTCGGTGAACCGGTGCACCCGTTCCCGGCGATGACCGCAAGCGTGTGCAACCTGCGCCCGGAATCGCGCGGTTCGGTGCACCTCAAAAGCCCCGATTTCCGCACAGCACCGGCGATTGCGCCCAACTACCTTGCAACCGAGGCCGACCGTGCGGTGGCGGCTGCCTCGATCCGGCTGACCCGCCACATCGCCGCGCAGCCCGCCTTTCAGCGCTTTCACCCCGAAGAATTTCGCCCCGGTCCGCAGGCGCAGACCGAAGCGGAACTGGTGCGGGCGGCGGGCGACATTGGCACCACGATCTTTCACCCGGTCGGCACCGCGCGGATGGGGGCCGATGACGGCGCGGTGGTCGATCCGCGGCTGCGGATGCGCGCCGTGGGGCGGCTGCGCATTGCCGATGCCTCGGTGATGCCCGCGATCACCTCGGGCAACACCGCTGCCCCGGTGATGATGATCGCCGAAAAGGCGGCACGGATGATGCTGGAGGAGGCGCGCGGATGACCCCTTTTGCCTTTCACACCGCGAAATCGGTGCTTTTGCGCCCCGGCGGCGCGGCTGATCTGGGCGTGCTGGCGGGGTCGCTGCTGGGGCCGCGCGTGCTGTTTATCACCGACCCCGGCATCATGCGGCTGGGGCTGGCCGATGCGACGCTGGCTTCGCTGGGGGTTGGTGTGGCGGTGTTTGACGCGGTCGAGGCCGACCCCTCGCAGGAAACGCTGCTGGCGGCGGTGGCGGCAGGGCAGGGTGCGACCGGCGTGGTGGGGTTTGGCGGCGGCTCGGCGATGGATGTGGCCAAGCTGGCGGCGCTGCTGCTAGGGTCGGGCGAAGATCTGGGGGCCGCCTGGGGCGTGGGCAATGCACGCGGGCCGCGGTTGCCGCTGGTGCTGGTGCCGACCACGGCGGGCACCGGATCCGAGGTGACGCCGGTGGCGATCATCACGGTGGGAGCCGAGGAAAAGCGCGGTGTTTCCTCGCCGATCCTGCTGCCCGATCTGGCACTGCTGGACCCTGACCTGACGCTTGGCCTGCCCCCCGCCATCACCGCCGCGACCGGCATCGACGCGATGGTGCACGCGATCGAGGCCTATGCGAGCGTCAACCCCAACGCCAACCCGGTTTCGCGGCTGCTGGCGCGCGAGGCGCTGCGGCTTTTGGGTGCAAATGTCGAAACCGCGGTGCGGCAGGGCGAAAACCGTGCGGCGCGCGGCGCGATGCTGCTGGGGGCAATGCTGGCCGGGCAGGCGTTTGCAAATGCGCCGGTGGCGGCGGTGCATGCGCTGGCCTACCCTCTGGGCGGCATCTTTCACATTCCGCACGGGCTTTCAAACGCGCTGGTGTTGCCGCAAGTGCTGGCCTTCAACGCGCCAGTGGCGGGCGCGGTCTATGCCGAGATTGCTGCCGACGCCTTCCCCGAACTGGCAGGCATCGAGGGCAGTCAGGCCCGCTGCGCCGCTTTCATTGCAGAACTTGCGGCGCTCAGCGCCCGCGTCGGCCTGCCCGCCCGGCTGCGTGATGTGGGCCTGCCCAACGACGCGCTGCCGCGCCTTGCGCGCGAGGCGATGAAGCAGACCCGGCTTTTGATCAACAACCCGCGCCCCGTGACCGAGGCTGATGCGCTGGCGATCTACCGCGCCGCATGGTGAGTTCAGGCGGCGCCGTCGAGCAGCGCCAGCGACGGGGTGAGGCTGAGAAGCTCGACCGAATAGGGGTGTTGCGGGGCCGCGAAGAACGCTTCCGATGGCCCCGCCTCGACAATCCGGCCCGCTTTCAGCACCACGATATCGTCGGCCATCTGCCGCACCACCGCAAGGTTGTGGCTGATGAAAAGGATGGTCAGGCCAAAGCGCGCCTGCAGGTCTTTCAGAAGGTTCAGCACCTGCGCCTGAATTGAAACATCGAGCGCCGAGGTCGGCTCGTCGCAGATCAGAAACGAGGGCCGCGCCAAAAGCGCGCGCGCCACCGCGATGCGTTGGCGCTGGCCGCCCGAAAACTGGTGCGGGTAGCGGTCGATCGCATCAGGTGCAAGCCCCACCAGTGCCAGCATCGCGCCGGCAAGGCGGCGGCGCTGCGCCGGGTCGCGCTCGATACCGTAGAGCTTGAGCGGTTCGGCCAATATCTCGCCGATCCGATGGCGCGAATTCAGACTGGAGTAGGGGTCTTGAAATACCATCTGAATGGCGCGGCGCACCGGGTGGCTGCGGGCGCGCACCCGGCCATAGGGCAGGCCCTCACCGGCAAAGCGCATCGCGCCCGCCGCCGGGTTCACCAGGCCCACGATGGCGCGCGCCAGCGTCGATTTGCCCGACCCGCTTTCGCCCACCACCCCGAGCACGGTGCCGGGCTTCACGCTGAGCGCAATGTCGGAAAGGGCGGCAAAGGGCTCGGGCGCGTGGAACAGGCTGGTGCGGGTGCCCTTGAAGCGCACCGACAGCCCGGCAATTTCCAAGGCAGGGCCGGAACTGGCGTGGCGCAGCCCCGATAGCAGCCAGTTGGCGGCATATTCGGCCTCATCCACCGCCTCGGGCAGATCGGGGGCGTCACCCTCGACCGCAGGCAGCAAGAACCGCTCCAGCTTGCGGTCAAGCCGCGGCACGGCCGCCATCAGCGCCCGGGTGTAGGGGTGGGTGGGCGCCCCCAGCACCTGCGCGGTGGCGCCCGCCTCCATCACCCGCCCACCGCGCAGCACGGTGACACGGTCGGTGATTTCGGCGATCACGCCGATGTCGTGGGTGATCAGGATAAAGCCGATGCCGCGGGTATCGGCAAGGCGGCGCAACAACTCCAGCACCTGACTTTGCACAGCCACATCAAGCGCGGTGGTGGGTTCATCGGCTATGATGAGTTCGGGGTTGGTGCAGAGCGCCAGCGCGATCACCACCCGCTGCCGCATACCGCCCGAAAACTGGTGCGGATAGGCGCCGATGCGGGCCGCGGCGTTTTCGATGCCGATTTCCTCCAACAGCGCAATCGCGCGCGCCCGCGCCGCCTGCGTGCCGATATCTTCATGCGCAAGGATCGTTTCGATCAGCTGGTCTTCGATCGTCATCAAGGGGTTGAGGCTGGTCTGCGGGTCTTGAAAGATCATCGAAATGCGCTTGCCGCGGATGCGGTGCGCCTGCTCGGGGGTCAGCGCGCGCAGGTCGGTTTCGCCAAGCCGCAGGCTGCCCGAGGCAATCCGCCCCGGCGGCTGCAACAGGCCAATCACCGCCGCACCGATGGTCGATTTACCGGCACCGCTTTCGCCCACCAGGCCGTGAATTTCGCCCGGCGCCACGGTCATCGAAATGCCCTCGACGGCGGTGAATACGCCGTGGCGGCCGGGAAACTCGACGGTCAGGTTTTCTACCACCAGCATCAGCGCAGCCTCGGGTTGAAGACTTCGCGCAGGAAATCGCCGATGAGGTTGATCGACACGACCAGCGCCACCAGAAACAGGGTCGGGATCCACAAAATCCACCACTCGCCCGACAACAGAAACTGCATGCCGATGCGAATGAGGGTGCCAAGCGACGGGCTATCGGCGGGCAGACCGATGCCAAGGAAGGAAAGCGTGGCTTCCAGCAGGATCGCGGCGGCAAGATCGACCGTCATGATCACCAGCAGCGGCCCGAGGATGTTCGGCAGAATGTGCCGCGCCATGATCCGCAAGGGGTGCTGGCCCATGATGATTGCGGCTTCGACATAGTCCTTGCGCCGCTCGACAAAGGTCGAGGCGCGGGCGGTGCGGGCAAAGTTGACCCAAAGCGACAGCGCAATGGCGAGTATCAGCACCGGAATCCGCAGATCATCATGCAATTCGCGCGGCAGCAGGCCCCGCGCGATGCCGTCGATCAAGAGCGCGGTCAGAATCGCGGGCAGCGCCAGTTGCACATCGGCAATGCGCATCACCACCGCATCGAAGCGCCCACCCCAATAGCCCGCAGCCACCCCCAGGCTGACGCCAAGGACCGAGGCGATGGCCATCGCCGAAAACCCGATCAGCAGCGACAGCCGGGCGCCATAAAGAATGGCCGAAACCATGTCACGGCCCTGATCGTCGGTGCCCAGCAGAAACCGCGCATCGCCGCCCTGCCAGAGCGGCGGCAGCAGGCCATCCATCAGATCGAAGGTTCTGAGGTCATAGGGGTTCGACGGCGCAAGCCAGGGTGCCAGCAGCGCACCTCCCAAAATCAGCACCGCCACCAGCGCCGCCAGAATCGCGGCAGGGCTGCGCCGGAACAGCCAGAAACCATCGCTCTGCCACCACCGCGCCCACATCATGCCGCCTCTTTCACGCGCAGACGCGGGTCAATGGCTAGGTAAAGCAGATCGACCACCAGATTGATCAGCACGAAGAAGAAGGCGATCACCACAAGGTAAACCCCCATCACCGGAATATCGACGAAGCGGATCGATTCGAGAAAAAGCAACCCCATACCCGGCCACTGGAACACGCTTTCGGTCACGATCGAAAACGCGATCACCCCGCCAAATTGCAGCCCGATGATGGTGATGACCGGAATCATCGTGTTGCCAAGCGCGTGGCGGTAGTGCAGCGCCCGCATCGGCAGCCCGCGCGCGGTGGCGAAGCGGATGAAATCAGTCCGCATCACCTCCATCATCTCGGCGCGCACAAGGCGCATGGTCAGCGTGAGCTGATAGACCCCGAGCGTCAGCGCCGGCAGCACCAGCGCACGCCAGCCATCGACGGTGAACAGCGATGATCGCCACCAGCCAAACTGCACCGTGCCGCCGCGCCCGAAGGTGGGCAGCCAGCCCAGTTGCACGCCAAAGAGGAAGATCAGGAAGATCCCGATCACGAAGGTCGGGATCGACACCCCAACCAGCGTTGAAATGAGAATCGCCTGCGTCACCGCCCCGCGCGGGCGCAGCGCCGTATAGACCCCGGCCGGAATGCCCACCAAAAGCGAAATCAGCAGCGCCACGGTGCCAAGTTCCAGCGTGGCCGGAATGCGTGAAAGCAACATTTCGCCAATCGGCTGCCGGGTGCGGTAGGAAAAGCCGAAATCGCCCACCAGCATCTTGCCGCTGAAGCGCGCGAACTGCACGAGGAAGGGGTCATTCAACCCCAATTCCTCGCGCAGCCGTTCCTGATCGGCAATCGTGGTTTCAACGCCAGTCATCTGGCTGATCGGGTCGCCCACGAACCGAAACAGCGCGAACGCCAGAAAGGCGACGGCCAGCATCACGAAAACGGACTGAATCAGCCGTTTCAGAATGAAATAGGCCATCGCCGGTCTTGCCTTATTGCACCGTAACCCAGCGCAGCATGAAGAAGTTGTCGGGGCGCTGCGTCACGGTGACGTTTTCCTTCATCGCCCAGATCAGCGGCTCGGTGTAAAGCGGCACATAGGCCACCTCATCCTTGAGGATCGCCGCAACCTCGTCAAGCATCGCCTGCCGTTTGACCAGATCAACCTCGCTCTGGATCAGCGGCAGCAGTTCATCAACCCGCGCGTTGGAATAGCCGCCAAAGTTCCAGGTGCCGAGGTTGCCATTCGGCGTGGCAGCCAAAAAGCGGATCGGGTGTTCGGCATCAAAGGTGCCCGGCGACCAGCCGAGCAGATACATGTCGTAGTTGCCGCCCCGCAGTTCATCCCAATAGCCGCGCACCGGCATCGCGGTCAGCTTGGCATTCAGCCCGACCTTGGCCAGCATCGAGGCCGCCGCGCGGCAGACCGCTTCATCATTGATGTAGCGGTCGTTGGTGCACATCAGCCCGAACGAAAAGCCGTTGGGGTAGCCCGCATCGGCCAGCGCTGCCTTGGCGGTATCGATGTTGAACTCGGGCCGTGCCGTGTTGACGTTGGAATAACCCGAAAGCCCGGCCGGTTGCAGCTGATCAATCGGCGCCGCCTTGCCGCGCATCACCACGCGGTTGATGGTGTCCACGTCGATCGCGTGGCCCACCGCCTCGCGCACCCGCACATCCTGGAACGGGTTCTTGCCGGTGGTTTCGTCGGAATAGGAAAGCGCCGCCTTGTTGTGCCCGAACCCGAGCACGATCACCCGCGCCTCAAGCCCTTGCAGCACCTTGAACCCGGCACGGCCCTCAACCTGCTCGGCATCCTGGAGCGGAATCGGCGAGATGAAGTCGATCTCGCCCGACAGAAGCGCCGCAAGCCCGGTGGCGGCGTTGCCGATGGGGGTGAAGATCGCCTCGGTCACGTTGTCTTCGCGGGTGTCCCACCAGCCATCATTGGGCACGAGCCGGGTTTCAATGCCGGGGTCGCGCTTGGCCAGCTTGAACGGGCCGGTGCCGTTGGTGTTGCGGGTGGCGAAGTTTTCGACATCGCGCGAAGGCACTTGCGCGCCATTCGCCTCGGCCCAGCCACGGTCGAGAATCAGGAAGTTGGCGATACTGTCGGGAAACAGCGGGTTTGGTGCCTTGGTGATGAAATCGATGGTATAATCATCAACCACTCGCACCGAAGCGACCGGGGCGAACCACGAGCGCACATCTGATGCCTCGGACGAGGCGCGCTCATAGGAAAACAGCACGTCGTCGGCGGTAAAATCGGCGCCATCCTGATATTTCACACCCTTGCGCAGCGTGAAACGCCAGCCGGTCTCCCCACCGGTCAGCGGTTCCCACGCGGTCGCCAGCGACGGCTCGATCGCCATGTCGCGGCCACGGCGCACCAGACCCTCATAGATGTTGTTCAGAAACGAGGTCACCGGGGCGGCGTTCACCGCGTGCGGGTCCATCGTTTGCGGATCGGTGGTGGCGGCCCAGCGAAAGGTGGCGGCCTCGGCGGCAAGTGCCGTCGAAAGCAAAAGCGCGGCTGACAGCGTCAGCCGTTTCAACGAGTGTTTCGTCATCTGGTGGTATTCCCTGTATTCAGACTCCCAGATTGCAGAATGCCCATTCTTGCGGCGCAGTCAAACAGATTGCGGTGCCCGCTATAGCGCAAACGCAGATTTGAAAGTTCCAGCCCGCGCGGGGCCCCGATGGCAGAAGCCACCTGCTGCCGCGGTGCCATGGCCGGAAAGTTTCCTCTCCGGCCCCGGCCGCACCGCTAGTGACAGTAGTTGTTCGAGGCGGCCATTGCGGGGCTGCCCGGCGCACTGGGGGTGCCCGTGATGATATGGCCGATCTTCTTGTTGTAAACGTCGATCAGCGCCAGCTTGCCGGTGCCGCCCAAAGGCACATAAAGCTTTTTGCCGTCTTCGTCGGCCACCGCCTGCCCCGGCACCCCGTCAAGCGCCACTTCGCCCGCCAGTTCCAGCGTTTGCAGATCAATGATCACCGCTTTTTTCTCGTCGCGGCTGATGATATAGGCGAGGGTTTCGAAAAACCCGGTGGCGATCGAGGTGACGTCGCCGACGCCGGGCAGCGTGGCCTCGACCTCGAACATTTCGGTGGAGATCAGCGAGATGGTGCGCGATCCGGTGTTTGCGACCAGCATGAACTGGCCATCGGCGGTGCCATATGCACGCGAGGGCGTCTTGCCAAGATCCAGGGCCTTGGTCACGGTCCAATCGCGGAAGCTGATGACGTAGCCCTTGCCGCCAAGCGCATCGGTGACAAATCCACGCCGACCGTCAGGGGTGCGGGTCAGCGCCGACAGGTCGGTGGCGCCGGGCACCGCGCCCGCTTCGCGCAGCGACAGGGGCGGCAGCAACTCGCCCTTGCGCGCGTTGATCATCTTGATCTCGGCCTCGGCATCGTCGATTACGAACAACACCACGCCATCGGCATCAAAGGTCATCTTCGCGGGCGCATTCAGCCCGTCGATCACGGCGTTCAGCGTGCCGTCGATGAAGTTGATCAGCCCGATCGTGCCGCCCTCGGTGTCTGCCACCGCAAGACGCAGGCCATCGGGCGACAGCACCATAACGTCAGGTGTCATCGGCAAGCGGAAATTGGCCTCGACCGTGCGGGTCGGCAGATCGATGATCGCAACCAGCTTTTCAGCGCGGTTCGACACGATCAGCCGCATGATCGCGCGCGAGACCAGCACCTGATCGGCCACGAATGGCAGCGCGAGCGTGCCTGCAAGCGTGTCTTTCTTGGCGTCGATCACGGCGACCTCGGGGGCGTCATGGTTGGCGATGAACACATAGCTATCAATCGCGCCAAAGACGGCTTCGTCCGGTGATTGCCAGAAGTACCGATAGCCGCCCCAGGCTGCCACCGCCAGCACGGCTACCGCTGCCACAACCATCGCCAGTTTCATGCGCATCGTAGTGCCCCTTCGATCCTCACACGCGCGCAAGGCCATGGGCCCCGCGCGTTTGACGACCCATACTTGCCCCCGCACAATCGCGCAACCGGTGCGACACATGGGTGCGGCGTCGAAACTGCTGCGGCGCGTGGTCGCAGTAATACGGTATTGCACGGTATACCGTAATGCCATGCAAATGAAATTGAATCACGAAAGCGCGTTTTGAAAATGTAAGCATCTGATCAAGATAGGATATTAATCGGTATACGTTGATATACATATCTTGTGGATTTCGTTTTGCATTTTCGCGCCTGATTTTGAGGCGCCCCAACCAGTTCCCCAAAAAACGATTTGATCCAGATCAAATGGTTCACGTTTTGTTGAGCCTAGTTTGCGCCCGTCGAATACAGACGAGAGGATCAATCGATGAAGAATATCAAATCTGGCCTTTTGGCCGGGGTGGCTGCTTTTGCAATGGCAGCATCATTCTCCGGTGCGGCCTGGTCGCAAGCTGCGCCCGTCGCCATGGAAAATGTGTCCATCTCCGACATCCCCTATGAGCAGATCACCTCTTTTGAGCAGGTTCGCCTGAACTGGGTTCGCAAGGCGCAGGAAGGCCCGATCAAGCATGACTATGCGGTGCAGGTGGTCAGGGAGTTCCCGGCCGTCGATCCGATTTTCAAACCCGAACCGGGTGGCGTCTACGTTTATGAGGCGACCGGTCGTGGCGGCCACCCCGACCGCGCGCCTGAAGAAAAGACCACCAGCAAGTCGAACCGGATCATCGTGCTTGACGCCAAGACCCGTGATGTGGTCGCCTGGAACGAATTCGCGCCCGAACTGGCCGGATCGATCCACACCACCGCGCTGTCGCCCGATGGCAGCAGCGTTTACACGACCGGCCCGGTGATTACCGCCGATACCGCCAAAGAGGTTTCCGGGCTTGACCTGCTGGCCCTGACCGGCACCGTGATCAAGGCCGATGCGCTGTCGCTGGCGCCGACCAAGGTGCTTAATGTTGGCGGCCGTCTGCACCACGCGTTTGTGTGGAAAGACGAACTCATGATCATGGACACCTTCTCGCGTGAGCCAAACGGGCTTGATGTGTTCGTGTTCGACCCCAAGACCGACACCATTCTGGGCGGCGTGCGCGATGAGGAACTGGGCGGGGCCACCTATACCTCCTACCTCGATCCGGCACATGAAAACCTCTACATCCTGATGGAGCCGACCGGTTACACCGGCAACGCGATGACCGAGGGCTACCTTGCTGCGGGCTCGATGCGCACCGGTGCGCTGCGGTGGGCCAAGCCGTTCTGGGTTGCCAAGGTGCGGCTGTCGGATTGGACCGTGGTGCAGGAATACCCCTACCCCGGCTACCGTTCCGACTGGCTGCAGTTCAGCCCCGATGGCAAGTTCTTCTATGTCAACGGCTCGGGTGACGACAAGGTCATCAAAATCAGCGTCGAGACCGGTGAAGTCGTCTGGAGCCAGGCCACTGGCCCCGGCCCCTACGGCATCGAAGTGAACGGCGACGGTTCGCAGGTCTGGGTTGCCGACAAGGGCGAAACCGCCTCGATGTTCGGCCGCACCATCACGGTGATCAACGCCGAAACCGGCAAGCACATCTCGACCCTGCCCTCGGCCTACATGATCGACCACCTCATCCTGTCGCCCAACGGCAAGGAAATCTGGGCCACCTCGAACGGCGAAGGCAAACTTTGGGTCTATGACGGCGACACCCGCAAACTGCTCGATGTCGTCGACATGCCCGGCTACGGCGATGCGCACGGTCTGGTGTTCGTTGCCTATGATGCCAATGGCAACGCGCAAGTCGTTGCCGACCAAGGCGACTTCCACGCGGGCATCGACCCGCGCAACGGTAAGCCGCTGAGCTACTGAAAACTTGCGGCGCCGGGCAATCCCTGCCCGGCGCCGCGCCCGAAACTACCCGCGCGGCGCAGTTGAACCCGGCGCGCCGCATGACCGAAATCCAAGAGAGGATCAGATGAAAACCACGTACACCCTTTGCGGCATCAGCGCGCTGGCGCTTACCGCCTTCGCCTTCGCCGCCCCGGTCGCCGCGCAAACGCCGCCCGCCCCGCCGCCGATTTCCAGCCTGCCGATCACCGATGTGCCCTATGAGCAGATCACCTCGTTCGAGCAAGTGCGCCTGAACTGGGTGCGCAAGGCGCAGGAAGGCAACATTGGCCGCACCTTCGATGTGCAGGTGATTCAGGAATGGCCGGTCGCCGCGCCGATCTTCACGCCCGAGCCGGGCAAGGTCTATGTTTATGAAAACACCGGCCGTGGCGGTCATGCCGACCGTCCGCCGGAAGAAAAGAACACCAACAAGTCGAACCGCTCGGTGATTCTGGACGCAGCGACCCACAAGGTGATCGCCAGCGTCGAGCTGCCGCCCGAACTTGCGGGTTCGGTGCACTCGACCGGCCTCTCGCCCGATGGCAAATACATCTACGAAGCAGGCCCGATTCTGACCGCGCCCGAAGGCAGCCATGACCCGGCGCCGGCACCGCAAGGCTCGATCCTGAAAATCGACGCGCTGTCGCTGCAGCCGCTGAAGCTGTTCAACGTTGGTGGCTCGTTGCACCACTCGCAAGTCATTCAGGACAAGTGGGTGCTGATGGACAACTTCGCCACCCGCCGCGAAACGGGCGGGCTTGACGTGATGCTGCTCGACCCGGAAACCGATACCATTCTGGGCGGTATCCGTGACGAGGAAATGGGCGGCAATGTCTACACCTCGTGGGCTGACCCGACTGGCGAATACGTCTATGTGCTGATGGAACCCTCGGGCTTCAGCGGCTATTCGGCCGCCGGTCAGACGCGCACCGCCGATCTGCGCTGGATTCGCCCGTTCTGGGTTTCGAAAGTGCGCCTTGCCGACTGGACCGTGGTGCAGGAATACCCCTATCCTGGCTACCGCTCGAACTGGATCCAGTTCAGCCCCGACAACAAGTTCTTCTATGTTGACGGCTCGGGCGACGACAAGCTGATCAAGATCAACATCGAGACCGGCGAAGTGGTCTGGAGCCAGGCGACCGGCCCCGGCCCCTACGGCATTGAGGTGAACGGTGACGGCACCCAGGTCTGGGCCGCCGACAAGGGCGAAACTGTAAGCATGTTCGGCCGCACCATCACGGTGATCAACGCGGAAACCGGCAAGCACATCTCGACTCTGCCGGGCGCTTACATGGTTGACCACATCATCCTGTCGCCCAACGGCAAGGAAATGTGGGCCACCTCGAACGGCGAAGGCAAGCTGTGGATCTATGACTCGGATACCCGCAAACTGCTCGACATCGTACCGATGCCGGGCTTCGGCGATGCCCACGGCCTGACCTTCGTGGCCTATGACGACAAGGGCGTTGGCCGCGTTGTGGCCGACCAGGGCGACTTCCACGGCGGCGTTGACCCGCGCAATGGCAAGCCTCTGAACTACTAAAAGACCGCGGCGCACCGGGGCTCAGCACCCCGGCGCGCCGCACCCTTCCGCGCGGGCGTTCCCGCATGGCGCGCCCGCGCTCAACCCCGGAAGACCCCAAGAGGATCACATGAAAACCAGATACACCCTTTGCGGCATCAGCGCGCTGGCGCTTGCCTCTTTCGCCTTTGCGGCGCCGGTCTCGGCGCAGGTCGCGGCCGGAGATATTTCGAAACTTCCGATCGCTGACGTTCCTTACGAGCAGATCACCTCGTTCGAGCAAATCCGCCTGAACTGGGTACGCCGCGCGCAGGAAGGCAACATCATGCGCACGTTCACGCCGCATGTGCTGCAAACCTGGGAGCCCGCAGCGCCCCTGTTCACCCCCGAGCCGGGCGGTGTTTATGTCTATGAAAATACCGGCACCAGCGGCCACGCCGACCGCCCGCCGGAAGAGAAAAATACCAACAAGTCTGGCCGTGTCGTGGTGATCGACGCCAAAACCTACAAGGTTCTCGCCAGCAACGAGCTGGACCGCGATCTGGCCGGTTCGGTGCACACCACGGGCGTTTCGCCTGATGGCTCGACGGTCTACATCCAGGGCCCGGCCGTCACCGATGGCGGCGATGGCCATGCCGACCCGTTGGCGCCGAACGGCACAGTTATTGCGGTCGATGCGCTGTCGCTGCAACCCAAAGCCCTGCTCAGCCTTGGCGGCCGGATGCACCACGCGCAGGTCGTGCAAGACAAATACATGCTGATCGACACCTTCAACCGTGACCCCGACGGGCTTGACATCTTCCTGTTTGACCCGACCACCAATGAAGTGCTCGGCGGCATTCGCGACGAGGAATTGGGCGGCGCCACCTATACCGCCTACCCCGACCCGTCCGGTGAATACATCTACGTTCTGATGGAGCCCGCTGGCTTCAGCGCCCACACCGCAGCCGGGCAAATGCGTACCGGCGACCTGCGCTGGATCCGCCCACACTGGGTATCGAAAGTCCGCCTGTCGGATTGGACAGTGGTGCGCGAATACCCCTACCCGGCCTACCGCTCGGACTGGGTGCAGTTCTCGGCTGATGGCAAGTTCTTCTATGTCAATGGTTCGGGCGACGACAAGGCGGTGAAGATCAACATCGAAACCGGTGAAGTGGTCTGGAGCCAGGCCACCGGCCCCGGCCCCTACGGCATCGAGGTAAACGGTGACGGCACCCAGATCTGGGTTGCCGACAAGGGCGAGGCGGTCAGCACTTTCGGCCGCACGATCACGGTGATCAACGCTGAAACCGGCAAGCACATCTCGACCCTGCCCTCGGCCTACAAGATCGACCACGTAATCCTGTCGCCGAACGGCAAGGAAATCTGGGCCACCTCGAACGGCGAAGGCAAGCTCTGGGTCTATGACGGCGATACCCGCAAGATCCTGAGCATCATCGACCTGCCGGGCTGGGGCGATGCCCACGGCCTTGCCTTCGTGGCCTATGACGACAAGGGCGTTGCCCGGACCGTTGCCGACCAGGGCGATTTCCACTTCGGCATCGACCCGCGCAACGGCAAGCCGCTCGTCTACTGAACGACGGTGGCGCGCCGGGGCTCAGCACCCCGGCGCGCTGCACAGAACCCACAGAACCCCAAGAGGATCACATGAAATCGAAACTCGCTTTCTGCGGCGTCAGCGCGCTCGCGCTTGCAACCTTTGCGCTGGTGGCCCCCGCCTTCGCGCAAGCGCCCGCAACACCGCTTTCGCTGCTTCCCATTGATGATATTCCCTACGAACAGATCACGTCTTTCGAACAGATGCGTTTGAACTGGGTGCGCAAAGCGCAAGAGGGAAATATCGGGCAACGCTATGATGTCTCGGTGATTCAGGAATGGGCGCCCGCCGCACCGCTGTTCACTCCTGATGCAGGCGGTGTCTACATTTACGAAAACACCGGCCGCAGCAGCCATGCTGATCGCCCGCCAGAAGAAAAGAACACCAACAAGTCGAATCGCGTTGTTGTGCTGGATGCCAAGACCCGCCAGATCGTCGCCACCAATGAACTGGTGCCCGAACTGGCCGGCTCGGTCCACTTCACCGCGACTTCGCCCGACGGCAAATACGTTTACGCCGGCGGCTCTGCGGTATTGGCGCCCGAAGGCAGCACCGAGCCGCCCAAGGCAGGGCAGGGCACGCTGCTCAAGATCGACGCTTTGTCACTGCAACCGCTGAAGCAAATGAACGTCGGCGGCGCCGTGCACCACGGGCAGTTGATTCAAGACCGCTACATGCTGCTGGACAACTTCACCGTCCGGCGCGATGCCGACGGGCTTGACGTGATGCTGTTCGACCCTGAAACCGACACCATCGTGGGCGGCATCCGCGATGAGGAAATGGGCGGCAGAATCTACACCGCATGGGCTGACCCGACCGGCGAATATGTCTACATCCTGATGGAGCCAAACGAGTTGATCGCGGCCGGAGCCCACGGCGGCTATAACGCCGCTAGTGCTCTTCGCACCGCCGATCTGCGCTGGATGCGCCCGTTCTGGGTGTCGAAAGTGCGCCTTGCCGACTGGACCGTGGTGCAGGAATACCCCTACCCCGGCTATCGCTCGAACTGGATCCAGTTCAGCCCCGACAACAAGTCCTTCTATGTGGTTGGCTCGGGCGACGACAAGCTGATCAAGATCGACATCGAAACCGGCGAAGTGACCTGGAGCCAAGCGACTGGCCCCGGCCCTTACGGTATTGAGGTCAACGGCGACGGCACCCAGGTTTGGGCAGCCGACAAGGGTGAAACCGCCTCGATGTTCGGTCGCACGATCACGGTGATCAACTCCGAGACCGGCAAGCACATCTCAACTTTGCCCGCAGCCTACATGATCGACCACATCATTCTTTCGCCCAACGGCAAGGAAATGTGGGCGACCTCAAACGGAGAAGGCAAGCTTTGGGTCTACGACTCGGATAACCGCAAGCTTCTGGACATCATCAACATGCCCGGCTTCGGCGATGCCCACGGCCTTGCCTTCGTGGCCTATGACGACAAGGGCGTTGCCCGGACCGTTGCCGACCAGGGCGATTTCCACTTTGGCATCGACCCGCGCAACGGCAAGCCGCTCGTCTACTGATCCTCCTGCGGCTTGCGCTGCCCGGCGGGGTTCCGCCGGGCAGCGACTATTTCAAAAGCAGAATTAGGACATGCCAGAGAGCGGTTATAAATCCACCGCAGAATATGTTTTAAGCAAACAGCACGGCATCGCGGAGCTCATGGCATATCGTCGCACAAGGTGCTTCCCGCACGCGGCGGGGTGCCTTTTGTGGTAGAATACCTCAGTTTTGGAATGATGATGTAGAAAGGCGACACCATGAAAGCCCTATTACCGCGAAATCTGCCTGCTGCGGCTGCGCTCGCGCTGCTGGGGGGCATTGCGCTGGTTCCTTTTGCCGGAATCGGCGCCGCCGATGCGCAACCGGTCGTCTCGGCCGCCACGACCAGAGTACGCGCCTGCCGCGCCGCTTCTGACCCCCAAACCCGGTGACCTTTACGTTTATGTGAACACGGGCGGCAGCGATACCTGTGCGCTGAACCGCATCGATGCGCTCAACTCCAACGCCCACAGCCGCGTGAGCGTGATCGACGGGCGCAGCCACGCGCTGCTTGCCAGCGCCGAGTTGCACGATGCGATGGGGCCGCTGCAATCCACCGCGCTCAGCCCCGACGGCCGCTTTGCCTATGTGCCGGCAGAAAGCGAAGGCGCGCCGGTGCTGTTCAAGGTTGACGCGCTTTCGCTGCAACCGCTGAAAATGCTCGATGTCGGCGGCACCGTTCACCACATGCAGGTCTGGCAAGACCGCTACCTGCTGATCGATACCGTTGCCGCGCCGGGTGCTGCGGAGGGGTCCGGACAGGCAACCTATCTGTTCGATCCTGAAACCGACACCATCATCGGCGGTGTCGGCGCGCGCGGAATGGGCGGCACGCCCTACGCCTCCTGGGCCGACCCTGCGCATGAATTCGTCTATGTTCTGATGGAAATCGCAGCCGATGCGACCAGCACCGCCTTTCGTTCGGCGGGGGTGCCGGGTGCTGCGCCCTATTGGGTGGCCAAGGTTGACCCAAGAGACTGGTCGGTGGTGGCCGAATACCCCTATCCCGGCCTGCGCAGCGACTGGATCCAGTTTGATGCCTCCGGTCACCATATGTTTGTGAACGGCTCGGCCGACGACAGCCTCTCGAAGATCGACCTCGCGAACGGCGCGCTTGACTGGCGCACCTTCACCGGCGTCGGACCCGACGGGATAGAGCTGGACGCGACGGGCAAACTGGTCTGGATCGCCAACAAGGGCGAAAACTGGAAATATCACGCCAGCCGCACCCTGACGGTGGTGAACACGGATACCGGCGCGCGCGTCGATACGGTAATCGCCGATGGCAGCGGCATTGACCACATCGTGCTTTCGCCCGACGGCGCCGAAATCTGGGCAACGGCAAGCGAAAGCGGCGCGGTTGTTGTGCTTGACGCGGCCACACGCAAGAACCTCGCGCGCATTCCGATGCCCGGTTTTGGTGACCCGCACGGCGTGGTGTTCGTGGCTTATGGCGCCGACGGCGTTGGCCGTGTGGTCGCCGACCAGGGCGATTTCCACGGCGGTGTTGACCCGCGCAACGGCAAGCCGCTCGGCGAGTGATTCAGCAGTCGCCCGCGTCCGCCCGGCGGCATCGCTGCCGGGCGGCGACCGCCAAGATGTAACCCGGGTTCCGATATTATGTCGGAGCCCGTTTGCAATTGCATTAATTTCAGGACATGCGCCGACCACTCAATATAGAATGACTGGTCATAACGTCGCACTCTGTGAATGGCGGTTCCAATACCAGAGATTTTAACCGATAGAATGACCACTGGCCCGCAATGGCCTTTAGGAGAGGATCACCCATGAAAACCACATCCATGCACCTGATGCTGTCGGTCGCCGTAATGGCGATGGCAAGCGGCTTGGCCCCGGTTCCATTCGCGGCGACCGGCACCGCCTACGCACAAGAAGCTATCAACATGGCGACACCGTTCAATGAATGGCGCCTCCAGTGGACCCGCAAGGCCGAGCTTGGTCCGCTGGGCGCAAATTTTGACGTGGCCGTGCTGAAAACCTACGAGCCCGTCACGACGCAACTGGTCAACCCGCAGCCGGGCGATCTTTTCGTCTACGTCAACACCGGTGGCCAGAACTGGGGCGAGCCGACGCGCGACGACGAAACCAACGTCAACAAGCACAGCCGCGTCAACGTCATCAACGCGCGCACCAAGGAACTGATCGCCAGCCAGGAAATGGTGGATCTGCCCGGCCGCCTGCACACTTCGGTGGTCAGCGCCGATGGCCGTTACGCCTATGTGCCCGCCGACAACGGCCCCACCGCGGGCGTGTTCAAGGTTGATGCCCTGACGCTGCAACCGGTGAAACTGCTCGATGTCGGCGGCGTCATCCACCACATGCAAGTGTTTCAGGACCGCTACATTCTGATCGACACCTTCTCGATGAAGGAAACCAGCGGCTCGACCAAGCGGGCGGTGATGCTGCTTGATCCCGAAACCGATACCATCGTCGGCGGCATCCGGTCGGACCGGCTCGGCGGCAACATCTACACCGCATGGCCCGACCCGAAGAATGAGTTCATCTATCTGTTGATGGAACCGCTCAAGGGCGGCGCTGGCAGCCTGGAGTTCCGCGCCGGGGCGATCGGCGGCACCAACCCCTATTGGGTAGCCAAGGTTGATCCGAAAGACTGGTCTGTGGTGGCCGAATATCCCTATCCCGGCTTGCGCAGCGACTGGATCCAGTTCGACGCGACCGGTGCCAACATGTTCGTCAACGGCTCGACCGATGACAGCCTGTCGAAAATCAACCTCGAAACTGGCGAAATGGTCTGGCGCGCCTACACCGGTGTCGGCCCCTACGGCATTGAGCTGAATGCCGACGGCACCGAGGTCTGGACCGTGGACAAGGGCGAAAGCTGGAAGGGCCATGCCGGTCGCACCATCACCGTGGTCAGCGCCGATAAAGGCGTCTGGATCGACACGATCATGAGCGACGGGCGCGGCACCGACCATGTGGTGCTTTCGCCGGACGGGCTAGAAATGTGGACCTCGGCCAACGACTCCGGTTCGGTGATCGTGGTCGATGCCATCACCCGCGAACCCACCGCGCGTATCCCGATGCCCGGTTTTGGCGACCCGCATGGTGTGGTGTTCGTGGCCTATGATGCCAACGGAGTTGGCCGCGTGGTCGCCGACCAGGGCGATTTCCACGGCGGCATTGATCCGCGTAACGGCAACCCGCTGCGCTAAGACAACACAAGGAGCGAAGAATGACCTACCTGACACTGCGACCGACGGCTTTGGCAGCCTGTCTTGCCACAGCCTTCCTAGCCTCGGCCGGACTGGCCGAGGTCAAGGGGCCCGACGCTGACCCCGTGGTTGCCCAAGGCAAAGATCTCTACGAAAACGTGGGCGGTTTTGGCTGCTTGGCTTGCCATGGCAACGATGCCTCGGGCGAGATCGGGCCGAACATTCAGGGTATCGACATCGGCAAGATTCACGTCGCGCTGACCAATGTCACCGATATGGCCAGTTCGCTTCCTCCGCTGACGGAAGATGAAGTCAAGGCGATCGGGGCCTATCTGCTGTTCCTGAACCAGCACTGAGCGGTCAACTTGCGCGCAGACACCGGCCGGGGGAAACCCCGGCCGGTTGCATTTTGATCAAGGCAAAGAAAAGGGCCGGGGCATCGCTGCCCCGGCCCTCTGGTCGGCGGACTGCTCAGTTCAGCCCGAGCCAAGGGTATATCAGGTCGCTCACGGTGTGGAAGTTGTCGGTGATCAGCACCAGCCCGAAGGCCATGATGACGATCATGCT
>PHEE01000002.1 GCA_002842855.1 Alphaproteobacteria bacterium HGW-Alphaproteobacteria-4 | reverse complement strand
GTCCCAGACAACAGCCTGATCCAGGGACGCATCTTCCATCCGCGCCACGAGAGTGGCTGCGGCGTAGGTTTCCCGTTCGACATGGCCCACAGCACGATAGCCGGGGATGGCGATGGTAAGCCCGAGGTCGAGCCCGCCCGTGCCGGAGCAGAGGGAGAGGCCGAAGAGGCATGCGTCTCCGGCTCCGGAAGTGTCTCCGGAGGAAGGTAAAGCCAGGTCATGCATGTCACGCGGCGGTCTTGCGCTTTCGCGCGGGTTCGGGGGCGGTGTCCGTTGCCGGGGCGTCGGCGGGGGCGTCGGCGGGGGCGTCTGCGTCGGCGTCGTCGCCCAGCCGCTCGGCCCTCACCTGCGCGAAGGTCCGGCCGTCGCCGTCGAGGATGGCATCGCGGCCGGTCTCGGCCTGCCAGCGTTCAACGGCGACATCGACGTAAGCCGGGCTGATCTCCATTGCGAAGACGCGCCGGCCGTTAGCCTCGCCCGCCATGATCTGCGAGCCGGAGCCCGAGAACGGCTCGTAGCAGAGCCCACCACGGGCCACATGCTGGCGCATCGGGATGCCGAAGGCGTCGAGCGGTTTCGGCGTCGGGTGGTCGGGCCGCTCGTCTTTTGCAAAGCTGGGCAGCGCCCACGTCGACGGCAGCGTTTCCTCAGCCACCTTCGGCGGGCGGTTCGGGCGGCGCCAGCCCATGAAACAGGGCTCGTGCTTCCAGAGGTAGTGGGAGCGGGTCAGGACGCCCCGATCCTTCACCCAGATGATCTGCTGGTGGACGAACGCACCCGCCTTTTCCCAGCAGGCCTCGAGCATCGCCTGGCGGCGCGAGGCGTGCCAGCAGTACCAGGCGGCGTCCTCCGTGATGGCCTCGGCCACGGCCGCCGCGATGAAGCCGTCGTAGAGCTCCGCCCCCTGCGAACTGTCGTCCCATGTCGTCCCGTAGGACGCCGACCAGTCCTTGTTGCGCGTCGGATGGTTCGAGCCGTCGTAGTCCACGAGGTACGGCGGATCGGTCGCGAACAGGATCGCCCGCTCACCATTCATCAGGCGGCGCACATCGGCGGCGCTGGTGCTGTTACCACACAGCAATCGATGATCCCCGAGGATCCACAGATCGCCGGTACGCGAGGCCGGGTTGCGCGGCGGTTCCGGGATGGTCACCGGCGGCACGGAGCCCCCGGCGCCACCGTCTTCACCGTCCTCCTCCGGCACGAAGGCCAGCAGCTTGTCGAGCTCGCCGTCGGAGTAACCGACCAGCGACAGGTCGAAATCCTCGGCCAGCAGATCGTTCAGTTCCGCCGACAGCGCCGCCTCGTCCCAGGTGCCGAGTTCGGTCAGCTTGTTGTCCGCGATCCGGTATGCTCGGCGCTGCGCCTCGGTCAGGTGGCCCAGCACGATCACCGGCGCTTCGGTCAGTCCAAGCTGGGTTGCCGCCAGCACGCGCCCGTGGCCCGCGATCAGCTCCCCGTCCTCGCCCACGAGGCACGGCACGGTCCAGCCGAACTCCGCCATGCTGGCCGCGAGCTTCGCGACCTGGTCCGCGCCATGCGCCTTCGCGTTCTTCGCGTAGGGCTGGAGGCGCGACAGCGGCCACGTCTCGATCGCGTCCGGGGCGAAGCTCAGCGTCATGGTGGGCAAGTTTCCTCGGTCGGGTGGATACTGGTGGCTTCCGGACTCCGGATGCCGGGCCGGACTCCAAGCGGGGTCCAGCGGCCACCAGCGGTGTCAGGTCGGAAGGCCAGCGTTCATTGGTGTTTGCGCGGGGCGCGCGGGGCGCCGGCTTCCGGGTGGCTTCCCAAAAATCCGGCCCTGTCGCAGGCGATCTTCCGCGCTTCGCCCGCCAGCATACGAATATCGCCCGGAAGGAACCAAGATATCAAAGGCTTGGCAGTTCGGACCCCGACTGGTCCCCTCGCTGGACCCCGGAAGCCAGCGACGCGGCCAGTGCCTGCGCGCTCCTCTCCCGAGTATATTGAATCTGTAGCGCCCCGGACGCGATCTGTCTTGGCGTCTGGTGTCTCGCGGAAAAGCGTCTCACTCACGCAATCCATATTGACAACGTCACTACATATCATCGCCCGAACCAGGCCCCGCACAACATCTCGTTTACGGAGGGCGTCCCATCTGATATGTTGCCACTATGTTCTGATGTGCGCGATCAGCGGCAAGTCAATGGATGACGCGCGGCATCCGCCTCCCTTAGACGGCAAGGAAATCACTATGAAACCGCGCACTATCAAGACGTTACCTGTAAAATTCGACCAGAAGGAAATCGGCCAAGGGGTACTCGACTTGGGCATCGAGAAGGATGCCGAGATCAATGGAATCGGAATGGGGGTGTTGTCGGATGGAACACCCTACCTGAACCAACGCGGACTTGCCGCGCTTTGCGGCGTTCAGAACGCGCATATCGGCACCATCAGTTCGCAATGGAACGAGGCCGATCCAAAGCCGCGAATTCAGTCGATCAAAGCAATTCTGTCAAAGATTGGTCTCGAATTCCCGGCCGCGCACGTCGAAGTTCCGCACAATGGCGTGGTGCACTATTGCTATCCGGCTGAAGTCTGCCTCGCCATCCTGGAGTACTACGCATTCGACGCCGGAGCGAATTGCCAGCCCGAAGCGCGTGACAATTTCCGGATCCTCGCCGGAACGAAGCTGCGGGAGATGATCTACTCGCAGGTCGGGTATGACCCGACCGGCAGAAACCGTTTCGACAAATGGCACGAGCGTCTTGCGCTGAACTATCAGTCGGCCCCTCGGGGCTTCTTCAGCGTCTTCAATGAGGCCGAAACGCTGATTTACGAAATGATCGTGGCAGGAGCGCCCGTCGACGAAAAGAACGTCATCGACATTTCCATCGGCCGCCACTGGTCGAAGTTCTGGGACGAGAACGGTTTCAACGAACGGTTTGGTGACCGCAACAAGTTTCCGCACCGCTATCCGGACAGCCATCCTCAGTCGAAGTCGAACCCGCAGGAAGCCTGGTGCTACCCACTCGATTCTCTGGGTGCGTATCGGGAATGGCTCCAGGACCATTACATCGGTGGCGGAAAGTTTCGTGCGTACATCACGGAGAAGGCGAAGAAGGGCGCAATCACGCCGTCCATCGCTCAACTTACGATCACCGCCATCGAAACCCCTCAGATTTCCGGCTACTGAGCTGCTCGGCTGATCACGAAGTCAATCGACCGCTTCGTCGGCACGCGTTTGCCGTTCAGACGCCAGACGATGACCGCGATGCCGTACTGCCAGCGCCGATTGGCGGTGGCGCGGCTGATGCCCAGTTCCCAGCAGATCGGCTTCCAAGGCTTGCGGTTCGCCCGGAGCCAGACAAGGCGCGCGTCGGCCGTGTCCAGCCAGCGCAACCACAGCAGCGCGTCGTCGGCTTGGGTGATGTCGCGTGGGCCGGGCTTCGGCCGCCGCATCCGAGGTTCCTGGCCGACCTGATCGGCGAAGCTGTGGAAATACTCGGGCCAGGCGTTGAAGTAGCCCTGTGGCTTCACATCGGGCAGCGACCGGAAGACATCGGCCGCGCTCTCAAGGCGCGCTTCGACCATGGCCGGGGTCCAATCACCCATTGGCCATCTCCCTTGGCACGATACGCGGGCCGTAGAGTTTTTCGCCCAGCTGGCGGACCAGTTCCTGCTCCGGCCAGGTGAGACGCGGGTCGTCGATGGACACGGCCAGCAGACCATGCTCGTGCCAGCCGTCCTGCTTGACGCGATCTGGATCACGGCGGGTGCCACCATAGCCACGGGGATACCACCTCACGCGACACCCCCGTTCGTTTTGATGGCCCAATGCAGAATGGCGATGGCATCCGCCTCGTTGTCATCAGCGGGGCTGAACCCACGAGCCCGCGCGGCCGAAATCATCGCCTCCTTGTCGGCGTTACCCTTGCCGGTGGCATGGCGCTTGATCGTGCCGACCGGAACGCCCTCATAGGGGATGCCGCGGAGCTCAGCCCATGCTGCGAGGGTGGCCATCAGACCGCCATAGACATGGGCAGCGTCGGTGCCGACATGGCGGCGGACTTCCTCGAACCAGATCGCGGCGATGGGGCCTGATAGCCGGTCGATCTCGGTCAGCCAGTTGGTGAACCGAAGATACCGCATGCCGCCGCCGTCGAAACGTCCGGGGCGAAAGGATGTCGTGCCGGAGGTGATCAGGCCGTCATGGCTTCGCAAAGCCCAACCTGTTGTCGTCCCGAGGTCGAGGGCAAGGATGCAGGACGCAGAATTGCACCCCGGTTCGAAGTGCAGGTCCGCAGTCTGGATGGTCGGCGTCATGTTGAAGGCTCACCTGAATTGTGGGCCTTCGGCTTTGGTCAAAAGCAGGGAATCATGTCAGGCGTGCCCATTCAAGAAAAATGCGCCTGACGATGCTTCTGTCCCACCTGGTCTTGGGGTGTCCCACTTGCCGATCAAAGTGGGACGCCAGATTTTCCTTTCAAAACAAGGCGTGTCCCACCTGTCCCACTTGTCCCACCTTTTTCCCTACGTCGCATGAGGAAGAATGAGGTCGAGGGGGATGTATGTGCTCCATATGGGAAAGAGAGAAGTTGGCGGTCCAAGTGGGACAGGTAGGACAGGATTGATTTGAAATGGTTTTTTCTGTCCCACCTTGGGCTTGAAGTGGGACAGGCCGCGAAGTGGGACAGCGGCAAAACGAAAAAGGGCACCCGGTTGGATGCCCCCTCGATGCCTGCCACGGCCATCGCGACGTCAGCCGCGCGGCGACCTGCGGTAACGCCATTCGCGGGTCGCACCCGCTCCGCTGCGGTATCGCTCCCAATCCCGCGACTTCAGCCAGGCCCCCACGCGCATCTGGTCGCCCTTGGTCCATTTCGCGGGCTCGATGCCGAGCGCGCATTCGAGGATTTCGCCCACCGACACGTCGTGGATCGGCTCGGGACGTTCGAACTCTTCATCCTGCCAATCATCCCAGCCCGCATGGCCGTGATTGACGCTGCGGGTGTCGTGGGTCAGCCAGCGGTCGATCCGCGCGTCCCAGGCATCCGCCTGGTAGCGTGCCTCCTGCGCGGCGGCGGCTTCCGAAAGGATCGCCGGATCGTCGATCCACCAGATCGCGCCTTCGCGGAAGCGATGAACGGCTTCGGCCCAGAGTTGATCCCGGTCACGGGCGATTGCGGCGATGTCGATGCTGCCACAGCGTAGCGGCCAGAAGCGGCGATTGCCGGTTTCGTCGCGCAGATAGGTGTCGGGGTTCACAGTGCCCGCGAAGACGCATTGGCGTGGCACTTCAACGGTGTAACGGCCATAGGGCGGACGGAAGCGGTCGGTAGTGCGGGTCAGAAAGGCCTTGATGCGCGAGACCTCGGCCCGGCCGATGGCGTCGAGTTCGGCAATTTCCACGATCCAGACGCCCTGCATGTGAATGGCCGCGTCCTTGGACCCGAGCTCCGGCAGTTCGTCGGTGAACCAGTCCTCACCCGCCAACACCTTGATGGCTGTCGATTTGCGCGCACCCTGCGGCCCTTCGAGGATCAGCATATGATCGGCCTTCACCCCGGGCCGGTAGATCCGGGCCACGGCCGAGATCAGCCAGAGCGCGCCGATGGTGTGATGGAAGGCAGTCGGCGCAGCGCCGAGATAGGTGCTTGTCCAGGTCTCGATCCGAGGCGTGCCGTCCCATTTCAGGGTGTCGAGCCAGTCGCGAACCGGATGGATGCGCAGGTCGCGGGCCACCGCGCCGACACCACGGCCGACAACCATCGGGGCGACGTTCAGCCCGCGCAATTGCAGCCACTCGGCCGTGCGCACATCGTCGGCATCGTTCCAGGGGCGCGGAAAGCGGATGGCCGGGTCATCCCACGGCAGCGGCTGGCGCACCACGATACCTTGGGCGAACTCGTCGAAGGCCAGGAGCCCTGCGAATACCGGATCCGAGGACAGGGCGATGATCACATTGGCCTCGTTGCGCTCAGGCGTGCCGGACAAATCCTGACAGAGCCGCCCGAACCAGGCAGGGCGCGCGATCCTGCCCTGCGGATCGCCCGTCGCATGCACGCGGCGGCGCAGTTCCGTCAACTGCTTGTCGAGGATCGACATGGAGATGCCGGTCGCAGTCTTGATCCGGGCGAGGATCTGGCGTTCGGGCAGCGGATCTAGCCGGGCCAGCGCAAGGCGGCCGAGGAGGCTCGAGAGCGCGGCGAATTCGGGCGGATTGGTCAGCGCCTCGGCGGCGGCAATCAGAGCGTCCGGATCGCCAGGCGCCAAAGCCGCCACTGTCGTCATGGCCTCCGTGCCGACCGGCTCGTCAGCGGAAATATCCGGTCGATAGTCGGCCCCATGCGCCCCGCGCATCAGATCGTCGTTGAAATCGTCGCCATGGAGCGGGACCACGATTTCGTTCGAAATGTCGGCCCGGTTCAGCCGATCCGACAGGGTCGCAGCGGCCTGACGACCTGCGTCGCCTGCATCGGCGTAGATCGTGACCCGTGTCGTGCCCGCCGGCCACTGAAACCGCGCGAGACCATCGGCAGAGAGCGCCGCCCAGACGGCGGTGCCGAACAGGGCATGCGCCGCTAGGGCGGTCTCGATGCCTTCGGCAATGCCGAGATGGCCGTCCGCAGGCATGGCGAACAGGCGCACGGCCGCATCCGCTACCGATCCCAGCATCTTCTTCCCGGCAGACGCCTTGGCGCTGCCGTCGTCGAGCAGGAAGGTCCGGTGAATACCCTGAGCGCGGGTGCCGTCTGCCAGGCGTGGCAATGCGATCAGGCCCGGCCAACCGCGTCGCGTGTCGAAATCCGGCAGATCGGGGTGGAACAACAGATCCGGGCATCCCGGATCGGCAACGCCGCGGATGCGGAGGTAGGTTTCGCCGGGCGTGCCAGCGAGCGGCTGTGCGCCGTCGATCAGTCGCGCAATCTCGCCGGTATGATCGGGCTTCGCGCGTGGCGCGTTTCGGGGCGGGGGATGATCCATCCCGGCAATCCGCGCCGCCTCGTCGAAGAGCGCGCCATCGCAGAGCCCGGTTGCCTGCGCGATCAGATCGATCGGCCCTGCGCTTTCGCCGGTGGCATAGTCGAAACCCCAGCCGGCATAGGGCCCGTCAAGGTGGATGGTACAAGACCCCTCCTTGCGCGGCGGGCGGCCGGACAGGTCGGCACAGCGCAAGGAACGACGGTCGCGCGCAAGCCGCGCCTCGGGAAAGATGCCGGGGAGCCAGTCGCCTGCGGTCGCCGCCAGCCGGTCCTTTACGGCCGCGAGATCGTGGCGTGCTTTCGGCGTGCCGACATCGTTGAGATCGATCATCGCGCCCCCTCAGGCCAGAAGGACGAGCCCGCGCTCAGCGCGGGTGATAGCGGTATAGAGCCAGCGGCGGCGGTCGATCTCGCTGCGGCCAAGTCCGTCATCCCAGACGATCACATTCTCCCACTGCGAGCCTTGGGCCTTGTGGGCGGTGATCGCCCAGCCGAAGGTCGCCTCGGTCAGCTTGCGCTTTTCCCGCCAGTCGCGGTCATGGCGCTTGGCATCGAAGGCCACATGATCCTCGAAATGCCCATTGTAGATGCGCAACCGGCCCGGACGGCCGTCGCTGTCAAAGGGGGAGACCCGGCGCCCGTCTTCGTCATGCACCACGGCAGAGAAGTAGAGGCTACCCTCATCGACGATATCCTCGAGGGTCAGGAACATGCCGTTGATCAGACCGAGCGAGTTGTCGTTCTTCAGGCAGATGATCTTTTCCGCCCTGCCGGTGGGAAGATATGTCCCGCCCAGCCCGGCCGCCGCCCGCATCGCATTGTTCAGCTGGAAGCGCGTCGCGTTCAGGCCGCAGATCAACTGCCCACCGCGCAGCGCATGATCCGGCGTGATGTCGCCCTTACGCAGCTTGGCGACATGGGCGTCGTAAACCCCGAACCCGATGGGCTCCCCCATCCGCGCCATGGTGGCGAGACGGATGATGGCGCTCTCGGCCGCCTGACGGTGAATCTCTGTCAGCATCACGTCGGGCGTATCGCGGGTGAAGGCTCCTTCGCCCTTGATGGGCGGCAACTGACCCGGATCGCCCAGAACGAGGATCGGTTTGCCAAAACTCATCAGATCGCGCGCCATTTCCTCGCCCACCATCGACACCTCGTCGAGGACGATCAGCCTTGCATCTGCCGCATCGCTCTGCGGGTTCAGGGCGAAGCGGGGATGCTTCATCGCCGAGAGCGCCTGCCGCATGGCCTCGATCGCGGCCTCGGCAGTGGTGCGGTCAAAGCCGGTCAGCCGCCGCGCGGCAGTCTCGGCTTCTCGGACCTTCTGCGCTGCGGCCTCGATTTCCGCTTCCGTGGCCTCGATCACAGAATAGATCAGGCTGTGGATGGTGCGCGCAGGCGTGCCTTTGCGGGTCAGCACGAGCGCCGCCTTGCCGGTGAAGGTGGCGGTGACCACACCCGGCACACAGGTGCCGTCCTTCGCGCCGCGGTGGGGCGACAGGCCAAGCTCATCGAGCGCGAACTTCAGCACCGTGCTCTTGCCCGATCCGGCATAGCCAAAGAGCCGGAACACCTGTTGCTGCTCGGTGCGGTTCTCGAACCAGTCGCGGACCTCGGCGATCGCGGCGGCCTGCGCAGCCGATGGGGTGAATTCCGTCATGTTCGCCGCGCCTCCACAGCATAATCCTTGACCACCCCGCCGCGCGCGGGATCGCCCACTTCACATTGGCGCACGAAGATGCGCCGACCGTCCGGCAACTGGCGCCAATGCCCCCGGCGCAGGTGCCAGCGCGGGCTGGCATGACTGCCACCGAGCCGCTCGGATGTGGCGCGTAGCCGGGCCGGATCGATGGCGACCTGATGCCAAGTCCAGCCGCGCACGCCATCCCGCGCGAAGGGTGTGCGCCTGATCGGGGCGATCTGGCGTTCGCTGATGCTCGCTGACGATGCGAGGATCGCGAGCCCGCGCCAGACGATGGCGGCCGCCGCCTGACCGCTTTGTTCGGCAAGCCCTGCATCGCGAAGTGCCGGATTGGTGGCAAACTCGGCGATGCCGCCATCGGCGATCCGGACATGGGCATGGATATCGGTCCAGCGTCTGGGCCTGCGCCACAGGGCGAGCCAGACCGCCTCGATGCCGTCGTCGCGCTGCCGTGCATAGACGATCTGGCTGCGGATGGTCCGACTGCGGTCGGCCAACTCAAAAATCGTCTCGGGGTGCGGCAACCGTTGCGGACCTGCCGCGAGGCGGCGGGCCAGCGCATCGACGTCGTCGGAATCGAACTGCGCCTGATCGGCGAAACGCCAGACCGGTGCGAATTCGAACCCTTCGAGCAGGTCCCGCAGCCAGAAGCGCGCGCGATGGGCGCGGACGATCCGCTTGAGATCATAGGCGTCGGGGATCATCGCCGCTCACCCCAGCACCTAGCCGCCCATGCGCAGGGCGCGTGCCACTTGCCGGCCGCCATCCCGCCCCGGCAGACGACGGCCGTGGGTTCGGTCGCCGCCCGCGGCAACCATTCGCCCGCCTCGGACGCCTGCACGACGCCGACCGCGCGATCCGACATCTCCTGCGCAAGGCGGGCATCGAAGGGCACGAGTTCCGTGTGCAATTCCATCGTGTCGCGGTTCAGCGCGGTGAAGAGCGCCGGGTTGGGCAGGTCCATATAGGCCTGATAGAGCGCGATCTGGGCGGCGTAGACGGGTCGCGCGATGCTGACGCCACGCTTGACCACATCCTTCCAGCTCGACGCGCCGAGCGCCTTGTTCTCCCAGAGCGCGGGATAATCCATCACCACGGGGCCTGAAACGAAGCAGCCGTCGATATGCCCCTTGAACCGGCCCGCCATGGCCGCGAAGCCGAACTGGCGGCCATCGGGGCGTGCGGTGCGCAGGTCGAACCCTGCGATCCGGAACCAGCCCGCGACAATGTCCTCGGCCCGGTGTCCAGCCTCGAATATCCGCAGGATGCGCGGTTCGAACTCCTGGCCCGCATCTTTGGGGATCGCGAGAAAGTCGTACTGGATCTGGCGCAAGCAGTCGCGCCCGAGCCCCGACGAACTGACATAGGTGCGGGGGCGCTCGGCGCGATTGCGCGCCGTCAGGGCGGTGTCGATGGCGGATGAGACGGCAGTGGCGATCGGCGGACGCGGCGCGTCCTGGCCATAGAGGCAACCAGAGCCATGGTTCAGGTCGATCATTGGTCGCGCTCCCAGAACCCGCCCGCCTGCGCGATGCAGGTCAGCTTGTGATGCTGGGCCTCGGTCAGCTGGGCGCGCGCGCCGAATGTCTCCAGCTTCTGGCGCAGGCTCTCGCAGAACTCGACCTCGAAGTCGGTGATGGCGTTCGCTGTCGCTGCGGCGAGAAGGTCGGTCCAGGGAGCGGTCTCGTCGTTCAGATCGATCATGACGGCCCCCTCAGAACGGAATCGGATCGTCATGGGCCGTGCCGGTCCGCTCCTTGCGTGCGCCCTGCGCGAGCATGCTGTCCACGTAACCGGTGACAGCCGCCTCGATCAGCCGGTCGATGTCGGCGGCGGTGCGATGGAAGAAGGGCTCCATGAGCCCGAGGTCGGTCAGCGCTTCGGCAAAGAGCGCCCGCGCGTCGCGGATCGCCTGTGCCTCGCGGGCGGTCTTGTCGATCATGCCATTCATCCTTTGGGCGATTGCGCTGCCCACGTCCTGACAGCGGAGCGAGCAGAAGCGGTGATAGGGATAGCGGTCGTGCTGGAGGCGGTGGACGTAGCCGAAGCCACGAGCCTCCCGCGCGCAGACGGCGCAAAGCGCTACCCCAGTAGGAAATTCGCGATCGGGTCCTCGGGCGGCCAACCCGCCCGCTGAAGCTTCTCGGTCTGCATCACGATCCAGCGTGAGATCGCGTTGCTGGCCATGGCCTCGAGGTCGCCGAGGGTGAGGCTTGCGATGGGTTGGTGCAGTCTTCCTCGGGCCTCGAGCCATGTTCCGATCTCCAGCGCGGCGGCGCGCGTCACATGCGCTTGCCATTCGTCCGGGGTCATGGGCCGGTCGCCCGGCCCAGCCCCATCGGGCTCGGCGGTGGTGGATCGCGCAGAGCCACCCGACCGCCGCTTCCGCCGCGCCTCAGCCATTGAGCCAGGCGGGCATCGCGGGGGCGCCCGGCGCGGCGGACGCCGGTGCCTGCGTCGCGGCAGCCGCTGTGGGTACGGTCTGCGCGCCCCAGGCCGGAGGGGTCGTTGCAGCGGGCTGCTGTGCCGCGCCCCATGCCGGTGTCGGCGCTTGCCAGCCCGGCGCCGCGCCGCTCGCGGCCTTGCGCGGCGGGGCGTTGACGGGTTCCGGCGGGACGGTTTCACCGCGCATGACGGTGGCATGGTGCGGCTCGTCGGGCAGAACGACGTTGGCGATGCGGTTCTGGTCGCGGTATTGCGGGTTGGACGCGGGCTCCACCATGATGCGGGCTGCGAAGACGATGCCGTCGAGATGCTTGAGGCCGGGCAGCACCCGCTTGGCCTTGGTCGCCGGGGTTTCGTCGCGCGGATCGAGCCCGAGGGCGCTGTCCACCATGGCGCGAAACGTGGATTTCGAGATCTTCCAACCGATGGACTGGCCTTTCTCGTCCAGCTTTCCGCCCGCCACGGTGAAGCTCTGCCAGAACTTGCGCCGGGCATGCGGGCCCTCGACCACGGTGAATTCGCAATCGAGCATCCGCGCATCGCTGGACTGCGAGGCCTTCAGCAGCCCCGCATCCATCGGCGTCGCGCCGTTCACCCCGCCGGGGCGGATGGTCAGGCGGACCTTGGCGAAGGTGCCGTCCGGGATCAGCTCGCCGATGGGGGCCATCTGCGGTTGGGCGTCGTTCAGATCGTAGCTCATGGTCAGTTCCTTTCAGGGATCAGGAGGCGAATTCGGATTGTTGCGGGGCGCGGCCGTCGATCCGGGCGAGCAGCGCGCCGAGATCGGGCGGTTCGGTCAGGTCGAGACGGCCGGAACGGTCCTTGGCGGGAAGGCCCCAGGGGTTGCCGGACTTGCAGACCAGGCGACGGTCCGTGGCGGTCTCGTCCAGAACCCAACCACCCTCGGCATCGCGGGCGAACAACTGCATCGAAACCACCTGGTCCACGATGCCGGGCAATTCCCGCCCCGCCTTGCTGCCTTCCATCTGCGGCTGCCAGGTGACGGCACCGAAATCGTCGGTCACCTTTTCCAGCACGCCCACGAAGATCACGGTCTTGCCGCGTGCATGCTGGAGGTGCTTCAGCGCCTGGATCACCTCACGCCCCAGAAGCCCATAGGCACCGCGGACATCCGGCTTGCCGGTCCGGTCCGAGAAGGCCTCAGGCTGCTGGCGGGCATAGGCCATCGCCTGCCGGGTCAGATCGGTGATCGAGTCGACAAAGACGATACGGCGCGCGGCGAGGAAGGCCTCGATGCCGCTGTCGCGGTGCTGGGCCTGCAGCCACGCGTGCCGTTCGGTCCCGTACCAAGACTGCGGATGTTGCGCGGGGTCCGGCCCGCCGATCAGCACCGCCAGATCGCGGAAGTCGGTGAAGCTGCGCACCGGGATCGACGCGCCGCGCCAGTCCTGCACCGATTTCATGCCAGCCTCGAGGTCGAGGCAGACGGTTTCGTCGGCAGGCAGAGACTTCAGAAGCGTGGTCTTGCCCACGCCCGGTGGGCCGAAGATGGCGAGCGAGGTCTTGTTCTCGGCTGCCGAGAGGCGTTCGTCGGCGGTGATGATGCGGAAGGCCATGGGATTCTCCGAAGGATTTCAAGGGGCGCGGCGGCGGGGGTGACCGGGTGCCGAAGGGGAACCTGCCCGGCGTTACCGCTCGGGCGTCCCGCCGCCGCGCGTCACCGGTCTCGGGTCTCGAGCCGGAACACGGGTTTGCCGGTGGTCTCGGACCGGGCGGCTGCGAAGCCCTCGCGCATGGCGTCAGGCCAGGCGCCGAAGCGGCGTTCCGGCACGCGATAGGCGATCTCGAGATACTGGGTCGGATCGTCGCCCGCCTCGCGGATCCGGGTTGCCATGGTGGCCAGCCGGTCCTGATCCCACGTGACCTTCTTCGGCAGGTCGGCGATCACCACCACGCCCGCATCTTCGATTCGGACCGTGCCCGAGGTCTTGCCCTGCGCAGACCGCTCGGCCTCGGTCGCAGCGTCATAACGCTGCGCCAGTGCCGCTTCGAAACGGTCCTTCAGGCGCTTGACCCGCGCGGTCTCGGCCGCTGCTTCTTCCTGCAGCGCAAGAAGCAGCGCCGGCGGCATGTCGGCGATTTCGCCGATGGACAGCCGGTCGAGGTCGTCGAACTTCGGCATGTTTCCGTCGCGCCCCTCGGTCGGCGCATCGGTGCTGGGGAAAGGCATGGCCATTAGCGCCCCTCCCGTTTCAGGGCCGCATCCACGGCGCGGTCCGTGCCAACAGCCCCGGCTTCGCGAGCCAGACGGTGGAGCTTTTCCAGCGCCGAGGAGCGCTGGATGGCCGCGGACAGTTCGGCATTCGCGGCGACGATCGCGATGGCGATATCGTCGACACTCGCGGTCTCGACGGGCAGCGGATCGGTGGCATGGCCGGGACGCCAGGCGGCGGGGATCACCTCCGGCAGATCCTCAAGGCTGCGGAAAGCCTTGCGCAGGCGCGCAAGCGGGCCGTTGATCTCGGTCATATCGTGGTCTCCGTTGGGGGATGGGGCCGAATTTCCGGCCAGAATGAAGTAGAGGGACGGCGGGAGCCGATCCCCGATCCAGGCAAGCGCGGCGCGCATCAGGCGGCCTCCTCTGTCGCGATGAGTTGGGAAAACGGGATCGGCGCATGGCGCGGCTTGGTTCGCGCGATGGCCAGATAGGCGAAACGGTCGGGGCCGACGCGGACCTGCACCAGATGCACCAGCGCGGCCTCGAAGGCGCGGTGGGCAGCACTGGCCAACGCCCCAAGCCTGCGGCGTTCCGGTTCCGGCAAGGTGGAAATCACCGCCGTGGTATCGATCCCGAGAAACCCGCGATGATACTCGAGGCGGTCGCCCGGCATGGCTTGGCCGATCCAGGCGCAGAACTCGATGTCGGTGAGCGGCCGGGCCTTTGCGGGCGTGAATTCGGTGACGGGCATGACGATCATCTCCATGTCTGTCCTCTACTCACGCCGCTTTCGAACCGTCCCACTCGGCCCCGATCCCACGCATGGCGAGGTCGAGCCGCAGGCGGGCGATGTGGCGGTAGAGGGCGGACCGGGAGGTGCCGGTGCGTTCGACGATCTCCGCGACAGCGCAAGTGCCAAGCGCCGCACAAAGCCCGCGCGCCTGCTCGGGCAGGCCGCCCAGCATCCGGGCGAGATCGTGGTGGGTCTCGGCGTCGTCCGTGGCAGCGCGGTCCTGCCCATGCCAGGCGGCCAGACCATCGGCTTCCGCCAGCAGGCAACCCAAGGGCTCGGTCGCGCCGGAAACGGGGGCGTCGAGCGAAAGCACCGTGCCGCCATGCATGCGCCGCTGGCGGTGATGGCGGATCGCGATGCGCGAGGACTGGTTGCGCAAGACGATGTTGGCGAAAGCGCCGATGCTGCCACGGCGCGCATCGAAGCCGGGCAGCCGGCAGATCATGCCGACCAGCAGGTCCTGGCGAAGATCGTCGAGATCGGCGGCGGGCAGCATCAGCTTGCGATGCAGGCGGCGCGCGGCAATGGCTGCCTCGTCGATCAGTGTGGCAAGGTCGTCGGGGGAAATCGGCGGAAACATTCGGGAGCACCTCGGAACATGTTGCTGTTGTTCCGAATGTGCCGCTCAGCCCGCAGCCGCCGGTGTGATTGCCGTGTGTTTGTTATGTGCGGATTGTGTGTGACGGCCTCAGGGTTCGATGACCACTTCGGCGGGGGCAAGGCCGAGCCGATAGCCGCGCGCGCGAACCGTCGCGACCAGCGATTTCGCCTGCGCCTCGGGCATGCCAGAGGAGATAAGCGCGTTGCGCAGGTCGCGGGCGATTTCATTGGCGGGACGGCCGGTCTGCCTCTCGATATCCTGCTTTTTCAGGACTGGATCACGCTTGCCGGATTGCTCGATCAGCAGACGAAACAGCGCGAACATCTGAGTCGGCAGGTCTAACCGACGGCCGTCGAGAGTGACCGATTGCGCCGAAAGCTTCATGACAAGGCGCGGAACTGAAGATGGCGGATCGAGGACGAGGCGTTCCGTGCCATCCGACCCTGCCTTGAAAACCGCTGCAATTTCGTGGGGCTCGACTCCGACCTCCCGCAGCCTGACGGCGATTGTTGCGGAAAGGTCGTGGACGATTGCCATGATCGGCTTCGGTCCCACGGCCGCCCTGATCGCCATCACCGCGCCCGGCGTAACCAGGTTGTCGGCATCGATTGACAGGACCACGGCATGCCCAGACGGGGTCTCCCCCAATAGCCAGACGTCGTCCGCAACGCGGGCGACAGCGCCGCCAAGATTCCCGCTGGCCGCAATCCGGGCCACGAGCCTGTCGACGTCGACCGAAAAGCGGCGCAGATCGTCCTTCTGAAGGATCACGTCTTCGGACTGATCGTGCGGGCAGCAGGCCCGGAACGCATCATCCGACTGTTCGACGGGGCGCGCATCAAGCCCGCAATCGCACTGCGCGCAGACCGACCAGGTATCGGCCTTCTGCTCTTCGATCAGCACCTGCGCCCGCAAGAGGCGCTCAATATCGTTTGCGGGAAAACGGCTCAGCGCCCGGCCCGAGATCGCGACCCGGGCGCCGCCCTCACTCAGCCGCGTCCACAACCATGCCAGCATCGCGGTCCTTCTCGAGCCCATTGCGCTGCACCAGCGTGTGGATCGCCTTTTCGAACCGCGTCCGGCGGAAGGCGAGCGTCCCTGGCGGCTTCAGCCGCACTGTGACCTGTGCCGGTCGCTTTGCGCCGGTTTCGAATGCGACCCGGAAGGTGATCTCGCCCAACCGCCAGCCCCGACCGAACCGCACCTCGCTGCCCCGGAAATGGGTCAGCGCGCCACCGGACGCGTCCTTCGATTCCCAGCTGCGCACATGCCGCCAGCGCTGATCCTCTTCATCCCGCTCGAAGAGGTCAGCGGCGGCGGCAACGATCCGAACCTCCTTGATGGTCTCGTCATAGCGATGTTGGAACGCGAAATCGGGCCCGGCATCGCTGATCGGATCGAGCGTATAGAGATCGCGGGCGTCCCGCCCCGAGAAGAAGCCCGGCCGCCGCAGAACATGCCGGGCGAAAAGCTCGGCGATTTCGCCTTGCTGCGCCTTGACCACGCCGCCCACGAACAGGCGCCCTTCCACCGGGGAGTACCGCAGCACCGCATATTTGACCGCGCGAAGGGTGATGATCTCTTCCCGATCCCCGGTGACCACCGGCGTTGTGGTCACTTGCGCGCCGTGGCTGATCACCAGGTTGATTTCGCCGTCTTCCTCATAAGGCCCAAGGCGGCAATATTGACCCTGAAGGTCCTGCGAAAACAGATTGATCACCGCTGCCTTGAAAGCCTCGGTCATTTCTTCGGTCAGGTCCGCCCCCACGTCCCGCTCTGGCCCGCGGAACTCTGCAGGCGATGTCGGCGCACGCAGCGCATGAAAGTCGGCTGCAGCCTCGAAAACGCGGTGATGCAGCAGGTAGGTATGAAGCGCGACGTGCTTGGGATCATGGCGTATGGGCGCTGCCTCGGTGTCGTCAGGGTCGGGCTCGGGATAGAGAACCACGCCACGACGCCGGGCTTCGTTCAGAATAAGCTGCATGCCCTCGCTGGTTCCAAGCTCGGCAACGCGATGCAAATCGGCGACCATTCCGGCGTTCCAGCCAGCAACGGTTCCTTCGAAATGCGCCGACAGAGCTGCCCGAATGGCTGGGGCCTCTCCCTCGAATGACACAGGCAGTTCATCCTCGCCGAAGTGCCGAACGAACAAAACCCGCATCAGGGCCGGATCGATGGTTTTGAGAAACTTCGGATTAACAAATTTCTTGAGATCGGAACCCACGGGAATACCTCGCAAACGGCCGGCCTGTTCTGATTATGTTCTACCCGATGGATCAACCATGAGTCGAGTCCGGCCTTTCACATAACCGCCATCTTTCCCTGTGGGACGTTTCTTGGATCGGCTGAGTAGAGGCAGGGCAAGCCAACACAGACTTGCTCGCATGAAACGCCCCAATCCACTGCCGCCCGACCAGATGACCGCCGCCGAGCGTCGCGCCGAGTTGTGCGGGCTGCTCGCCCTCGGGCTGGTGCGGCTGATGCGGCGAGAACGGAGTGAACCTCCTGAAGGCGCTGGAGAAATTCGCCTACACTATCCGGCTGACCGATGCCGTCATGCAACCCAGAACCCTACGGAGACCGCATGACGACTCACGACCCCATCCCCGCGCGCCTCGCGGCGCTGAAGACCACGACGACGCCCGACCTGAAAAAGCAGTGGCGCGAGTTGTTCGACAGCGAACCGCCGCCCTTCAACCGGCGCTACCTTGAATCCCGCCTGGCTTACCGCATCCAGGAACTCGCCTATGGCGGGCTGAAACCCGAGACGGTCCGGCGGCTGGAGCGGCTCGGCGAGGAACTGGATGGCGGCGACAAGAAGAAGCGCGGAATTCGCCTCGACCGCGATCGCCCCATCACCGGCACGCGGCTGCTGCGCGAATGGCAGGGCGTCGAATACATCGTCACGGTCACCGCTGACGGCTTCGAATGGCAGGGGCGGCCGTACAAGTCGCTGTCCGCCATCGCGCGCGCTATCACCGGCACGCGCTGGAACGGCTGGGTCTTCTTCGGGCTCAAGAACCACAGAGGGCGGACATGACGAAACCCGTCGTCCGCAAGCTGCGCTGCGCAGTCTACACCCGGAAATCCTCCGAGGAAGGGCTGGAGCAGGAGTTCAACAGCCTCCACGCCCAACGAGAGGCCTGCGAAGCCTACATCGCCAGCCAGCGGTCTGAGGGCTGGGTGCTGGTCCGCGATCAGTATGACGACGGCGGTATCTCTGGCGGCACGCTGGAACGCCCCAGCCTGAAGCGGCTGCTGGCCGACATCGAGGACGGACTGGTCGACGTGGTAGTCGTCTACAAGATAGACCGCCTCAGCCGCTCGCTGGCCGATTTTGCCAAGCTGGTCGAGGTGTTCGACCGGAACGGCGTCACCTTCGTCTCGGTCACGCAGTCGTTCAATACGACCACATCGATGGGACGGCTCACGCTGAACATCCTGCTGTCCTTCGCCCAGTTCGAGCGCGAGGTCACAGCCGAGCGCATCCGGGACAAGGTCGCCGCCAGTCGGAAAAAGGGGATGTGGATGGGTGGGGTGCCGCCCTTCGGCTACCGGGTGGAAAACCGGAAGTTGCTCGTCTACGAAGAAGCCGCTGCGCATGTGCGCTGGATCTTCGCCCGCTTCATCGAGATCGGCTCCTGCACGGTGCTGGCCCGCGAGGTCGACGCACGGGGGCTCGGGACGCCTCGTGGCAACCGGATCGACAAGAAGTATCTCTACCGGATGCTTGCGAACCGGGCATACCTTGGCGAGTCGGTCCACAAGGGCGACAGCTATCCCGGCGAACACGACGCGATCATCGACCGCGAGACTTGGGACAAGGTTCACGCCATCCTGCAGGAAAGCCCCCGCAAGCGCGCCGCCCGGACTCGCGCCGACACGCCCGCGCTGCTGAAGGGACTACTCTTCGGTCCCGATGGCGCCGCGTTCTCGCCGACCCACACCCGCAAGGGCGGCAGGCTCTACCGCTACTATGTCAGCCAGACGGTGCTGAAGCATGGCGCTGGGTCGTGCCCGGTCGGCCGCGTGCCCGCGGGCGATATCGAGGCGGCGGTGATCGACCAGCTTCGCGCCGTCTTTCGCCAGCCGGAGATTGTTGCGGGGACCTTGAAGGCGGCGCGTGCCTACGCCGAAGACATCTCCGAGGCCGACGCACGCGCGGCCTTGCAGCAGCTCGATCCGCTGTGGGACGAACTCTTCCCCGCAGAGCAGGCCCGCATTGTCACGCTGCTGGTTGAGCGCGTCGATATCGGCACGAACGGGCTCAACTTCCGGCTCCGGATGGACGGCCTCGGAGGGCTCGCGCGCGAGATGCTGTCTGGCGGCATCGGAGCAGCAGCATGACCCGCGCGACGGCGGTCCCCGAGACGGTCACAATCCACGTGCCATTCCGCATCGTGAAGCGCGGCGGACGCAAGGAGATGCAACTGCCCGACCGCGTCCGACCAGAGCGCACGCCGGACAGCACGCTGGTCAAGGCGCTGGCCCGCGCCTTCCGCTGGAAGCGGATGCTCGAGTCGGGTGAGTTCGCCACCATCGCCGAACTGGCCGAGCGAGAGGGGATCGCTGCACCATACCTTACGAGGACGATGCGCCTGTCGCATCTGTCCCCAGACCTGGTTGAGTCGATCCTCGACGGACGTCAGCCGCGCCACCTGACGCTGGAAGTCCTGCGGCAACCTCTGTCGGAAGACTGGAGCGAGCAGAAGCGTGCGCTTGGCGAAGCTGCGACACCTCAAGATCTGCGGCAAATCAGGGGATTCACGTCGGAACCAAGGCATGTTACCGTCAAAGAAAAGGGGCAGGCATGAGCGTAGTATTCACGGTTGGCTATGAGGGAACCGACATTGATCGGTTCGTCCGGACGCTGAAAGCGGCTGGCGTCGAAAGGTTGGCCGATGTTCGCGCGGTCGCTGCATCGCGCAAGGCCGGTTTCTCGAAAACCAAGCTGGCCGCGCGTCTTGCCGACGAAGGCATCGAGTATTCGCATTTCATCGCCCTTGGCGATCCCAAGCCCGGCCGCGAAGCAGCCCGGGCCGGAGATTTTGATCTGTTTCGTTCCATTTACGGCGCGCATATCGAAACGACCCCAGCGCAAGAATCGCTGCGGGAATTGATCGATTTCGTTCAGGATGCGCCGACTTGCCTGCTCTGTTTCGAGCGCGATCCGGAAACCTGCCACAGGACAATCGTTGCGCACGAAGTGATCGAAGA
Organism: Alphaproteobacteria bacterium HGW-Alphaproteobacteria-4; assembly: GCA_002842855.1. Classification (GTDB taxonomy): domain Bacteria; phylum Pseudomonadota; class Alphaproteobacteria; order Rhodobacterales; family Rhodobacteraceae; genus UBA6213. The sequence goes on along the minus strand of PHEE01000002.1, from coordinate 213,121 downwards.
GACGGGCTTCGAGGTATTCAATCTGTTCGCTGATGATCCGGAGCGATATGTCCGTCACGCTGCAAAACTGCCGCGTTTCCATTCTGGTGAAGGCCTTACCGCAGCGTAGCGCCAACCACGGGGAAACTGTCTGCTGCGCCGGGGTGACAGCCCGTGGCGAATTCAAGCGCCTGTTCCCAATCCGATTTCGACACCTTTCCGACGGCGCTGCGTTCAAGCGCTGGGACTGGGTCGATTTCAAGTTCAGGCCGCCGACCAGTGATCGTCGTGCGGAGAGCTGCCATGTGATGGAAGACAGCATCACCGTGAACGGCAGCATGTCGCCGAAGGATCGAGCGTCGTTTCTCAGCCCGCTCGTGTCTGCCTCCATCAAGGAAGCCGAGGCGGCTGGCAGGTCGCTGGCGCTGATCCGGCCGCGAAACACCCGATTCTTCTATAAGGCCAAGAAGCCGGATGAGATCGAACAGGAACGGCGACTGTATGCGGAGGCCGCGCGCCAGGGGTCGTTTTTCGATGAGCAACTGAAGGCGCTCGAGCCCAGTCCCTATGATTTTCGCTTCAAGTTCGAAGATGCCACGGGCCCCCACGACTGCGCGAACGGCGATTGGGAAGCCCACGCCATGTTCTTCAACGGCCGTCGGCGGGAGGGATCCGACCAGGCTGCGCTGGACTGGATGAGCAAGACCTTCAACGAGGAATACCCCCGGAAAGGCATGTTGTTCTGTGTCGGCAACATGGCCAAGCGCCATCATACATGGCAGTTGCTCGGTGTCCTCCGTGTGGACGACACTGGTCAGACGTCGCTGTTCTGAAAATCGTATGGCCATTGTTGTCCATCCTGGCGCAGACAGGAGCCGAGGACTGCGGGCGCAAGCCGCCATTCGGCTTGCTTCATCATGCACTTGCGGTTTAGTCTGCGCGCGTAAACGGCGGTTCTGTCAGCTCATTTTCGCAGGGCGTTCGGCAAGTCCGTCGCCGCCTGACAGGACATAGAATTGATGACAGCCGCGACCGCGATCCCTACCACCTTGCCTGCCCACCGGCCGTCTGCGGTCGAACGCGCGCATGCCTTGCTCCGCATGTCGCGCGCGGGGCATCACGGGTGCGGTGCAGTAGCGGGTGAGGGGCACGAGGGCTGGCAATGTCGCGTCTGACGGATCTCATCGCCCGGGCAAAGGCCAGGGACAGCGCTCTAGGGGATGAGCTCGAGCGGGAGTTCAAGGCGCTGGCCTCGCGGCGGGCCTTCGGTCTGAACTTCGAGCGGCACCGCCCCGAAAGCGTGGAACTGCCCGGCCGCCCCGTGCGGCGGGGCGACAAGGTGCGGATCCTGCCGCCTCGGGGCTCTGTCCAGCGCGCAGACCAGCGGCTGTGGCGCGTCAAGCGAATTGACAGCAAGAGCAAGGCGCGGATGGCGCTGGTCGAACTGATCGACGCCGAGGCGCCAGAGACGGTGGATGTCGCAGTTGCCGATCTGGTCGTGGTGGCCGAGTTCCGGGATTACATCTATCCCGGCTTGGTCAGCACCGGGCGGGTGGAGCGCGGCGGCGACAAGCCGTTCCACACGGTGATCAACGGCGAGAACTTCCATGTGCTGGAGGCGCTGACCTACACACATCGTGGCAAGATTGACGCCATCTACATCGACCCGCCCTATAATTCGGGCGCAAGTGATTGGAAGTACAACAACAATTATGTTGGCGAAGAGGATCTTTATCGCCATTCAAAATGGCTGGCATTCATGGAGCGCCGTCTCCTTACCGCCAAACAATTACTTAAGCCGTCAGGTACGCTAATCGTCACGATAGATGAGCACGAGGTTCGACGTTTAGGGCTCTTGCTGGAACAGATCTTGGAGGGATTCACGATCCAGCAGGTTACAATTGTTATTAATCCCAAGGGCGTTACCCAAGGCTACCTTTCCCGGGTGGAAGAGTACGCGTTTTTCTGTTTTGGGCCGGATAGCAAGATTTTCGCGGGAGACGATGATCTTCTGACAACCAAAGACTCGACCACTTCAGACGATGGATATTCTCGCCCACGGTGGAAAGGGCTGCTTCGATCCGGGGATGAGGCCGAAAGGAAAGACCGTGAACAGATGTTCTACCCGGTCTGGATCAATCCCAAGACAAAGAGGATCGTGAAAGCGGGTCCATACCTGCCACTAGAGCAAGAGCCAGATTTCAGTCTGAAAGATGCTGACGGCAATGTGGCAGTCTGGCCTGTGCGCAAAGACCTAACTCTTGGAAGATGGGGCCTTGGGGTCGACACGTTCAATGACCTTGTCGAAAAGGGATTCGTGGCCCTCGGCTCTTTTGACAAGAAGCGTCGATCCTGGGGCTTGTCTTACCTTTCGGAGCAACTCCGTAAGGAAATCGACGACGGAACGTTGGTCGTTTTGGGCAAAGACCCGGTGACTGGCGTCGCAGACGTAGTTTACGAAGGTGCGGCAACCAGAAAAGTCCGCACAGTATGGCACAGAACAAGCCACGATGCCGGGGCCTACGGCACTGACTTGGTCGGTAAGTTCTTGGGCAATGGGCGTGCGTTTCCGTTCCCCAAGAGTCTCTATGCTGTTGAAGATGCCCTTCGCGTTATCGTCCGAGGCAAGCCCGACGCTGTGGTTCTGGACTTTTTCAGTGGTTCCGGGACCACCGCGCATGCTGTGATGCGTCTCAACCGCCAAGACGGCGGTCGGCGACAGTCCATATGCGTGACAAACAACGAGGTCCGCGCAAGTGAGCAGACTGCATTGCGCGAGGCTGGTTTGCGACCCGGAGATCCTGATTGGGAGAAATCAGGGATCTGCGACTACATCACCAAGCCGCGGATTGCCGCCGCCATCACCGGGAAGACCCCAGAAGGCAAGAATATCGAGGGTGATTACAGGTTCACCAACGAGTTTCCGATGGCTGAGGGGTTCGAAGAGAACGCCGAGTTCTTCACCATGACCTACGAAGCACCCGTTGCCGTGAGACACAACCTCGCCTTCCAGCGCATCGCGCCGCTGTTGTGGATGCGCGCCGGATCGGAGGGGCGCCGCATCGACGATCTTCCCGCCGCCGGATGGGACGTGGCCGACACCTACGGTTTGCTCGTCGACCTGGACCGCGCCGCCGCGTTTTGCGACGCGACCGCCGCCCAGCCGACCCTGCGCATCGCCTACGTCGTGACAGATGACGACCGCCGGTTCCAGGCGGTGGCGCGCGCGTTGCCCGACAGCGTCGAACCGGTGCGGCTCTACGAGTCCTACCTCTCCAATTTCCGCTTTTCGATGGGCCGCTGAGCCATGAAGTTTACCCTCAAGGATTATCAGGAAGAAGCCGTTCGGGAGGTTCTGGTGAACCTCAAGAAGGCCTCGCGTCGCTGGCGCGAGGACGGCGACAAGCATGCCTTCTCGCTGACGGCCACCACGGGCGCGGGCAAGACCGTGATGGCGGCGGCGGTGTTCGAGGCACTGTTCCACGGCGACGACAACTACGACATCGAGCCTGACCCGGGTGCCGTGGTGATCTGGTTCAGCGACGATCCGTCCCTGAACGAGCAGTCACGTTTCCGCCTGCTCGAGGCATCGGACAGACTGTCGATCTCGGACCTTGTGGTGGTGCAAAGCACCTTCCAGCGCGAGGTGCTGGAACCGGGGAAGGTCTATTTCCTGAATACCCAGAAGCTGAGCAAGTCGAGCCTCCTGGTGCGCGGACACGATCCCGATGACGAGGGGATCGAGAAGGACGGCCAGATCCGGCTGATGCCCGACAGTCGCTCCTTCACCATCTGGGACACGATCCAGAACACCATCGATGATCCGGCGCTGACGCTTTACCTCGTGCTCGACGAGGCGCATCGCGGGATGCGCGCCGCGACCGGCGCGGGCGAGAAGACCACCATCGTCAAGCGGTTGATCAACGGCTCGGGACCGGTCCCCGGCATCCCAGTCGTCTGGGGCATCTCGGCGACGGTCGAGCGGTTCAACGCGGCGATGACCGACATGACGGGCCGCGCGACCCTGCCGAACGTGGTGGTGGATTCCGCCAAGGTCCAGGCGTCAGGTCTGCTGAAGGATACGATCATCCTCGACGTACCGAAGGAGGCGGGGCAGTTCGATACCGTGCTGGTGCGCCGCGGCACAGACAAGCTGAAGGAGATTTCCTCCGCCTGGGAGGCCTATGGCCAGCAGCAGGACGATGCCGGAACAGTGCTGCCCCTTATGGTTCTGCAGGTTCCGAACGCGCCCGATCACAACGACATCGGCCGGGCTCTCGACACCATCTTCACGCAGTGGCCGGACTTGCCCGAGGATGCGGTGGCGCATGTGTTCGGGGAACACTCCACCCAGAACTTCGGCCGCCACACCGTGCCCTACATCTCGCCCGAACGCGTTCAGGAATCGACATGGGTCCGGATCCTGATCGCGAAGGACGCCATCAGCACGGGGTGGGACTGTCCGCGCGCTGAAGTCATGGTGTCGTTCCGGCCCGCTCGGGACAAGACGCACATCACGCAGCTACTGGGGCGCATGGTGCGCACGCCGCTGGCGCGGCGGATCCCGGGCAACGAACGACTGAACTCCGTCGATTGCCTGCTGCCGTTCTTCGACGAAGCCTCGGTCAAGGACGTCGCCAAGGCGTTGATGTCCGGCGGGGACGGTGGCGACGATTTGCCGGGTCGCCGCGTACTGATCAACCCCGTCGAGTTGAAGCCCAATCCTTCGATCCCGGAGCCGGTGTGGGACAAGCTGCTCTCGCTGCCGTCCCAATCCCTGCCAAAGCGGCATGCCCGTCCAGTCAAGAGACTGACCTCGCTGGCGCATGAGCTGGCCGTCGATGGTCTGCTCGAAGACGCTGGCAAGGCTGCCCATGCGGAAATGCACAAGGTGCTCGATGGCGCCAGAGCGCGATACAAGGCGGAAATCGAGACTGCCCGCAAATCGGTCCTTACAGTCGAAGGAAAGAGCCTGAAGGCCGACCTGAAAGGCGGCGGCATGTCGTTCGACGACTTCCTCGAGGAAGCGGACTACGCCGTGATCGAAGACGCATATCGCAGGGCGGGCCGTGCGATCAGTCCGGATCTCGCGACGTCGTACAGCGACTACCTGGCGCGGAGCGAAGGCGATGCGGACGACATGGAGGCCGCTCTCATCGATGCGCACGTCACGATTGGCGCTTTAGGATTGGTTCCCGGCATCCGAGAGACACTTGAGGCTGAGGCCGAGAAACTCGCGAACCAATGGCTCACTCGCTTCCGGGTCGACATCAAGAACCTCTCCGACGAGCGTCAGGACGTGTATCGCCAGATCCGGGAGATGAGCGCGAACCCCATGGATGTGGACCTGGCTCGACCGACGTCTTGGATGCAGCCGACGACGATCCGCGAGGCGAACGGCTCAGAGACCCCGCTGCCATCTTTCGAGCGGCACATGCTGTGCGATGAGCATGGGATGTTCCCCGAGGACTTCAATTCCTGGGAAGGTGAAGTGGTGAAATCCGAACTCGCGCGGGCGGGAGCCGTCGCGTGGTACCGGAACCCGTCGCGCGCCAGCCAGGACTCGCTTGGCATCATTTACGAGGATGGTGGCGAACCAAGGATTGTCAGGCCCGACTTCGTATTTTTCGTTCAGCAGGACGATGGGACCGTCGCCGCCGATATCGTCGATCCGCACGGCATTCAGTTCGGCGACGCGATGCCGAAGCTCAAGGGGCTGGCGCAGTACGCAGAACGCTTCGGCGATCAGTATCGTCGGATCGAGGCCGTTGCGAAGATCGGTGACAAGTTCCGTGTTCTGGACCTGAAGGAAGCCGCGACGCGCACGTCAGTTTCTACCGCGACAACCATCAAGGCTCTGTATGAAAGCGCGGATGCATTCGATTACTTGCCCTAGCCATCACAGAGTTCGACGCCAGTTCCCTGCGGCATGGATACGGCTTTCACAACGGTTACGAATGATCTGTGGCCCAAAACCCTTCATTATCAGGGCCTTGATCGGCTTAACCGGACCGCGCGCGGTTAACAGGTCCGGAGAATATCGGCCCGGAGAGAACGCATGCGCGCCCTTCGGGGCGTAGCCCGGTTAACAGCCCCTCCCGCATAACCCTCGAATACAACGAGAAAATCCGGCCGCAGGGGCAAGTGGCGGAGCCGAAGGGATTCGAACCCTCGAGACGGTTCCCCGTCTGCGCCCTTAGCAGGGGCGTGCCTTCGACCACTCGGCCACAGCTCCGCCGCCTCCTTTAATGGTCTCGTCTCCGGCGGGCAAGAGCAAAGGCGAAGGGTTGCTTTCCAGCCTCAGCTTGCGTGGGTTCGACGTCAGTACGTTTGCCGGCCGTCATGGTAGCCTGGTAGACTTACCTCGTGCCGCTTGCGTCAAGTTCAAGCCGAGCGCTCGTCACCGTTCCATCGTCCGCGACGGATTGCGTTTTCACATTACGATGCCGCCGGGGGGCATCCACGCCATCAACAGAGCCAACACCAGGGCCAATTCAGCGGCAGGCAAAACATGAACCAGACCAAACATGCCTTGACCCCGGCACAACCCGCAGAACATGATCGTCAGGCGGGCCAGCTCTCGATGAAAACCGGGTCAGCTCTGCGTGAAAATCAAGAAATCAGGAGCCTGGAATGCCCCCCAAGAATCGTTTTGCCGAGCTTTTGCCCGAAATCACCGCCTGGCGGCGTGATTTTCACGAGAACCCCGAGCTTTTGTTCGAGGTGCATCGTACCGCCGCAAGGGTGGCCGAGCTTCTGCGGGGTTTTGGTTGCGATGAGGTGGTCGAGGGCATCGGCAAGACCGGTGTGGTTGGCGTGATTCGTGGCAAGACAGACAGCAAGGGCCGCGTTATCGGACTGCGTGCCGATATGGACGCGCTGCCGATATTTGAGGCGACCGGGCTGCCCTATGCGTCGAAAACGCCCGGCAAGATGCATGCCTGCGGCCATGACGGGCACACGGCGATGCTGCTGGGTGCCGCGAAATATCTGGCCGAAACGCGCAACTTCGATGGCACCGCCGTGGTGATCTTTCAGCCCGCAGAAGAGGGCGGCGGTGGCGGGCGCGAAATGGTGAATGACGGCATGATGGAGCGCTGGGGCATTCAGGAAGTTTATGGCATGCACAACATGCCCGGCATTCCCGTGGGCCAGTTCTCGATCCGGCCCGGCGCGCTGATGGCGGCGGCGGACCAGTTTGATATCATCGTGACGGGCAAGGGCGGGCACGCCGCCAAGCCGCATGAAACCATCGACACCACTCTGGTCGCGGCGCAGATCGTGGTGGCGATGCAGTCGATCGCCAGCCGCAATGTCGACCCGCTGAAGCAGGTGGTGGTCTCGATCTGCACCTTCCGCACCGAAAGCGAGGCGCATAACGTGATTCCGCAAACGGTGTTGTTGCGCGGCACGGTGCGCACGATGGACCACACGGTGCAGGATTTTGTCGAAGCACGGGTGAAGGCGATTGCCGAGGGCACGGCGGCGGCGTTTGGGGCCAGCGCAAAGGTCGATTACCAGCGCGGCTACCCGGTGACGATGAACGCGCCCGAAAACACCGAATACGCCGTGAAAGTGGCGCAGGCGGTTTCGGGGCAGGTCGATACCGATACCGCACCGCTGATGGGGGCCGAGGATTTCAGCTTCATGCTGAACGCGCGCCCCGGCGCCTACATCTTTCTTGGCAACGGTGACACCGCGATGGTGCACCACCCCGCCTACAACTTCGATGACAGCGCGATTCCGTTCGGTTCCAGCTGGTATGCCGGCATGGCCGAGGAACGGATGCCCGCCGCTTGATGAACGCCCCGCCGCTGCCCCTGCGGGGCCGCGGCGGGCGCATGCCTTACCGCAGCACGTGAACCGCACATTTTGCGTGGCGCACCACGCGCGAGGCGGTCGAGCCGAGGAAATAGTCGGTTATGCCCGGCCGATGCGAGGCCAGCACGATGCAGTCGGCTTCGTTGTCGCGCGCCCAGGCAAGGATTTCGGGGCCTGCCGCGCCCCGCGTCAGCGCGACCTCGCCACCGGCAACCTTGGCCGCCAGCGCAGTCAACTCGGCTTTCACCGCTTCGCTCAGTTTTTCCAGATACCCCTCGGGCATATAGCCGATGGCATAGCCCGGCACCTCTTCCATCACATGCAAAAGCGTGACACGCGCACCTTTGGCGGCAAGCTTTGCTGCCACGGCAAGGGCGGCATCGGGGCTGCGATCATGGTCGAAGGCGATGGGCACGAGGATGTTACGATACATGGCGCTCTCCTGCTGGTTCCGCACGCAGTCTGCCGCATTCCGCGCGCGCGCGCGTTGACCCATGTCAGGAACTGGCGCCTCGGCGCCGTTGTGGCAAGGCCCGTGCTCAGCCCCCGGTGTGGCTCATCGTGCGGCGCATGGTGCCGGTGACCTGCGTACGCGAATAGTCGAAGTCGTGCCCCTTGGGCTTGCGCGCGATAGCGGCACGGATTGCGGCAAGAAGGGCGGCGTCATCGGCGCTGGCGCGCAGCGGGGCGCGCAGATCGGCCACATCCTCTTGCCCGAGGCACATGAACATCTCGCCGGTGCATGTCACGCGCACACGGTTGCAGCTTTCGCAGAAATTATGCGTGAGCGGCGTGATGAAGCCGATCTTCTGGCCGCTTTCGGCAAGGCGCACATAGCTTGCCGGGCCACCGGTGCGCTCGGTCAGGGGGGTGAGTGTGTAGCGCTCGGAAAGCTGCGCGCGCAGAGCGCTGAGCGGCCAGTATTGGTTGCGCCTGACGGCATCGCCAAACTCGCCCATCGGCATCACTTCGATGAACGTGAGGTCGTGGTCTTCGGCGGCACACCATTCGACCAGATCAAAAAGCTCGGATTCATTGAAGCCCTTGAGCGCGACCACGTTGATCTTGACCCGCAGTCCTGCGGATCTGGCGGCATTGATGCCGTCGAGCACCTGTGCCAGCCGCCCCCAGCGGGTGATCTCGGAAAACTTCGCGGCGTCGAGCGTGTCGAGCGACACGTTTACCCGGCGCACGCCACAATCGGCCAATTCGGGCGCAAAACGTGCCAGCTGCGAGCCGTTGGTGGTCAGCGTCAACTCCTCAAGCGCGCCGCTGGCAAGGTGGCGCGAAAGCGCGCGGAAGAGCATCATGATATCCTTGCGCACCAGCGGCTCGCCGCCGGTGATGCGCAGTTTGCGCAGCCCAAGGCCGACAAAGGCAGTGCAGAGGCGGTCGAGTTCCTCAAGGGTCAAGAGGTCGCGCTTGGGCAGAAACTGCATGTGCTCGGCCATGCAATAGGTGCAGCGAAAATCGCACCGGTCGGTGACCGAGAGGCGCAGATAGCTGATGGCGCGACCGAAAGGGTCAATGAGTGAAGTCATGGCGTCACGGTAGGCCGTTACGGGGCGTGCGGCAAGCGGCGCCGTGGGGCGGCGGTTTGGCCGGCCTCTGGCGGCGATCTTCGGGCACGCAGGAAGTCAGGCGTCAGAGATACTTTGCCGCTTCCTTGCGGGCAAAGGGCTTGAGCGCCGCGCCATGTTCGCCAAGCCAAGCGCGGGCCAGCGCGGGATCATGTTTGGAAAGATCGCGCAGCCACCAGGCGATGGCCTTCTGAATGAACCAGTCGCGGTCGGGGGCAAGGGTGGTTGCCCAGCCGAGCACGCGGGTGCGAATGGCCTCGTCGGCGGGTTTGGGGTGGGTGAGGCGGGTCCAGGGCAGGGTGAAGGTCAGTGCGGCGCGCCGGGTCCACATGTTGGGGTGGGTGATCCATGGTTCCACCTCGTCGAGCCGTTCGGGGCGCGCCACCAGGCGGCGGCCACCGGCGGCGGCGGCGTGGTCGGCAATCGCCCAGGCATCGAACCCGGGCACCCACCCTGCGATCAGCGCCCAGACAGCCTTGTCATCCACGATGCGTGCTTGCGTGAGCAATTTGGCGGCGGCAATCCGCGCTTCGTGAATGTTTGAGCGCCAGAGCGCATCGGCCAGCGCCACCCGGCCCGGCACATCCAGCGCGGCGCGCCAGTCGGCTACCAACGCCTCGACCTGCGGCACCGTCAGGCCAAGGTAGGGGCGCGGCGCCTTGTGATACGCGGCAGAGCCTGCGGCGCGCACCGGGTCGGCAAGGGCGGCAAGAGCGGCAAGTTCGGCCGCGCCGGTCATTCCACCGTCACCGATTTGGCAAGGTTGCGTGGCTGGTCCACATCGGTGCCTTTGGCCACGGCGGTGTGGTAGGCCAGTAGCTGCGCCGGGATCGCGTAAAGGATGGGGGCGAAGGGTTCGGCCACCGGCGGCAACCTGAGCGTGGCCCAGACGCCCGCTGACGCCGCCCTCAGCCCCGCTGCGTCCGAGACCAGCAGCACCTGCCCGTGCCGCGCCATCACCTCTTGCATGTTCGACACGGTCTTGTCGAACAGGCGGTCGTGCGGCGCCATCACCACCACCGGCACCATCCGGTCAATGAGCGCGATGGGGCCATGTTTCAGCTCGCCCGAGGCATAGCCTTCGGCGTGGATGTAGCTGATTTCCTTGAGCTTCAGCGCGCCTTCAAGCGCCAGCGGATACATCGGCCCGCGCCCGAGGAAAAGCACGTCCTGGGCCTCGGCGATGCGCTCGGCCAGCCGCTCGATCTCGCCCGAAAGGGCCAGCGCTTGATTCATCAGCCCCGGCAGCGCCTTCAGCGCCTCGATATGGGCGGCGAGCACAGCAGGGGCAAGGCGCCCACGGTCAACCGCCGCCTTCAGCGCCAGCACCGCAAGCACGCCAAGCTGGCAGGTAAAGGCCTTGGTCGAGGCAACGCCCACCTCGATGCCCGCCAGGATCGGCAGCGCCAGATCGGCCTCTCGCGCGATCGACGAGGTCGGCACGTTGACCACCGCGATGATGGTTTGTTCCTGCGCCTTGCAGTAACGCAGCGCCGCCAGCGTATCGGCGGTTTCGCCCGACTGGCTGACAAATAGCGCCATCCCGGCCTTGGGCAGCGGCGGCTCGCGGTAGCGAAACTCAGACGCCACGTCGATCTCGCAGGGCAGGCCAGCAAGCGCCTCAAACCAGTATTTTGCCACCGCGCAGGCGTAAAAGGCGGTGCCGCAGGCCACCAGCGTCAACCGCTCCACGCCAGAAAAATCAAGCGTTTCTGGCAGGTTGAGCGCACCGTCTGCCAGGTAATGCGCCAGTGCATCGCCAAGCACTGCGGGCTGTTCGGCAATTTCCTTGGCCATGAAATGCTTGTAGCCAGCCTTTTCAACGCGGGTCTGGCCAAGGTCGATGCGGGTCAAGGCGCGATTGGCGCGGCGTCCTTGGGCGTCGAAGACTTCGGCCCCGGCACGGGTGACAAAGGCATAATCGCCCTCGTCAAGATAGGTGATCGCGTCGGTAAAGGGTGCAAGCGCGATCGCATCGGACCCGACGAACATTTCGCCTTGACCGTGACCGATGGCCAAGGGGCTGCCCTTGCGCGCGGCGATCAGCAGGTCTGGCTCGCCCTCGAACAGGAACAGAAGCGCAAAGGCACCCTCGAGGCGCGCCAGAGTCGCGGTGGCGGCTTCGCGCGGGGTCATGCCGCCGTCGATGAAATGCCGCGCCAGAAGCGCCACGGTTTCGGTGTCGGTCTGGCTTTCGGGGTTCAGCCCGGCTATGGCCAGTTCTGCGCGCAAGGCGCGAAAATTTTCGATGATGCCGTTGTGCACCACCGCCACCGGGCCCGATTGGTGCGGGTGGGCGTTGCTTTCGGTGGCGGCGCCGTGCGTAGCCCAGCGGGTGTGGCCGATGCCCGCCTTGCCGGGCAGGGGATCATGCACCAGAAGGTCAGAGAGGTTGGCAAGCTTGCCCACCGCACGGCGCCGATCAAGCCGCCCTTCGTTCACGGTGGCGATGCCGGCGCTGTCATAGCCGCGGTATTCCAGGCGCTTGAGGCTTTCAACCAGCAGTGGCGCGACCTCATGATCGCCCAGAATGCCGATGATGCCGCACATTATGCCTTGCCCTCGCCGCGCCGCGCCTTTTCGGCGCGCAACCTGTCAAACAGTTTCGCGGCCAGCCCCGGCTTGTTGGTCTGCTTGGCGCGCCCCAGTGCCACCGCACCCGGCGGCACGTCTTCGGTGATGACCGAACCCGAGCCGGTCAACGCGCCTGCACCCACCGTGACCGGCGCCACCAACATGGTATCGGACCCGATGAAGGCATCGGCGCCGATTTCGGTGTGGTGTTTCATCACGCCATCGTAGTTGCAGGTTATCGTGCCCGCGCCGATGTTGGTGCGCTCGCCCACATGCGCATCGCCCAGATAGGTCAGGTGGCCGACCTTGACCCCTTCATCCAGAATTGCGTTCTTGATCTCGACGAAGTTGCCCACATGCACGTCTTCGGCCAGTTCCGCGCCGGGGCGTAGCCGCGCGAACGGGCCGACGGTGGCGCCGCGCGAAATGTGGCAGCCTTCGAGGTGGCAGAAGGCGCGCACCTCGGCGCCCGATTCAATTGTGACGCCGGGGCCGAACACCACATTCGGCCCGATCAGCGCATCGCGCCCGATCCATGTGTCGAGCGCGAAGAACACGGTTTCCGGGGCGGTCAGGGTGACGCCGTTTTCCAGCGCCTCGGCGCGGGCGCGGGCCTGAAACAGCGCCTCGGCAGCGGCAAGTTCGGCGCGGGTGTTGATGCCCAGCGTTTCCGCCTCGGGGCAGGTCACAACCGCCACCGAGTGCGCGCCCGCGCGGGCGGCGGCAATGCTGTCGGTCAGGTAGTATTCGCCCGCCGCATTGGCGTTGGTCAGCCCTGCGACGAGTTCCGCAAGAAGCGTAGCATCTGCACAGATAACGCCTGAATTGCAGAGTGTTATGGCGCGTTCTTCGGGCGTCGCGTCCTTGAATTCGACAATCCGTTCCAGACCCGACGGCCCGGTCACCAGCCGCCCGTATCGGCCCGGATCGGCGGCCTCAAAGCCCAGCACCACCACTTCGGCCTCGGTCTCGGTCATCATGGTCAGGGTTTCGGGGCGGATGAACGGGGTGTCGCCGTAAAGCACCACAACGCGCCCCTCGAACCCCGCCAACGCAGGCAGCGCTGCGGCCACTGCGTGGCCAGTGCCCAGTTGTTCGCTTTGCTCCACGACCTCGGCTTCGGGGTGGGTGGTCGCCACCGCCCGGCGCACAAGGTCGGCGCCGTGCCCTGCCACCACCACCAGCCGCGAAGGTTCCAGCGTGACCGCCGCCGCAAGCGCATGCGCCAGCAGCGGCGCGGCGCCCAGAGGGTGCAGCACCTTCGGCAGGTCGGAGTTCATGCGGGTGCCCTGGCCTGCGGCGAGGACGATGACGGCAACAGCCATGATAATGCCTTTTCTCTGATGTGGTGCTCGTTTTACCCATGCGGCCGGGGCACGCAAGGAAAACCGCTTCACGCAAGTTTGCGGCAGGTTACAGCCAGCGTCGGCCAGCCGGGCTGTCGAGCGCCGTGAAGATGCCCGCAAGCATCGCATTTCGTGTCGCCTCGCCGTTGGCCGAAACGACCGCCCGTGCGGCTTCGCCCTGCGCCCGCGCGGCGGCGGCGCCATTGGCCAACAGCTGCCCCAATGCATCGGCCAACGCATCTGCGCCCGCCACCTCACGCGCGCCGCCGGCGGCGGCAAGGCGCGTGTAGATCTCGCGGAAGTTGCCGACGTGAGGGCCATGCACCACCGCCGCGCCCTGCGCCACCGGCTCATAGGGGTTGTGCCCGCCAATCGGCGCCAGCGAGCCGCCCAGGAACGCGATCGGGGCGAGGTTGAACCAAAGCCCCATCTCGCCCAACGTGTCGGCCAGATACACATCGGCGGTGGCGGCCTCGCCCAGCCCGCCCGCGCGCATCGCCAGCGCAAAGCCCGCTGCCCGCGCTTCGGCTGCGACCGCGGCGCCCCGCTCGGGGTGGCGCGGTGCGAGGATCAGCAACAGGTCGGGCATCGCGCGCTTGGCAATCCTGTGCGCCGCCAGCACCGCCGTCTCTTCGCCGGCATGGGTCGAGGCGGCAAGCCAGCGCGGCCGCCCGGCCCAAAGCCCGGCCAGCCTGTCGCGTTCGGCTGTGTCGAAGGGCAGCGGGGCGGCGGTTTCCTTCAGCGAGCCCAAGGCGTGAAGCCGCTCGGGCGGCAAGCCGAGCGCTGCAAGGTGGCGCGCGGTTTGTGCATCTTGCGCGAAAACCTGGCCGAAGTGGCCCAGCAGCCGCTGCGCCAGCCCCCGCACCTTTTGCCACCGCCGGGCCGAGCGGTCGGACATCCGGGCGTTGACAAGCACCATCGGAATATTGCGCGCGGCGGTCCGTTCGATCAGCCGTGGCCAGAATTCGCTTTCCACCCAGACCGCTACATCCGGGCGCCAATGGTCGAGAAACCGCGCCACGGCACCGGGCAGATCCAGCGGCAGGTATTGGTGCAGCACCGGGGCGGGCAGCCGTTCGGCGGCAAGGCGCGCCGAGGTTTCGGTCGAGGTGGTGACGAGCAGCGCGACCCCGGGGCGCGCGTTGCAAAGTGCCGCGACAAGCCCGACCACTGACGCAAGTTCGCCAACCGAGGCGGCGTGCAGCCAGATCAACTGTCCGCCCGGGCGCGCGGCCCCTGCCACCCCAAGCTTTTCGCGCCACCGCAGGCGGTCTTCGCGCCCTCGCGCGGCGCGCCGAGCCAGCACGAGGCGCGCGACAGGGGCAAGCAGCGCCATGAGCGCCAGATAGAAGGCCAGAATGACGGCGCCAATCGCCTGCTGCATGGTCTGGCCCCGATGCCCGTTATCGCCAAGGTTCGGGGCACAGAAGGCTGCGGCGACAGGGCTTGTCAAGCCGGGGGGGCCAAAACACGAAAGGCCCCCGGTTTCCCGAGGGCCTTTCGTGTATTTGGAGCGGGCGATGAGATTCGAACTCACGACCCTAACCTTGGCAAGGTTATGCTCTACCCCTGAGCTACGCCCGCGCTCCGTACCCCTGCCACCTTGCGGCGGTTTCGGTGACGGGGGATGTATTAAGTCGCGGCGCCCCCTGCAAGGGAAAAATGCGCGGGCAGAAAAAAATCCGCGGTCCGGCCTTAGTGCACCGCCTTCGGTCCGCGCCGCTTCTGCCGCCAGAGGTTTAGCCCTTCAACCCCGCCCGCAAACACCATCGCGGCATAGATGAAGCCGCGCTCGATATGGTGGTGCATGCCATCTGCCACCAGCGCCATGCCGACCATGAACAGGAACGCCAGCGCCAGCATCTTGGTCGAGGGGTGGCGCTCGATAAAGCCGGAAATCGATTCTGCTGCAAGCATCATGATCACGATCGCCACGGTCACCGCCGCCACCATCACTTCGAGATGGTCGGCGATGCCTACGGCGGTAATCACCGAATCGAGCGAGAAAATCAGATCGAGCACCATGATCTGCGCGATCACCGCTAACAGCGTGGCCTTTGCCGCGCTGCCATTTGCGCGCGTCTCGCCTTCAACCTCGGCAAAAATCTCGGTCGCTGCCTTCCAGATCAGAAACAGCCCGCCCGCAAGCAGGATGATGTCGCGCCAGGATGCCTCAAAGCCAGCGACGGTAAGGACAGGGGCGGAAAGGCCGATGATGTAGGAGATCGAGAACAACAGCGCCACCCGCAGCACCAGCGCGCCGCTGAGCCCGATGAAACGGGCACGGGCGCGCTGCCCCTCGGGCAACCGGGCGGCGGCAATCGAGATGAAGATGACGTTGTCTACGCCCAGCACGATTTCGAGAACCGTCAGCGTCAGAAACGAGGCCCATACGGCCGGATTGGTCAGAAGCTCAAGCATCGCGCACCCTCGTTGGCTGGCCTGAAGGGTGCGATGACCCAGCACCCTACGGATTTCGCCTACCTAAGCCCGGCAGCGAACGGCGGCAAGCGCCGCGCATGGCAGGGCAGGGGGGCGAGCCCCCGTGTGCGCGACGCCCCCCTTGGAGAAGCCGCGCCGATGCTTTACATCTGGCGCACGGGCGCAACGCCCCGGTGCAGGAGCCTTCATGTCGCGCGACCTCAAGATCCCTGGCGAACGCCACCCCGAAAAGGCGCACCGCCCCGATCAGGAGCAGCCCAAGAAGCCGTCGTGGATCCGGGTCAAGGCGCCCACATCCGAGGGCTACAAAGCCACCCGCGATACGCTGAAATCAAACCGTCTGGTGACGGTCTGCGAAGAGGCGGGATGCCCCAATGTGGGCGAATGCTGGAGCGCGGGCCACGCCACCATGATGATCATGGGCGAGATCTGCACGCGGGGCTGTTCGTTTTGCAACATCGCCACCGGCAAGCCCGACACGCTCGACACCTTCGAGCCGGGGCGGGTGGCGCATGCGGTGGCGACGCTGGGCCTGAAGCATGTCGTCATCACCAGCGTTGACCGCGATGATCTGGCCGACGGCGGTGCGGAACATTTTGCCCAGACGATCCGCGCCATCCGCCACCGCGCCCCCGGCGCCACGATCGAGGTGCTGACCCCCGATTTTCTCAAATGCGGCCCCGAAGCGCTCGAAACGGTCGTCGCGGCGCGCCCTGACGTGTTCAACCACAACCTTGAAACCGTGCCCGGCCTTTACCCCACGGTGCGCCCCGGCGCGCGTTATTTTGCCTCGCTGCGGCTGTTGCAGCGCGCCAAGGAACTTGACCCCGGTCTGTTCACCAAATCGGGCATCATGGTAGGCTTGGGGGAAGATGCGCAAGGCGTGCGCCAGGTGATGGACGATCTGCGCGCGGCGGATGTCGATTTTCTGACCATCGGGCAATACCTGCAACCCACGCCCAAGCACCACCGGGTTGACCGTTTCGTGACCCCGGACGAGTTCAAGGGTTACGAAGGCGCGGCCTATGGCAAAGGCTTTCTGATGGTGTCGGCCACGCCACTGACCCGCTCAAGCTACCATGCGGGCGACGATTTTGCCCGGCTGCGCGCGGCAAGGGCGGCAAAACTCGGGCAGGTGTAAGGTTTCGGCGGCCCGGCTGCCGGGCCGCCGGATGACCGATTATTCCTTGAAACGATAGCTGTCGTGGCAAGCCTTGCAGGCACCGCCGACCCCGGCAAACGCCGCTTTCATCGGGTCGAGCCCGCTGCCCGCCACCGGCGCCAGTGCCGCCACGGCAGATGCCATATCGCCCAGCCCCTTGTCGATCGCGCCCGCATCTTCAAAAGCCTTGGGCAGCGTCAGGCTGGCTTCGGAATAGCTGCGGTCGGCGCCCGCAAGCCAGAGCTTGGAGGTGTCGAGCTGCACCATCAACGCAAGGTTCGCCGCCGAAGCCGCCGCCACCTCGGCATTATACTCGATATCGCCCTTGTTCATCGCGTTGAGCGGCCCGTAATAAAGCCCGACCAGTTTGAAAAACGCCTGCCGCTGCTCGATGTTGGTTTGCCTTGGGTCTTTGCGGCTTTGTGCCAAAGCCGGCGCCAGGCTAAGCGCCAGCGCCGCCGCGCCGAATGTCATGACTTTTGCAAGGTTCATTTGGGGACTCCCTCGAAGTTTACCAGAACGGGCATTTCGTAACATTATTGCGCGCAGCAGAAAACGCCGCGCTGCGCCCTGCGACGATTCGCGCAAAGCGCGCCGGGTGCGCCGTTGCGGTGGTGTCGCACTCATTGCCAGAATGCCCCGCCGCCCTTGTTGATACGCGCCCCAGGCCCTATGTCGACCCGGCGACACGCGCGGCACTGGCACGGAGCCCCGATGAAAGCCACCCTCTACTATTTCCGCTGGGCCTTCGGTGTGACCGCAACGGGTCTGGCGCTCGCCTTCTGGCTGGGCATCTACTATGGCGGTATGGCGGGCGGCGTTTCGTTCTTTCTGATCGCGGCGGTGCTGGCGGTGCTGGAAATCTCGCTGTCGTTCGACAACGCCATCGTCAATGCCAACAAGCTCAAATACATGACCCCGGTCTGGCAGCAGCGGTTTCTGACCTGGGGCATCATCATTGCGGTCTTTGGCATGCGCGTGGCGTTTCCGTTGCTGATCGTGGTTGTCGCCGCAGGCATCGGCCCGTTCGAGGCGATCCACCTTGCCGCCGCCCGGCCCGCCGAATACGCCCGTATTGTCAGCGAGGCACATCTTTCCATCGCGGCCTTCGGTGGCGCCTTCCTGATGATGGTGGCGCTGCGCTATTTCGTAGATGAAGGCAAAGAGGTGGACTGGATTCGCAGCCTTGAATGCCAGTTGCGCCGCTGCGCCTCGGTGCGTGGTCTTGAAATTGCACTGGTGCTGGCGGTGGTGATGGGTGTCACGCTGCTGCTGCCCGAAGCGCGCGAGCATGAATTTCTGTTTGCCGCGCTGGCGGGCCTGCTGACCTTTCTCATGGTCGAGGTGCTGGGCCATGTGCTTGACCAAAAGGGGGCGGCGCTGGCGGCGGCGGCCAAGGGCGGGCTGGGCGCATTCCTTTACCTCGAAGTGCTGGACGCCTCGTTCAGTTTTGATGGCGTGATCGGTGCATTCGCGCTGACGCAAAACCTGTTCCTGATCGCCATCGGGCTTGGCATCGGCGCCATGTATGTGCGTTCGATGACGATCATGCTGGTCGAAAAGAACACGCTGGCTGAATTCCGGTATCTTGAACACGGTGCCTTCTGGTCGATTCTGGTGCTGTCGATCATCATGTTCGCGCAGACGATGTGGCACATTCCCGAAATGGTCACCGGGCTTCTGGGCGCGGGTTTCATCGGGTTGTCGCTGGTTTCATCGGTGCGCCACAACCGCGCCAGCCGCGCCGAGGCCGCCGCCGCGACACAATCCCAGACTTGACTTGCCCGCTCTGTGGGGCGATCAGGGGGCACTTCGGTTCCGCCTCGTGAGGGGTGGATGAAAAGGGAACCCGGTGCGGCGGCGCAAGCCGACAACTCCGGGGCTGCCCCCGCAACTGTAAGCGGCGAGCGAAGGCTGACACATGCCACTGGGGCCAAACCCCGGGAAGGCCAGCCCAAGCCCTGACCCGCGAGCCAGGAGACCTGCCGAGGTGATCACTCTTTTCCGCCGCGCGGGGTGCGCGGGGGGGCGGACATTCCGCTTGAGGTGATAAGCACCGTCGGCGGAAAGGAAATCTTTCCAAAGGCTTGAATGAAGCGGCGCCGGAAGGGGCGCCAGTGGAAAGATCTGAAGATGCGACAATTTTCCCTTGTAATCGCGGCACTTGCGACCAGCGTTGTGGCGTTTCCCGCGACCGCACTTGAACTGATCGAGCTTGACGACATCATCATCAGCGCCGGGCAGGAACCGCGCGCGGCCGGGCGCACCGGCGCCACCGTGACCAGCGCGACCGCCGCCGAGGTGCAGGCCACGGGCGAGCTGGCCCTGACCGAATTTCTGGCTCGGATGCCGGGCGTGGGCATTCTGGCGCGCGGCGGGCTTGGCGGACAGACCGGTTTCACCTTGCGCGGTGCCAGCCAGAACTATGTCAAGGTGCTGGTCGATGGTATCGACGTATCCGACCCCTCGGGGCCGCAGGTGGCGTTCGATATGGGCCGCCTGACAAGCCTCAACTTTGGCAGGGTGGAACTGCTGCGCGGTTCGCAATCGGCGGTGCATGGCGGGCAGGCCGTGGCGGGGGTGCTGAGCTTTGAAAGCCCGGTTCTCGCGGCGCCGGGCAAACGGCAGGTGTTGGCGGTTGAGGCAGGCGCCTATGGCACCGCAGCGCTCAGCTATGACTACGCGCAGCGCAGCGACACCGGCAGCCTTGGCCTGACGCTTTCGCACATCGCCACCGATGGCTTTTCGGCGGCGGCGGGCGGTACCGAGGCTGATGGCTACACCGCCTCGCGCGTTTCGCTGAAGGCCGAGACGACACTGGATAATGGCGTGACCTTAGGCTTTGCGGGTTTTGCCGAAACCTCTCGCGGGGCGTGGGATCCGCAGTATTACGCCGACCCCAGCCGCAGCTACGACGTGACGCTGGGTGATGGCGAAAGCCCCGATGAAACCTCGCGCCAGCGCGCGGCGGGGGTGCGCGCCTATGCGCTGTTCGCTTTGGGCGCGGTCGAGCATGAGCTGAGTTTTTCGGCATACGACATGCAGCGCAACCTTTACGGTACCGAGACTTACCTCGACTACGACCCGTTCACCTGGGCGGTGACCGGTGCCACGCTGCGCGCGTTCGATGTGGCGTATTCGGGGCGCCGGGCGGCGCTGGCATGGAAGGCGGCGGCCGATATCGGCGCCACCGGGCGGCTGGTCTATGGCGCCGACCTCACCCGCGAAAGCTATGCGCAGGTGGGCGATACCGGCTATGGGCCGGTGGACCTTGGTGCAGACTCACAGGTGGCTGGGGTGTTTGCCGAATACGCGCAGACCTTTGGCGATGGGCTGGATGTGGTGGCGTCGCTGCGGCACGACGAGCATTCGCGTTTTGGCGGGCAGAATACGGCGCGGCTGGCGGCAAGTTGGCGGCTGACAGAAGACCTGATCCTGCGCGGCGCGGTGGGCACAGGGTTTCGCGCGCCCTCTGGCTATGAGCTTTATGGCCCCTACGGCTTTGCCGGGTTGCAGCCCGAACAAAGCCTTTCGTTCGACCTCGGGGTGGAAAAGCGGCTTGGGGTCGATGCCTACCTGCGCGCCACGCTGTTTCGAATTGATACTGATAACCTGATCGACTTTTCCGACATGGGCACGCCGTTCGACTATATGGACGACCGCTACGCGCAGGTGCCGGGGCGCACCCGCAGGCAGGGGCTGGAACTTGAGGCGGCGGTGCCGCTGGGGGCGCGCGTCGATGCGACCGCGAGCTATACCTTCACCGATGCCACCACGCCGCCACTGAGCTTTGGCAACACCTGGAGCGCGGGCTTTGGGCGCCACCAACTGGCACTGGCGGTCGAGGCGCGGCTGGCCGAGGGGCTGCGGCTGGATGTTGCGGCGCGGATGGTGGCCGACCGCCCGGCGCTGCCTGACTATGCGGTGCTGTCGGCGGCGCTGCATTATGACGTGGCGCCCGGCACCGAAGCCTATCTGCGGATCGAAAACCTTGCCGATGCGCAGTATCAGACGGTCAAGGGCTATGGCACATCGGGGCGGGCGGTTTATGTGGGCTTGCGCAAGACATTTTAGACGCGGCCGGCACAGCATTGCCCGCGCCTTTGCGCGGGCAATGGCGCTTGCAGCGGGCGTGGCCGGGGGGGCAGCGGTGGCAGGCGCCGCCGATGCCCCCCCGGCGCGCGTCGTTTCGATGAATGTCTGCACCGATCAGTTGCTGCTGCTGGTCGCCGACCGCGCGCAGATCGCGGCACTTTCGCCGCTGGCGACCAATCGCGAGATGTCGGCACTGGCGGCGCGCGCCGAAGGCCTTGCGCAAACCACGGGCGGCGCCGAGGACATTTACCTGCGCACCCCGGATCTGGTGCTGGCCGATGTCTGGTCAGACCCCGGCACGCTGGCGATGCTGGCGCGGCTGGGGGTGCGGGTCGAGCGGTTTTCGCCGGGCGTTTCGGTGCCCGACATTCGCGCCAAGATTACGCGCATGGGCGAGGTGCTGGGGCAGGATGCGCGGGCGGCGGCGGTGCTGGCTGATTTTGATGCCCGACTTGCAGCGATTGCGCGCCCGGCACAAGCGCCGAGCGCTGCGGTTTATGGCGCGGGCGGCTATGGCTACGGGCCGAAAACTCTGGAAGGGCAAATGCTGGCGCTGGCGGGTTTTGAAAACCTCGTTTCGGGGCCAGGGCTGGATTGGGGCGGGCGGCTTGATCTGGAGGCGCTGGTATTGGCCGCCCCTGATCTGGTGATCGCCGGCGCCCCCGGTGCAAGCCGCGCCGAAGAGATGCTCGCGCATCCGGCGCTGGCCGGCATGCGGGTGGAGCGTGCATTGCGCGATGCCCGCTGGGTTTGTGCAGCCCCCGCCATGCTGGGCGCGGTGGCTGACCTTGCCGCCTTTGGTCGCCGCATTGAGGCAGAAAAGGCAATGGCAACACAATGAGTTACCGGGCATTGCTCATCTGGCTTTCGGTGTTGGTCGCGGCGCTGTTTCTGGGCTCGTTGCTGGTCGGCGCCTCAAGCCTTGGCCCAGGCGCAAGCCTTGCGGCGCTTTGGTCGGGCGAGGGCGCCGCGGGCCTTGTGCTGCGCGAAATCCGGTTGCCGCGCGCGCTTTTGGGGCTGCTGGTGGGGGCGGCGCTCGGGCTTTCGGGCGCGGCGATGCAGGGGTTCCTGCGCAACCCTCTGGCTGAACCAGGGCTGATCGGCACCTCGGGCGCGGCGGCGCTGGGGGCGGTGATCGCCATTCATACCGGCGCCTATGCCGCCTTTGCACTGGCGTTGCCTCTGGCTGCTTTGACGGGGGCAGGGGTCGCGGTGGCCTTGCTGCTTGCCCTTGCCGGGCGTGAGGCGCGGGCACTGACGCTGATATTGGCGGGCATCGCCATTTCGGCGCTTGCCGGGGCGCTGACGGCGCTGGTGCTGAACCTCGCCCCCAGCCCCTATGCCGCCGCCGAAATCGTGTTCTGGCTGATGGGCTCGCTGGCCGACCGGTCAATGTTGCATGTGGCGCTGGCGGCGCCGTTCATTGCGCTGGGCGCGGTGATCGTGCTGCGGCTGGGCCGGGGGCTGGATGCGCTGACGCTGGGCGAGGATGCGGCGTCGAGCCTTGGGGTGTCGCTGCCGCGGCTGCGGCTGGGCGTGGTCGCGGGCACGGCGGCGCTGGTGGGCGCGGCAACGGCGGTGACCGGTGCGGTGGGGTTCGTCGGCCTTGTGGTGCCGCACCTCTTGCGCAGCGCAGTGGGGGCGGCGCCGTCGCGGTTGCTGCCCGCCTCGGCGCTTGGTGGTGCAGCGATGTTGCTGGCGGCCGATATTGCCACCCGCCTGATCGTGCCCGAGCGCGACCTGAAGCTGGGGGTGCTGACGGCACTGGTCGGGGCGCCGTTCTTTCTGCGGATGATCCGCCGGATCGGGCGGGAGGGCGCATGATGTTGCTGCGGCTTGATGATCTGACGGTGCGGCGCGGCGGTGTGGCGGTGGTGGCCGGGGTCAGCGCCACGGTGGGTCCGGGCGAGGTGATCGGGTTGGTGGGGCCGAATGGCGCGGGCAAGACCTCGCTGATGCGTGCGGCACTGGGGTTGCTGGCCCACGAGGGGTGCTCGTCGCTGGCGCAGCTTGCGCCGGGGCCACGGGCGCGCGCCGCAGCGTGGTTGCCGCAGGCGCGCGAGATCGCCTGGGGGATGCCGGTTGAGGCGGTGGTGCGGTTGGGGCGCATGCCACATGGCGGCGGCGGCACTGTGGCGGTCGAGCGGGCGCTGGCGCGGATGGGCTTGCAGGGCTTGCGCGGGCGTGCCGCCACCGAGCTTTCGGGTGGCGAGCAGGCGCGGGTGCTGATCGCCCGCGCGCTGGCGCAAGAGGCGCCGCTACTGCTGGCGGATGAGCCGATTGCCGGGCTCGACCCGGCCGCGCAGATCGCCACGATGCAGGTTTTTGCCGGTCTGGCGGCGGCGGGGGGGGCAGTGGTGGCCTCGCTGCACGATCTGGGGCTGGCAGCGCGGCATTGCACGCGGCTCTGGGTGCTCTCGCACGGGCGGCTGGTGGCCGATGGCGCCCCGCGCGCGGTGCTGACGCCGGGGCTGCTGGCCGAGGTCTTTCACATCCGCGCGCATTTTGCCGAGACGGCGGAGGGGCCGGTATTTCAGGCGCTGGAATTGCTGGGTGGCACGGCCTGAGCGCGGTCAGTGAAAGTCGCGGCTGGGGAACAGCTTCTTGGCCTGTTCGCGCGGGTGGCGGGCGCGGGCGGGGGTGCGCTGCGGCACCGGGCGGCGCACCTCGTCGCCGCGCCCGGCGGTGGGGTCGATGGCGGCCATTCCGGCCTGGCCGAGGGTGCCAAGCAGGGGCGAGAGGTCTTCGATGGCATCGGCAATGAGATGCGTGACCCCGCTTTGGCGTTCCAGCCGCCCGGTCACGCGCAGGAGGCGCCCCGAGATCACGGCGCGGCGGAAAGCGGCATAGACGCGCGGCCAGACCACGACGTTGCAGACCCCGGTTTCATCTTCGAGCGTCACGAACACCACGCCCGAGGCGGTGCCGGGGCGCTGGCGGGTGATGACAAGGCCGCAGACCGCAACCCGCACGGGCGCATCGGCAAGGTGGGCATGCGCGGTGATGCCGGGAAGGCCGGGGCGGATGAGCTCCATCGGGTGCGCGCGCAAGGAAAGGCGCAGCGCGAGGTAATCATCCACCACCGCCTCGCCCAGGGTCATCGCGGGCAGGGTGACGGGGCCTTCAACGATGCCCTCGCCCTCGGCGGCCCCGGCGAAAAGCGGCAGGGGGCCGGGGCCTTTCAGCGCCTGCACCTGCCAGAGCGCATCGCGGCGCGGCAAGCCCATGCAGGTAAAGCCGTCGGCTTCGGCCAACCTCTCAAGCGTGGCGGGGGGCACCCCGGCGCGGCGCCAGAGGCTTTCGACATCGGGGTAGCCATTGGCGCGCGCCGCCACCACCCAGCCCGCATCTTCCGCGCGCATGCCCTTGATCTGGCGAAAGCCGAGTCGCAGCGCCAGGCGGCCATCGGCGCGCGGCTCCAGCGTATTGTCCCAATGGCTGAAGTTGGCCGCCACCGGGCGCACCTCAACCCCGTGGTCGCGCAGGTCGCGCACGATCTGCGCCGGGGCATAAAACCCCATTGGCTGCGAATTCAGAAGCGCGCAGGCGTAGGCGGCGGGGTGGTGGCGCTTGAGGTAAGCTGAGGCATAGACCAGTAGCGCAAAGCTCGCGGCGTGGGATTCGGGAAAGCCGTATTCGCCAAAGCCCTCGATCTGCGCGAAACAGCGGGCCGCGAAATCGGGGGCATAGCCGCGTTCCAGCATGCCGGCGGTGAAACGGTCGCGGAAGGTGCCGATGGTGCCCATGCGCTTGAACGTGGCAAGGCTGCGGCGTAGCCGGTCGGCCTCTTCCGCCGAAAAGCCTGCGGCGACAATGGCGATCTGCATCGCCTGTTCCTGAAACAGCGGCACCCCAAGCGTGCGCCCCAGCACCGCGCGCAGTTCGGGCGAGGGGATCTCGGGTTGCTCCAACCCCTGACGGCGGCGGATGTAGGGGTGCACCATGCCGCCCTGAATTGGCCCCGGTCGGATGATCGCCACCTCGATCACCAGATCGTAAAAAATGCGCGGCTGCATGCGCGGCAGAAAGTTGAGCTGCGCGCGGCTTTCGACCTGAAACACCCCCACCGCATCGGCGGCGCAGAGCATATCGTAGGTGCGCGCATCCTCGCGCGGCAGGTTTTCGAGGCTCAGGCGCGGGCCGCCCTGAGCGGCCACCAGATCAAAGCATTTGCGGATGCAGGTGAGCATGCCAAGCGCGAGGATATCGACCTTGAGGATGCCCAAGGCATCAATATCGTTCTTGTCCCATTCGATGATGGTGCGGTCTTCCATCGCGGCGTTCTCGATCGGGCAGATTTCATCGAGCCGGTCGCGGGTGATGACAAAGCCGCCGACATGCTGGCTGAGGTGGCGCGGAAAGCCGATGATCTCGCCGATCAGCCGCAGCGTCATCGCAAGCCGCGGTTCGGTCGGGTCAAGCCCCAGTTCGCGCAGCCGGTCGGGGTCTGGCGGGCGCGCGCCCCAGCCCCAGCCAAGCCCGGCAATCGCCGCCACAAGGTCGGGCGACAGGCCCATCACCTTGCCGACCTCGCGAATTGCGGCGCGGGTGCGAAAGTGGATCACCACGGCGGTCAGCCCGGCGCGGTGGCGGCCGTAGCGGGTGTAGATGTGCTGGATCACCTCTTCGCGCCGCTCGTGTTCAAAATCGACGTCGATATCGGGCGGCTCGCCGCGCGCCTTCGACATGAAGCGCTCGAACACCATGGCGATGGTATCGGGGTGCACCTCGGTGATGCCGAGCGCGTAGCAGATCACCGAATTGGCTGCCGAGCCGCGCCCCTGGCAAAGGATGCCGCGCGACCGGGCGAAGGCCACGATATCGTGCACGGTCAGGAAATAGGCGGCAAAGCCGAGGTCGGCGATGATGCCCAGTTCCTTGGCCACCTTGGCGGCGGTATCTTCGGGCACACCCGCGGGGTAGCGCCGCGCAAGGCCCGTTTCGGTCAGCCGCGCAAGCCGGGCCTGCGGCGCCTCGCCATCGGTGATTTCGTCGGGGTATTGGTAGGAAAGCTCGTCGAGGGTAAAGCCGCAGCGGTCGGCAATTTCCACGCTGCGGGCAAGGGCGGCGGGGTAGGCGCGGAAAAGCCGCGCCATTTCTTCGGGGGCGCGCAGGCGGCGTTCGGCATTGGGCAGGGCGCGGGTGCCGATGCTGTCGATCGTGCAGCCCTCGCGCAGGCAGGTCAGCACATCCGCCAGGCGGCGGCGCGCGCCGTGGTGCATCAGCACATCGCCCAGGGCCACCATCGGCAGCGTCGCCGCCTGCGAAAGCGCCAGCGTGGCGGCCAGCCGCGCGCCATCGCGCCCGTCATAGCGGGGGCCGGCACCAAGGTAGGTCATCGCCGGAAAGCGCCGCGCCATACGGGCAAGCGCGGGGGCGGCGGCGTGAGCCGACTGCGCATTGAGCGCATCGCCCGGCAGCGCGATCAGGATAAGCCCCTCGGCCCCGGCCAGAAGGTCGGCCTCGGTCAGATGGCACGCGCCCTTTTCGGCCCGCCGCTTGCCAAGGCTCAAAAGCCGCGAGAGCCGGGCATAGGCGGCACGGTCGGGCACCAGCGCCAGCCATTCCACCGCGCTGTCGGCCAGCACCAGCCGCGCGCCGATGATGAGGCGGGGCAGGGGGAAAGGGGGGGCAGCAAGCGGCGCCGGGCCAGTCGTTCCGGGGGCGGCAGATCTGCGGGCGGCAGATCTGGGGGCGGAGGTGCAGCCCGCGCCATCCGGTGCCGACCCTGGCGTTAGCCCTTTCCGGTCGGTATCGGCGTCGTCGGCGATGGCCGCCCCCGCCGCCATCGGCACAGCCTCCGCCTCGTCTCGCATTCGCGCCAGTTCGCGCAGCGCCACATGCGCGCGCACCACGCCTGCCAGCGAATTGCGGTCGGTAATGGCGATGGCGTGCAGGCCGATCTCGGCGGCGCGCAGCACCAGTTCTTCGGGGTGCGAGGCGCCGCGCAGGAACGAAAAATTCGAGGTCACGCAAAGCTCGGCATAGGTGGTGGGGCCGCCGCCCGCCTTGCTGCGCCGCGTAAGCGCGCGGCGGGCAGCCTCGGGGCCGGTGCCGGGCGGGGGTGGCGCGTGGTGTGCTTCAGGCATTGCGGCAGCCTTTGGGCGGGCGGTGGCTCATGCGAACTCTCCTTGTGCGAACCAGCCGGGGTTTTGCGGCGTGTGGTAGAGCCAGAGCCTGCGGCCCTGCCGGGTTTCTATCTGCCAATAGTCGCGCAGGCCGCTGCGCCAGGCGGGGTCATCAAGCCACCATTCGGGGGCAATTCGTTCAGGGCCAAGCGCGCGGGTGGTGGCAAACTCCATCCGCCGCCAGCGAAAGCGCGCCGGGGGGGTGGCGCCTTCGCCGGCGCCTGCCACTGGCTCGGGCGCAAACAGCAACAGCGGGCGCGGTGGGCCGGGCGTGGGCCAGCCGGGGGCGGCATCGGCAAAGGCCGCGGCCAGCCGCAAGAACGACTTTTCGGGAATATGGCTTGCCGCCGGGGCCAGCCGCCAAAGTGCCTCAAACCCGATCCGGTTGCCAAGCCGGGTCAGAAGGTCGGCAAGCGCTTCGCCCCCCGGCTTGCCCGCCAGTCGCAACTGCTGTGCGGCGAGCGGTTCGACCGCCATCGCTTGCAGCCGCAGCATGTCGATGCCAAAGCCCGCCTCGACCGCTTCGACCCCTTGCGCAAACAGCGCCGTGATGCGGGCGGCATCGCGCAAGGGCCGGGCAAGGCCGATGTCCACCTCGGCCGCGCCGCCATCAACGCGCCGCAGCGTGAGGCGCAGACGGCGCGCGCCAAGCCCGGCATCGGCCAGCCGTGCACAAAGCCGATCGAGCAGGCGGGCAAGCCCGGCCATCACATCGGCGACAAGGCCGATCGGCTCGGGCAGGGTCAGGCGCACCGACAGCACGGGCGGCTCGGGCTCGGGCGCGATCGCCTCGGGGGCGGCGCCCGTGGCCTGATCGAGCCGCAGCAGCACCTCGGCCCCCAGCCGCCGCGCCAGCCCCGCGCGCGGCAGCGCCGCGATATCGGCAATGCGGCGCAGGCCCAGCCGGTCGAGCGCCGCCAGCGTGGGGTCTGGCAGACGCAGCGCGGCGGGGGGCAGGGTGGCAAGGGCCGCCGCCTCGCCCCCCGGTGCCGCCGCGCGCCGCGCGCCAAACCGCGCCAGCGCCCAGGCCGCACCCCGGCTGCCCGCCAGCCCCGGCTGCGCTGCAACCCCCAGCCGCGCCAGCGCCGCCATGAGATCGGCAACCAGTGCGCCCTCGCCACCGAACAGATGCGCCACCCCGGTGATGTCGAGCACCAGCCCATCGGCGCCGTCGCACCCCACGCGCGGCGAAAACCGCGTGCCCCAGCGCGCCAGCCCGCGCAGAAACGCCGCCTCGGCCAGGGGGTCGGCGGGGCGCGTGACAAGGCCGGGGCAAAGCGCGCGCGCATCGGCCAGCGCCATGCCGCGCGCCAGCCCCTCGGCCTCGGCGGCGGCGGTAAGGCAGGCCAGCCGATCGGCATTGCCCGCCCGCGCCACCACCGCAAACGGCAATGCCCGCACGTCAGGCGCAAGCCCGCGCAAGACCCGGTCAGAGGCCAGGCGCGGCAGCCAGAGGCAGAGCAGACGGCGGGGCAGGGCAGGTGTTCGCATAATGTTCTTGATACGTCGAGTGATGGCGAGAGTCGAGAGCAAGGCGCGCGTGCCCGCCCGCCCCGGAGGCCGCGCAATTTCACCAAGGTTGCCCCAAGTGCCCACCGCGTCGCCTTGCCGCAATGTCGCTTTCTCGCCTTCAAGCGTCGGGCAGACCTAGCCCGGCGGGCGACGCTCTGGCATCAACGGGCAAAGCACCCCTCGCACGGAGTTGGCCGATGAAAACGCATGTGAAAGCCCTTGTTGTCGGCGGCGGCGCCGTAGGGTGCGGTATTGCCTACCATCTGGCGAAAGCCGGGTGGGATACGCTGCTGGTCGAGCGTGACGAGTTGACAAGCGGGTCCACCTGGCATGCGGCGGGGCTGCTGCCCTTGTTCAACATGGGCTACGCCACCACCCACATTCACAAATACTCGGTCGATTTCTACAAGGCGCTGGAAGCCGAAACGGGCCTCAATGCGGGTTTCGCGGTGGTGGGCAACCTGCGCATGGCGCAGACGCAGGCGCGGATGGACGAATACATGCTCTATTCGAGCGTGGCCGAAACCGCAGGCGTCCATCATGAGTTCCTGACGCCCGCCGAGATCAGGGCGCGCTGGCCGCTGGTGCGCACCGATGACCTGAAGGGCGCACTGTTTCACCCGCAAGACGGCTACATCAACCCCGCCGATGTGACTCAGGCGATGGCCAAGGGCGCGCGCCAGCACGGTGCCGAGATCTTGCGCAAGGTGCAGGTGCAGGGCTACCGCTGGACCGGCGCGGAATGGGTGGTGACGCTGTGCCACATGGCCGAACGCGGCGGCAACCTGGTGGAAAGCCCCGAAACGTTCGAGATCCGCGCCGAACATGTCGTGACCGCCACCGGCAACCACGCGCAGCGCACCGCGCGACTCTTGGGGATCAAGATCCCGGCGATTCCGGTGGAACATCAGTTCATCGTCACCGAACCCGACCCGAAGCTGGTGGAATGGCGCAAACATAACCCCGAGCACCCGGTGCTGCGCGATGCCGATGCCAAATGGTATGTGCGCGAAGAGCGCGGCGGCTGGATTTTGGGCCCTTATGAAAAGGGCGCCCCGGCACGGTTTGAGTTTGGCGTGCCCGACAGTTTCCGCGCCGACCTCTTCCCGCTCGATCTGGAGCGGATCGAGGCCGAATACATGTCTTTCATCCACCGCATCCCGACCTCGGAGAACGTTGGCCTCAAGGACGATTTCAACGGCCCGATCTGCTACACCCCCGATGGCAACCCGCTGGTCGGCCCGGCGCCGGGGTTGCGCAACATGTGGCTGGCCGAAGGGTTCAGCTTCGGCATCACCGCCGCCGGGGGCACCGGCCATTACCTCGCGCAGATGATGGTGCATGGCGAGGCCGAGATCGACATGGCAAGCCTTGATCCCAAGCGCTACGGTAACTGGATGACCACCGAATACGCGGCGCGCAAGAACGAGGAATGTTACGACCACGTTTTCATTCTGCACCACCCCGATGAAGAACGCCCCGCCTGCCGCCCGCTGCGCACCTCGCCCGCCCATGACCGGCAAAAGGCGGCGGGCGCGCAATTTGGCCAGGTAAACGGCTGGGATCGGCCAAATTACTATGCGCCGCAGGGGTTTGATGACCACTCTTCACGCAGTTTCCGGCGCGGCGGCTGGTGGCAATATGCGGTCGGTGAGGCCAAGGCCATTCGTGAAGCGGCGGGGCTGATCGACGCCACCGCCTTCACCAAGCACCTCGTGCGCGGGCCGGGGGCGACGGCGTTCCTCGACTGGTTCACCACCAACAAGCTGCCAGCCGTAGGGCGCATCAACCTGACCTACGCGCTGACCCCCACCGGCACCACGCGCACCGAATACACCATCGTGCGGCTTGGGCCCGACGAGTATTACATCATCTCGGCGGGGGCATGGACCGCCTATGATGGCGATTACCTGCGCAAATGCGCCGAGGACAAGACGCCCGAGTTTGGCCATATCGACATTCACGATGTCACCACGCAATGGGGGGTGTTTGCGCTGGCCGGGCCGAAGGCGCGGGCGATTCTGCGCGAGGTGGTCAAGGATGCCGACCCCGACACCGTTCTGGGCAACAAGCGCTTTCCGTGGCTTTCGATGCGTAACATCGAGCTTGGCATGTGCCCGGTGCGCGCCGTGCGCGTGGCCTATACCGGCGAGTTGGGGTGGGAATTGCACCACCCGATCGAGATGCAAAACTACCTTTGGGACTTGCTGATGAAGGCGGGCGAAAAGCATGGGCTGAAGCTCGTGGGCGCGCGCGCGCAAAACTGGCTGCGACAGGAAAAATCCTACCGCGCCTTCGGCACCGAACTTGGACGCGACGCGACGCCGCTTGAAGCCGGGCTTGACCGCTTTGTGGACCTTGGCAAAGAGTTTCAGGGCAAGGCGGCGATGCTGGCCACTGGCATTCGGTCGAAATGCGTGACCCTGCTGATCGACGGGCCGGCCGATACCGACCCCTGGGGCAAGGAAGCATTGCTTATGAACGGCGAAATGGTCGGGCGCCTGACCTCGGGCGGGTATTCGGTAGCTTTTGGCAAACAGATCGGCATGGGCTATGTGCGCCCCGATCTGGCGGTTCCCGGCACCAGGCTCAAGGTCAAGATCCTGCGGCAGGAATGGGATGCAGTGGTGACCGAAGACAGCCCGCACGACCCCGCCAACGCGCGCATTCGCCAGGACGGATAAAGGGCGGCGCGTGATGCGCCGCCCCTTGCGTCTAAAGCCCGCCGATCAGAAGCGGCCGTTCCCGAAGTCAGCGGTGGTAATGACCCCATCGCCGTTGCGGTCGCGTTGCGCGAACCAGACCGGGGTGCCGTCAACGAACTCTGCGCGGGTGATGATGCCGTTGCCATCGGTGTCAAAGCCCAGCAATTCGGTCGCCGTGCCTGCCAGCGCCAACGCGTTGGTGCCCTGCGTCCCGGTTGCAGCGGCAAACCCTTGCCCCTGCATCTGCCCACGGCCTGCGCCCGGCTGCATTGGCGTCTGCCCCAGTGCCTGTGTTTGGCCCAGCATCTGCCCACGCCCCGCGCCCGGCTGCATCGCGCCCGGCTGCATCGCGCCCGGCTGATGCATGGCGGCTTGCATCATCTGGCCGCGCCCGGCGCCATGGCCCATGCCACGGCCTTGCCCCGGCTGGATCGCTACGCCGGCGCCGCCCGGCGCTTGCGCGAATCTCTGGCCCTGATGCCCGGCTTGCCCGCGGCCCATGCCGCCCTGGCCCGGCAGAGTCGTGGCGTTTGGCGCCTGTGCAAAGCCTTGGCCGAGTTGCCCGGTCTGGCCGAGCATCTGGCCGCCGCCGCGCTGGCCGACACCTTTGCCGTTTGCGGCTTCTTCAGCCTTGTGCGCGTCGATCCCGGCGACTTCGTCGGCCGAATACTGGTCGTCGCCGTTCAAATCAAACATGTAGAAGATTGAATCGCGGCGCTCGCGTGCTTCCGCAAGCGTCACCTTGCCATCGCCGTCGAGATCCCAGGCGGTGAGAAACTCGGCGCCGGGAACGAAGGCGTTCTGTGCAACCGCCATGCCTGCGGTCAGCGCGAGAATGGCGGTGAGTGTGGTCAGGCGTTTCATGATCTTGGTCCTTCCGCTTTGCTACATCCTACATGCATAAAACGGAATGGGTTGCCCCTTCCGTCGCGGCGTTTATGAGAAGCGATGTTTCGGATTTGCGTCAGACAGACATAAAAAACCGTAATATCAAGTAATTAGGCGACTATCACGAATGACACACTTGAGATGCACATTAATGTGATGAATATGAATGGGCAGAAACGAAAAGGGCGGTGGCCATTGGCCACCGCCCCTAAAGCGCTTGTCTACGAAATCAGAGCACCGGGCCAAAATCGGCCATATCCAGAACGCCATCGGCGTTGCGGTCACGGATCTTGAACCAGATCGGCGCGCCGGCGTTCCATTCGGCCTCGGTCAGAATGCCGTTCTTGTCGGTGTCATACAAATCGAGGTTCGAGAGCGACGAGATGTTGACGGTGCCGGCACCCGCACCTGCGCCGGGGGTGCCGCCATTTGCGCCCGCGCCCATGCCGTGCACAAAGCCCGGCACCTGATCGTTGGCCTTCATTATCTCGGCCTTCGCCTCGGCCTCGGCGGCAATGTGCTCGTCTATCAGCTTCAAGTCTCCCGCTTGCCAGATGCCATCGCCGTTTTCATCGAACAGCGCCCAGAGCGAGGCGCGGCGCTCGGCGACTTCAGCCAGAGTTACTTTGCCGTCGCTGTCAGCATCCCACGTAGCGAGGAAGTCGACACCGGCGACTATCGATTGGCCCGAGGCCATGGAAGCCACGAAGACGGCGGCGAGGGCGAGGCTGGAAGTTCGGAACATATCAGATGCCTTTTCTGTTTGGCTTGGTGGGTTTGTCGTCTGGCGCAAGACACATGCAGAATCGGGAATAAGAAAAGCGTCGACCATGTCGCAGGGGGATGTCGCACCCCCATGGCAATGCGAAAGAAAATATTGAAAGGTTAGCAATACCAGATAGTTAGAATCTTATTGCGTATTATGCGCAAGAGATACACATTTTGGTGAGCGCGCAGCTTGGGCGCAACTGGAGCAAAAAAGATCGGTATTCTGCATGGGGAATGTGAAAAGCCCCATTTCATATGGCTGTCGGGCACTACCGCAGACGAGGTCTGAAAAGCATCGCAATATCAGCGCGGTATCCATGCAGCATAAGATATGTGACGCTTACACATTATCGTGAGCAACCTGCTCAGGCGGCCTTTGCAGCCAGCTCATCCCAGCACGCAAGTGCATGGGCGGCATACATAAGTGCCGGACCACCGCCCATTTGAATGCACATTGCCAGCACGTCGCCCAACTCCTCGCGGCTGCCGCCCGCTTTCATCAGCGCCTCGACATGCAGGTTGATGCAGGGCTGGCAGCGTTCGCCAACGGCGATGCCAAGTGCGACGTATTCCTTTTCCTTCAGGCTCAAGACGCCACCTTCCTTGACTGCTTTTGACAGCGTGCCAAAGCCCTTGGTCTGTTCCGGGATCAGCTTGTAGAGCACGCGCAGTTCGGCGCGCAGGGCATCGAGCTCGGCTTGATATTCCATTGCATTCTCCTTTTTGGCGGCGGGGTGCCACGCTTCCGGAGTAGATATGCAAGATCGTGAATATTTATGCAAGCCGTCGCGGCGACAATGCCGCAACCGTTGCCGCGCCGAGCGCCGAAGGGCGCCCCGCGATCAGGTCGGCGGCAAGCGCGCTGGCGGCGGGGGCGGTTTGAAAGCCGTACCCGCCTTGCCCGCCCAGCCAGAAAAATGCGGGCTCGACAGGGTCATGCCCGATCACCAGCACCCGGTCGGGGGCGAAGGTGCGCAGTCCGGCCCAGTTTGCCAGGATGCGGGTGACCGGCTCGGATACCATCTCTTCGTACCGCGCAAGACCTTCGGCCAGCACCATGTCGTCGGCCCAGGCGTCGTGCGGGTCCATCGCATGTTCTTCGGCGGGCGAGACGATCAGCGCGCCCGCGTCAGGCTTGGCATACCAGCCTTCACCGGCGCCAAAGATCATCGGCCAGCGCGAAACATCGTGCCCGCCGGGGGCGGGTATCCGCGCCATCGAGCGGCGGAAGGGGGTAAAGCCCAAGGGCCGCACCCCGGCCATGCGCGCCAGATCATCGACCCATGCGCCCGCCGCATTGACCAGTATCCGCCCGCTGTGCTGGCTTCTGGTGGTGGTCACCCCCCATCCGCTGGCGGTGCGGGTAATCGCGCTGACGCGCTCGCCTGTCAGGATTTGCGCGCCCATGCCCCGCGCCTCGCGCGCGAAGTTCTGGATCAGAAGGTCGGTGTCGATGTCCCAGGCGTGGTCGGCAAGGGCAGCGAAGGCAACGGTTGCGGGGTTCAGGATCGGCACCACCGCGCGTGCCTCTGACGGGCTGATCTTCGCAAGCCCCATTGCCGCGACATCATGCCGGAAAGCTGCGGCCTCGTCTGCCTTGGCCACGATCATCATGCCGCGCGGCGAAAGCACGCCGCCATTCGCGTGCCGGTGATGGTCTTCGGAGGCAAACGAAAGCGCCACCACCGGGGCCAGCCCGTAGCGCGGCTCAAACAGTGCGGCCGAGCGCCCCGAAGCGTGGTGCGCCAGATGCGGTTCGGCCTCAAGCAATGTCACGCGGCCCAGATGTGACAGCCTTGCCGCCACAGAAACCCCGGCGATGCCGCCGCCGACGATGAGAAAGTCCTGTGTCATGCGCGCAAGATTGGCATGGCGCCGAAGGGAGCGAAAGGGGGCGCGGGGCAATTTGCCCGGCCTTGCGCCCTGTTGGGCGGCTCAGCGCGGTTCGATCGGGTGGTTCGCTTGCCATATCCGCGCCAGTCCGAATTGCATGGCGGCTGGGCGCAAGCGTCTAACCGCCAGACAACACTGAAGAATAACAAGAACTTTTGTGGGTGCCGCATGTGTGCGCTGGCGGCATTTTCCAGCACCGGGGCGGCGGAAGCGGCCACAGAAACCGGCGGTTGACCAGCCCACTTTTCGGCAGAAATTTGCCCGACCAAAGTACGGTGCGCGTGCGCCCTTTCGGCAGAAAACTTGCCAAACCATGCGACGTTATGCCGCAGGCGCGACTCGGGCACGATGCTCGGCAAGGAAAACAGAAGCCACTTCGGAATGACCACAGATCTGGTGCCATGCCATTCGGCAGGGTTCGGAAGACCTGTCCCGAAGCTGGCGATTTAGGTAGAAAGCGAGGACAAGATGGTCAAGCTCAATGTCGCCGATCTGGAATTCATCCTGCGCCAGATCAAGATCGCCGAAGCAAATGCCGATGGCACGCCGCTGACCCAGATATACGTTGACGCGCTTGGCAATGTCGTGCCCGAGGGCACGCCGGGCGCCGTGCTCGCAATCCCGGACCCGCATGTGCCTTATGGGCTGCGCACGGTCGATGGCACCTACAACAACATCGTTGAAGGGCGCGAAACCTGGGGCGCCGCCGATACGCTTATGCCGCGCATGCTTGACACCAATTTCATCAATGAGGCTGACGGCGACACAATGGCGCTAGGGCCCGGAATGTCCGAGGTGACCAACACCGATTACGGCGTCATCGGTGTGCCCACCAACCCGTTCCTTCCCGGAACCAACGGCGGCCACACCGGCAACGTTGCAGATGCCGACCCGCGCATCATTTCGAACCTGATCGTTGATATGAGCGTCAACAACCCGGCTGTGGTGACCGCGTGGTTCAACAACGAGCTTGCGGTCGCGGCCTGGGAAGAGGCGAACCCCGGCAAGGTGCCGGTGCCGCCCGGCACAGTCATTGCCGAGGGCGATACCGTCCACCAGGCGCTGACCAACGCCGATCTGTCGCTGCTGCCCAATATCGCCCCCGACGAAGGGCTTTCGGCACCGTTCAACGCCTGGATGACCTTTTTCGGGCAGTTCTTCGACCACGGGCTCGACCTGATCACCAAGGGCGACAACGGCACCGTCTTCATTCCGTTGCAGCCCGATGATCCGCTGATCACCCATGGACCCGACGGCATTCCCGATTCCGGCGATGAAGTGCCGGCGCATCTGGCCTTCATGGCGGTCACCCGCTCGACCGCCTATCAGGCACCGGGCGCCGATGGCATCATGGGCACCGCCGATGACACGTTCCACGAAGGCCGCAACACCACCACACCTTACGTTGACCAGAACCAGACCTATACCTCGCATGCTTCGCATCAGGTGTTCTTGCGCGAATACGCGCTTGATGGCGCCGGGCGGCCGGTTTCGACCGGGCGGCTGCTCAACAGCCCCAATGGCGACGGGCTGGCGACCTGGGCCGATGTCAAGGCGCAGGCGCGCGACATGCTTGGCATCGAGTTGAACGATGGCGATGTGCTGAACGTGCCACTGCTGCGCACCGACGCTTACGGCAAGTTCATCCCCGATGCCAACGGCTACGCGCAGGTGATTGTCGGGCTGGGTGCAGACGGCATTCCCAACACCGATGACGACATCGTGGTTTCCGGCACCCCCGGCGCGCCTGTCAATACCTTTGACGCGGGCGCCATTCGCACCGGCCACGCGTTTCTTGACGATATTGCCCATGCCGCAAACCCGTTGAACAGCCAGACCGGTGCGCTGAAGCTGGCCGATAGCGATGACGCGCTCGGGGTGTCGGAAGCAGGCGCCTATGATGACGAGTTGCTTGACCGCCATTTCATCACCGGCGACGGGCGCGGCAACGAAAACATCGGCCTGACCGCCGTTCACCACATCTTCCATTCCGAACACAACCGCCAGATCGAGCTGCAAAAGCTCACGATTCTGGGCTCTGGTGACATCGATTTCATCAATGAATGGTTGCTCGACGATCTCGCGCCTGGTGACCCGATTCCGCCCGCTGATCAACTCGTGTGGGACGGCGAGCGGCTGTTCCAGGCCGCGCGATTTGCCACCGAGATGCAGTATCAGCATCTGGTGTTCGAAGAGTTTGCGCGCAAGATTCAGCCCAATATCGACCCCTTCGTGTTCAACTCGGTCACCGACATCAACCCGGCGATCTTTGCCGAATTCGCCAACACGGTTTACCGCTTTGGCCACTCGATGCTGACCGACAGCATGCCGCGGATCTTTGCCGATGGCAGCAGCGACGACATGGGGCTGATTGCCTCGTTCCTCAACCCGATCGCCTTTTTGCATGACGCGGATGGCAACGAGATTTCGGCTGACGAGGCCGCAGCCGCACTTGTGCGGGGGCTGAGCCGCGAACATGGCAACGCGATTGACGAATTCGTGGTTGACGCGCTGCGCAACAATCTGGTCGGGCTGCCGCTTGACCTTGCGGCCATCAACATTGCGCGGGGCCGTGAAACCGGGGTGCCCACGCTGAACGAAGCGCGTGCGCAACTTTTTGCCGCGACCGGGTCAACCTTCCTGCAACCCTATGATAACTGGGTTGAATTCGCCGTAAATCTGAAGAATTCGGCATCTGTCATTAACTTCATCGCGGCTTACGGCACGCATGCGTCCATTCTTGCGGCCGAGACACTGGCCGACAAACGCGGCGCCGCCATGAATATCGTGTTCGGCAACCCCGATCTGAGCGAGCCGGAGTTGAGCGCATGGAACGCCGAGCGCGCGGCCTTTCTTTATGGCGATGCGGCGCTGACCGGGGTCAACGCGATCGACCTCTGGATCGGCGGCCTTGCCGAAAAGACCATGCCTTTTGGCGGCATGCTCGGGTCTACGTTCAACGCGGTGTTTGAAGCGCAGCTTGAAGCGCTGCAAGATGGCGACCGTTTCTATTACCTGACCCGCACACAGGGTCAGAACCTGCTGACCGAGCTCGAAAACAACTCGTTTGCCAAGTTGATCATGGCCAACACCGCGCTGGCCGACCCCGGCGCCGATGGCATCCGCGGCACCGCCGATGATGTGGTTTCGCGCCATATCGGCACCGATATCTTCGCGCTTTATGACGGCATGCTTGAGGTCGACATCTCGCAGCAACTCTTCCCCGATCCGGAAGGCAACGATCCGGTGCTTGAGGCGATGGGCCTTGGCAAGGTTGTGCGCGATAATCCGGCGACGCCGCAGGTCGAGACCAATTACCTGCGCTACTTCGGCGGCGAGCATATGATGATCGGCGGCACCAACAACAATGACACGATCATTGGCGGCTGGGGCGATGACGCGATCTGGGGCGATGGCGGTGATGACCGTATCGAGGCGGGCGCAGGCGTCGATCTGGTCAACGGCGGCGCCGGTGACGACATCATCACCGACAGCGGCGACAGCGGCGATTTTCTCAAAGGCGACGATGGCAACGATGTGATCGCCAACTCGAACGGACTCGACATCTTGATGGGTGGCCGCGGCAAGGACGTGTTCTTTGTCGGCGTCGATGCGACCGAGGTGTTCGGCGGTGAGGGCGACGATTTCATGCTTGGCGGCGCCGATGGCGATTTCCTGATCGGCTTTGATGTGATCGCTGGCGACAACTCGGAACTGTTCTTCAACAGCGCCATCGTCGGGCATGACGTGATGTTCGCGGGCAGCGACGAACAGGATTTCGATGCGGAATCCGGCGACGACATCATGGTTCAGGGCGAAAGCGTCGTGCGCAATGAAGGCATGTTCGGCTTTGACTGGGCGATCTACAAGGGCGTGGCCGTTGCCGCCGATGCCGATCTTCGCATCAAGATCTTCACCACCGAACAGGCCGACATCCTGCGCAACCGTTTCGACAAGGTCGAGGCGCTGTCGGGCTGGGCGCACAATGACGTGCTGCGCGGCGATGACCGCACGGCGGGCGATCCGGCGTTGGTCGGCGGAGTTGGCGCCAACGAGGCGATCTTCTTCAACGACGGGCTCGATCAGGCGGGCATCGACCGCATTGCCGGGCTTTCGCAAATCGTTCAGGTCGGCGCGAACGGCTTTTTCGAGGCGGGCAACATTCTCTTGGGTGGTGCCGGGTCGGACATGCTGCAAGGCAATGGCGGCGACGACATCCTTGATGGCGACCGCTGGTTGAACGTGCGGATCCGGCTTACCGCGCCGAACGCCGAAAATACCCCTGCCAACGAAATCGCTTCGATCGACAGCCTCAAGCATGTGTTCGCGGCCAATGACGCCTATGGCAACGCGGTGCCTTCGGCCTGGGTCGGCAAATCGTTGTTTGAACTGATGATCGACCGAGTGATCACGCCGACGCAGCTGCATATCGTGCGCGAAGTCGTGACAACCGGCGTGGCTGCCAGCGATGTTGACGTTGCGCTGTTCAATGACGTTTTTGCCAACTACACGATCATCCAGAATGGCGATGGCAGCGTGACGGTGCGCCATGACACGGTCAGTGCGGTTATCGACCCGCAAACCGGGCGGCAGCTGCTTTCAGATGGCACCGACACCCTGCGCAACATCGAGATCGCGCGGTTTGTTGACCGTGACTTCAGTCTGGTCAACTCGGCCCCCACCGGCGCGTTGATGATCACCGGCACCGAAAACGTGCTGACCGCCAACCGCTCGGCCGTTCAGGACGCGGATGGCATGCCGGCCGCCAACAATGCCTATTCATACCAGTGGCAGCGGTCGTCAAATGGTGTCGATGGCTGGGTGAACGTTGGCACCGGCACCACCTTCAACACCAACAACAACCAAGACTTCCACCGCGTGATCATGACCTACACCGACCTGAATGGGCGGGTAGAATCTGTCACCTCTGCGATAACGGCGCGTGTCGGCACGAACGGTGCGGAAACCGTTGACGGCAATGCTGGCGCAAACCTTCTGAATGGCCGCAACGGCAATGACACCATCAACGGTCTTGATGGCGACGACATCATCAACGGCGGTGGCGGGAATGATGTTCTCAATGGCAGTATCGGCAACGATACGATCTTTGGCGGCACCGGCGCCGATACCATCAACGGCGGCGACGGCGATGATGTCATCGTCTTCGATATCGACGGCAACAACGGCGGAAGCGATGTGGTGTCCGGCGGCGCCGGTTTCGACACCCTGGCGATCACTGATAGCGGACTGGGCAACGAAACCCTGAACGCGGTGTTCAACGGCACGCGGATCACGCAGGTTGAAGGCGGTGGGTCGATCGCGGCAGATGTTGAAAGTGTCACGGCAGATCTTGCGGGCGGCACTGGCGACGCGCTTGTCTATTCGGCAACCTCGGCAGCGGTCACAGTCGATCTTGGCGCTGGAAC
The DNA here is from genome assembly GCA_002842855.1 of Alphaproteobacteria bacterium HGW-Alphaproteobacteria-4. Taxonomy (GTDB): domain Bacteria; phylum Pseudomonadota; class Alphaproteobacteria; order Rhodobacterales; family Rhodobacteraceae; genus UBA6213. The sequence goes on along the minus strand of PHEE01000002.1, from coordinate 172,802 downwards.
GGCGTCGGGGTTCACCTCGATTGCCAATATCGAGAATGTCACCGGCACCAACAATGCTGACGTTCTTACCGGAAACGCAGCAAACAACGCGCTGACCGGCGGCTCGGGCAATGACACGCTGACCGGCGGCAACGGCAATGACAACCTCAATGGCGGTGCGGGCACAGACCGGGCGGTATTTGCCAACGCAGCGACCGCGCACGGCTTTGCGCTGAACGGAGCCAATCTCGTGGTGACGGGCGCCGAGGGCACCGACACCCTGATCAGCATCGAGCAGCTTCAGTTCGGGGCCTCGGTGTATTCTGCGGCAACCAACACGCTGGTTCAGGGCACCAATGGCAACAACAACGCGATCAACGGCGGCGCCAATTCCGAGCTTATCCTTGGCTTCAACGGGAATGACGCGATCAACGGCAACGGTGGCAATGACATCATCTTCGGCGGCACCGGAACCGACACGATAACCGCAGGCGCGGGCGACGATACCATTGTCTGGAACGTCGGCGACGGGCGCGATATCGTCAACGGTGGCGCCGACAACGACACCGTCATCATCAACGGCAACGCCAGCAACGAGACCTTCCGGGTCTATACGCGGGCGGCGTGGGGGGCTGTCGGCGGCAACAACCTTGCCAACCTCGCCGCTGCCACCGAAATCGTGATCACGCGCAACGGCACGAACTTCAACTCGGTGATCAGCGAATTGACCGGTGTTGAGGAAATCGTCATCAACACGGGCGACGGCAACGATCAGGTGCTGACCTCGGGCGACTTCTCGCCGACCAGCCTTTCGTTCAACACGATCGTCATCAACGGCTCGTCCGGCGACGATACGGTAGATATCTCGGGCCTTCAGTCGGCCCACCGCATCCTCTTCCGTACCAACGGCGGCAATGACACCATCATTGGCACCTTGCGCGATCAGGATGTGATCGAGCTGCCGGCGGGCGCGAACCTCGCCGACTACACCCAGACGGTCAGCAACGGTGTGACGACGCTGAGCAATGGCGCGCACAGCATCGTATTCGCGGGCACCGGCACATTGCGGGTTGAAGGCGCGGGGCCGTCTGATGACGACGCGCAGACGGGCGCCTTCGGTCTGACGTCTTCGGATGTCGGCGGACTGCTGAACCTCGTGCGCGGGATCTCGCCCGATGGCGATGACGACAGCGACAACCACCTCGGCGTGCGCGACCTGCCGGGCTATGACAACAACATCGACAACCCCGGATGGGGTGCCGCAGCCCAACCCTACATTCGCGTCACCGATGCACATTACGGCGCGTTTGATACAGCCACCGGGAATTTCGCGCTGAACCCGATTTTCGACGGGCTCGACACGCGCGACATCTCGAACATTCTGGCCGTGCAGCCAGAAAACGCGGCACCGGCAGCGAATGTGAGCGCCTTTTTCACGGCGTTCGGCCAGTACTTTGACCACGGCCTTGCGGTCTTGGCCAAGGGCGGCAACGGCACCGTTCAGATCGGCGCGCCGGGGTCGGGGCCGGGCAACCCGGCCGACCTGACGCGTGGCACGGTGGCGGGCATCGACCCGGCAACCGGGCTGCCGCTGCATACCAACAACGTTTCGCCTTACGTCGATCAGAACCAGACCTATGGTTCCTCGGCGCTGGTCGGGCAACTGCTGCGCGAAAGCGATGGCAACCAGGGCTTTGGGTCGCACATTCTGATGGGCGGGCCAGACCCGTCGAACCCGGATTTCGATCTGCTGCCAACGTTGCGCACCTTGCTTGACCACCACATTGCGGCGGGCACCGTGTTCAAGGGCGCCGGGCTGCCCCCTGCCGGCCAGACACTGGCCGACTATTACCCGTCATTGGTAAACGGCGACGGCAGCTATGACGCCGCCACGGTCAGCGCGCTGGCCGCTGATTTCATGGGCGAAGGTTTTGCGCTGCTGCTGGACGTGAACCCCTATATCAACCTGCTCGATCATGTCGTGGCGGGCGATGGCAGGGCCAACGAAAACATCGCGCTGACTGCGATGCATACGATCTTTGCGCGCAACCACAACTTCCACGTTGCGGCGCTTGAGGTGGCGGGGTTCCCCGGCACCACGGAAGAGCTGTTTCAGGCTGCAAAGATCCTGAACGAAACCGAATATCAGCGCGTGGTGTTTGACGAGTTCTTGCCGCAGCTGCTGGGTGGTCAGGGCATCCGGGGTGACAGCACCCATGGCTTTGATGACTACAACCCCGAGGCCAATGCGGGCATCAGCCATGAATTCGCATCTGCCGCCTATAGGTTCGGGCACACGCTCGTCACGCAAATGCTGAGCGTGGTCGGCGAGGGCGGCGCGCTGGTCGAGGTTCCGCTGTTCGATGCCTACCTGAACCCGACCAATGCCGAGGGCGCCTTTACCATGCCGCTGGCGACACTGGCGCAGTATGGCTATGTGCCGCAGCCGGGCTATTCCGAGTTCGGGGCAGGGGCCATTCTTGCGGGCATCACAACCCAGCCCGCCGAAGAGGTGGATGTGCATGTCGTCGATGCCGTGCGCAACGATCTGGTGCGCATCAGCGCCGATCTGTTCGCGCTGAACGTGGCGCGGGGGCGCGATGTCGGGCTTGGCACTCTCAACCAGGTGCGCGCCGAGCTTGCAGCTTCAAGTGACCCCTACATCAGCGAAGCCGTTGGCTATGCGGGCGATCTGAGCCCCTACACAAGCTGGCAAGACTTCCAGACCCGCAACGGGTTGTCGGATACAGCCATTGCCGAGTTCATGCAGGCCTACCCCGACCTCGTGCTGCCCGATGCCGCGACAGCGGCGCAGTTCAGCGCGATCAACGCAAGCACGCCGCTGGTTGATAACGGCGACGGCACCTTCACGGTGCTTGGTATCGACCGGGTTGACCTTTACGTTGGCGGGCTGGCTGAAAAGCACGCGATGGGTGGCATCGTTGGCCAGACCTTCTGGGTGCTCTTGCACGAACAGCTGGACCGTTTGCAGGAAGGCGATCGCTTCTACTACATCCCGCGCCTGGAAAACTTCGATTTCTACCAGAACTTCGTGGAAGACCAGACATTTGCCGGAATCGTTGCGCGCAACACCGGGCTGACCGGCCTTGGCGAGGCGATTTTCGTGGTCGCGGATGCCAACTCCATCGGCGGTGCCCCGGAAGAGCCTGTGGTGGAGGAAACCCCGGAAGCGCCGGTGGTGAATGAAACCCCGGAAGAGCCGGTGGTGAATGAAACCCCGGAAGAGCCGGTGGTGGAGGGTGAGGGCGAGCCTGCCGAACCACTGGCAGCTTCGGACCCGTTCATCGGCACCTCGGGCGATGACATGTTGATCGGCAGCGCTGGCGCAGACCTGATCATGGGCTTTGGCGGCGTTGACCATATCGTTGCCGGTGCCGGTGCCGATGTCGTGCGGGCCGGTGAGGGAAACGACTTCGTCGATGGCGGGGCCGGGCGTGACGTGATCTTCGGCGAAGGCGGCGACGACGACCTCTTTGGCGGCGACGACGACGACATCGTCTATGGCGATGCCGGCAATGACCGTATCTTTGGCGGCAATGGCAACGACTTGCTCAACGGCGGCGCGGGCGATGATATCGTCTTTGGCGGCGCGGGCGATGATGTCATCGTGGCCGAGCTGAACGATGGCGATGACACCTACTATGGCGACGATGCATCAGGTGGCAGCGGCATTGATCTGCTCGACATGGGAATGCTGACGGTCGATGCGACGGTCGATCTTGGCAACGGTGTTGGCGGGCGCGGCAGCGCCATGAGCACCCAGACCGGGTCGGATACGCTGTGGCACATCGAGAATGTCGTGACCGGTTCGGGCAACGACGTGATCATTGCCAGCGCCTCGGTCAACGTCATGGATGGCGGTTCGGGCGACGATCTGTTCGTGTTCCTTTCGGCGGCGGCGGCCGATGGCGACACCATCCGCAACTTCGAGCCGGGCGACAAGATCGACCTCTCGGGCATCGACGCCGACACCGGCGCCGCCGGGAACCAGGCGTTCACGCTTGTTGTCGGGTCCGAAGCCACTGCGCCGGGTCAGCTGGTGGTTACGCATGAGACCCGCGAAGACGGCGAATACACCGTCATTTCCGGCAACACCGGCTGCGACGAGACGCCAGAATTCCGCATCAACATTGCGGGCAACCACACTCTGAGCGCGTCTGACTTCACGCTGTAAAGCGAAAGGTCTGGCCGGTGACCTGCCGGCCAGACCCCACAAAAAGCCATTTGCAGCGGGGTAATCACATGTCGTCGTCAGGTGAACGTTCAAAATCATTGGCCGAAAGCCGCGGCAACGCGATGATCGGGCGCGAGTTTCGGGGGATCGGGGTGTTTCTGTTCTCGATCTCGGGGATCATCAACGTGCTGGCGTTGACCGGCGCGTTCTACATGTTGCAGATCTATGACCGGGCGCTGACCAGCGGTTCGATACCGACACTGGCAGCGCTTTCGGTGCTGGCGATCGGGCTTTACCTTTTTCAGGGGCTGTTCGATGTGATCCGCGCACAGGTGTTGGTTCGCATCGGGGCGCGGCTTGACCGCCTGCTGGCGCCAATAGCGCATCGCGTGACCGTTGACATGCCGCGGTTCGGGTTTTCTACCTCGGAGGCGCTTGAACGCGGGCGTGATGTCGACACGCTGCGCGGCTTTATGGGCAGTCAGGGGCCGATGGCGCTGTTCGACATGCCATGGGTGCCGATGTATCTGGCATTCGTATACTTTCTGCATCCGATGCTGGGCGCGGTCACGCTTGGTGGCGCCTTCGTTCTGACGCTGTTGACGATCTGGACCGAACTACGCTCGCGCAAGCTGTCGCTTGCGTCGCAGCAGGCCAATGTCACGCGCGGCGCGATAGCGGATTCGAATGCGCGCAACGCCGAAATCCTCAAGGCGATGGGGTTTGTTGATCGTGCGGTGGACCGCTTTTCACTTGCCAACGCCGAGCATCTGGCGCTGCAAACGAAAACCACCGATATCGTCAGCACCTATGGCGCCTTTTCGCGGGTGTTTCGGCTGCTGCTGCAATCTTCGCTTTTGGGAATGGGCGCCTATTTCACCATTCAGGGCCAGATGTCGGCGGGGGCGATCATCGCGGTGTCGGTGGCGGCAACGCGCGCGCTGGCGCCCATCGACCTTGCCATCGGCAACTGGAAGGGTGTGATCTCGGCGCGCACAGCCTATGCGCGGCTGCGCGAAACCATCGTGGCGCTGTCGGGCGCGACAAAGCCGCTTGATCTGCCGCCGCCCAAGGATTCGGTGAAGATCGAAAAGATTACCGTCGCCGCACCCGGCACCGGCCGCATACTGCTAAGCGAAGTCGCGCTGGAGGTTAAGGCGGGCCAGGCGCTTGGGTTGATCGGGCCTTCCGGGGGCGGCAAATCAACCCTGATCCGCGCCATCGCCGGGATCTGGCCGGCCCTGCGCGGCAATATTCGGCTTGATGATGCCGACCTTTCACAGTGGGATGGCGCCGAGATCGGCAAGCATGTCGGCTATCTGCCGCAAGAAGTGGCGCTGCTCGACGCCAGCATCATCGAAAACATCTCGCGGCTGGCGCCGGTACGCGACCCCGCCGCAATCATTGCCGCGACGAAAGCCGCAGGCATTCACGAAATGATCGTACGGCTGCCCGACGGGTATGACACCCAGCTTGGCCCGATGGGCACCGCCCTATCTGCCGGTCAGCGCCAGCGCATCGGGCTGGCGCGCGCGCTTTACGGCGACCCGTTTCTGGTGATTCTGGATGAGCCCAACGCGTTTCTGGATGCCGAGGGCGAACAGGCGCTGAACAAGGCAATCGCCGGCATCCGTGCGCGCGGCGGTATCGTGATTGTTGCGGCGCATCGGCCCAGCGTACTGGCCGAGGTCGATCTGGTCGCGGTTTTGCAGAATGGCCGCGTCACGGCGTTTGGGCCGAAATCCGAAGTGATCTCGAATTCCACGCCAAAAATGCCCGTCAATGCGCCCGCCCCCGCGCCGCGCGCACAACCATCACTGGTTCTGGCCGGAGTCGCGCGAAAATCTTCGGCAGGTGAGGGCGCATGATGATCATTGAAGCAAAAGCGCGAAAGTCGGCCGAAAACGCCCCCGATGGACGCGAAAAATACGAGGAGAAACAGCCTGACAAGCGATCTCGTTTGCCGATCTATCTGGCGCTGTTCTTTACCGGCATCGTGGCCTATCTGAAAAGTGCATGGTCCGCTGAGCCCGCGCAACCACATGTCAATAGCCCCGAACCCGATGGCCGCGAAGGCGGCGCGCCGATTGCCGATGTGCTGGGCGAGACCGGGCCCGAGCCGCCACATGCGCAAGGTGCAGGGCATTTCGGCGCCGAATTCACCTCGGGTGCGGCGCAGTTGATGTTTCTGAACCCGGAACCCTGGGTCGCCAAAATCGCTTACCCGAAGATTGCCGCCAATGGCGAGGCCATGGCCCCGCACGCGACGTTGGGCAGCATCTTTCCGCCTGCCGTAAGCTATGTGCGCGGCAACGACGCCGGGCCGATCTCGCAGGGGGGCAACGTGGCAGGGGTGCCGCCTTTGCCCGCGACTGTGCGGCAACCGGAAACGCCGCAGGCGCCCGGCCAGCCCGAAACAGACAAAAGCGCAGAAGAAAGTGGTTCGCAGCCGCCCGACCCTTCGGCTGAGGCTGCGGTGCCCGACGCCGACTGCGATGAAGACCCGATCATTCCGGCCAATGGCACCCTGAACCGCGGCCCGGTCGTGTTCCGGTCGGTGCGGCTCAACGATGTCATGTCCGGCCAGATCCTGCTGTTCGGTCTGGCCGAACTGCTGCGCCACAGCCACGACCCGGATGGCGATGCGCTGAGCGTGACCAACCTTGTGGCCTCTGGCGGGACCTTGACCGAAACAGCCGACGGCTGGGCAATTGCCACGATGGCGGGCATGCTTGGCCCGATTACCCTGACCTATGATATCACCGATGGACAGACGCAGGCGGTGCAAAGCGCGGCCTTCCATGTTTTGCAGGCGTGGCAAGCCCTGACCCCGCAAGATGATGTTCATGTCGGCACTGCCCATGCTGATGCGATTGACGCGCTTGGCGGCGACGACATCATCGAGGCGCGGGCCGGCGATGACACGGTGCATGGCGGCGACGGCGACGACCATATTCTGGGCGGCGACGGGGATGACCAGCTTTTCGGCGGCAATGGCAACGATGTCATCTTTGGCGGCAACGGCAATGACATCATCAGCGGTGGCGCCGGTAATGACCGCCTGTTTGGCGATGATGGCGACGATATCCTGGCGGGCGACGCGGGCGATGACGTGCTTTATGGCGGTGCCGGGAACGACATTCTGCATGGGGGCGATGGCGCCGACGATCTGCACGGCGGCGACGGCGCTGATCGGCTATACGGCGATGCCGGGGCCGACACGCTTGCCGGGGGTGCGGGTGATGACGTGGTCTTTGGCGGCGCGGGCGACGATCTGCTTGACGGTGGCGGCGGAGACGATTTGCTCGACGGCGGCGAAGGCAGCGACTCGGTGCTGGGCGGCGCGGGCAATGACACCATTCTGGCCAGCCTCGGCGATGATCAGATCGACGGCGGAGAAGGCTATGACGTTATCAGTTACGCAGCCTTCACCGATGAATTGACGGTGAACTTCATCGACGGAACCGTCGATGGCGGCGCGGCCGGCACCGACAGTTTCGCCAATATCGAAGAAGTGCGCGGCGGATCTGGCAACGACACCTTCATCATAGGCACCACAGTGCGGGTCGTGGCGGGTGGCGGCGGCAGCAACACCTTTGTCTTTACCGTCACCGATGACACGCCCCAAATCAGCCGCGATCTGATGCAGGAAATTCTCGATTTCGCGGTGGACGACCGGATCAGGGTCTCGCGCTACGAAATTTCAAAGCGCGCCGAGCGGCTTGAAGAAGAACGTTTTGGCGAGATCTACGATGACGACGATGATGAAGATCGGGGTAATGCGCTGATCCCGCAGATCACGGTTCGCTACGAACGTTACGACGATGCCGACCATACGATCATCATGGCCGATCTGGACAATGACTCGATCGCCGATGTCACGATCAATGTTCATGGCTACCTCATACCGGTCATTTCAGAAATTCAGACCGGCTGACCGCCGACAGGGAGTAACAATGATGTCGTCTCAGGAAATGCCGACCCATTTTGGAAACCCCGCAGCCCCGCGCGCGCGCGGCGCGGGCAAGACCGAGCAAAGCTTTTCGTTGCGCGGTCGGGTCATCGCGGGGTTGGTCTTCGCTACCTTCTTGTTGGCAGGGGTGGGCGGATGGGGCGCCACGGCCAAGCTTTCGGGGGCCGTGGTCTCGGCGGGAACGGTGCTTGTCGATACGCATGTGAAGGCGGTGCAGCACCCCGACGGTGGCGTGGTGCGCAGTATCGATGTGCGCGAAGGCGAGCATGTCGCGGCAGGGCAGATACTGCTTCAGCTTGAAGACGTGTCGATCCGCGCCGAGCGCGCCATTGTTCAGGCGCAATTGGCCGAGCTGCTGGCGCGACAGGCGCACAAATATGCTGATGCGACAGGTGCAGAAACGATGATGATTAGCGTGAAAGACCGGGCGAGGTTTGCCAACGCACAAGAAATATTCGATGCAGAGGCAAGGCTTTACGTTAGCCACCTGCGCAATCGCCAATCGCAGAGCAGCCAGCTTGACCAGCAGATCAGCCAGTTGAGCGAGGAAATCGCCGGGCTGGAGTTTCAGCGCCGCGCGATGGGCGAAGAACTGGCGCTGCTGCGCGAGGAGCATGCGCGCGCGACCGCCCTGCGCGAAAAAGGGCTGATCGAGATCCAGAGACTTTATACGCTCGACCGCGAAGTTGCGCGCATGCTTGGCCTGCAAGGCGAGCTTGAGGCCAACATTGCGCGCGCCCGATCGCGCATTGCCGAAGTCACGTTGCAGAAACTGGCGATTCACGAAATCGCCCGCACCGAGGCGCAGCGCGAATTGCGCGTGATTGACGCCCAGATTGCCGAAACGGAAGAACGGCTTACAGTGATCGAGAACCGGCTGGCGCGCACGGTGATCCGCGCACCGGTTGCCGGCAATGTGCTCGATCTTTCGGTCACCACGCTTGGCGGCGTGATTTCGCCCGCCGAGCGGCTGCTGACAGTGGTGCCCAGCGATGCGCTGCTGGTGATCGAGTTCCGTGTTGCGACGCGCGACATCGACCAGATATCGCTGGGCCAGCCAGTCAAGTTGCGTTTCAGCGCGTTCAATCACCGTACGACGCCGGAAATTGACGGCCGTATCAGCCGTATTTCCGCCGCCGCCTCGCGCGATGTGCAGACCGGTGAAAGCTACTATGCCGGACAGGTCGAGGTGGTCGGCGACCTCTCGGCCCTGGGTGATCGCGGTCTGGTGCCGGGGATGCCGGTTGAGGTGTTTGTGCAAACGCAGGAGCAGGTCGCGCTGGCCTATCTTGTGCGGCCCTTTACCGACCAGATGGCCCGCGCGTTTCGCGAGGAATAAGGCTTTTCTTGCTCAGCATCATGACAAAATTGTGAACTTATAAGAATTCCAATTTTCTGTTATGCTGCACTGGGGAACGGGGCCTGGACGCGCTGCCAAAAGCGTTGCTATGGGGGATAGGCGATGGAATACACAGCAACCATTGCGTTTGCTGACGATCATCCCGTTTTATTGAGCGGTCTGATTGGGCTATTCGGCGAAATTGATAGTTTCGAAGTTGTTGGTAATACCGGCACGGCAGATGGCGCCTTGGCCATCGCGCTGTCCAAAAAGCCAGATGTGCTGGTCATGGATCTGAGCATGCCGGGTGACGCCTTTCGCTGCATTGGCAGTATCGCAACCAGGGTGCCGGATACGAAGGTTGTTGTATTCACGGCATATTCCAGCGTTGACGCGGCGCTGAAGGCGGTTGACGCGGGCGCGACCGGGTTCGTTCTCAAAGGCAACCCGGTGACCGAGTTGATAGATTGCATTGATGCGGTTGTGGCAGGGCAGATGTACATCACGCCGCAATTGTCGGCGCAGGTGTTGAATGGGCTGCGCGAAAGCGTCCGCCGAAAGGCGCGCGAGGCGCAGGTGCGCTTGACGGTGCGTGAAAAGCAGATCGTCGGCCTTTTGCTTCAGGCGCGCACAAACCGTGAAATTGCCGACGAAATCGGTATTACAGAACGAACGGTAAAACACTATATGACCGGCTTGATGTTGAAACTGAAAGCCAGAAATCGCGTTGAAGTTGTTTTGGCCGCAAAAGCCCACTCCGCGCCGGAAGGTGTGCGAACCTGAACACCGCATCCAGTGATACCTTGCGGATGCGGGCTGCACCGCCTGTGTCTTGTTCGGTGGCGTGGCGCGTTTTTTGCGGGGCCTATGCGCCGACAAGCAAAATGATCGCCATGATCTGCGGCGAAAGTATCCGCAGGCACATAACCAGCGGGTAAACGGTGGCATAGGCCAGCGCGGGCGCGCCCGCGCCGGGGTGCACGCCGTTGGCAAAGGCAAGCGCCGGCGGGTCGGTCATTGAGCCCGCCAGCAGGCCGCACAGCGTAAGATAGTTCATCCGCAACACCTGGCGCGCGAAAACACCGACAGCCAGCAGCGGAATAAGGGTAATTGCCGCGCCATACCCCATCCAGGAAAGCCCGCCGCCCGTTGTCAGCGTCGCCACAAATCCCGCGCCGGAATCGAGCCCGACCACCGCGAGAAACAACACGATGCCGATTTCGCGCAACGCCAGATTGGCGCTTGGCGGCATGAACCAGTAAAGCCGCCCAAGACTGCCGAGCCGCGCCAGCAGGATTGCGGCGATCAGCGGCCCCCCTGCCAAACCCAGCCGCAGCGGCGCCGGCAGATTGGGGAACGGGATCGGCAGCGACCCCAGAAGCACCCCCAGCCCGATGCCGATGAAAATCGGTAGCATCTGCACCTGATTGAGCTTGGCCGAGGCATTGCCCACCTGTGCTGCCAACCGGTCAATCTCGCCCCCAGGGCCGACGATGTTGAGAATGTCGCCAAATTGTAGCACCGACCCCGGCGATGCCACCAGTTCGACCCCGGCACGGTGCAGCCGCGAGATTACCACATTGCCGTGCGCGCGCAGGGTCAGATCGGCAATGTGCTTGCCAAGCACCGCTTCGTTGGTGACCACGACGCGCTCTGACCGGAAATCGGTGCCCTTGGTCGAAAGCGATTCTGCCACCACTTCGCCGACGATCAGGGTTGCACGGTGCAGCGCCGCGGCATCAGCGCTGACAAGGTGCAGCACGTCACCCGCCGTTAACCGCACCTCGGGGCTGGGCACCCGAAGCGCGCCACCCGATTTGAGCCGCGAGCAGATAACCGAGCTGCCGATCAGCTCGGCCAGTTCGGCGCAACTGATGCCGTCGATATTGGTGTTGCGCACCGCCACATTGGCGGAAAGCAGGCCGCCGCGCCCGGCCCCGCTTGCAGCCTCGCTGGCCGCGACCTCGGAAGGAACCAGAATGCCAAAGCCGACCCTGATCAACCACATTGCAAGCAAAATGCCCAAGATACCAAATGGATAGGCAACCGCGTAGCCCTGCCCGAGGCGCGCGGTCGTGGCGGCGGGCTGGCCAAGCTCGGCCAAAATCTGTTGCCCCGCCGCAAGCGACGGCGTGTTGGTAACCGCGCCCGAATAGACCCCGAGCAGAACCTCGGGCGCCACACCAAACCCATAGTGCAGCGCCAACGTGGTCAGAACGCCCAAGACCACGATCGCGGCGGCAAGTCCGTTAAGTTGAAGCCCGGCGCGGCGCAAAGAGGCAAAAAAGCCGGGGCCGACCTGATTGCCGATTGAATAGACAAACAGGATAAGGCCGAATTCCTTGATGAAATGCAAAGCGCCTTCGTCAATCTCCCAGCCGCCTTGATGCGCAAAATGCCCAACCAGAATGCCGCCAAAAAGCACGCCGCCTATGCCCAGCCCCACGCCTCGTATGCGCACTGCGCCAAGCAGCAGGCCGAGGATGGCAACCAGCGAAAGCAGAAGGATGGAAAAACCTATACTACTCATGGGCCGTCTCGCTAAGCCCCCCCAGCGCAAGCTTTAAACCCCGGAGGGCCAAAGAACAAATGATCGCAACGCGAGCGCCGGGATTTCTTTGAATTGTGCCCTGCATTTGCGTTTGCCTGCGGTTCAGTTGATCCGGGTCATGGCGCGTGCGGTCGCATATGTGCCAAACATGCCCGAGTCGCAGGCGGCCATGGCACGCCAGAGTGCCGTGCGCCCCCCGTAGTCAAAGGAGAGTGTCATGAAAACACCAAAGACCCCGACCCCGGAAGAACCGGTTGTGCTGCAAAGCCCCGCTGACGAGGCCCCTGCCGCGCCCGCCGCAGAAGCGGGCGATCTGCCGGGGAACGTCTGGCTGCACGGGCTCTTGATGCTGGTGATGATGGTGTTGCTGCGTATTGCCACCGCGCTGATCAGCCTTTGCGCCGTGATCCAGTTCCTGTGGATGCTGTTCGGCAAGAGCCGCAACGAGGGTGTGATGCGGTTTGGCGACGGTCTTGCAAACTGGATGGCGGCGGCCTCGCATTTCCTCGCAGGGCGGTCGGATGAAAAGCCGTTCCCGTGGAGCGCGTGGAAATAACCGCCGCAGCCGAAGTCAAAGCCATACCGCGGGGGTGATAACCTCGCTCACCCCCGCCGCGCGCAGCCTTGCGGCGGCGGCTTCAACCCCTGCGCGCGGCATTTTCGGCCAGTTGCGCGCCGCGCCCTGCACGCCGTGGTGCTGGTAGGCGTTGAGTTTGAGGCGCACCTGCCCGAGGCCGAGCGCGAAGGTGGCGAGCGCGTCGATCTCGGCGGCGCTGTCGGTGAACCCCGGCACCATCAGAAAGCGCAGCTCGTATAGCTTGCCCGCCGCATGGGCGATGCGCGCGCTTGCAAGGCTTTTGGCGTTATCGCGCCCGGTCAGGGTGGCGTGGGTGGCCGGGTCAAACGCCTTGATGTCGAGCATCAGCCCATCGGTCACCGGCAACAGGCGTTGCCAGCCCAATGGCCCGAGATGGCCATTTGAATCGATGAAACGGGTCAACCCGGCCAGCGCCGGATCGGCCCCGACAGCGGCAAAGAGCGCCTCGACGAATTTCGCCTGCACCGTCGCCTCGCCGCCCGAAATGGTGATGCCGTTCAGAAACGGGCGGTTGGCGCGCAGCTGCGCCAGCACATCGGCCACCGAAAGGCTTTCGGTCATCGGGCTGGCGGAGATCGGGCAGGCGCGCAGGCACAGGTCGCACTGGTCGCAGAGGTTCGGGTTGAAGGCGATCTTGCCGTCCGCTAGGCCGAGCGCGCCCTGCGGGCAGGCCGGAATGCAGTCACCGCAGTCGTTGCAGATGCCGATCGTGTGCGGGTTGTGGCAGCCGGGGCAGGCGAAATTGCAGCCTTGCAGGAACAGCACCAGCCGGTTGCCGGGGCCATCGACCGCCGACCAGCGCAGAACCTTGCTAACGCTGGCCCGCATCAAGTTCCTGCCCGACGACGCGCGGCTTGCGCGCCAGAATGCCGGTGAGTTTGGCCGCCTCGGCACCAAGTGCCGTGGTGTTGGTGCGTGACCCATCGCCCGCATCGTGCCGCGCCACATCGGAAAGGCGGATCATGTAACCCGTCACCCGCACCAGATCGTTGCTGGCGACATTGGCGGTGAATTCGCGAAAACCGGCGGCAAAGGCGCCCTTGCACAGTTGCAGCACCGCCTCGGGGTTGGCCTTGACGGTTTCATCGAGCGTCAGGATCTCGCTGACGCCGCTGGCATAGTAGCGGTGCTGCGGCGCCAGCGCCTGCACATGCGTAACCGGGTCGGGCTCGGTGCCATAGGCAATGCGGATGCCGGGGGTGGCGTCGGCGTCGGTGCTAAGACCCGCCTGCGCGTGCAGCATGGCGCGGCCACGCCAGACATTGCGCATGGGGCGCGCTTCGACCATGTCGGCAAGGGCTTGCGTGATGCGCAGGCCAAGCGCGTTGGCACCCGCATCGTGGCCATAGCGGCCGGGCAGCCCCGCCTTGTCTTGCAGCGCGTTCACCGCCTCGGCCATGCCGAAGACGCCGAACATGGCGGTAAAGCGATCGCGGTCGATCCAGCCTTCTTCGACCAGAAAACTCTGGAAGAACCCGGATTCATCGAAAAGGTAGTCGATGCGCGCCTGCATCAGGCGGGCGCAAAGCTCAACGTATCGGGGCAAGAGATCGGCAAGGAAATCGTCAACCCCACGCGCCCGCAGCGCCACCTCGCGCAGGTTCACCCGGGTCAGTGTCGAGGCGCCGCCGCGCAGGGGCAGGGCGTTGTAGCACGAGACGATGCCGTAGCCCGCCGCATCGAAGGTTGCGGCGTGGATGGGGTGGTTGGCGATATGCGGCTTGGAACATTCGGTGATGTTGCGCACGGCATGGGCCAGCAGGTCTTCGCTGCTGACCGCCGGGTCATATAGCAGCGTCAGGTTGGGCGCGATCTGCTTGAGCTCGGCATCGACCCGCAAAATGGCGCGGGCCACCGGGTTGTCGGTGGGGCCGATGTTGGCGTGCAGGAAGGCATCGGGCAGCACCCTGTCGATATAGCGCCAAAAGAGCTTGATCTTGCGGTAAAGGTCTTCGTCGCTGACGCCTTCGCAGAAGGGCATCAGCAGCGCATCAAGCTGGCCGATATAAACCGGCATGCCGGTGATCGAGGGCACGTGGTGGTAGGCAATCATCAGGGTGTTGAGCGCTTCATCGAGCGTTTCGGGCGGCGGCAGTTCCAGCCAGCACGACCCCTTTTTCAGCACCACCGAAAAATCGGCCAGCACATAGCGCGGGCGGTAGGGGGCGGCGCCCTCATACATGTCGCATATGATGCGGGCATCCAGCGCCTCGCGCGTTTCGGGGTCAAGCGCGGGGTAGGGCAGCAGGTTTTCGGCTTGCACCGCCAACGCATGTGCCTTTTGCGCAGCACTCAGCGCCGGGTCATTGACGATGCCGCGCAGTTTTTGAAATCCGTCGAGCATGTGGCCCCCTCCGTGCAGCAACGCATCGCGTCGGCGCATGCTAGCGCCAACGCGGATAAAACGAAAGACCGCAGCTTCAGGCGAAGGCCGCAGCGCGCTCGATCAAGGCGGGCAGGTCGGGCTCGTCGGGGTTTCGCGGTTTGCCGGGGTGGATGATCGAGACCTGACAACTCTCGGCTGCCTCGACCAGTTGGCGGAAGCTGCCGCCATCGGGGTTCAAGACATAGGCCTGCATGTTGTCGTTATAGGCAAAAAGCGCAGCGTTGATCTGCGTGCATTCGTTGCAGGTGGTGCAGCGCGCGGTTTCGATCCAGGGCAGGTCGCTCGGTGGCGCAGCGGCGGAGGCCTCGGCCTCGGCGGGCTTTGCGGCGGCAGGTGCTGCGGTAACGGGCGCGGCAGGGGCGGGGGGCGCGGCAGCCGCAGCCGCAGCCGGGGCTGGGGCTGGGGCCGGGGCTGGGGCCGCGACTGGCGCCGCGGCTGTGGCTTTGGCCACGGCTTCGGCCAACCTGGCCTCGAACTTCACCCGCTCGGCGGCCAAAAGCCGCTCGGCGTGTGAATTGCGAATGCCTGCGCGTTCCTGCAAGCGCCGCCAGGCGTCAAGGAACCGCGTTGCCGCCTCGGCCACCTTTTCGGCCACGCCGCAGCGCCCAAGGCGGTTGTCGGCGTCAATACCCAGCACATAGGGCACCCGCGCCGCCGCCTCGGCCGGGCTCAGCTTTAGCCAGTCGGCGGCAGGCAGCATCTTGTCGGACCAGTCGCTTTTCGCGATTGGCTGGCAATAGCGGGCATAGCGCGCATCGCACATGGCAAAATCAATGTAGCTGAAGGCGGTTTGCGTGCTGTGGCGCTGGCCGTCGCCGTCTTCGTAGTCAAGCGTGTAGGTCGGCCAATCAGCCTCCAATGCCGGGTTGGTCGAAAGATCGAATCGCCGCGCCCAGTCGGGGCCAGCCGACGGGTCGTAACAAAAGGTCGGGAAGGCACGCGATTCGGTCGCGGCGGCCGCGAGCAGGTAGGGGGCAACGCCCTCGACCGTGGGGGTGGCACCCGAATAGATGCAAAAGAGCGCCGGCCCATCGTAGCGCATGCCGCGCACCAGCGCGTCGCGCATGCGGTAAAGATGCGCGGAACTGGCTTGCAGCGCAAAGGCGGTATTGGTGCCCATCGCCATCGCCGCCAGCCGCGCCGAGCCACCGCCAAACGCCTGCCGCGAAGGCTCGGGCGAGGTGGCGCCCAGAATGTCGTCGGTCTGGATCAGCACCTTGATCGGCAGGCTTGAGGCCAGCGCCTCGAAGGCACGCACGGTTTCGGAGGTGTCATCGTCGCCATCGCGCAGCAGCACCAGCGCGGCCGGCAGCAGCGTGATCTGATCGGTGGTCAGATCGCTTTCGTCGAATGCCGCCAGCACCGGGTCGTGCTGTGCGGGGCGGTATTTGCCATCGGCCTCCAGCTCGGCGGTGGTCAGCGCACGCACGAATTCGACCACCTCGGGCAACCGCCTGCGGTAGGCATCGAGCGCCTCGGCGCAGCTTTCGAACACGTAGCGGTGCGGCTCGGGCTGGCCGGGCAAAAGCTCGGAGCCACGGACCGGGCCATAAAAGCGCTGGCCGCTCAGCACCGAAAGCGCCCAGCCGATGCGCTGCACCCGGTCTTCGGGCAGGCGGTCTACCGGGCGGGCGCGGGCCAGAATGTCCGACAGCGCGCCAAAGTCGATCGCGGCACCATCGGCATTGCCGACGGCGGCCTTCAGCGCCTCGGGGCCGTGCGCCTCGTCCGATTTCATGAAATCGGCCTTGAGGATGTCGGAAAGTCGCAAGATCAGCCCATCGACCTTTTTGCGAAACGCCAGCGCCTTGTCGGCATGCACGGCGCGCCAGACATGGGTCAGCACGGCTTTGGGTGTGGCCGCGTCGCAGCCGACCACCGCGCCATCGCCCCGCAGCCTTTCGCGGGCGCGGTCAAGGTTGGTGTCCATCGGGCCGAACGGCGCTTCGCCATGCGCAGCCAGTAGTGCCGCGGCAGACGTGCGCCAGAGGTCAGAAAGCCGCCCGCTTTCACCAGCCGCCACCCGGCGGCGTATGCTGGCCTCAAGCCGCAGCACCTGCTGACGTTGTGCTTCGCTTTGCGGGCCGGGTGCGGTGGCGGCGCTTAGCGTTTCGTCGATGAGGCGGATCAGCGGGCGGAATACGCCGCCGCCCCTCGCATCTTCCAACAGCACCAGCGGGTAATCGTAGCGCAGGTCTTCAAGCGCTCCGTAGCGGGCAAACAGCGCGGGGCGCAGTGCCGCAACTGGGGCGTGTTTGGGCGTGGCGGCGGGCATTTTTGCGTGTTGCATGGGCTTACTCCGCTGCCACCGGTTCGGCGTCATCTGGCCAGATTGTGACCTTGTCGAACTCTTCGCGCAGCACGGTTTCGACCAGCGCCGGGGTCGAGGGCCGCTCGCCTGCGCGCAGGTCATCATAACAGGGCACCGAGGGGTCGTTGTAAAGAATACCCACCGGAATCTCGTCGGCAATCGCCGCAATCGCCAGCGCGCGGCCCATATCGAGCGGATCGTGGGTTTCCTGATTCTTGTAGACGCGCGAAACCTCGGGGCTTAACCGCAGGCCGTTGCCATGCGTCAGGATGCGCATCTTCGATGGGTCGCGCACAAAATCATCAAAGCGGTGGTCCATGAACTCGGGGCAGCGCTGCAGAATGCGCACAAAGGAAAGGCCGCGGTGGTGGTAGGCCTTTTTCAGGATGTCGTAGAGCAGATCGGGAATCCAGTCGACCGCTTGCGCCACGAACGACACGTTGGCGACGCCAAGCGTGACCGTGAGCGGATTGAGCGGCAAGAGCACCGAACCGAACGGCGTGGTGTTGCTTTTCTGGCCGATCGGCGAGGTCGGCGAGGCCTGCTTTTTTGTCAGCCCGTAAATCTGGTTGTCGTGCAACAGCACCGTCATGTTCATGTTGTAGCGGATTGCGTGAATCCAGTGCGCGGCGCCGATGCTGCAACAATCGCCATCGCCCGTGGTGACGAACACGTTCAGATCGGGGCGGCGGATCTTGACCCCCTCGGCAATCGGCAGGGCGCGGCCGTGGATGCCGTGAAAGCCGTAGGCGTTCATGTAATGCGGCAGCCGACTGGAGCAGCCGATACCCGACACGCAGACGGTCTTTTCGGGTGCCAGTTGCTCATCACGGCAGAGCCGCTGCATGGCGGTCAGAATGGCGGTATCGCCGCAGCCCACGCACCAGCGCGGCGCGATGTCGCTTTGATAATCCGACAGCACATAATCGGTTTCGACCATGCGCATCATGCATTGGGAAAGGTTCTCGGTCATCGGATCATTCCTTTCCAAGTTTCGCGCGCACCGCGGCGACGATGGCGGCGGGTTTCAGCGGTTGTCCGCGCGCGTTGCCCCAGCAGTCGATGTCAACGAGGTAACGCGAACGCAACAACAGCGCGAGGTGCGAATAACGGCGGTTTTCGGGGGTGATGAGCGGGTCTGAAAGCGGGTCGTTCCAGTTGTTTTCGATGCTCATCACATGCGTGAAGCGCTTCATCACCTCGCCGATGCCCGAGGCCATCGGTTGCAGAAACTTCAGGTGCAGCGACGAAACCGCCAGCCCCTCGGCGCGCAGAATGCCGACCGCCTCTTCGATTGCACCCAGGGTGCCGCCCCAACCCAGAAGCAGCATTTCGCCACTGTCGCCACCGCAAAGCGGCGGCAGCCGCAGCGTGGTTTGCAGCGCCGCCAGCTTGCGCGAGCGGTTCAGAAGGCCCTCTTCGTTGATCTCGGGGTCGTAGGCGACATGGCTGCCACGGTCATGCGCAAGCCCGGTCAGGCAGTGCATGCCGTTCGGCTGGCCGGGGATGAACCGGGTGGCAATGCCGGTGCGCGGGTCCCAGTCATAGGGTTTGGCATCAAGCGGCACCGCGCTCTGGTTCACCGGCGGTGCCAGCCAGTCCTCCGAAAACGTCGGCCGGGCAAAGGGTTGCTGCGCGGTGGCAAGGCTGGCGTCCGACAGGATCATGACGACCATGTTGAAGGTCTCGGCGATCTTGCGCGCGGTGATTACCGAATAAAAGCAGTCTTCGATGGTCGAAACCGCCATCACCACCTTGGGCGCGTCGCCGTGGCCGCCAAAGATCGCTGCCATCAGATCGCCCTGCTCCACCTTGGTCGGCAGCCCGGTTGATGGGCCGCCGCGCTGCACGTCGATCAGCACAAGCGGAATTTCGGCCATCACCGCCAACCCCAGCGCTTCCTGCTTGAGCGACAGGCCTGGGCCGGAGGTGACCGTGACCGCGCATTTGCCCGCGTAGCTGGCGCCAATAGCGAAGGCACAGGCAGCGATTTCATCCTCGGCCTGATGCACAACGCAGCCGACCTTCTCGAAAATGCTGCTCAGGTAATGCGAGGTCGAGGTGGCCGGCGTGATCGGATACATGGCGCAGACTTCCATGCCTGAAGCGACCACGCCCAGGGCCAGCGCCGCGTTCCCGTTCATCACCACCTGGGTCTGGGTCGAACGTTTTGCGGGCACCGAAAAGTGCAGATCGAGGTTGGCCTCGGCCCAGGCGCGCCCGGCATTCAGCAGCTCGATATTGGCGTCGATGATCTTCTGGTCTTTCTTGCCGAAGATCCGTGCCACCTGCGCTTGCGCCAACCCCTCATCGAGGCTGTAGATGCCGCAGAGCATACCCAGCACGAACATGTTCTTGCCCTTGCGGGCATCGGGCACCAGCTTCAGGCACTCGACCTCCATTGGCACTTCATAGACGCGAAAGCCGCGGGCGCGGATGTCGTCTACCACCCGCGCGTAAGAGGCGGCGATGCCCGCGTTGCGGTCGGTGCGCCATTTGCTTTCCATCAAGATGATGCCGCCGGGTTTTATCTCGCCCGCGTTGAGGCGGCTGAGCAGCACCTGTTCGTTGAAGGCCACCACCAGATCGGCCTCGTTGCCGCCGTTGCTGACCGGCCCTGAGGCAAGCCTGATGCGGTTGCCGCTGGCGCCCGCGACCGAGCGGTGGGGCGGTTGAATTTCGGCGGGGATGATTTCGACCGTCCAGATACCGTTGCCCGAGCGCGCCGCGATGGCGCCAAAGCTCTGGCCGCAGCGCTGTGCACCTTCGCCGGAATCCGAGATGATCTCGATGATATGTTCTTTCAGAACCACCGCCGGGCGCGGTTGTGGCGCGCGCGGTTGCGGTTCGATGATTGCCTGTCCGGCTGTGTTGCCCATGGTTTGACCGCCTCCCTAGATCAGCCGCACATGCGTGAAATTGCGTTCCGCCAGATCGATGCCGAACAGGCTGCCTTCCAGCCCCGCCGGTTCTGGCGCGTAGACACGGCCCGAATCGCGGATGCCGAGGTAGTCTTTGATGCTTGCCGCTGCCTTGCGCCCGGCGCCCATTGCCAGAATCACGGTGGCGGCGCCGGTAACGATGTCGCCGCCCGCATAGACCCCGGCCAGCGAGGTTGCGAGCGCCTCGTCGCATTGGATATAGCCGCGCTTGTCAAGCTTGAGCTTCGAGGTTTGCCCGAGGATCGGGTTTGGCGAGGTGCCGATGGCGTAGACCACGGTATCGGCCTCGAAATCGAACTCGGACCCCGGTATCACCACCGGACTGCGCCGCCCGCTGGCATCGGGCTCGCCCAGTTCCATGCGCACGCAGCGCAGGGCGCGCACGTTGCCCGCCTCGTCGCCCAGTATTTCGACCGGGTTGGTCAGCCAGTTGAAGGTGATGCCTTCTTCCTCGGCGTGGTGCAGCTCTTCCTTGCGCGCCGGGCATTCGGTTTCGGTGCGCCGATAGATGCAATGCACCTCGTCGGCGCCAAGCCGCAGCGAAACCCGCATCGCGTCCATCGCGGTATTGCCCGCGCCGATCACCGCGACCCGTTTGCCAAGGCCCAGAGGGGTGTCATAAGCGGGGAACTGGCCGGCCCGCATCAGGTTGCAGCGGGTCAGCAATTCGTTGGCCGAAAGCACGCCGTTCAGCCCTTCACCTGGCAGGTCCATGAAGCGGGGGCTGCCCGCGCCGGTGCCGATGAACACCGCGTCATAGCCCATCTCGCCCAGCATCTGCTCGATGGTGAACAGGCGGCCAACAAGGGTGTTGCACTTGATTTCCACCCCCAGAGCCTCGATCGCGCCAATCTCGGCATCGACGACGGAATTGGGCAGGCGGAATTCGGGGATGCCGTAGCGCAGCACCCCGCCCGGTTCGTGCAGCGCTTCGAAGATGGTGACCTTGCAACCCGCCTTGGCAAGGTCGGCCGCGCAGGCCATGCCCGCCGGGCCGGACCCTACGATGCCCACGCGAAACGGCTGCCGCTCGATATGGCTGACCTTGCGCCAGCCCTCGGCAATCGCTTTGTCGCCCAGCCAGCGTTCCAGCCGCCCGATGGCGACCGGTTCCAGCGTGCCGCCCGCGCCGACCGGGCAGACGCCTTCGCACTGGTCTTCTTGCGGGCAGACACGGCCGCAGACGGCGGGCAGCAGGGTGCTGTCGGTCAGCAGATCATAGGCGGCGCGGTAATCGTGCTTGATCATCCGGGTAATGAAGCCCGGAATGTCGATGTTGACCGGGCAGCCTTCGATGCAGGCGGGCTGCGGGCAGACCAGGCAGCGTTCGCATTCCACCAGCGCGTTTTGCAGATCGAACCCCAACGCCACCTCGTCGAAATTGTGGGCGCGCAATTCGGCGTCCTGCACCGGCATGAAGGCGCGTTCCTGCGGAATCGAGCGGATTGTCTTGCGGGCCATCAGTGCGCCCCCCCGGTTTCATGCGGCAATTTCGTGCGGCGGCAGTTTTCGTCATAGCGTTCCAGCGCGTCACGCTCTTCGGCCTTGTAGCGCTTGAGGCGCAGCATCAGGTCGTTGAAATCAACCTTGTGGCCGTCAAAGTCGGGGCCATCGACGCAGGCAAAGCGGATGCGGTCATCAACCTTGACCCGGCAGCCGCCGCACATGCCGGTGCCATCGACCATGATCGGGTTCAGGCTGACCATGGTTTTCACCTTGTAGGGGCGGGTGGTTTCAACGCAGCCCTTCATCATGATCGGCGGCCCGATCACCACCACCTCATCGACATCGACATGCGCTTGCAATGCCTGCGTGATGCCAAGCGTGACCAGCCCCTTGATGCCGACCGAGCCATCATCGGTGCAGATGATGAATTTGTCGCAGACGGCGCGAAACTTTTCATCCCAGAACACCAGGTCCTTGTTACGAAAGCCGACCACGCCAATGACATAGGCACCCGCTTCCTTGAAGGCGCGGGCCTGTGGGTAAATGGGTGCCACGCCAAGCCCGCCGCCAACACAGATCACCTTTTTCGCGCCCGAAACGTGGCTGGGCACCCCCATCGGGCCAACGAGGCCGAAAAGCGTGCCGCCTGCGTGCAGGGTCGCCTGCATCTGGCGGGTCGATTTGCCCACCGCCTGCACCACCAGCGTCACCGTGCCGCGATCGCGGTCGAAATCGGCGATGGTCAACGGCACCCTTTCGCCGTGCTCATCAAGAATCACGATCACAAACTGGCCGGGCTTGGCGGCGCGCGCCATCGCCGGGTGTTCGACTTCCAGCAAAAAGGTCACATCCGAAAAATCGGTCCGGGTCAGGATCGGGAAGCCCTTTGAGCGAATGTCGTCATAAGGGTTTGCGCCCCCCTGAGGGGCGCGTGGCGCCCCGGCTGCACCTGCATCGTTGTGGTCGGTCATCGCCTTCCCCCCGCCTTTGGCTTTGAGGGACCCTACGCCGATGCGCCCGTGCTTCCTTGATCTGCATCAATGGCCCCAAAGGCGCGCGCATTGCCGCAGGCGGGTGCCGTGGCGCCGATCATGTCAGGCGGTTGGCGCCTCAGGCGGTGCTTCCGCTTTCGTCGGCTTTACCCCCACCCAGGCCGCCGCCTTTTCGCCCATGGTGCGGAACTTGTCGGAAACGCTGGACAGTTTGGCCTCCCATTCCGGGTTCGGGGTCTGGCCCTCGGTAACCTTGAAGAACACCTGCAACATGCAGGCGATGGCGAAAGGCTCGATCAGCGCTGCCTTGGCGGCCCAGGCGAACAAGAGCGCGAACACCACGCCCCCCGCCGCCAGTGTGCCCGGCATCAGATAAACCACCGCCGCAGCCGGTGCGAGCATCACCAGAAACACCACGAACGACAGCACATAGACGATGGCAGTCAGCCAGACCGCGTTGATCATGATCGGCTTGGCGTTCTGGCCATAGAGAACCAGCGCCTCGCGTGCGCTGGCAAAGGGGTTGTCGGATCTGGTGCGGATTGCATGCGCCAGCATCACTTCATCGAGCAGCCCCACCGCCACCCGCAGATATGCCCGCACCAGCCCCATGATCTTGTTGAGCCCCGGAATCGGCAGAATGGTCAGCAACCCCTGCACCAGCCCGGTGATGGCGCCAAGCACGCCCTTGATGAGCCGGTCGAGCACAAACAGCGCCGAGGCCTGCCCGAAGCGTTCGGTCACCACGGCGCGCGCGTGCTCGATCTGGCCGCGCCCCTGCGGCAGGGTGCCGCCCTGCAACAGTTCGACCATCACCGCGATGTGGCCTGCCTTGACAACATAGAGCAGGTAGTCGCGCAGAAAGAAGAGCACGCCCGCCACACCGCCAAAGCCGATGATCCCGCCCCACAGGGTTGACGAGGCGCGAAACTCTTCATCGCCAAAGCCGCCGATGCCCCAGCCGATGCCCGCGCCGGTGCCGGTAGCAATGATATAGGCGGCGGTGATGGCAAAATATACGACCATGCGAAACAACACGAAAGGTGCCGTCTGCCGCATCAGGCCAAGCCCGCGTGAAATGCTGAAATCCATACCCTGTCCCTCGCTTGCCCGCGCACTTTGGCGCGGCTGTCGCGCGGCAGTTTAGCGCAAACTGCGACACTTTGGCATAGGAAACACGCGGCCCGGCGGCGCCGAAATCCCGCAAACGTGCCGCGGCAATGAACAAGCGCCGCGGTTGCGGCGCTTTTCGGGTGTCACATGATCAAGGTTGGCTCAGCCGCCCCAGGTGCGAATCGGGCCGCAATCCATATGCACGAAGTTCGAGCCGGAATATTTGCCGACGCCACCTGCGTTGCACGAGGCAGCCGCGCGGTAGATCTGCGAGACCGAACGCCCCTCAAGCCGCAAATCCGCGGCCTGCCCCTGAATGTGCAGCGAGTTCTTGGCAACCCCGCGCGAGACCCGGCGCATGGCGTCGTTGGTTTCTTGCGAGCGGTAGCCTGAAAGCATGTTGTAGGGCGCCGAGGCTTCCATCAGGCGGTGCGAGGCGGCGGCGATGTCGATGGTGCGCGGGTCGATGCCGATCACCTTGTTGTTGCGCACATCGCGCATGAAGCGGCTGATCTCGGCCATCGCTTCCTTGATGTATTCGCCCTCAACCCAGTAAACCATGTCGATAGACTCGCCGGTGCGGCCCGAAAACATTCGGATACGGCGGATGTCGCCCGCGCCCCTGAGAAAGCCGAAGGCCTTGCTGGAAGTGGGGGCTGCGACAACCATCGTTGCCGCGAAGGCGCCTAGAAGGCCGCGCCTCGAAAGTGCCGCTGTGTTCATTTCGCTCCGCCTGTCCCGTATTTTGCCGTATTTGCCAACGGCTTAACTGATCGTTCACACTCAACCACCAAAACTTTATGGCACAAAGTGATTCGCCTTCCAACCTCGCATTTGTCGCACCTGGGGAAATCCAAGTGCGATCGGCTGGTTTTTGCCGAAAGACACATTGTGTGGCAATCGTGCACCGAGCGGCGCCTTGGCCTCGTCAAAGCCCGCAAATGCACGGTATTGTGTGTGCCCGGGGGTGGACAGGTGCGGCATTTTGTCAGACTTTTGGGAAATGTTTCGGGCGTTTTGAAGGGTAGGCGGCATGTTGGAAGCGATGCGGGCGGCAGGTCAGCGCTGGATATGGACACGGCTTTTTGCAGCCCTGTTGCTGATTGTCGGTTTTGCGGCGTCGCCCGCCTCGGCGCAGCTTTCCGGTTTCGAACAGGCGCTGGCCGAAGCGGCGTCGGCCGATCCCGCATTGGCGGAATTCTACGGCAACCGCAGTTATGCGCCGATCTGGACCACGGGCGCCGATGCCGGGCGGCGTGCTGCGCTGTTCGCCGCCCTTGCTGCGGCGCCTTCGCATGGCCTGCCTGCCGCCCGATACGGCGCTGAAGCGCTGGCGGTTCGCTTTGGCACCCTGCAAACCGAACGTGACCGCGCGCGGCTGGAGGCTGCGATGTCGGCGGCGCTTCTGAGCTACGCGCGCGACGTTCAGGTTGGCGTTGTCACGAACCCGGCCGCAATTGAAGAGGGAATGGTGCGCAAGCCCGCGCGGCAGGATCGGCTGGCGATTCTAGAGGCTTTCGCTACAGGTGATCCTGCGGAGGTGCTGCGCGCGCTGCCGCCGCAGATGCCTGAATACGGTCAGTTGATGCGCGCCAAGTTCGATATCGAGGCTGCGATGGTGCGCGGCGGCTGGGGCCCGGAGGTGGCGGTTCAGGGCAAGATCGAGCCGGGGGCCTCGGGCCCAAGGGTGATTGCGCTGCGCGACCGGCTGATAGCGCTCGGCTATCTGGGGCGATCGGCCTCGGCGAGCTACGATTTGCCAATGCAGCAAGCGGTTCAGATGTTCCAGCTCGACAATGGCCTTCTGGCCGATGGCGTGGCGGGCGAAACGACCCTGCGTGAGATCAACCGAGCGCCTGAAGACCGTTTGCGTGCAATCGTGGTCGCGATGGAGCGGCTGCGCTGGATGTATGGCACCGAATGGGGCCAGCGGCACGTCTGGGTGAATATTCCCGATTACCACGCCAAGATTATTGACGACGGCAAGGTCACGTTCTCGACCGTCACCGTGGTCGGTCAGAACCTCAAGGATACGCGCACGCCAGAATTTTCAGATTTCATGGAACATCTGGTGATCAACCCAAGCTGGTTCGTGCCGCGATCAATCACCGTCAAGGAATACCTGCCGATGTTGCAGGCCGATCCGAACGCGGTTTCGTACCTGCAGTTGATCGACGGCAGCGGTAGGGTGATACCGCGCGATGGGCTGGATTTCACCCAGTTCAACGGCAACACCTTTCCCTTCGACATGAAGCAGGCACCGTCAAACAGCAACGCGCTGGGGCTGGTGAAGTTCATGTTCCCCAACCCGCACAATATCTATCTGCACGACACCCCCTCAAAATCGCTGTTTGCGCGTGAGACGCGGGCGTTTTCGCATGGCTGCATCCGGTTGCAGCAACCGTTTGATTTTGCCTACACGCTGCTGGCGCGCCAGAGCAGCGACCCCAAGGGGCTGTTTGCAAGCTATCTGCGCACCGGGCAGGAATCGACGCTGCCGCTGGACCTGCGGGTGCCGGTGCATCTGGTCTATTTCACCGCCTGGCCCAACGCCAAGGGCCGCACCGAGTTTCGGCGCGACATCTATGGCCGCGATCAGGCAATTTATCAGGCGCTGCAGAACGCCGGGGTGGCGCTGCCTTCATGGCAGAGCTAAACCGGAACCGGAAAGGGCGGGGCAGAGGCGCCCCACCCGCAATTTCCGGGGCCTGCAATGACACATACAGTTGCATCGATTGCCCGCGCGCTCGGGCTTGCCGCCGAGGGTGAGACCGGTCTGGTGGTGACCGGCGTGGCCGAGCCGGCGCTGGCGGGCCCGGGCGATCTGGCCTTTGCGGGCAACCCGAAATACGCCGATGATCTGGCGCAGGGGCAGGCGCGCGCCGCGCTGCTTTGGGCGGGCGCCGATTGGCGCGGGCTTGGCCTTGCGGCGGCGATTCTGGCCGCGCGCCCGCGCCACGCGATGGCGGGGATCAGCCGCCTTTTTGACCCCGGCCCCGAGATCGCCCCCGGCATCCACCCAAGCGCGGTGATCGATTCCGGCGCGCAAATCGGCGACGGCGCGGCAATCGGCGCGTTTGTGGTGATCGGGCGTGGCGTGCGCATTGGCCCGCGCGCGCGCATCGGCGCGCATACGAGCATCGCCGAAGGCTGCATCATCGGCGCCGATGCGTTGTTGCATGCCCGCGTGACCATTTGTGCCCGCGTCGAAATTGGCGACCGCTTCATCTGCCAATCGGGGGCGGTAATCGGCGGCGACGGGTTTTCGTTTGTGACGCCCGAGAAATCGGGCGTTGAAGAGGTGCGCGAAACGCTGGGTCACCGCAGCGAATTGCGGCCTCAGGTGTGGGCGCGCATCCACAGCCTCGGCGGCGTGGTGATTGGCGATGATGTCGAGGTCGGGGCCAATTCGGCCATTGATCGCGGCACTGTGCGTGCCACTTTTGTTGGCGCGGGCACCAAGATCGACAACCTCGTGCAGATTGGCCACAACGCGCAGATCGGGCGCGATTGCCTTCTTTGCGGGCAGGTGGCAATCGGCGGCTCGGCCCGCTTGGGCGACCGGGTGGTGCTGGGTGGCAAGGGCGGCGTAAGCGACAACATATCGGTGGGCGATGACGTGGTCGCGGGTGCCGGCACCATCATCATGTCAAACGCTCCGGCGGGGCGGGCGATGTTCGGCACCCCGGCGATCAGGATGGATCAGCAGATCGAAGCCTGGAAGCACATGCGCCGCCTGGGGCGACTATTCGCGCAGGTGGCAGAGTTGCGCCAAGCTGCTACAAAGGCGCGCGACACAGATTGAACGGAGGCATTCATGGCCAGTGCGGTTGCAGACGAAATCATTGCCATCATCGCCCGGCAGGCGATGCTCGACCCGTCCGAGGTTCGGTTGGACATGACGCTTGATGAGCTGGGGTTTGACAGCCTCGTGCTGGTTG
Organism: Alphaproteobacteria bacterium HGW-Alphaproteobacteria-4; assembly: GCA_002842855.1. GTDB lineage: Bacteria > Pseudomonadota > Alphaproteobacteria > Rhodobacterales > Rhodobacteraceae > UBA6213. The sequence continues at coordinate 145,036 of PHEE01000002.1, read as the reverse complement.
AAGCGCTGTTCGCCATCGAGGAAAAGTTCGATGTGTCGGTGCCCTATAACGCAAACGAGCCGGATGAAGCGGATTTCGACATCTCGTCGGTTGGCGCCGTGATCGCGGGCGTCGAGGCGCTCGTGGCGGCAAAGGCCTGACGCGGTGGGTCGGGTTGTCATTACCGGGGCGGGCAGCATTAACCCGCTCGGGGCAAGCGTGGCCGAAACCTGGGCGGCGATGCAGGCGGGGCGCTGCGCGATCGGGCCGATGACGTTTCAAGACAGCGAGCGGCTGTCGGTGCAGATCGGCGCGCAGGTGCAGGGTTTCGCGCCCGAAGATCACCTGACGCGCGCAGAACTCGGTTTTGCAGACCGCTTCGCACAATTCGCGCTGGCGTCGGCCCGGCAGGCGGTGGCCGAGGCGGGGCTGGCCTTTGAAGGCGACCTGGCGGCGCGCTCTGGCGTGGTGATAGGCACCGCAGGCGGAGGCCTGACCACCTCGGACGAGGCATATCGGGCGGTCTACGCCGAGGGCAAGAACCGCGTGCACCCGTTCACCGTGCCGCGCCTGATGCATAACGCGGCTGCCAGCCTTGTCGGCATGGCCTTTGGCCTGCAGGGCCCCTCGTTCTCGGTTTCGACCGCCTGCGCGAGCTCGAATCACGCGATGGGGCTGGCGTTTCAGATGGTGCGGTCGGGGGCGGCGCCGGTGATGCTGGCGGGCGGTGCTGAAGCGATGTTGTGCTTTGGTGGCATCAAGGCGTGGGAGGGGTTGCGGGTGATGTCGGCTGATGGGTGCCGCCCATTCAGCGCCGACCGCAACGGTCTGGTGCAAGGCGAGGGTGCGGCGGTGTTCGTGTTTGAAGAATACGAGCACGCGCGGGCGCGCGGCGCGGCGATGCTGGCCGAGGTGGTGGGCTTTTCGATGGGCGCCGATGCCGCCGACATGGTGATGCCCTCGGTCGAGGGCGCGGCGCGCGCCATGGCGGGCGCGCTCAGCGATGCCGGGCTCGCACCCGAGGCGGTGGGCTACATCAACGCCCATGGCACCGCCACCGCCGCCAATGACCGCACCGAATGCGCTGCCGTTCGCAAGGTATTTGGCGCGCATGCGGATCGGCTGATGATTTCGTCAACCAAGTCGATGCACGGCCACCTGATTGGCGCCACCGGTGCTGTGGAGCTGCTGGCCTGCCTGATGGCGCTCGGCGAAGGCGTGATCGCACCGACCGCAGGCTACCGCGTGCCCGACCCGGATTGTGCGCTTGACGTGGTGCCGAACGAGGCGCGGGCAGCGCGGGTCGATGTGGTCTTGTCGAACGCATTCGCATTTGGCGGGTTGAACGCGGTGTTGGCGCTGGCGCGGGTCTGACCCCGAAATGAAACGCGCCGCCCCGGTGGGGCGGCGCGCGATCGTTTCCGCTGCGGGCAATCAGGGCCGCGGTGTTGGCGCGTCGGCGGGTGCCCCCGGGGCGGGCGTTGCTGCCGCCGCCGCTGCGGCATCTGATGCGGCGTTGGCGGCGTTGACCGCCTCATACCCGGCGGTGAAGCCGTCGAGCGAAATCAGCACATCAACGGTCTGGTCGGGCGCCACCATCGGCACCAGCGACATCGTCGCCGTGTTGCCGGATTTCATTTTCTGGATGTCTTCGGCGGTAAAGCCCGCGCGCGAGACGCAGCCGATCGAGGTGCAGAAGGTGAATGGATAGCGGCGCGGTTCGCCGCCGTCGAACGAGATCGCAACCATCTGCGAAAGCAGAGTTTCAAGCGGTGCCACAATGGTTGCACCGGCGGCCGCGGGCTGCCCCGGCGGCAGTGCGAACAGGCTGATTTCAGCGACCGAGTTGCCATCGGCATCGGCGAGCAGTTGGTAAAGCTGGCAGGGGTCGAAGCCGTCTTCAGTGCGGATGCACTGCATTTCCCATTTGCCATGGGTCGAGGCGACGTAGGTCTCGCCGATTGCGGTCTCGGGGGCTGTCGCGGCATCCGCTGTCGCAGCGGGCGCGGCTGCGTCCTGCGCCAGAGCCGGGGCTGCAAGGCCCAGAGCCAGCGCGAGCGCAAGGGGTTTGAAAAAATCTGCCATGGGTTCCATCCTGAAATGTTCGGTATGGCGCCCGATTAGCACGGCAGGCCGCAGGTGTCAGCGGCGAAGTTGCCACAGGGGCAGCGGCGGCTGGCGGAATACTGCCACGATCGCGTGAATATGCCCCGGCACCGCGAATAAGAAAGGGGTTCCCATCCAGGGAACCCCTTTCACGATATTTTCTCCCCGTCGGACTGGCCGACCTTCATTGCTGCGAAAGCTAATGCGGCAGAATGTTTCCGTCAACCGCCAAGAATCCGCATCGCTTCGCCCGTGTGGCGTGTCAAAAAAGAAGGCCGCGCCCCGATGGCGCGGCCAGTCTGACAGGGAGGAAGTAACCCGCGCGAGAGGACTGAGGCGCGGATTGAGGGAACACTGGCACATACCGGTTAAAATTGTATTGTGGCACCGGGTTGTTTGCGGGGAGTTGGCGCATTGTTGACGGAAAAAGGCATTTTTGTAGGTGGCGGCGGCGAAGGCTATGGGGCGCCGCAAGAGCTTTTGCTCAAGTATGGTAACCGCCATGGGCTGATCGCGGGGGCAACCGGCACTGGCAAGACCGTTACGCTGCAAGTGCTGGCCGAGGGCTTTTCGACCGCCGGGGTTCCGGTGTTTCTTTCCGATGTGAAGGGCGACCTTGCGGGGCTGGCAATGCCGGGCGTGGCCGAAGGCAAGTTGCACGAGTCGTTCGCCAACCGCGCCGCGACGATCGGCTTCGACCTTGCCTACCGCGATTTTCCCGTGACCTTTTGGGACATGTTCGGCGAACAGGGCCATCCGGTGCGCGCCACGGTCAGCGAAATGGGGCCGCTGCTGCTGTCGCGCCTGATGGACCTGAGCGAGCCGCAAGAGGGGGTGCTGAACATCGCCTTTCGGCTGGCCGATGAGGAAGGCTTGCCGCTTTTGGATCTGAAAGACCTTCAGGCGATGCTGGTCTTTATCGGCCAGAACGCCACCGAAATCGGGCTGCGCTATGGCAACGTGGCCCCTGCGAGCATTGGTGCGATCCAGCGCCAACTGCTTGTGCTCGAGAATCAGGGTGGGTCGAGGCTGTTTGGTGAGCCCGCGCTTGAACTTGCCGATCTGATGGCAACCGCGCCTGATGGCAGGGGGCGGATCAACATTCTTGCTGCCGACAAGCTGATGGCGTCGCCCCGGCTGTATGCGACCTTCCTGTTGTGGCTGTTGTCGGAATTGTTCGAGGAACTGCCCGAAGTCGGCGACCCGGATAAGCCCCGCCTCGTGTTCTTTTTCGATGAGGCGCATCTGTTGTTTGATGACGCGCCGAAGGCACTGATTTCAAAGGTCGAACAGGTGGCGCGGCTGATCCGCTCGAAGGGGGTTGGGGTTTATTTCATCACCCAGAACCCGACCGACGTGCCCGATACGGTGCTGGGGCAGCTTGGCAACCGGGTGCAGCACGCGCTGCGCGCCTTTACCGCGCGCGACCAGAAAGACCTGCGGCGCGCTGCGGAAAACTACCGCGCCAACCCAAGGTTCGACACAGAACTTGCGATCAAGGAGGTGGGCACCGGTGAGGCCGTCACGTCGTTCCTGCAAGCCAAGGGCGCACCGGGCATGGTCGAACGCACATTGGTGCGCCCCCCCGTCAGCCGCCTTGGCCCGATCACCACAGCCGAGCGCGCCCAAATCATGCGCGATTCCTTGCTGGGCGAGAAATACGACCGCACCATAGATCGTGATTCGGCCTATGAGCGGTTGGCGGCGCGGGCGGCGGAAGCGGCGCGCGAAACCGGTGCGGCGGCCGAGCCCGAGGCTGGCTCGCGCGAGTTTTCCAACGCGCGGCGCTATGGTGGCGGTGCGGCGGCCAAGTCCGCAAAACCGGCCAAGCCCGCCGCGCGCGCGTCGCGCTCCGATTCCATCGCGGAGGCATTTGGCAAGAGTTTTGCGCGCCAGCTTGGCACCAAGACCGGTCAGGCCCTGGTGCGCGGTGTGTTGGGCGGGTTGTTCAAGTCACGCTGAGTCGCGGCCCGGCGAGCAGCCGCGCTTCTGCCAGAAGCGCAATCAGCACTTCGATATGCCGCACAAGGCTGTAATGCGCCGCGCCCGCGCGCCGCGTTTCTTCCATCTCGGCCTCTGCGGCTAGCAGAAATGCAACTGCGCGCTCGGGCACCATTGTTTCCATACTGCGAACAACGCGCTTAAGATCGCGTGAGCGGTTATAGTCGCTCAGGCCCAGCCGCGCTGCGCGGATCAAAAGCCGCGGGCGGCGCAGTTCTGCAAGAATGCTTGAGAAATCGGTCATGGCAGATCCTTCCCAGGTGTGTCTGCCCAGAATAGCGCAACCTTAGGGTGTGTTGCGCGTTGTCGCGATTCTGCGAACGGTCAAGTTGTGATTGTTTATCAATTATCAACAATTATCGAAATCCGGACGTTTTGTTAACGAATGGGTAAGAAATACAACCCACGGTTGAGTAACAACATTGGCTTCAGCCTGCAAACCAAGGATTTCAAGGGAAAATGTCGAACCTGGCCATGCCTTCCGCGGGTCTGCCCGCCTGGCTACCCGAGTTCACGCGGATCTACTTGCGCCACGTCAGCGAAGGCGTTCCGATCCGCCAGCTGGCACGCGACGAAGGGCTGCACGCCTCGACCGTGCTGCGCCGCATGCGCCGCATCGAGCAACGCCGCGACGACCCCCTGATCGACGAGGCCTTCAACCGTTTTGCCCATTCGGCAGGATGCCCGCCCCGCAACCTCTGCTCACTAAAGGAAACCGCTGCCATGAGTGCACCCATCCGCAACAGTATCGCCGCCGAATCCGACGAAACACTGCAACGCGAGGGCCGCAGGATTCTGCGCAGACTATCCGAACCGGGCGCGGTGCTCGTGGTCGGCGCCGAAATGGAAAAGGCGGTCGTGTTGAAAGGGACCGTTCGCACCGCCGTGCTCGACCGCAGTGTAGCGCAGTCTTTCGCGCTGAAAGACTGGATCGCGGTTGCCCATAGCGGGCGCATTACCAGCTACGAGATCACGGGCGCGGGTCGCGCAGCGCTGCGACGGATGCTGGAGACCGATGATGCCGCGCGCGGCTACGGCTTTGCCGAGGCGCAGACGGGCTTTGGCACGCCATTCGCCGGGCAGCACCGTGACTGGGAAACCCGAGATCTGCCCGGGCCGGGGGGCGAAGGCACGCGCCGGATGCGCCTCAATCTGGCCGAAAGCCCGCTTGGGGTGCTGGCGCGACGGCGCGACAAGGATGGTGAGCCGTTCCTGACGCAAGAGCTGGTTAATGCGGGTGAGCGGCTACGCGAAGATTTCGAACTGGCGCAGCTTGGCCCCCGCGTAGCGCAAAACTGGGAACGGTTTCTCAGCAGCGGTGATCGTGGTCAGTATCGCCCCGATGCCGGGCATTCGGGCGGCTCGGAAAAGGCACGCGCCCGGGTGGCGGCGGCGTTGCGCGACCTCGGCCCCGGTCTGGGCGACATGGCGCTTCGGTGCTGCTGTTTCCTTGAAGGGTTGGAGGCTGCGGAAAAACGGCTGGGCTGGTCGGCGCGGTCAGGCAAAATCGTGCTTCGGATCGCGCTGATGCGGCTGAAGCGTCACTATGAAGAAACCTATGGCACCCTCAATCCGATGATCGGCTAATGCGGGGTGAGGGCGCGCGGGGGCACAAACGCGGGTGCCCTGCGCGCGCCCTAAGCCTCGAATTCCACCAGCAAATCCTTGGCGTCGATCTGCTGACCAGCGGCCACATGCACCGCCTTCACGACTGCCGCGCGCTCGGCGTGGATGCCGGTCTCCATCTTCATCGCCTCAAGCGTCAACAGCGCGTCGCCCGCGTTCACCTTTTGCCCGGCGTGCACCGCGACCGAAGCCACCACCCCTGGCATCGGCGCGCCGATCTGCAAGGGGTTGCCCTCGGTGGCCTTGGGCCGCGCGGCGGTGGCGGCCCTGACCGAGCGGTTGGCCACCCGGATCACGCGGGGCTGGCCGTTGAGTTCAAAGAATACCTTGGCTTCGCCCTCGTCGCTGGTCTCGCCCACCGCTTGCAGCCGAATTTCGAGCGTCTTGCCGGGGTCGATTTCGGCGGCAAATTCTTCGCCAGGCTGCATGCCGTAAAAGAATGTCGGCGTCGGCAACGCGCGGACCGGCCCGTAAAGGCGGTGGCGACCCATGTAGTCGAGGAATACTTTGGGATACATGAGGTAGCCCGCAAGGTCTTCATCATCCACCACAAAACCGTTCAGCTCTTGCGAAACCCTGGCCCGCACGGCTTCCAGATCGACCGGGGGCAGGGCTTCGCCGGGGCGCGCGGTGGCGGGTTTCTCGCCTTTGAGCACTTTGGCGGTGATGCCTTCGGGCCAGCCCCCCGGTGGCTGCCCGAGATTGCCGCGCAGCATGTCCACCACCGAATCGGGGAATGCCACGTCAACCGCCGGGTTTTCGACCTGCGCCCGGCTCAGGTTCTGCGCCACCATCATCAGCGCCATGTCGCCCACCACTTTCGATGAGGGCGTGACCTTGACGATATCGCCGAACATCGCGTTGGCATCGGCGTAAGCCTGCGCCACCTCGTGCCAGCGCTCTTCCAGCCCAAGGCTGCGCGCCTGCGCCTTGAGGTTGGTGAACTGGCCGCCCGGCATTTCGTGCAGATAGACCTCGGACGCGGGGGCGGCGATGCCCGATTCAAAGGCCGCATACTGGCCCCGCACTGCCTCCCAATAGTTCGAAAGGCTGCGAATCGCGGCGATGTTCAGGCCGGTGTCGCGGTCGGTGTGGCGCAACGCCTCGACGATCGAGCCAAGGCAGGGCTGCGAGGTGCCGCCCGAAAACGCATCCATCGCCGCATCGACCGCATCGGCCCCGGCATCGGCAGCCGCCAGCACGGTGGCGGCAGAAATGCCCGATGTGTCATGCGTGTGAAAATGGATCGGCAGCCCGACTTCCTCTTTCAGCGCCTTCACCAGCACCCGTGCGGCGGCGGGTTTGAGCAGCCCCGCCATGTCTTTCAGCCCAAGCACATGCGCCCCCGCCGCGCGCAAATCGTGCCCCATCTTCACATAATAGCCGAGGTCGTACTTGGCGCGGTTGGGGTTGAGGATGTCACCGGTGTAGCAAATGGTGCCTTCGCAAAGCTTTTCCGCCTCAAGCACCGCATCCATCGCCACGCGCATGTTCTCGACCCAGTTCAGGCTGTCGAACACCCGGAACACGTCGATCCCGGTCTTGGCCGCCTGGGCGACGAAGAACCGCACCACATTGTCGGGGTAGTTGGTGTAGCCGACGCCGTTCGAGGCGCGCAGCAGCATTTGCGTCATCACATTGGGCAAGCCCTTGCGGATGTCGCGCAGCCGTTGCCAGGGGCATTCCTGCAAAAAGCGGTAGGCCACATCGAAGGTGGCGCCGCCCCAGCATTCGACCGAAAACAGGCCGGGCAGGTTGGCGGCATAGGCGGGGGCGGCGCGCACCATGTCGATTGAGCGCATCCGGGTGGCCAGAAGGCTTTGGTGACCGTCGCGCATGGTGGTGTCGGTGACCAGCACGCGCTTTTGCGCTGCCATCCAGTTCGCCACCGCCTGCGGGCCTTTGGCTTCCAGCAACTGCCGGGTGCCGGGGGCGGGGGTGGCCGTTGCCTCTGGCGGCTTTGGCGCGCGCGCTTGCGCCGGGGGCTTGGGCCTCCCGGCGGTTTCGGGGTGCCCGTTTACCGAAATATCGGCGATGTAGGTAAGAATTTTGGTGGCCCGGTCGAGCCGCTTCTTGAAATCAAAGAGCGCGGGCGTGGTGTCGATGAACTTGGTGGTGTAGGTGTTGTCAAGAAAGGTCGGGTGCTTCAAGAGGTTGATGACAAACTCGATATTGGTCGAAACGCCGCGCACCCGAAATTCGCGCAAGGCCCGGTCCATGCGGGCGATCGCCTGTTCGGGCGTCTGCGCCCATGCCGTGATCTTGACCAGCAAGCTGTCGTAGTAACGCGTGATCACCCCGCCCGCATAGGCGGTGCCACCATCAAGCCGAATGCCCATGCCCGTGGCGCTGCGGTAGGCTGTGATACGGCCATAATCGGGGATGAAGTTGTTTTGCGGGTCTTCGGTGGTGACGCGGCATTGCAGCGCGTGGCCTGAAAGGCGCACCCCGGCCTGCGCGGGCACGCCGGTTGCTTCGGCCAGCGTGGCGCCTTCGGCAATGCGGATCTGCGCCTGCACGATGTCGATGCCGGTGACCTGCTCGGTGACGGTGTGTTCCACCTGCACGCGCGGGTTCACCTCGATGAAGTAGAAGCGCCCGTCGTCCATATCCATCAGAAACTCGACCGTGCCGGCGTTGCGGTAGCCCACGGCGCGGCCAATTTTCAGCGCCAGCCCGCAAACCTCGTCGCGCTGCGCTTCGCTCAGATAGGGGGCGGGGGCGCGTTCGACCACTTTCTGGTTGCGCCGCTGCACGGTGCAATCGCGCTCATACAGGTGGTAAAGCCCGCCGTGCGCATCACCCAGCAGTTGCACCTCGACGTGGCGCGCGCGCAGGATCATCTTTTCCAGATACCCCTCGCCGTTGCCAAAAGCGGCCTCGGCCTCGCGCCGCCCCTCGCGGATTTTTTCCTCAAGCTCGAAGGGCGAGTGGATGGCGCGCATGCCGCGCCCGCCGCCGCCCCAACTGGCCTTCAGCATCAGCGGATAGCCAAGCGCCTCGGCGGCGTCGCGCGCCGCCGCCATGTCATCGGTCAACAGCTCGGAAGCGGGCACCACCGGCACCCCCGCCGCCATCGCCACCCGCCGCGCGCTGGCCTTGTCGCCGAGCGCGCGCATGGTCGCGGCGGTGGGGCCGATAAAGGCGATGCCCGCCGCGTCGCATGCGTCAACAAACTCGGGGTTTTCCGAAAGAAGGCCATAGCCGGGGTGAATTGCGTCAGCGCCGCAGGCGCGCGCCACGCGGATGATCTCGGGAATACTCAGATAGGCCGCTACCGGCCCCAGCCCCGCGCCGATTCGATAGGCCTCGTCGGCCTTGAAGCGGTGCAGGCTCAGCTTGTCTTCCTCGGCGTAAACCGCCACAGTTTTCTTGCCAAGTTCGGTCGCCGCGCGCATCACGCGAATGGCGATTTCGCCACGGTTGGCAATCAGGATCTTGCGAAACATCTGGGGGGCCTCCGGCAGGCAGGGGGGCAGGAACGCTGAAAGGTTAGCGTTGCTGCGCTGCGGCGCAAGCGCTATTCGCAAACCTGTCAGAACTTCTTACCAATTCGGCGGGTTGCGCGATGCTTGACAGCGCCAGCGGGCAGCGCCAAGCAAGGACGCATGATCGATTTTCGCCCTGTCTCCCATATCCTCGGCCTGCTCGTAACGGTGCTGGGGCTTTTGATGTTGGTGCCAATGGCGCTCGACTGGCAGCGCGGCGATGGCAACTGGGCTGCTTTTCTGGAGGCGGCGATCATTACCACCGGGGCGGGCGGACTTGTTGCGCTCAGCACGCGCAGCGACATCGCGCGCGGGCTGCAACTGCGCGAGAGCTTTTTGCTTACCTCGGGCGCTTGGCTGGTGCTGCCAGCCTTCGGCACCCTGCCGTTTCTGGTCGGTGCGCCCGATGTTTCCTTTGTCGATGCCTATTTCGAGGCGATGTCGGGCATGACCACCACCGGCACCACCGCGTTTCCGGCGCTCGACGGTTTGCCCTGGGGCACCAATCTCTGGCGTGCCATGCTGCAATGGCTGGGCGGGCTTGGCATCGTGATCGTGGCGCTGATCTTTCTACCGGTGATGAAGGTCGGCGGCATGCAGTATTTCCGTTCGGAAGGGTTTGACACGCTGGGCAAGATCCTGCCGCGCGCGATCGACATTTCGAATGCGATGCTGCGCATCTATGTCGGGCTGACGGTGCTTTGCGCCATTGTCTATGCGGCGGCCGGGATGACGGCGTTCGATGCAATCCTGCACTCGCTGACCACCATTAGCACGGGCGGCTTTTCCAACTACGATGCCAGCTTCGGCGTCTACAAGGGCGCCCCGGAGGTGGCGGCATCGGTATTCATGGTGTTGGCGTCGCTTCCCTTCATTCGCTTCGTGCAACTGACTCAGGGCCAGGTTGCGCCGATCTGGCGCGATGCGCAGGTGCGCGCCTATCTGCGCTGGATCGCCTATGCCATCGCTGTGATCGTGGTCTACCGGATGGTGCGGCACGAGGCGGAACTTTTGCCGACGCTGCGCGAGGTCACCTTCAACGTCGTCACCATCTTTTCCGGCACCGGCTATCTGTCGGAAGACGTGACGAAATGGGGGCATCTGGCCTTCGTGGTGCTGCTGGTGGTGGGGCTGATCGGCGGCTGCACCTCGTCCACCGCCTGTTCGGTCAAGGTGTTTCGTTACCTGATACTGTTCGAGGCGGTGAAAACCCAGATCAAGCGCCTGCACAGCCCGCACCGGGTTCTTGCCGTGCATTACAGCGGGCGCCCGGTCGAACACGAGGTGGTCAACTCGGTGATCGCCTTTTTCTCGCTTTTCATCCTCAGCTACGGTCTGCTGATCGTCGGGCTGTCTTTGACCGGGCTTTCTGCCGAAACCGCCATGACCGCAGCCTGGACCGCGATTGCCAACGTGGGCCCCGCCTGGGGCGCCGAGGTTTCAGCCTCTGGTGCGATCGACCAGTTTCCCACCGCGTCCAAGCTGTTGATGATCTTTGGCATGTATGTTGGGCGGCTTGAGCTGATCTCGGTCTATGTGCTGCTGCTGCCGCGCTTCTGGCGGGCCTGAGGGGGCGCTTGGCCCCCACAGGTTCAGTTCCAGCAGGAAACCTGCACCGCAAGCCCGCGCGCCATGCGTGCCAGGTCTTCGGGGGCCATCGCGCCGCTGTTGCTTGCCGCAACAGGGGCAAAACCGCGCGCGCTCAGAACCGGGGCCAGCGCCACCGCCTGGCGGGCGAGCGCGATATCCTCGGGCAATAGCCTGTTGCTGTCGTTGGTGGCGGGCAACAGCATGCCCAGCACCGCGCCCGACGCATCGAGCACCGGACCACCGGCGTCGCCCGGCAGCGCGGTCAGCCGCAGACGCGCAAGGTCGGCCTCGCCGGCCAGCCCGTTCAGCGCCGCCAGCCGCCCGAAGGTCAGCACCGGTGCCGAAATCGCGTCGGCATAGGGGTAGCCTGCCACCGCAATCTCGGATTCGACCCGGGCAGCGCCAGTCTGGAACGCGCCCGTCGCCTGTGGCGCCAGCGCCACCCGAGGCGTCAGCACCGCGATGCCAAGCCCTGCGTCGGCAAAGGCAAGATCAAAGGTGGCGCCATCGACCGTAACGCGGCCGCAAGATGCCGCCTCGGCGGTGGTCAGCACCGCGCCCTGATTGGTGATGTAGAAACCTGAGCGCGAGAATGTGGGTTTGCGAATGTCGATGCCGGTCATCAGATCGGCTGCCGCCACCGCCAGCGGCTCGCCCAGCGAGGCATCCATCGCACGGCTGCCCAACGGCGTAAAACTGTCCTGCATCGCAGCCAGCACCCGGCTCATGCGGGCCGCATCGGATGCGGGCCAGACCAGCGTGAAGCCCTTGATAAGGCCACCGCGCAGGCTCACCTCGGTGTGTGAATGGATTTCGGAGTTCTGCCCGGTCAATGTGAACCGGCTGGCAGACCGCTCGCGCGCGCCTTCCAGCGGCACGATTTCGAAGTTCTGCATGATGTCATAAAGCGCGAACAGCGACGCCTGGTCGCCCTGCTGCGAAATCAGCAGAATGCGTATGCCCGAGCCGTCGCGCGCGCTGTAGACCGCATAGGGCGGCTCATACCGCTCGAATTTCACGAGCCCGGTGGGCATGACCACCGAAATCGCCGCCTCGTCGTCGCTCACCACTGCCAGGCCGAGTTCCGCACGCTCTGCGTTGCTGCGCGCCAGAAGGTCGGCGCGCTGGGCACTGGTCAGCACCCCGGTCTGTTCGGCGCCGATCGCTGCCTGCCACGCGGCCATGCTGGCGCGGGTGCCGGGGCCGAAGGCACCATCGATGCCCGAAGTATAAAGCCCCTGCCACTGCAACGCCTCCTGCAGCGCCATCCGCTCGCCCGCGCTCAATTGCGCTTCGGCGGCGCGTGCTTGGTCCAGCGATTCAGCGGCAAGTCCGGGTTGGGTGGGGGCGATGGCCGCAGGCGTGATGGCGCCGGCGGCGGTAGCGGGCCAGAACCGCTGCCGAAAACGCGACTCGTCGGCCACGAACGCATCGGCGGGGATCATGCCTTCAGCGCGCAATAGCTCGACCTTGGCGACCGCTTCGGCGCGCTCATACGGCCCGAGCGCCACAGCATACCAGCCCGAGCCGAGTTGAAAGCCCCCGACATCGGGAAATGTCGCGGCCCAGGCGGCGGCCCGCGCCTCGGCCTCGGCCTGCGTCGGCTTGGCCTCAATCTGCACCCAACTCGGTTCGGCCCACGCTGCCCCGAACACACCCGAAATGAACAACGCTACCAGCAGCGCCAAACGCCTTGCAAACATCCGCATCAAACCCCTGATCCCATTGCGCCCGTCGTCGCGCATTCCGCCAAATTAGACAGGAACAGCGGCGCCGTCACCCCAAAATCCTGCGATGCATGACGGTGCCGATTGACCCTGTTGCAACGCTTGCCTAAGGAAGGGGCGCTTTTGCCCCCGCGAGGTTCCAAGATGACCCGATCCACGCCACGCTCGTTTCAGGAAATCATCCTGCGGCTGATGAGCTATTGGGCCGAAAAGGGCTGCGCCGTGTTGCAGCCTTATGACATGGAAGTGGGCGCGGGCACCTTTCACCCCGCCACCACCTTGCGCGCGCTCGGCAACCGGCCCTGGGCCGCCGCCTATGTGCAGCCCTCGCGCCGCCCCACCGATGGGCGCTACGGCGAAAACCCGAACCGCTTGCAGCACTACTACCAGTATCAGGTGCTGATAAAGCCCTCGCCGCCCGACCTTCAGGCGCTCTACCTCGGCAGCCTCGAAGCCATCGGCATCGACCTTGCGCTGCACGACATCCGCTTTGTCGAGGATGATTGGGAAAGCCCCACGCTCGGCGCCTGGGGGCTGGGCTGGGAGGTCTGGTGTGACGGCATGGAGGTGAGCCAGTTCACCTATTTCCAGCAGGTCGGCGGCCATGATTGCCGCCCGGTGGCGGGCGAACTGACCTATGGGCTGGAACGGCTGGCGATGTATGTGCTTGGCATCGATCACGTCATGGACATGCCCTTCAACGACCCCGAAGCCCCGATCCCGCTGAAATACGGCGACATCTTCCGCCAGACCGAGCAGGAATACAGCCGCTGGAACTTCGACCAGGCCGATACGGCGATGCTGCTTGCGCATTTCGAGGATGCCGAAGCCGAATGCGCGCGCATCCTTGCCGCCCCGGTGGAAGACAACGCAGGCCGCCGCATCGTGATGGCGCACCCGGCCTATGACCAGTGCATCAAGGCCAGCCACCTTTTCAACCTGCTGGACGCGCGCGGCGTGATCTCGGTGACCGAGCGACAGGCCTATATTGGCCGCGTGCGCGCGCTGGCCAAGGCCTGCGCCGATGCTTTTGTGACCACCGAAGCGGGCGGTGGCAGTGCAGGATCGGAGATCGCCCATGGCTGACTACAAGCCTCGCACCCTTGTCGAAAAGGCGCTCGACCGACTGCAACACCTGGATAACCGAATTGGCCACTCGGCAGCGCGCAAATTGGGGCGGCGCTATCGCAAACGTGCGGCCGATGATTTCGCCGCGGTTCTTCAGACTATCGGGCCGGGTGATATCGTTTTCGATCTTGGCGCCAATGTCGGCGAGGTGACCCAGCTTTTTGCGGCGACCGGCGCCACGGTTCATGCCTTCGAGCCTGATCCCGTCACGTTTGCGCATCTCGAAACGAATGTGGGTGCGTTGCCCAACGTGGTCTTGCACGCGCAAGCGGTGGGGGCCGAGAGGGGCACGGTAAAACTTATGCGTTCCAAAGGGTTCATGTCGGATTTCGCGCGGTACTCCGTCGCGTCAACGGTTATATTCGACACTGCACGCGTTGACCCCGCGCTGACAGTCGAGGTCGAGATGGTCAGCTTTCGCGACATTGTCGAGCTAGCAAAGGGCCGCATCGCGCTCGTCAAGATGGATATTGAAGGCGCCGAACTGCAAATTCTCGACATGCTCGCCGACGCGCCCGATCTGCTGGCGCGGATCGACACGCTGTTTGTCGAGACGCACCAGCACCTGCGCCCGGCGGATACGCAACATATCCTGAAATTGCGCGAATGGGCGGCATCTTTCGCGCAGCCCGACATCAACCTTCATTGGCATTGACATGGGCGGCAGCGTGAATGGCAAGGCGGTCGGTATCATCTTGGTAGCATCGGCGCTCATCACCGGGGCGGCGGTGTATTATTTGCAGGTCTATGGCTTTTACGACCCGATCCCGGCCTCGGCGCCCGCAGCCGAAATCCGGCTGACCTCGGTTGTGACCGGCCAGCCCGAGCCGATCCTTGCGGCGGGGTTTCAGGGCATTGATGCCACCAGCAGCCCCTTGCGCTTTCGCGCCTGCTTTACCACGCCCATCAGCCTTGCCACCGCAACCGAGAGCTTTCAGGTCTACGATGCCGCGACCCCGCTGAACGCCCCCGGCTGGTTCGACTGTTTCAATGCCGCGCGCATTGGCGGCGATCTGGAAGCGGGCAGGGCGATTGCCTTTTTGTCGGTCGCCGACATCACGCCCGGTATCGACCGCGTGGTGGCGCTCTACCCTGACGGGCGCGCCTATGCCTGGCACCAGTTGAATGCGAATGCGGAGAAGTGACATGCCCGACCTTCTGATCGAACTCTTTTCCGAAGAAATCCCCGCCCGGATGCAGGCCCGCGCCCGCGAAGACCTGAAAAAGCTGGTGACCGACGGGCTGGTGAACGCGGGCCTCACCTACGCTTCGGCGGGTGCCTTTTCCACGCCGCGCCGCCTGACGCTGACCATCGAAGGCCTCACCGCCGAAAGCCCCACCCTGCGCGAAGAGCGCAAGGGCCCCGCCGCCACCGCCCCCGCCGCCGCAATTGAGGGCTTTCTGCGCTCCACCGGCCTGACGCGCGAACAACTGGTGCTGCGAGACGACAAGAAGGGGCAGGTGTTTTTCGCGGTGATCGAACGCCCCGGCCGCCCCGCCGCCGCGATCGTGGCCGAGGTTCTGGAAGCCGCCATCCGCAATTTCCCCTGGCCCAAGGCGATGCGCTGGGGCGCGGGGTCGTTGCGCTGGGTGCGCCCGTTGCATTCGATTCTGTGCCTGATGGTCACCGAGGCGGGGGCCGAAGTGGTGCCGCTGACGGTTGAGGGCATCACCGCCGGCAACACCACCGAAGGCCACCGCTTCATGGCGCCGGGGCGCTTTGCCGTGACCTCGTTCGATGATTACCGCGCCAAACTGCGCCGCGCCTTCGTGATGCTGGATGCTGCCGAGCGCGAGGCGACGATTTGGGCGCAGGCGGGCAACCTTGCCTTTGCACAGGGGCTGGAGGCGGTGCCCGACGCCGGGCTGCTGGCCGAGGTGGCGGGGCTGGTGGAATGGCCGGTGGTGCTGATGGGGGCGATTGGCAAGGCCTTCCTTGGCCTTCCGCCCGAGGTGCTGCAAACCTCGATGCGCGAGCACCAGAAATTCTTTTCGGTGAAAAACCCGGCTACCCGGCGGATCGAGGGCTTTGTCACGGTCGCCAACCGCGAAACCGCCGACCATGGTGCCACCATTCTGCACGGCAACCAAAAGGTGCTGTCGGCGCGGCTTTCCGATGCGCGCTTCTTCTGGGAAAACGACCTGCGGCGGGTCAAGGCCGAAGGGCTTGAGGGCATGGCGCAGGGGCTTGCCCATGTCACCTTTCACAACAAGCTTGGGTCGCAGCTTGACCGGGTGAAACGCATCGAAGCGCTGGCGCGTGAAATCGCCCCAATGGTCGGGGCCGCGCCCGACCTTGTCGCTGAGGCCGCGCGGGTGGCCAAGGCCGATCTGCAAAGCGCCATGGTTGGCGAGTTTCCCGAGCTGCAAGGCATCATGGGCCGCTACTACGCCGAGGCCGCCGGGCACAACGACGGCGTGCCCGAGGCCTGCCGCGAGCATTATCAACCGCTTGGGCCAAGCGATGCCGTGCCCACCGCGCCGGTTTCGGTGGCCGTGGCGCTGGCCGACAAGATCGACACGCTTGCGGGTTTCTGGGCGATTGACGAGAAACCCACGGGGAGCAAAGACCCCTTTGCGCTGCGGCGGGCGGCGCTGGGGGTGATCAGGCTGGTGCTGGGGAATGGCGTGCGGGTGGGGCTTCGCGCGGTGGCTGCCCCCGCGCTGGCGCGCCACGGGGTGCAGGATGAAGCCGAAACGCCCGGCGGCACGCCGGGCAGCGCCCGACCCGCCCCCCAGGGCGGGCGCTTCACGCCCACCCTCGGGCCGGGCGCCGCCCTTGACGAGAGCGGCGCGCTTGCCGACCTCCTCGCCTTCTTCCACGACCGCCTCAAGGTCTTCCTCAAGGACCAAGGCATTCGCCACGACATCATCGACGCCTGCCTTGCGATGCCGGGCAACGACGACCTCACCCTTCTGGTCAAGCGCGCCGAAGCCCTTGCCGCGTTCCTGAAAACCGACGATGGCACCAACCTGTTGCAGGGCTTCAAGCGCGCCAACAACATCCTCACCCAGGCGGAAACCAAGGACGGGGTCGAATATTCCTACGGCGCCGATGTGAAGTTTGCCGAAACCGAGGCCGAACGCGTGCTTTTTGCCGCCCTCGATGCCGCCGAGGGCGCGATTGCGCCGGCCACCCAGGCCGAAGATTTCGCCGCCGCCATGGGCGCCATGGCGGCGCTGCGCGCCCCCATCGACGCCTTCTTTGAAGCGGTGCAGGTGAATGCCGAAAACCCCGTCATCCGGCGCAACCGCCTGAACTTGCTCAGCCGTATTCGCGCCACCTGCCTTGGCGTCGCCGACCTGACCCGCATCGAGGGCTGAGGCCACGCAGCGGCTACGCAAAGCCCGCTTGCCCCGCTGACCGTTTCGCCTATGCTGCACGCGAAACGGGAGTATGCCGCAGTGCAGAAACAGGCCGACTTTGCCGAGTTCGTCGAACTGACGCCGTCCGCGCCGGTCACCACCGCGCGCCACGGTTGGCGGGCCAAATGCCTGCAGCGGCTGATCCGGCTTGATCTGCCGGTGCCGCGCACGGTGGCGCTTTCATGCGAGGGCGTGCGCGCGATTGCCGCCGGGCAGTTGCCCGACACCGCAAAGCTGGTGGCGATGTTTGGCGATGATTTCCTCGTGTCGGTGCGCGGCAGCCCCGAGCACCCCGAATGGGGCGGGCCGGGCACTGTGCTCAATGTCGGCATGAACGATGCGCGCCGCGATGTGCTGGCGGCGCGGCTTGGGCGCGAGGCGGCAGAGGCGCTCTATCTGCGCTTTGTGCAGGCCTTTGCCACGCATGTGGCCCGGCTTGACCCCGACATGTTTTCCGCCGCCCCTTCGCCCACGGCACTGGCAGCGGCGCTGGCGGCCTATGAAGCCGAAACCGACGCACCCTTTCCGCAAGACCCGGCACGGCAGCTGGCGGATGTGCTGCGCTCGATGGCGCGGGCGTGGGAAGGGACCACGGCGCGGCTGTTGCGCCAGGCCAAGGGCGCGCCCGCCGAGGCGGCACTGGGGCTGGTGGTGCAGCAGATGGCGCTTGGCATCGGCCCCGGGCTTTCCGGTTCTGGCACCATGCAATGCGTGGACAGCATTACCGGCGGGCCACAAGTGACCGGGCGGTTCCGCGGCCAAAGCCAGGGGCGCAAGGCCGCGGTGGAGACGCTCTATCTTACGCGCGATGCGCGCGGCGCCTCGCTGGAAGAGGCGGCGCCCGAGCTTTTCGACCAGTTGGTCGGGTATGCGATGGCTTGCCGCGCCCGGCTGCGCGAAGAAATGCAGATCGAGTTCACGGTCGAGAACGGCCACCTTGCGGTGATTGATGCGGTCCGGGTGGCGCGGTCATCGCGCGCGGCAGTAAAGATTGCGGTCACGCTGGCGGTCGATGGCGTGATCAGCCGCGAAGAGGCGTTGCTGCGGGTCGAACCGCGCGCGCTGTCGGAGTTGCTGCACTATCAGGTCGATCCGCTCAGCCCGCGCGACCGGCTTGGCCGTGGCATTGCCGCCAGTCCGGGCGCCGCTACCGGGCGTATCGTGTTCTCCGCCGCCGCTGCGCAGGCGAGTGCGGCGCGCGACGAGCCTTGCGTGCTGGTGCGCCGCGAAACCGCGCCCGAGGATATTCGCGGCATGCACGCCGCTGTCGCCGTGCTGACCGAGCGCGGCGGCATTACCAGCCACGCGGCGGTGATTGCGCGCGGGCTGGGGTTGCCTTGCATCGTCGGCGCCTCGGAAATTTCGCTCAATCCGCGCGAGCGCACCCTGCGCGCCGCCGATGGGCGCGTGCTGCGCGAGGGCGACACAATCACTATCGACGGCACCAATGGCGAAGTGCTGGCGGGTGTTGCGGCGATGCTGGAACCCGCACTTGACGATGGCTTTCGCACCTTGCTGCACTGGGCCGACAATGTGCGCGACATCGGCATCCGCGCCAACGCCGACACCCCCGATGACGCCCGCACCGCGCGCATGTTTGAGGCCGAGGGCATTGGCCTGTGCCGCACCGAGCACATGTTCTTTGACGAAGACCGCCTGACCGTGATGCGCGAGATGATCTTTGCCGATACCGCGAACGACCGCCGGATCGCGCTTGAACGCCTGTTGCCGATGCAGCGCGCCGATTTCACCGCGCTGTTTGACATCATGGCGGGGCTGCCGGTCTGCATTCGCCTGTTCGACCCGCCCCTGCACGAATTCCTGCCGCAAGACCGCGAGGGTATTCGAGAGCTGGCCGAGGCGCTCGACAAGCCGCTGTCGGATGTGACGCGGCGGGTCGAGGCGCTGAGCGAGTTCAACCCGATGCTGGGCATGCGCGGGGTGCGGCTGGGCATTACCGTGCCCGAGATTTACGACATGCAGGCCCGCGCGATCTTCGAGGCGACAGTCGAGGCCAGCCGCCACGGTGCGCCGGTGGTGCCCGAGATCATGATCCCGCTGGTCAGCGCCGCGCGCGAGGTCGAGATCGTGAAAACCCGCATCGACGCTGTGGCGGCAGCGGTGAAGAACGAGCAGAAGGCCGAGTTCACCTATCGGCTGGGGGTGATGGTCGAAACCCCGCGGGCCGCGCTCCGGGCGGGTGAAATTGCCGAGCATGCAGCCTTTCTTTCGTTTGGAACCAACGACTTGACGCAAATGACCTATGGCCTTTCGCGCGACGACGCCGGGCGCTTCATGGGCGCCTATGTCAGCCAGCGCGTCTATGCCGAAGACCCGTTTCATGTGCTCGACGTTGAAGGGGTGGGTGAATTGCTGCTGATTGGTGCCGCGCGCGGGCGCGCGCGCCGGCCGGGGGTGACGATTTCGGTCTGCGGCGAACATGGTGGCAACCCGGAATCGATCGCGTTTTGCCGCGCGGCTGGGTTCGATTACGTCTCGTGTTCGCCGTTCCGGGTGCCCGTTGCCCGGCTTGCGGCGGCGCATTTTGCGCTGCTGGCCCCCCGAGAGGGCGCAGAAATCGAGTAGCGCCGACGGTATTTGCTACGCCCGGAATGCCTGCGGCGAATCGCCTTCGTGGCAATTTTGCAACAGTATCTAGACTCATGGCTTTTTTTGGGCTATAGCCGCGCGGTCGCCACAGTCTGCTCGGCGGCCTCTGCAATGGGTTGGGGCGGAATATGTCGGTTGTTATAAAGTGGGCGGAGCGCCTTGCGCTGCTGCTTTTTGTTGCGGTTCCTGCGTCAGCTGAGCCCATTTTAAGCAGTTCCAATGACACGTCCGGGGTCGGCCCCGCCTTGGCCGCGATCTTCGGGCAAGAACGGGTGGCGCTTGCGGCCCTGCCCGATGCGCACTTCGCGGAACTTACGCAAGAACCGGCGCCGCGCGCCGGTTTGTTCGGTCGGCGCACCGAGCCCGGCTTTGTCTATGACGCGGGCTGGTTGGCGGTGCAGCCCGAAGCCTCGGGCGATGCGCAGTTTCAGTGCCTCAAGCAAGCCTTGTATTTCGAGGCGCGCGGCGAACCGATCATTGGCCAGGTTGCCGTTGCAGAAGTGATCCTGAACCGTGTGGCAGACCCTGCATTTCCCAACACGATCTGTGGCGTCGTCAGGCAGTCGAACCCGCGCGGCTGTCAGTTTTCCTACTATTGCGACGGGCGTTCTGATGCCATGCACGACCGCGAGGCAGCGTCGCGGGTGGGAAAAGTCGCGCGCGCGCTGATCGACGGATCGCCGCGCACGCTTACCGCAGGCGCCACCTATTTCCACGCCTTCTGGGTGCGGCCGTCATGGCGCCATGATTTTGAGCGGACCACGCAAATCGGTGTGCATACGTTCTACCGCAAGCCCGTGCGCACCGCGATCAACTAAGGTCGCGGTTGCACCGCGTGATGACGTTTCGGGGCTGCGGGCGCGCCGATGCCGCTTTATGATGGCGTGACAATACCCTGAGGCGGCAGCAGTGAGCAGCGATATCAGTCAGGCATTCGCCCACCCCGAGGAGCGCGCCGAGGCCTCGGCTGGCGCGGACCCGCGCGACCGCATCAGTCTGCGCGATCATGTGGTTGAAGCCGATATCGGCGCTTTCCAGCTTGAACGGGGGCACCGGCAGCGGCTGCGCTTTAATATTGTGGTCGAAGTCCGCCCGGCGCCCGCGCCGCTCGAGGATGATGTCGATCGTATCCTTTCCTATGACCGCCTGACCGAGGCGATAGCAGGCGAACTGGCCGCCGAGCGTTTGAACCTGCTGGAAACCCTGGCCGCGCGGGTGGCCGAACGCATTCTGGCCGCACCACAGGCGATGCGGGTATTCTTGCGGATCGAAAAGCTCGACCGGGGGCCGGGTGCGCTGGGCGTGGAAATCG
This sequence comes from Alphaproteobacteria bacterium HGW-Alphaproteobacteria-4, assembly GCA_002842855.1. GTDB lineage: Bacteria > Pseudomonadota > Alphaproteobacteria > Rhodobacterales > Rhodobacteraceae > UBA6213. The sequence continues at coordinate 124,103 of PHEE01000002.1, read as the reverse complement.
TTCGGTCACGCGCCGCAATACCGTTGCGCGTTGAAGATGAGAGCGGCGCGGCGACGCTGCACCCGCTCGTCGCGTTCCTTTCCAATGCCGCGATTTCCGCGCCCGATCTGTCTGCGCGGCTTGATACTTTGGCGGCGAGTGGGCTGCCGGTGATACTGACCGTGGGCGCACCCGAAGTGCCCGCACCCCATAGTGGCCAGCGCCCGACCGACCGGAGGATCGCGCTGTTGGCGATCGAGCAGAACGCATGGGTGCTGGCCGCGCGCGACCGGCGCTGTGTGGTTGTGGCCAGCCGCACCGAGATCGACTGGGCAATGCGGCACGGGCAAATGCTGGTCTGGGCGCCCTCGAAACTGGTGCTTGATGCGGTCGACGGGCCAAAGGTGCATGATGGCGCAGCCTTGGCGCTTTGGCTCGCCGAAACCCTTTCGGCGGCGCGGCTGGAACTTCACGGTGCTGTTTCAGCCCCGGCGGGAAGCCGCGTGCCGGTGCGGATGGTGGCACTCTGACGCCTTGCCAAAATGCCTGCGATGCGCTGAATGGCAGGCATGCGCCACTATTACCGCCCTGTCGCCCAGATCGACCCGGTGCGCCCCCCGGGCGCACGCGTGCTGGCGGGCGGCTGGTGCTGGTTCGACCGGGTCGAGGTGCGGACGCGGGCTGGCAGCGAAGGGCTGATTGCGGCCGCCGATCTGCCGCCGGACGTGGCCGCGCGGCTTTGTGCGCCGCGCGCGCCGGTGGCGGGGGTGGCGTGGGATGCGCCTCGCATCATGGGCATTGTCAACACCACGCCTGACAGCTTTTCCGACGGCGGGCGCTTTGCCGGGGTGCCCGAGGCGGCAGCGGCGGCGCGGGCGATGGCGGCGGCGGGTGCCGATATGCTTGACGTCGGCGGCGAAAGCACCCGCCCCGGCGCCACCGTTGTGCCCGAGGCTGAAGAGATTGCGCGCACCGCACCGGTGATTGCCGCGCTCGGCGGGGTTGGGGTTCCGGTATCGATCGATACCCGCAAGGCGGCGGTGGCGCGGGCGGCGTTGGCCGCCGGGGCGACGCTCGTCAATGATGTTTCGGCCTTGGGCTTTGATGCAGATATGGCAGCGGCGGTCGCCGGATCGGGGGCCGCGCTCGCCCTCATGCACGCGCAGGGCACGCCCGAGACGATGCAGCGGGCGCCAACATATGACGATGTCGTGCTCGACGTTTACGACTTTCTCGAAGCGCGGGTGGCGGCAGCCGAAGCGGCTGGCATCGACCGCGCGCGCATTCTGGTTGACCCCGGCATCGGCTTCGGCAAGACAGAGGCACACAATCTGGCGTTGCTGCGCAGCCTTGCCATTCTGCACGGCCTTGGTTGCCCGATCCTGCTGGGCGCCTCGCGCAAGCGGTTCATTGGCAGAATTGGCGGCGCGGATCGGGCAGATGCGCGGGGGCCGGGAACGCTGGCGGTAACGCTTGCCGCGGTGGCGCAGGGGGTGCAGCTGCACCGGGTGCATGATGTGGCCGAGCTGGCGCAGGGGTTACGGCTCTGGCGCGCACTGGGCAGTGAGGGGTGAGGGCAGGATGACACGCAAGCTATTTGGCACCGACGGGGTGCGCGGACAGGCCAACAGCTATCCGATGACCGCCGAGGTGGCGCTGCGGCTGGGGGCCGCCGCCGGGCGCCATTTTCGCCGCCACGGGCAAAACGACCACCGGGTGGTGATCGGCAAGGACACCCGGCTTTCGGGCTACATGATCGAGAACGCGCTGACCGCAGGGTTGACCTCGACCGGCATGAACGTGCTGCTGCTCGGGCCGGTGCCGACGCCCGCAGTGGGGTTTCTGACCCGCTCGATGCGCGCGGATCTGGGCATCATGATTTCCGCCTCGCACAACCCCGCCGCTGACAACGGCATCAAGTTTTTCGGCCCAGATGGCTATAAGCTTTCCGATGCGGCCGAGGCCAAGATCGAAGCGATCATGGCGGGTGAGATCAGCCCGGCGAAGCCGGAAAACATTGGCCGCGCGAAACGCATTGAAGACGGTCGCGGGCGCTATGTCGAATATGCCAAGACCACCTTCTCGGGTCGCGAGATGCTGGCGGGGGTGAAGGTGGTGGTCGATTGCGCCAATGGCGCCGCCTACCGTGCCGCACCCGAAGTGCTGTGGGAGCTGGGCGCCACTGTGATTCCGATCGGGGTGGCGCCAAACGGGTGCAACATCAACGAGAATTGCGGCTCGACGCACCCCGAGACCGCCGCAGCGGCGGTGGTGGCCCATGGCGCCGATCTTGGCATTTGCCTTGATGGCGATGCCGACCGGGTGATGATCATCGACCAGAACGGTGTGGTGGCCGACGGCGACCAGATCATGGCGCTTCTTGCGGCGCGATGGGCCGATGCGGGGCGCCTGAAGGGCGGCGCGCTGGTGGCCACGGTGATGTCGAACCTCGGGCTGGAGCGGTTTCTGATGGGTCGGGGCCTTCGCCTCGAACGCACCAGGGTAGGCGACCGCTACGTTGTCGAACGGATGCGCGCGGGTGGCTACAACCTTGGCGGCGAGCAATCGGGCCATATCGTGATGACCGATCACGTCACCACCGGCGATGGTTTGATCGCGAGTTTGCAGTTTCTGGCGGCGATGGCCGAAACCGGGCACCCGGCAAGCGAACTGGCGCGGCAGTTTGAGCAGGTGCCGCAGCAGTTGCGCAACCTGCGCTATCCGCGCGGGCAAGAGCCGCTGTCGGCGGTCGCGGTGCAGGCGGTGATCGCCGAGGCCGAGGCGCGGCTGGTCGGGCGCGGCAGACTGGTGATCCGCAAATCGGGCACCGAGCCCTTGATCCGGGTGATGGGCGAGGCCGAGGATGCGGCGCTTCTGACCGAGGTGCTTGACGGCATTGTCGCGGCGATCGGCGCGGCGGCTCCGGCGGTCTGAGCGGCGGTCCGATTGACGGCGGGGCGGGGGGCCGTCTGCCCCCCGTGCCCCCCGAGGGTATTTCCGCATTGAAGAAGACGCAGGGCGTGGCCGGCAAACGCCATTGTGCGCTGGTGCACGCGGGGCGGGGTTTCGTTTGCCTGTGGCGCGCTCTATCCTTGCGCGGGGAACCAGAGTGGAGACGCGCATGAGACCTGTGATCGGTATCATCGGCAATGCTTATGAGCTGAACGACCGTTACCCGGTGCATGCCGGTGGCACGATGAACTCGGCCGCAGTGGCCGAAGTGGCGGGGGCGATGCCGCTGGTGATCCCGTCCGACCCGCGTTTTGTCAGCGTGGCCGAGTTGATGGCGACCTGCGATGGTTTCCTGCTGACCGGTGGCCAGCCCAATGTGCACCCCTCGGAATATGGTGAGGCAGAGACGCCCGCGCATGGCCGCTTTGACCGCGCCCGCGATGCGATCACCTTGCCCCTGATCCGCGCCTGCGTGGAAGCGGGGCAGCCGGTATTCGGCATCTGCCGAGGCTTTCAGGAGGTGAACGTGGCGATGGGGGGCACGCTCTACCCCGAAATCCGCGAGCTGCCGGGGCGGATGAACCACCGGATGCCGCCCGACGCGCCGTTGGCCGAACAGTTCGCGCTACGCCATGTGGTGCATGTGGTCGAGGGCGGGGTTTTTCATCGCCTGTTCGGTGCGACAGAGGTAATGACCAACACCCTGCACGGGCAGGGTATTGCGCGCGCCGCCGAGCGGGTGGTGATCGAGGGTGTGGCTGATGATGGCACCCCCGAGGCGGTGCGGGTGCAAGGTGCGTCGGGTTTCGCGCTGGCGGTGCAATGGCACCCCGAATGGAACGCCGCGCAGGACCCGGTTTCGCGGGCACTGTTTTCGGCCTTTGGTGCTGCTGCGGCCGACTGGGCGGCACGGCGCGGCCGCGCGAAATCAGCCTGAACGGGCGCGCGAGGCTTGATCTTGCGCCTGGGCGCTCCGACTTGAGGAAAGAGCAAGCAAGAGGGGGCGCCGATGAAACTGCTCATCGTTTATGCAACCACAGATGGCCAGACCCGCAAGGTGGCGCGGTTTTGCGCCGACCGTATCGCGGCGTCGGGGCACACGGTCGAACTGCTGAACGTCGAGGACGCCGAGGGTCTGGACCTGACCCGATTTGAGGGTGCGATTCTGGCGGGTTCGCTTCATGCTGGCGGCTTTCAAAAGCCGCTTGCGGCCTTTGCCAAGGCGCAGGCCGAAGGACTGGCGAAGCTGCCGACCTTGTTTCTGCCGGTATCATTGTCGGCAGCAGGGGACGACCTCGAAGACTGGGCTGGCCTCAAGACCTGTGTCGAACGGTTTCTGGCCGAGGCCGCCTGGGTGCCGGGGCAAGTGACCCATGTCGCCGGGGCATTTCGTTTTACCCAGTATGATTTCTTCCGGTCCTGGGCGATGAAACGCATTGCCGATGCCAAGGGCGAGGTGGTCGATACGCACGCTGACAAGGAATATACCGACTGGGATGCCCTGGGCCACGCGCTCGACGGCTGGGTTGCCGGGCTTGCGCAAGGCTAGGGCTTGTCGGCGCTATCGCAGGCGCTAAGCTGCGCCCGTGTTCAAGGGGGCAGCATGAAGCGATCGCGTGTCAATGAAATCATGGCCGAGGCCGAGGCGATGATCGCGCGGCACGGGTTCACCCTGCCACCCTTTGCCTATTGGTCACCCGAGGCGTTTCGTGCACGCACCGATGCCGGGCGCATCAGGTCGGCGCGGATGGGGTGGGACATTACCGATTACGGGCAGGGTGATTTCGACCGGCTCGGGCTGTTCCTGTTCACGCTGCGCAACGGTCGGCTTGACGAGCTGCAGCGTGGCGGCGGCATGGCCTATGCCGAGAAGTTGCTGATTTCCCGGCGCGATCAGATCAGCCCGATGCATACCCACGCGCTGAAGGTCGAAGACATTATCAATCGGGGCGGGGCGACCCTTGCGGTGCAGCTTTACGGTTCCGACCCCGAGGGGCGGTTTGACGAGGGTGCGGGCGGGGTGGTGGAATGCGACGGGATCGCCCGCCGCTTTGGCCCCGGCGAGGTGTTGCGGCTGGCACCGGGCGAAAGCGTGACCCTGCGCCCGGGCGACTGGCACGCGTTCTGGGGCGAGGCGGGCGATGTGCTGATCGGCGAGGTTTCGACCGTGAACGATGACGAGACGGATAACATTTTCCGCGCCCCGATCGGCCGGTTTGCCGAGATCGAGGAAGACGAGGCGCCGCTGCATCTGCTGGTCAGCGATTACGCGGCCTGGCTGGGCTAGGCGAAAGCCCGGGGGGCCAGCCCCCCGGACCCCCCGGGGTATTTGTGCATTGAAGAAGACGCCCGTCAGCCGTTGCGGCTTGGACGCAGGCCGATTTCATCGAGCATGCGCTCGAAAGTGGCACTTGGGCTGGTTGCGGCTTTCAGTGCGTCGAAGCGGGCGCGCAACGCCGCCTTTTCAGCGCCACGGCAATCATTCCAGGGGCGGCCTTGCAGGCCCATCACCAGCGCGTAGTAGCCAATGAAATGGGGGGCGTTGCCACTGGCGAGCCAAAGTTCATAAGCGGCATCCGCGCCGATGGCAGCCATTGTGTCGGCGTCGGTCAAACCCGCGCGTGCAAAGGCGGCGGCGGTTGCCGGTCCGATGTTCGGAATTTCGGTCAGCGGGCGCGGCAGGGCAGGCTCCGAGGCTCGGGTGAGGCCACAGACTGCGCGTGGTGCGCGCCGCTGGCAAGCCTCAGATCGCGGCCCAGTCACGAAAGCGCGGCGCCGGGGCGGCGGCTTGCTGCGCGGGCGCGGCCGTGCTGGATTGCACCGGGGCGCTGCCCGACCGGGTTTCTGTGGCGGGCGTGGCGCCCGTTTGCTCGATCATCTGCATCTTGGCCTCGGGTTTCGCCGCTGGTTCCTTGATGAAACCCTTTGATTGCGGCGATTGCGCGGCGCAGATAGGCCCGGCGCAGGCATTGGTCAACACAATTGTCGGTGAGCCTGCGCCGGATTCCGCCTAGTGACAGGTGGCCACCAGCCGCTGTTCGCTGAGTGCGAGGATATGGGCGAGCGGCACATTGCCATCGACCAGGTCGGCGAGCGTGACTTCATCCATTGAGCCGTAAAAGGCTTCAAGCGCGCGGTCGAGCACGTCGCGAAAGCGGCAATTTCCGATCAGCGGGCAGGTGTTGGTTTCGGGATCGTGGCATTCGGCAAAGGGCATGCCGGTTTCAAAAGCGCGCAGGACCGAGCCGACGCCGATCCGGTTTGCCGGGCGGTTCAGCCGCAACCCACCCGATCGGCCGCGTTGGGTGTCGATGAAGCCTTTTTGCGCCAACGTGTTGACCACCTGCGCCAGATGGTTTTCGGAAGAGTTGCAGATGGTGGCGACTTCATGCTTGCGCACGGTCCGGCCGGCGTTGACCGCACAGAACATCAACGTGCGCATCGCAAGGTTGGTGCGGGTGGTCAAACGCATGTGGTGGTGCCTCGCTTTCGCGATCAATAGCCGAAATTGCCGCGCCGCGATTTGATGCAGATCAGATGCATAAAGGCGAATGCTTTGTGCGGGGTTTGGCGGGTGCGGCGCAACGATGGCGTGTGGTGCGGATTGCGGCGTTGCTGGCGCGCGCATTGCGGCGCCGCGAGGCGCCCGTCGGGTGCCCGGGGCGCGCCGAGCGGGGCTGGCATTTGGTGGCGCCAGCCATTAAGTCTGCCGCGAGCCACGGGCCCGCCGGGCCCTGAGAGGAAATCCATGCGCCGCCCTTCTGCCACCGCCACCGCCGCCCCCACGCCCGCCGAGAAGGGGCGCAACATGCGCACCTTGAGCAAACTTCTGCCCTACCTCTGGCCCCCCGGAGAGGCATGGGTGAAGCGGCGGGTGATGTTGGCGATGTTGGCGCTGGTGCTGGGCAAGCTGATTTCGGTCACCACGCCTTACCTTTACAAGCGCGCGGTCGATGCGTTGGGGGGCAGCGCACCTGATGCGGGCACGATGCTCGGGCTTGGCGCCGTGGGGCTGACGGTCGCTTACGGCGTGGCGCGGCTGGGCAACGTGGGTTTTGGCGAATTGCGTGATGCGGTGTTTGTGCGGGTGGGGCAGCGCGCGCTGCGCAAACTGGCGCTCGAAACCTTCACCCACATTCACCGCCTGTCGATGCGCTATCACATCACGCGCAAGACCGGCGGCCTCAGCCGGATCATCGAACGCGGCGTGAAGGGGGTCGATTTCCTGCTGCGCTTCATGCTGTTTTCGGTCGGCCCGTTGATCCTGGAACTGACGATGGTCTCGATCCTGTTCGCGGTGCTGTTCAACATCTGGTACATGCTGGTCGTGGTGGTGACGATCACGATCTACGTTCTCTATACCTTTCGCGTGACCGAATGGCGGGTGCAGATCCGGCGCGACATGAACGCGCAAGATACCGACGCCAACCAGAAGGCGATCGACAGCCTCCTGAACTTCGAAACGGTGAAATATTTTGGCGCCGAGGCGCTGGAGGCCAAGCGCTACGATGGTGCGATGGAGCGCTATGAAGGGCTGGCGGTGAAAACCGGGCAAAGCCTTTCGGTGCTGAACTTCGGGCAAGCGTTCATCATCACCATCGGGTTGATCATTGTCATGGTGATGGCGGCGCAGGGGGTGCAGGCGGGCACGCTGACGGTGGGCGACTTCGTCATGGTCAACGCCTACATGATCCAGATCACCATGCCGCTCGGGTTTCTGGGCACTGTCTACCGCGAAATCCGGCAGGCACTGGTCGATATGGGCGACATGTTCGACCTGCTGGGCCAGCCCGCAGAAATTTCCGACGCGCCCGGCGCGCCTGCGCTGCTTGTGGGCAAGGGCGAGGTGGTGCTTGACCATGTGAGCTTTGGCTATGATGCTGCCCGGCCGATCCTGCGCGATGTCTCGATCACCGTGCCAGCCGGGCAGACGGTGGCGCTGGTCGGGCCTTCCGGGTCGGGCAAGTCAACCATCGGGCGGCTTTTGTTCCGCTTTTACGACGTCACCGAAGGCGCCTTGCGGATCGATGGGCAGGATGTGCGCGATGTGACGCAGCAAAGCCTGCACGACGCGATCGGTGTGGTGCCGCAAGACACGGTGCTGTTCAACGATACCATCTATTACAACGTCGCCTATGGCCGCCCCGACGCCAGCCGGGCCGAGGTTGAGGCCGCCGCCAAGGCCGCCAAGATCCACGATTTCATTTTGAGTTTGCCCGATGGCTACGACACCAGCGTGGGCGAGCGCGGGCTGAAGCTTTCAGGCGGAGAAAAGCAGCGCGTGGGGATTGCGCGCACCCTTTTGAAAAACCCGCCGATCCTGCTGCTTGATGAAGCGACGAGCGCGCTTGATACGCAGACCGAGCGCGACATTCAGGACAGCCTCAAGGCGATGGGGCAGGGGCGCACCGTCATCACCATTGCGCACCGGCTTTCGACCATTGCCGATGCCGACCAGATCGTGGTGCTGGAAGCGGGGCGCATTGTCGAACGCGGGCGGCACGATGATCTGGTCGATGCGGGCGGGCGCTATGCCGCGATGTGGGCACGCCAGTCGAGCGAGGAAGAGGCGGCCGCAAGCACGGGTACCGCCGCCTGATCGGCTGCAACGACTTGGCAACACCCGCAGCTTGCGTGTAAGAGGTGGCGCAAGCGCAATGCGCCCCGCGCAGGGGCGGTGACGAGGGCAGACCCGTGAGCGAATCCGACAGCTTCATCGACGAAGTCACCGAAGAGGTCCGCCGCGACCGCCTGTTTGCTTTTTTGCGCCGTTATGGCTGGATCGGCATTCTCGGTGTGGTCCTGATCGTATCGGGCGCGGGCTATGTTGAGTGGCAGAAAGCGCGTGCCGAGGCGCGTGCCGAGGCATTTGGCGATGCCGTGCTTGCGGCGATGGAGGCTGAAGACCGCGCGGCGGCGCTGGCGGCAGTTCCGGCCGATGGCGCGCAGGTTGCTGTGGTGCGGCTTCTGGCCGCTGCCGAAGGCACGCCGGGCCCCGAAACGCTGGCCGGGCTGCAGGCGCTTGCATCGGATACCGCGTTGCCCGCCAATCTGCGGGCACTGGCGCAGATCAAGGCGGTGTTGCTGGCGGGCGATGCAATGACCCCCGCGGTGCGCGATGCCACACTGGCCGAGCTGGCCATGCCCGGCGCGCCATTTCGCGGGCTGGCGATGGAACAGCAGGCACTGGCGCTGCTTGCGGACGGGCAGCGCGACGCGGCAATTGCGCTTGCGCGGCAGATTCTGCAGGAGCCGGAATTGACGGCGGGCTTGCAACAGCGCGTGACACAGTTGATTGTGGCTCTCGGGGCCGATCCGGCCGCGAACTAGCCGGGGCGCGCCCGGGCGGTGCGAAAAAGGGGGCAAGGGCAGTGAAGCTTTCAGTTGGTATCGGGCTTCTGGGCGTGCTCGCGCTGGTGCAGGGTTGCTCGCAAAGGGAACTTATTCTGCCCGGCGAGCGGATCGACCCGCGCGCGGTGCTGCAGGGCGACACTGGCAGCCTTCCCGCGCCGATCGGCGGCACCGTGGCGGTGCCGATCCGCTTGCCGGCGCAGGTGGCAAATGCCGAATGGACGCATCGGGGCGGCACGCCAAGCCATAGCATCGCGCACCCCGCACTTGGCACCGGCACCACGCTGCAGTGGTCGGCGGTGGTGGGCGAAGGCGCCGGGCGCAAGCATCGCATTACGGCCGACCCGGTGGTGGGCGCAGGGCGCATCTACACGCTCGACAGCCGCGCCCGCGTTTCGGCGACCTCGACGGCAGGCGGTGCGCTCTGGTCGGTTGACCTTACCCCGGCGGGCGAGCGCGCCGACGACGCCTCGGGCGGCGGACTGGCCTTCGCGGCGGGCAAGATTTTCGTGACCACCGGCTTTGGCGAACTGGTGGCGCTCGACGCCGCCAGTGGCGCCGTGGCGTGGCGGCAAAAATTCGATGCGGGCATTGGCGGCGCGCCCACGGTGGTGAACGGCATTGTCTATGTGGTCGCGCGCGATGCCTCGGGCTGGGCGATCCGGGCCGACAATGGCAAGCTCGTGTGGCGGCTGCCGGGCACGCCGGCGCCTTCGGGCGTTACCGGGGTATCGTCACCCGCCGTTGCCGGGCAGATTGCGGTATTCCCGTTTGCCTCGGGCGAGATGATCGCGGTGCTGCGCCAGCGCGGCTTTCAGATGTGGCAGGCGACCGTGGCGGGCGAGCGGGTGGGCCGTAGCTATGCCCTTGTCAGCGACCTGACCGGCGATCCGGTGATTGTGGGCGACCGCATCTATGCAGGCTCTTCGGCTGGACGAGCGGTTGCGGTGACCGCTGCCAAGGGTGAGCGCATCTGGACCGCCAACGAAGGCGCCACCGGGCCGATGCAGGTGGTGGGCGGTGCGGTTTTCCTGATCTCGGATGAAGCCAGGCTGGTGCGGCTAGACGCGGCCAGCGGGCGCGCGGTCTGGGCGGTGGAGATGCCCTATTTCGTCAAGGACAAGCCCAAGCGCCAGCAGGAAATCTTTGCCCATTACGGACCGGTTTTGGCGGGCGGGCGGCTGTTTGTTGCCTCAAGCGACGGGCTCTTGCGGGTGTTCGATCCGGCCTCGGGTGCGCTGGTGGGCAGCGCCGCGATTCCCGGCGGTGCGGCCAGCGCCCCGGTGGTTGCGGGCGGCACGCTTTACGTCATGGGCGCGAACGGGCAGCTTCACGCTTTCCGTTAGGCAAAATTGGGTGTAAGCGGGCTGCTTGATCCGCCCAAGGAGGGCAGCATGAGCTTTACCATGGCCATCGTTGGCCGCCCCAACGTCGGCAAATCGACGCTGTTCAACCGCCTCGTGGGCAAGCGGCTGGCGCTGGTCGATGACCAGCCCGGCGTTACCCGCGATCTGCGCGAAGGCACCGCGCGACTGGGCGATCTGCGCTTTGTGGTGATCGATTCGGCGGGGCTGGAACTGGCCGATGACGACAGCCTCCAAGGCCGCATGCGCCGCCTGACCGAACGCGCGGTGGAACAGGCCGACATCTGCCTGTTCGTAATCGACGCGCGCCAGGGCGTGACCCCGGCCGACGAAATATTTGCCGACATCCTGCGCAAGAAGAATGCCCATGTCATCGTCGCTGCCAACAAGGCCGAGGGCAACGCCGGCGAAATTGGCGCGATGGAGGCCTGGAGCCTCGGCCTTGGCGAACCCTTGCGCATTTCGGCCGAGCATGGCGAAGGCATGGACGACCTTTACCGCGTGCTGGTGCCTCTGGCCGATGCTTTTGAGGCCGAAGCCGCGACCACCGAACCCGAGATCAACGTCGATGTGATCGAGGGCGAGGGCGACGAAGATGCCTATCAGCCCCCGACCAAGGCGCGCCCGCTGCAACTGGCGGTGATCGGGCGGCCCAACGCGGGCAAATCGACGCTGATCAACAAGATCCTCGGGCAGGAGCGGCTGCTGACCGGCCCCGAGGCTGGTATCACCCGTGATGCGGTTTCGGTGCAGGCCGATTTCATGGGCACACCGATGCGGATCTTCGATACCGCCGGCATGCGCAAGAAAGCGCGGATTTCCGACAAGTTGGAAAAAATGTCGGTGTCGGATGGCCTGCGCGCGGTGCGCTTTGCCGAAGTGGTGGTGCTGCTGCTGGATGTCGAGGTGCCGTTCGAGGTGCAGGATCTGCGCATTGCCGATTATGCCGAATCCGAGGGCCGCGCGGTGGTGATTGCCGCCAACAAATGGGATCTGGAAGAGGACAAGCCGCACAAGCTCAATGAACTGCGCGAGGCGTTCGAACGGCTTTTGCCGCAGTTGAAAGGCGCGCCGCTGGTCACGGTTTCGGCCAAGACCGGCAAGGGCCTTGACCGGCTGCACGCCGCGGTGCTGAAGGCGCATGAAGTCTGGAACAAGCGCATTTCAACCGGGCGGCTGAACACCTGGCTTGCGCTGATGACCGAGGCGCACCCGCCGCCCGCACCCGGTGGGCGCCGGATCAAGCTGCGCTACATGACGCAGGTAAAGACCCGGCCCCCCGGTTTCATCGTTATGGCGAGCTACGCCGACAAACTGCCGGAAAGCTATTCGCGCTATCTTGTCAACGGCTTGCGCCAGACATTCGAGATGCCGGGCACGCCGATCCGGCTGACCTTCCGCGATCAGGGTGGTGACAACCCGTTCAAGGACCGCAAGAAGTCGATCCCTTCGCGGCTGCGCAAACACGTTGTGGGGCGCGACAAGCCGTTCTAGGCGGGCGCTAGCGGTTGGTGTCAAACAGCGCCGCCGCGGCATCGTAAAAGGCGGCGCGGCGGGGCGGGGTTTCCCACATCACCTCGTGCTCGCCGCCCGCGATTTCCAGCAAGCGCGCGCCCGGCCAATGCGCAATCCGGGTGCGGATGGCGCCGGGGTCAACGATCCGCTCGTGGCTGCCTAGCGAGGCCATGGCGGGCAGCGCAGGCGCGGCCAGCGCCGCCAACGCGCGGCATTCGGCCAGCGCGGTTTTCAGCCAAAGCATGGTGGGGCCGGCCAGCGCCAGCGCTGGCACCGCAGCCAGATGCGCGCGCTGGATGGCATACATTTCGGCGTCGCCCGTTAACGTATTGTCGGCAAAGGGGAAAGCCTCAACCAGCGTTTGCGGACCGCTTTCGGGGGCATAGGCGGCGCCGCGGCCAAGCGCGCAGTTGAGCGCGGTCAGCACACGGGCTATCGGGCGTTTCCACACCGGAATTGCAATGCCCCACATCGGCGCCGAAAACGCCGCCGAGGCGACGGGCAGGCCGTTCAGGGCCGCGCGCAGGCCAATTGCACCGCCCATGGAATGGGCAAGCAAATGCCACGGACGGGGCAGGCAAAGCGCTTCAGCCGCCGCCACCATGGCCGAAACATCTTTCTGATAATCCGCGAAATCGAGCACATGGCCGGGCAGCGGGTCCGCCAGCAGACGGTCGGCCAGCCCTTGCCCGCGCCAGTCGATGGTCAGCGTGGCATAGCCGCGCGCCGCAAACTCGGCCGCTGCGCGCCCATATTTTTCAACGTATTCCGTGCGCCCCGGAAACAGCAGCACGGTGCCCCGCTCGGCTCCCGCCGCCCGCCACAACCCTGCGCGCAGGCGCAGTCCGTCGGCGGCGCGCAGCCAGAAGGCCTGCCCGCCTTCCGGACCCTGTGCCAGATCGCCGTGCAGCGGGGCCGCGTCCATCAGGCCAGCGCCGAGGCAAGCTGCATCGCGAGGCCCATTGAGCCATCAACCTTGAGCTTGCCGGTCATGAACGCCATCGTCGGGTTCATGTCGCCGTTCAAAATCCCTTCAAAGGTTTCCGCGCTGGCGGTCAGGGTCACTTCGGCCTCATCGTCGCCCGCGCGCACGCCCGAGGCATCGGCGATGATCGCGCCTTCACCTTCGATCACGAATTTTGCAACCCCGGCAAAGCCGTTGCCCAGTTTTCCGCCCAGCAGCTTCACGGCCCCATCAATGACGTCGCTCATACGTTCCTCCGATTGTGATCGCCGGGTACTCGCTTTTCTCGGCGAATGGGTTAGGTTTTCGTTATGCGCGGAATGATGGCAAAGCTCAAACATATCGTAGCGGCACTCGTCGCGGTTCTGGCGCTGGCGCTACCGGTGTGGGCGCAAGAGCAGGTCGTGCATGCGCCCGATGACCGGGCCGCAGCGCTGGACCGGCTCTTTGCAGACCTGGCTGACCCCGATAACCGCACCTGGCGGCGCAGCGAAGCCGATATTCGCCGCCTCTGGTCGCAGTCGGGGTCTGCGGCGATGGATTTGCTCTACAAGCGCGGCGAGGCCGCACTAGATGCCGACGACGCCGAACTTGCGATTGAACATCTGACCGCGCTGACCGACCATGCCCCCGAGTTTGCCGAAGGCTGGCACCTGCGCGCCGTCGCGCTCTACAAGGCGGGCGCGGTGGGGCCTGCTGTGTCTGACCTTCAACGTGTTCTCGCACTGGAGCCGCGGCACTGGACCGCGCTTTCCGGGCTTGGCACCATTCTTGAAGACATCGGGTCGAGCGCGCGCGCGCTGGCCGCCTATCGCGCGTCGCTGGCCTTGCATCCGCATCAGGATGCCGTCAAAGACGCAGTCGCGCGGCTGGAGCGCGAACTGACGGGCGTGAGCCTTTAGACATCGGGGTAACGGGGCATGGCCGGGGGGCGGATCACGGCGGTCCTTGGGCCGACCAATACCGGCAAGACGCATCATGCGATCGAGCGGATGCTGGCGCATCGCACCGGGGTGATCGGGCTGCCGCTGCGCCTGCTGGCGCGCGAGGTCTATGACCGGATCGTGAAGGCGCGCGGGCCTTCGGTGGTGGCGCTGATCACCGGCGAAGAGCGCATTGTGCCCGAGCGGGTGGCCTATTGGGTTTGCACCGTCGAGGCGATGCCGAACGAGATCGGTGCCGATTTCGTGGCGGTTGACGAGATCCAGCTTTGCGGCGACCCAGACCGTGGCCATATCTTCACTGACCGTCTGCTGCATGCGCGCGGGCTGATCGAAACCATGTTCCTCGGCTCCGATGTGATGCGCGGTGCGATCGCTGCACTGGTGCCGGGGGTGCAGTTTTCGCGCCGCGAGCGGTTTTCGACGCTCACATGGGCGGGGTCGAAAAAGACCAGCCGGATGCCGCCGCGCAGCGCTATCGTCGGGTTTTCGGTGGAAAATGTCTATGCGGTGGCCGAACTGGTACGCCGTCAAAAGGGCGGTTGCGCGGTGGTGATGGGGGCGCTCAGCCCCCGCACCCGCAACGCGCAGGTGGCAATGTATCAAAATGGCGAGGTCGATTACCTTGTCGCCACCGACGCGATCGGCATGGGGCTGAACCTCGATATCGGCCATGTCGCATTTTCGGCCACGTCAAAATTCGATGGTCGCCGAATGCGACATCTGTTCCCGCATGAGATTGGCCAGATCGCGGGGCGCGCCGGGCGGCACACGCAGGCGGGCACGTTTGGTGTGACCGGCGAGGCACGCGCCTTTGACGATGGCCTGATCGATGCGGTTGAAAACCACCGTTTCGCGCCGATCCAGCGCCTGCAATGGCGCAACCCGGCGCTGGAGTTTGGCAGTGTCGAGCGGTTGATCGCTTCGCTTGAGGTCGCGCCGCAAAACGAATGGCTGCAACGCGGGCGCGAGGCGGATGATGTTATCGCACTGAAAACGCTGGTAGAATTGCCAGAGGTGCGGCACCGCCTTGGCCACCCCAGCGACCTGCGGCTGCTGTGGGATGTCTGCCGCATTCCCGATTTCCGCTCAGTCTCGGGCACCGAGCACGCGATGCTTCTGGCGCGCATCCACGGGTTCTTGCAAGACCCCGGGTATGTGCCCTCGGAATGGCTCGCGGGCCAGATCGCGCGGATCGACAAGACCGAGGGCGACATCGACGCGCTTTCCAAGCGCCTCGCCTTCATCCGGACATGGACTTACATAGCGCAACGCAAGGGTTGGGTGCATGATGAAAGCCATTGGCGTGATGAGACGCGCGCTGTAGAAGACCGATTGTCGGATGCGCTTCATACCGCGCTGACGCAACGCTTTGTGGACCGGCGCACCTCGGTATTGCTGCGCCGGCTCAATCAAAAGGAGACCCTCGTGGCCGAGGTGAACGAAAAGGGTGACGTCAGCGTGGAAGGCGAGTTTGCCGGGCGGCTGGAGGGATTTCGCTTCCGCCAGGATGCGACCTCGTCAAGCGACGAGGCGCGGATGCTGGCGCGGGCGGCCTATGAGGCGCTGCGCCCCGAGTTTCATTTGCGCGCCGACCGCTTTTACAATGCGCCCGACACCGAGCTGGATTTCACCGAGCAAGGCGGCCTGATGTGGGGTGAACTGGCGGTGGGCAAGCTTGTCAAGGGCGCCGATGTCTTGCGCCCGGCGGTCGAGGCCTTTGTCGATGAGGAAGCCGGCGAAGAGGTGGCTGAAAAGGTTCGCCGTCGCTTGCAACATTTCATCGATCGCAAGGTGGCGACCCTGTTCGAGCCGCTCCTGGCGATGGGCCGCGACGAGGCGCTGACCGGGCTTGCGCGCGGCTTTGCCTTTCGGCTTTCCGAGGCGCTTGGCGTGTTGCCGCGCGAGGGCGTGGCGGCCGAGGTCAAGGAACTTGACCAAGAGGCACGCGGCGCCCTGCGCAAGCACGGTGTGCGCTTTGGCCAATACACGATCTTTCAACAGGCGTTGCTCAAGCCTGCCGCAACGCGGCTGCGGCTGGTGCTGGCCTCGCTCTGGGCCGGGTTGGAAACCTTTCCCGAAAGCCCGCCGCCCGGCCTTGTGACAATCCCGTTCCTGCCCGAACTTCCGCGCGCTGATTATACGCTGGCGGGTTACCATCCGGCGGGCGCGCGGGCGATCCGCATTGACATGCTCGAGCGGCTGGCCGACCTCTTGCGCGCGCAAGACAGCCGGGCGGGGTTCGAGGCCGCGCCCGAGATGTTGTCGATCACCGGCATGACGCTGGAGCAGTTTTCGCACCTGATGGAGGGCCTCGGCTACCGCGCCGAAAAGGCCGAGCGGGTCAAGGCCAAACCGGCGACCCCCGCGGTGGTGCAGCCCGAGCCCGAGCCCGAGCCTTCCGGCAATCCGATTCCAGAAGAGGTTTCGCTGCGGGCAGTGGCCGAGGTGGCAGACGCGGCGGCGACAGCCGAGGCGGCCGAAACGGCAGCGCCCGAAATGGAAACCTATTTCACCTTCACCTGGGCGCCGCGCCCGCGCCATGCGCGCCCCGAACACCACACCCCGCGTGAGGGTGGCCAGCCGCGCGGCGAAGGCAGGGGGCGCGGCAACCGCACGCAAGGTGCGCGCCCGGTTGCGCCTGTGGCCGAGGGTGCCGCCGAAGGGTCGGCGCCCGCAGCCCCCGTCGAGGGGGCCACAGACGCCCGGCCGCCGCGTGCGCGCCGCCCGGAAGGGCCGCGCCGGGGCAAGGGCGGGGCAGCCGCGGGCGAGGCCGATGCTGCGCAGGGCGGCAGGCCGCCGCGCGAACGCCCGCAAGGCAGCGGCAAGGCCGATGGCGAAAAACGCCGCGACGGCAAGCCCGGCGGCAAGCCCTATGAGGGGCGCGGTGGCAAGCCCGGCCCGCGCCGGGATGAAACCCCCCGCGTGTTCGAGGCGCATCCGCCGCGCGAGGGCAAGTTCGACCCCGACAGCCCCTTTGCGATTCTGGCAAAGCTGCGCGATCAGAAATGACCGAGGCGCCGGGCGAAAACGCCCGGATCCGGCTTGACAAGTGGCTTTGGCAGGCGCGGCTGGTGAAAACCCGCCCGCTGGCGCAGGCATTGGTCAGCGCCGGCCATGTGCGTATCAACGGGCAGCGCGGCGACAAGCCGGGCCGTGCCATTGGCGCCGGCGACGTGCTGACGCTGCGGCTACCGGGCGGGGTGCGGCTGTTGCGGGTGCGCGCTTGCGGCGGGCGCCGTGGGCCTGCCGCCGAAGCGCAGGCACTTTACGTTGATCTCGCCGTAACCGGCCATGACCCGCTTGAATGATTGCGCGCGCGCCGCTAGGTAACGGCCAGCCGACAATCTCGCGGGGGTGCCTTATGACCTATGTCGTGACCGACAATTGCATCATGTGCAAATATACCGATTGCGTCGAGGTCTGCCCGGTGGACTGTTTTTATGAGGGCGAGAACACGCTGGTGATCCACCCTGACGAATGCATTGATTGCGGCGTGTGCGAGCCCGAGTGCCCGGCCGACGCGATCCGGCCCGACACCGAGCCGCAGATGGAAAACTGGGTTGAGTTCAACCGCAAATATGCCGATCTCTGGCCGGTCATTACCAAGCGCAAAGACCCGATGCCCGATGCCGAAGCGCATGACGGCGAGACCGGAAAGCTGGAAAAATTCTTCAGCCCGAAGCCCGGCGCGGGCGACTGAGCCGCCCGGCGCGGACGTATGAAGCGGTAATCGGCACAATTTGGCGCGCATGCCTGCCGTGGGACTTCTGCGCGCAAGATAGAGTCTTTTGCCGCAGCGCGGCGCTTTGATTCGCCCGAATTTTGTGCTACATTCCCGTTACAAAGAAACTTGGACCGGCAAACCCACTGCAGATCTGCTCGGCTGCAGGCAAATTCCGATGCATTCAGGCCATGTTCGGTGGGCTTTCGCCCCCGGGGTGTTTTGTTTGCAACAGAACCGGGGATGGGCCGCCAGCTGCAAGGAATAGGCTTTATGAACAAAGGTAAACGGAACGACTTCCACCCTGACGAGTTTGTTGTGTACCCTGCGCATGGCGTCGGCAAGATCATCTCGATCGAAGAGCAAGAGATTGCCGGGTTGCGGTTGGAGTTGTTCGTGATCTCGTTCGAGAAAGACAAGATGACCTTGCGGGTGCCCACCTACAAGGCGATCGACATCGGCATGCGGTCGCTTTCGTCGCCCGATGTGGTGACCAAGGCGCTTGAAACGCTCAAGGGCAAGGCCAAGGTCAAGCGGGCCATGTGGTCGCGCCGGGCGCAGGAATACGAGCAGAAGATCAACTCGGGCGATCTGCTTTCCATCGCGGAAGTGGTGCGCGATCTGCACCGTTGCGATGATCAGCGCGAGCAAAGCTATTCAGAGCGTCAGCTTTATGAAGCGGCGCTGGAGCGGCTTACGCGTGAAGTGGCGGCAGTTTCGGGCACTGATGAGCGTGGGGCCGCCAAACGTGTCGGCGACGTGCTGGTTACACGGGCGGCCTGATCGGGGCAAATTCTGCAAAGCTGCGGCCCGGTGCCGCAGCTTTTGCTTTTACAGCCGGGATATTTGCGCAAGGTTACCCTTATGCAGACTGCCGTCATCAGAATATTCAACGCCGCCCCCGAGCGCGAACTGGCGCCGGGCGAGGCGCTGTTTCTGACGGCAGACAGGGTGCGGAAGGTCTTTCTGGTGCGTGCCGGGGTGGTGCTGCTGGAAAGGGTCACCCGTATCGGCGGTCGAATCTTGTTGCAGCAGGCACGGGCCGGCGCGGTGGTTTCCGAGGCGTCGGCCTATTCCGACAGTTATCATTGCGATGCCACCGCCGGGCCCGAGGGCGCGCGGGTGGCGTATCTGGCGATCGGCGAGTTTCACGACCGTCTGGCGATCGACCCCGGCGCCATGCATGGCTGGGCGGCGGGGCTGGCGCAGGCGGTGCAAGCGGCGCGCCTGCGGGCCGAGCTGCGCAGCCTGCGCACGGTATCAGATCGGGTGGATGCTTGGCTGGGTGCGCAACGCGCGCTGCCACGGCGTGGCGGCTGGCAAGATCTCGCCGCCGAGCTTGGTGTCAGCCGCGAGGCGCTTTACCGCGAACTTGCGCGGCGGCGCGCGCTTGGTGAGGCCTAGCAGCCGTTGCGGGTGCGCCAATGCGCCTCCATGCCGATGAAACGGGCCAGCGCTGGTGCCGTGCAATCGTCTGGGGCCACCGTCAGGTTTGCGCCGCCCATCGCCGCCGCCCCCGGCCCGAAGTAGCGCGGGCTTTGCATTCCCGCCACCAACGGCGCCGTTACCAGGATGACCGCCAGCGTCGCCAGCACTGTTGCCCCCTGCGCCCATCCGAGCCGGGTGATCGCGGGCCGCGCGCCCGGCATCTCGCAGACGCCGCCGGGGCAAAGCTGTGCCTGACCCGGCCAGATCCAGTTGTAAATGGCGCAGCCCACACAGATGCCGAATGAGGTTTCAAAAAACAGAAGAAGAATGCAGGTCACGCAACCCAGCAGCGCAACCGGCCCTGCCTGATTGAGCCAGAGATTCCAGACGATCATCATAAGCGCGATGGCCAGCCCCAACGCCCAGGCAAAGCGCTTTTGCGCGGCGCCCACATAGTCGGGCACCTGCTTGCGCACGGCATATCGGCCAAGGATCAGGCTTGGCGCAAAGCGCGGGTTGATCAGCACCCGAATGGCGAAATCGGCGGCAAAGACCAGAATGACCATGCGTGTCATGGTGAACGAGCCGTTCAGGAATGCTTGTGAAAAGGCGATAAGGCCAAAGAGCAGCAGAATGCCCGCGCCAGCGCGTGCCTCGCGTTCATTCACCACGCGAATCGGGTATCCATCGACAACTTCGCCAAACTCGAATATGCGCGCCACCTGATTACCCCTCGCAATTGCTGCCCGAACCTTAGCCGAAAGGGGCAGCGAGACATATGATCAAGATCATGCAGGATAAGCCTTCTCAATGTGGCTCATGCAGGCTGTTTGGCGCGCCCTCGGGCAACGAGCGGTCGCGCACCAGCAGCGCGTTCTCCAGTTCGCGGTTTTGCGCGCGGCTTAGTTCCATGTATTCGGCATTGTTCTCAACCGGCACGCCCGGCTTCCAGACCTTGGCCAGATCGCGCAGGCCTGCGCGGTCATACTTGTAGAATATGCGATAGGCTTCCGCCGCTTCAAACTCGGAAAGACCTACGTTTTCAAGAACATAGCGGGCGGCGCGCAGGCTGCTGTCAAACAGCTCGCGCACGATGTCGTCAGCCCCCGCGCGAAACAGCTCGAACACATGCACGCGGTCGCGGGCGCGGGCGATGATATGCAGATCGGGCCTCAGGTGGCGCGCATAGGCCACTAGCCGCGTCGTCGCCGCGAAATCATCAAGGCAGATCACCAGCACGCGGGCCGTTTGCAGCCCGGCCGAGTTCAACAGATCCGGCCGCGTGGGATCGCCAAAATACGCCTTGAAGCCAAATTTGCGCATCAGCTGGATGGTTTTCAGGTCGTTGTCGAGCACGGTGGTCTTGAAACCCGACATCGTGACCATGCGGTTGACCACCTGACCAAAGCGACCGACACCGGCAATGATGATCGGGTGCTGGTCGTCAATGGTGTCGGGGGCCACTTCGGCTTCTGGCTTCTGCATCCGGGCGAGCAGGTCGTGAATGATAAACAGCACCGGCGTGATAAGCATCGAAAGAGCCACGATCAGCAGAACCTTTTGCGCCAGCGGTTCGGGCAAGATACGCTGGCCGAGCGCGAATGAGACCAGCACAAAGCCAAACTCGCCCGCCTGCGCCAGCCCCAGCGTGAACAGCCAACGGTCGCGCCCGTGCAGCCCGAATGCGAGCCCGAGCCCATAGAGAAATGCCGACTTCACCAACACCAATGCCAGCACCAGCCCGACGATGTTGGCAGGATTGGCAAGGAAGGGGGCAAAGTTCATGCCTGCGCCCACGGTTATGAAGAAGATCCCCATCAGCAGGCCCTTGAATGGCTCGATGCTGCCTTCCAGCTCGTGCTTGAACTCGCTGTCGGCCATCACCACACCGGCAAGAAAGGCACCAAGCGCCGGCGACAGACCTACCAGCGTCATCAGCGAGGCGATGCAGACCACGATCATCAAGGCCATTGCGGTGTTGATCTCGGGCAGCCTCGCCGCGTGCACAAAGCGAAAAAGTGGCCGGATCAGGTAATGACCGCCCAATATGACCGAGGCCACCGCGCCGAGGGTGGTCAAAGCCGCGCCCCAAGCGGGAAGGCTTTGCAGAAAGTCGCCGACCGCGCCGCCGCCATTGTCAGCCTGCGCCACCGCCCGCGCGCCGGGCAACGCCAGCAGCGGCATCAGCGCCAGCATCGGGATTACCGCGATATCCTGCGTCAGCAGCACCGCAAAGCTTGCGCGCCCGCCCGCCGTCTGCATCAGCTGCTTCTCGTTCATGGTTTGCAGGACGATGGCGGTGGATGAAAGCGCGAAGATCATGCCAAGCGCCAAGGAAATGCGCCAATCCTGCCCGGTGACCAGCAGGATCGCCGTGATCAGTGCCATTGTTCCGACCACTTGCAAGCCGCCCAGCCCGATCAGTTTGCCCCGCATCGCCCAAAGTGCGCGCGGCTCAAGCTCCAGCCCGATCAGGAACAGCATCATCACAACGCCAAACTCTGCAAAGTGCTGCAGGTCGCGCATCTCGCTGCCGACCAGCCCGGTGATCGGCCCGATCAAAAGCCCGATCAGCAGGTAGCCAAGTACCGACCCAAGGCCCAGCCGCGCCGCAACCGGCACTGCCAAGACCATGGCGATGAGGTAGAGGCTGGCTTGATACAGAAAGGCGTCCATGATCCCCTGCGGCGGTCAAGCGGCGCGACATGCCGCAAGCGGCCTTTCATCAAAGGTAACGCACCGGGCCGTCCGCGCAAGCGGCAAGCTGCGCGAAATCCCTTCCAGTGCAGCGATTTGCGCTCAATTGCTCTGCAAAAGTTTGAGGGTGATCGTGTTGCCGCCCTTGACGTAGCTCATCTGCGTTTCCGAGATTGCCACGACCTGGCCACCATCGACGCGGTCACCCACCTCGACGGTCTGGAACCGCCCCGAGGGCAGCCGCAGCAGCGCGCGCCGCGCGCCGGATGCGCCGAAAAGGCCAACCAGGGTCATATCACTCAGGTTGATCGCGTTGGTCTGGGTCGCTTGCTGCGCGACCGTGGCCGATGTGGTCCCCCTGTTGGCAACTGCCGGTGCTTCGGGTTCGTCAACCTCGATGTGCTGGCCGTTTGCGGCGGCGGCGGGAGCCGGATCGGCAGGCGGTGGCGCGGCCTCTTGCAGCGCACGGGTGATGGCGGCGGTAAAGTTGCGCGGGCGCGCGACCGGGCGCGGGGCCACGGCAATTGCCTGCGGCGTGGCAGAGGCAAGGCCTGCGGCAACCCTTTCTGCTTCGGCGGCGCGGGTAGCGGTCGCCGCGGCGGCTGCGGCAGTGATCGCTTGCGGGCGCAGCGCGGGCTTGCGCGCGGCAAGCGCCGCGATTTCCGCCCGCTCCGCATCGCTGAGGGCAGGCGCGAGCGGCGCGGCCGCTGGCGCGCTGACGGCGGCGGTAAGGGCAGTGGTGGCGGCGGCAAGCGCGTCTGGGTCTGCTGCGGGCGCCGCGGCTTCGGGCGCAGGTGCCGCGACCGTCGCGGCAACCGCCGCAACCGGGCGCGGCGCCGGGCGTGCCGCTGCGAGTGCCGCCGCCTCGGCTGCTAACGCGGCGTTGGCGGCGGCGCGGGCGACACGCGCGCTCGCTTCGATTTCGGCCGGGCGCGGGCCGATGGCGGCTTCTGGGCGACCGGCAAAGAGCGTGAACCCACCCGGCATTTCGGTGCCCTCGGCGGTTGGCTCCAGTGCGGGTTCGGTAGCCACCGTGCGCGGTGCAATGGCGCCTTCAGGTGCCGCGGGCGGATTGCTGGCTGCGGCGATCGGCGCTTCGGCGGCCGGCGCTTCGGCAGGCGGCAAAGCCACAATCGGCAATGGCGCGGCGCCAGGGGCAAGCGGCGCGGCGGTCGGCGCCAGTGCTGCGGTCTGGTCTGCCGCGGCAGGCGCCTCGCGCGCCATCGTGGCAAGTTGCGCCGGGCTGAAGGCAGGCAGCACCGGAAGCTCGGGCAGGGTTGTGGCCACCGGGGCAGGTGCGGTGATCGCTCCGCCAGCAGCGGTCAGCGGCGCCGCGTCGGCAACCGGCTCGGACGGCGTTTGCGAGGTGGCAGCGTCACCTGCGGGCACCACGGTGTCGCTCTGAGGGCTCAGCGCGGCAACCGCCAGCGCTTCCGGCTCGGGTGGTGCGTCGGGCGAGGCGGGCAACGCGAACGCATCGGCCAAGGCCGCATCCGTCGCAGGAACTTCGGGGTCAGCGGTCAGCGCCGTTTCCGGCTGCGTTTCCGGGGGCGCGACATCCGCAACCGGATCGGCGGGCGTCAGGTTCGCAGAACTTGCCGTTGCGACATCGACATCTGCCGCAGTGTCGCCGGGTAGCGTCTGGGGCGCGGTCTCTTCGGGCGCGGCAGGCGCGGCTGGCAGTGGCTCGGTCGCTACGGCCTCGAATTGCGGCGCTGATGCGGCCGCTTCGGGGGCCAGCGCGGCGGTTTCGGGCGGTGGCGCCAGCGCAGGTTGTGGCGCCCCGGTGGCGTCTTCTGCGCTGCTGGCCAAGGTCGTGGCCTCGGGCGTGGGTTCGCCCAGAAACATCGACCACACCGCCACGATGCCCATGAACACGATCAGCGCAGCGACAAGCGCGGCCCCGACGTAGGTTGAATTTGCGCGGCTGCGATTGCCGACAGGCCCCCCGAAAATGCCGATCTTTGGCGCGGCGCTTTGGGCAGGCTCAACCGGAGCAACGCTGAGGTTCGGCGCGGGCGTGGCGACGGTGTCGGCCCCGGCAGCTTCGGATTTTCCCGAAAGTCTGCGCGCCAGCGAAAGCCCCGCTGCGCTGCCCGATGCGGCAGCACGGCCAGCTAACGCGTGCAAACGTGCGGCCGACCCAACGGGAATTGCGGGCGCCCTGGCAGCCAACGGTTCGGCGCCGGGCGCGGCACCAACCGCGCCCTTGGCGACGGTGCGCGCCGCGCCCGACGATGCCCCTTTTGAAGGGAACAACGGCGGTATCTTGCCAAGCAGACGCCGTGCGGCGGGGGCCGAAACCTTTGGCGCGGTTGCGCGATGGGCGCCGCCACTCGCAAGTTTCAAGCGCGGGTCCGGCACGGTTGCGCCGCCCCGCTGCGCCGAAAGCGCAGCGCCAAGTTGCGGCGGCCGGGCTGCGTCGGCCTTGGTCGGCGGGGCGGCTGCTAACACCCGCGGAAGCGCAATCGGTGCTGCTGGTGCGGTTGACTCGTCTCTTTCCGCCGACAGGCCCTTGGGCAAAACGGTGACGGCCGGCGCGGCGGTGCGCCGTGTCGCGAAGGTCAGTTTTGGCGTTGTCTCCGGGTCTTCGCCCGTCGCCTCGGGCGTGGGCGGTTCGGGCGGCTCGGGCACCGAAACCAGCGCGATGATTTCGGCTGCGGTGGCCATTGGCGCCGGCGTTAATTCGGGCGGTGGTGCCATCACGGCATCGGCTTCGGGTTCCGGCGGGCTCGCGGCCGGAATTTCGCCCATAGCCACGGTCTTGCGGCGTTTGCGCGGAGCGGCGCCTTCGTCGGTTTTGCCCGCTTTGCCGGCGCCCTTGCGGCTGCGGCTGGTGGCAGGCTTTGCGCTCTGGTCTGCCTCGGGCGTAACTTGCGGCGCCGGTTTTGCCCGTTTCTTGCGCGCCCTCGCGGCACGCGGGGCCACCTCGACCGCTGCATCCGCCGCGGGGGCGGCGGGCGCCTCGGCACCAGTTTCAGGCGGGTGAGGGGCTGTTGCCTCTGGGCCCGGTTCCGGGTCTGATACGGTCGCGGCCAGCGGTTCGGGGGCGGGCGTGGTATCCGAAGGCGGCGCGGACTGGGCGCCCTCGGCCTGCGGCGGATCGGCCGACGCGGTGCCCTCAGCTTTTTCAGTCGGAGGTGCGCTGGCGGGTTCCGCAGCGGTCTCGGGCAGCATATCAGCGCCTTCGTTTTCGTCCTGTATCGCGGTGTCGCCAGCGCTTGCCGTGGTGCTTTCGTCTGCGGCCGTCAGCACCAACGGGTCAATTGCCCCGGTCGCGGGGGCCACCGCGGGTTCAGCTGTGGGTTCAGCTGTGGGTTCCCCTGTGGGTTCTGGCTCGGCATCCTGCGCAGGCGGCCGCGGTGCGGCGATACCAAGAACTCGAATCGGGTCTTGGTCGCGGTCAAGGCGGGCGCCTTCGGGCAGATATTGTGCGGCGCTACGGGTCAGCCCGAAAAATGGCTCACCTGCAAATTCGCCCGATGCCGGGATCGCAACAAAACTTACGGGGTTGAAGCGGTGCTGTTCAGCGAACAGTTCAGCCTCGTTCAGGGTCTCGCGCGCCACAACCGCAACGCGAACGGTCTTGCCCGTGCCCGACCAGTCAAACACCAGATCGGCGGCGGCATATGGGGTGCGGCCTTCCAGCGCTTTCGTGATCTGCGCACGGCGTCGCGCAGCATCCGGGCCGGGTGCGTCAACGCTGAGATAGAGCACCTGCGTTGCCGGAATGACGATTTTGCTGATGATCCCCCGCGGCACAAGGCCAAGGGCGGTGCGCCGCAGCGCCGCCAGTTCGCCCGCCAGATCGGGCGCATCAAGCGAAACTTCGCCAACGCTGAGCCAACCGGAGCCGGTGCGATGCAGCAGGCCGATGCCGCCATGCGTCAGATTGAGCGCGAATGAGGGTTTCATGCCAAGCCCCTAGCACAATTCTACCGGGGGCCGAAACCGCAGATACTCGCCCCGCGCCACGTTATGGCAGAAATCTGCCCAAGGAAAGCGGCGGCGGCGACGCGCCTTGCACCCCGGCGCAATCGGCGCAAACTCGCGGTCTGATTAACGATGGAGAGTTTCATGCGCATCCTGCCACTTGTCGTGCTGCTTGCGGGCCTTGCCCTGCCTGCCGCCGCCGAGCCCGTGCCCGCACGCATCACGGTCGCCGGCGAGGGGCGATCCTTCGCAGTGCCCGATATGGCGAGCCTGAACCTTGGTGTTGCATCGCGCGGGTTGACCGCCGCCGATGCACTTGGCGCCAACTCGACCGCGCTCGCCTCGGTGCTGGCGCGCCTTGCGGCCGATGGCATTGCCCCGCGCGACATTCAGACCTCGGGTTTGTCGGTCGGCCCGCGCTATGACTATTCCGACAATGGCGATGGTCGGGTGGTGGGGTATGACGCGCGCAACATGGTCACTGTGCGCGTGCGCGATCTGCCCGCGCTCGGCGCGCTGATCGATGCGGCATTTGCCGCGGGCGCCAATGAGTTCAACGGGTTGAGCTTTGGCCTTGCCGATGACCGCGCCGCGATTGATGCCGCCCGCCGTGCGGCGGTGGCCGATGCGCGCGCCCGCGCAGATCTTTACGCCAAGGCCGCGGGTGTAAGCCTAGGCAGGATCGTGACAATTTCGGAAACCACAGGCTTTGAAGCGCCGCAACCGATGGCCTTGCGCGCGGACTCCATAGCCGCACCGGCTCCGGTGCCGGTTGCCGCGGGCGAGTTGAGCCTTGGCGCGCAGATCACCATGGTCTTTGAAATCGTCCAATAGGGTGGCTCCGGGGGCGGGTGCCGCCCCCGGACCGTGCCTCAGGCCGTTGCCGCCGCCAGCGCTTGATCGAGGTCGGCGATCAGGTCGTTCGCGTCCTCGATGCCGATCGACAGGCGCACCACATTCGGCCCGGCCCCGGCCGCAATCTGCTGGTCTTCAGTCAACTGGCGGTGCGTGGTCGAAGCCGAATGGATCACCAGGCTGCGGGTGTCGCCAAGGTTGGCGACGTGGCTGAACAGCTTGAGGTTGTCGACCAGCTTGACGCAGGCGTCATAGCCCCCTTTGACCGCAAAAGTGAAAATCGCGCCCGCGCCCTTCGGCGTTACCTGCGCCACGCGCTCGTGCCAGGGCGACGAGGGTAGGCCAGCGTAGGTGACGTATTCGACGCGCGGATCATTTTCGAGCCATGCTGCGATCTTCTCGGCGTTTTCCACGTGGCGCTGCATCCGCAGGCTCAGCGTCTCGATGCCCATAAGCGTGTAATGCGCGCCCTGCGGGTTCATCGTCATGCCGAGATCGCGCAGCCCGACGGCGATGGAATGGAAGGTGAAGGCCATGCCGCCCAGTGCGGCGTGGAAATTGAGCCCGTGATACGCGGGTTCGGGGGCGGCAAGGCTGGGGAACTTGCCCGAAGCCGACCAGTCGAACTTGCCACTGTCGATAATCACGCCGCCGGTGACGGTGCCGTTGCCGGTGAGATACTTGGTGGCCGAATGCACCACCAGCGTTGCCCCCTGTTCGATCGGGCGGCAGAGGTAAGGCGTGGCCAGCGTGTTGTCGACAATCAGCGGCACGCCCGCCGTGTCGGCCACCTTGGCGACCGCGGGCAGGTCGGTGATGTAGCCGCCGGGGTTCGAGATCGACTCGCAAAAGATGGCGCGGGTGTTTTCGTCCACCGCAGCGGCGAGCGCCGCCAGATCGTCAAAATCGACAAATTTCGCCGACCAGCCGAACTTGCGGATGGTGTTGGAAAACTGCTGGATGGTGCCGCCGTAGAGCCGGGTCGAGGCAACCACGTTGCAGCCCGGCTGCATCAGCGGAAACAGCGCCATGATCTGCGCGGCATGGCCCGACGAGCAGCACACCGCCCCGGCGCCGCCCTCTAGCGCCGCCACCCGCGCTGCCAGCGCCGAGACCGTGGGGTTGGTCAGGCGTGAATAGATGTAGCCCACCTCTTGCAGGTTGAACAGCTTGGCGGCGTGGTCGGCATCGCGAAAGACATAGGCGGTGGTCTGGTAGATCGGCACCTGCCGCGCCCCGGTGGCCGGGTCGGGGGCGGTGCCGGCGTGAACTTGCAGAGTGTCGAAGGCATAATCGGTCATGGCTGGGGCTCCTTGAAATTTGCAGGACCGTAGCGCGCCAGACGCATTCGCACAACGCCGCAGCCCGGGTGAAACCGCGCAAAATCACGCGGTATCTTGGAATATTCTTCTCGCGGCGCGCGGGTTTTGCGCCGCCGTATCGCCTGCCCTCGGCATCCCTGAAACAGTTTCCCTGAATTGCTCCAGCCCGAACATCGCCGCCGGGGGCGCTTGCGGCGCGCGCAGCACGCTCCGCGGGGGATATTTTGGCCAAGGCAGATACTCAGCGCAGCCAGAGCCCCTCGCGTTTGATCGCATTGCGCAGCATCTGTTCGCGCCGCGGCAGGGCATCGCGGTCAAAGAGTGCACGCAATTTGCGGCCCTTGCCCTGATAGACGAGCTTTCGCAGCGGATCATAGTTGCGCAGCAAGCGTTTGACGGCATTCGGGGCGCAAAGGCCTTCCAGCACCGCCACCACGCGGTCGCTTTCGCGCGCATAAAGCAGCGGCAGCGCGCGGTAATGGCAGGAAACGTCGCCATCAAGCCCCGTCAGCCCCTTGCCGGGGCGGCCGCCGCCGAAGGAATGGATCACCAGCGGCAGCGCCACCTGATCAAGCCAGGGGTCGAGGCTTTGGCTCGCCAGTTCTTCGGGCGGGTCGGATTTGATCGCGATCGCATATTCCAGAAATCGCTGCCCGAAGGCCTGTGGGTCAGCGTGGAAAAACCAGCCTGCGTTGAAATAGAGATAGCGTTCCCAGTATTCGTCGATCTGCGCCGGGTCGAGCGAAGCGGCGAAATCAAGCCCGAAACGGTCGTAAAGCGATTTCCAGATAGCGCTGTAGCCGGGGCCGTAGAGTGGCGGCTCGGGCCAGGTGCCCTCGCGGCGCATCGAGGCCGAAGGGCGCGCGAAATCGAAGGTCACGCCCGCAAGCGGCGCTGTAAAGAGCGTGTCGGTGTCAAAGAACACGAATGGCGCGTGCGGTAACGCGGCGAGCATTTCGATCTTGTTGCCGTAAGCGTAGCTTTGCCCGAAGACGCGGTTTTCAAACGGCACGAGCTCGGCGCCATAGCCTTCGAGTGCCGCGCGGATCGGTGCGGAAATGCGCGGATCGCCCGACCAGCGCGGCCCCGGCTGTGGCTCGGCGATCAAGAGCTTGCCTGCATAGCCGGGGTTTGCGGCTGCGAACGACGCCACAAACAGCAACGCCTCATATTCAAGCCGCCCGGATTGCGCCACGCAGACCACGTTGGGAGCCGTTTTCGGTTTTTTGCCCGTGACCATGTCGCACCCGCACTCTGTCCCTGGTGCGACTATAAGACCAAGGCATCGGCAATGACAGGGGCGGCGACTTGTCGCGGGCGATGGTTTTGCCTTGCGTGCCGCGGCTGCTGCCCCAGATTGAGGGAGAGGGGTCGGAGCGCCCGGCCCTGCGAAGGCGAGGGTTAAGATGCAGATCCAGATAAACACCGACAAGGCCATTCAGGGCCGCGAGGATGTGGCCCGTTTTGTTGAGGATGCGGTGACCGCGCGGGTCGGGCATTTTGCGCCCCGCATTACCCGCGTCGAGGCGCATCTGGGCGATGAAAACGCGGCAAAGGGTGGCGGCAAGGACAAGCGCTGCATGCTTGAGGCACGCCCCGAGGGGTTGCGGCCAATCGCCGTGACGCACCACGACGCGACGCTGAAGCTTGCCGTCAGCGGTGCCGCAACCAAGCTGCGCGCGGCGCTTGATCGTGAGTTTGGCATGCTGGATGCGCGCAAGGAGTAACGCGCACATTTGGGATATTTCGCTGAACCTGCCCACCATGCGGCCCTGAGACGGTGCATGGTGGGCGACCCTGGAATCGAACCAGGCGTGGGTCTCCCCGGCGGAGTTACAGTCCGCTGCCGCACCTTGCAGCTCGTCGCCCAACGGGGCGGTGGATACCGGGGCAGGCGGGGGGCGTCAAGCCGGAAAAATCCGTCCGTCGGGCCTTGCCAAGGGGCGCAATCGCAGCGCAGGAAAGGGCGGGGCCGAGCGGAGAGCGGGCGATGAAGAAACCGGACTGGGTAATCGAGAAAGAGCGCGGCAAGCGCGCGGCGGCGGCCGAGACGGTGTGGCTTTTTGGCCTGCACGCGGTGCGCGACGCGCTTTTGAACCCGGCGCGGGTGAAACTGCGGCTGGTGCTGACCAAGAATGCCGCTGACCGGCTGGGCGATGCCGTGGCGGCGGGCGGGCTTGCGCCTGAAATTGTTGACCCGCGCCGCTTTGATGTGCCAATTGACGAAGGCTCGGTGCACCAGGGGGCGGCGCTTGAGGTGAAACCGCTTGCCTGGGGGTCGCTGGAAGATGTCTGCCTTGGCGGGCGCGGCGCGCCTTTGGTGGTGCTCTTGGACCGGGTGACAGACCCGCATAACGTAGGGGCCGTGTTGCGCTCGGCGGAAGTGTTCGGCGCGCGCGCGGTGGTGGCGCCGCTGCGCCATTCCGCGCCCGAAACCGGCGCCCTTGCCAAGACCGCGAGCGGCGCGCTGGAGCGCCAGCCCTATTTGCGTGTGACCAACCTTTCCGAGGCGATGGAGACGCTGAAGGGCATGGGTTTCGTGCTGCTGGGCCTTGATGGCGAGGCCGAGGTCGAGCTGGGGGCCGCGCTGGCGGGTTTGGGCTCGCGCCCCGTAGGGCTGGTGCTGGGTGCCGAGGGGCCGGGCCTGCGCGACAAGACCAAGACCACCTGCGATGCGCTGGTGCGGATACCCTATCCGGGGGGGTTCGGGTCGCTCAATGTCTCGAACGCGGCGGCGGTGGCGCTTTACGCAGCGACCGCCCGCTCCTGATCACAACTGCGCGAAGTGTCGCAGGGGGGCTTCAAAGCTGCATTTGGCTTACCTACATTAAGCTAAGGAAGCGTGGCACCGGAACTGCCGTGCTTCGCGTTACTGTCCCTCGTTCCGTCACTGGCGCCCGGGCTTTGGCTCGGGCGCTTTTTCATCCAAGGCCGGTCCATGCAAAACCCCTCAGACCCCGCAATCCGCGACATTCTTGCAAGCACCCGCGTCATCGCGGTGGTGGGCATATCTGCCAACCCTGACCGCCCGTCGCATGGCGTTGCGCGATTTTTGCAGTCACGCGGCTATCGGGTGGTTCCGGTGAACCCTGGCCTCGCGGGGCAGGAGTTGCTGGGCGAGCATGTCTGGGCCGATCTGGCATCGGTTCCGGCGGTGTTGGGGGTGGATATGGTCGATATCTTCCGCCGCTCGGAGGCGGTGCCCGAGGTGGTGGCCCAAGCACTGGCGCATCTGCCCGCGTTGCGCACGGTCTGGATGCAGCTTGGGGTGGAAAATGCGCAGGCCGCGGCCGCGGCCCGGGCGCGCGGTGTGGCGGTGGTGCAAAACCGCTGCCCGGCGATCGAATGGCCCCGCCTGATGGCAGGTTGAGGGCAGGCGGCTGCCGGCGCCACTTTTGGCGCGGCGCGCCAATTCACCCCCCGAGGGTATTTGCGCAAGGAAGAAGTCGGGGTCAGAGCCCCAGCCTGTCACGCATCGAAAACCACGTCATCGCCGCGACGAGGAGCGGCCAGCGCAGCGCGGCGCCGCCGGGAAAGCGCGGTTGCGGCAGGCTGGCCATCAGATCAAACCCTGCCGCCTCGCCTTTGACGGCTTCAGCCAGCATCCGGCCCGCGAGGGTGGCCATGGCTACGCCGTGGCCGGAATAGCCCGACGCTGAGAGCACGCCGGGTGCGGGACGCGCAAAATACGGCAGCCGATTCATGGTGATTGCAAGCGTGCCGCCCCAAGCATGGGTAATGGCTACATCGGCAAGGCCGGGGTAAACCTGAAGCAGCGGCTTGCGCACCGCCTTGATGATATCCGGAAAGCGGTAGCCATAGCTTTCGCCGCCGCCAAAGATCAGCCGCTGGTCGGGCGAAAGGTGCCAATAGTTGACGACAAAGCGCGAGTCGGCCACCGCCACATTCTGGGTCAGCACCTCGGATGCGCGCGCGCCAAGCGGTTCGGTCGCCACCACGAAGTTGTTGATCGGCATCACATGGCGCGCCACGCTCGGCGCGAGGTTGCCGAGATAGCCATTGCAGGCAAGGATCAGATGATCGGCCACAACCTCGCCCGCCGCCGTTGTCACGCGCGGGTGGGGGCCGGGGGTGATGGCAGTCACTTCGCTTTGCTCGAAGATTTCGGCACCGGCGCTGGTGGCAGCACGGGCAAGGCCGAGCGCAAAGTTCAAGGGGTGCAAATGGCCCGCGCCGGTGTCGAGATCGCCGCCGCAATAGGCGGGCGAGGGCAGGATCGCGGCAAGCCCTGCGCGGTCGAGCGGGGTGATCTGGTCATAACCGTAGTCTTGCGCCAGCTTTTCGGCGTTGGCGCGGGCGTGTGCCACCTCGCGCGGTGTGCGGCAGGCATGGACGATGCCGGGGGCGTAATCGCAGGCGATGGCGTGGCGGGTGATGAGGTCTTGCACCAGCGCCTTGGAATCTTGCCCGACCGCCCAAAGCCGCTGTGCCATCTCGCGGCCCAGCATCCGCTCCAGCTCGCCCTGCTCCAACCGCTGCCCCGAGCCCACCTGCCCGCCATTGCGCCCCGAGGCGCCGAACCCCGCGCGGTGCGCCTCAAGCACCACCACCTTCAGGCCGCGTTCGGCCAGATGCAGCGCCGCCGAAAGCCCGGTGTAACCGGCGCCGACGATGCAGACATCGGCGCTGACCCGCCCTGCAAGTGCGGGAAAGGGCGCAAGCGGCGTGGCGGTGGCGGCATACCAGCTTGCCGGGTGCTCGCCGGGGCGATCATTGGCGTGCAGAAGGTTCATACATTCATCAGCAGATGTTCGCGTTCCCACGGGCTGATGACCTGAAGGAACTCTTTGTATTCATTTCGTTTTACCGATTCATAAACGGCTACGAAATCTGCCCCCAGCACCGCACGCATCGGTTCGCTTTCGGCCATCAGGTCGAGCGCATCGCCAAGGTTGAAGGGAAAATCTTCTTGCGCGATATAGGCATCGCCCACCCATTCCGGGCGCGGCAACTGCTTTTCCTTCAACCCCAGGTAGCCACACGCGAGGCTGGCGGCCAACCCGAGGTAGGGGTTGCAATCCATCCCCGCGAGGCGGTTTTCAAGGCGGCGCGATTCAGTTCCCGAGATCGGCACACGCAGGCCGGTGGTGCGGTTGTCGCGGCCCCATTCGAGGTTGATCGGCGCGGCAAAATCGGGAACGTAGCGGCGGTAGCTGTTCACATAAGGTGCGAGCAGAGCGATGGCGGCGGGCAGATGGCGCTGCATGCCGCCGATGAAGTGTTGGAACGCCGAGGTTTCGCGGCCACGGGCATCGGAAAAGATGTTCTTGCCGGTCTTGGTGCTGACCACCGACTGGTGAATGTGCATGGCACTGCCGGGTTCCCCCTCGATCGGCTTGGCCATGAAGGTGGCGAAACAGTCATGGCGCAGCGCTGCCTCGCGGATCAGCCGCTTGAAATAGAAGATCTGGTCGGCAAGCTCGACCGGGTCGCCATGCGCGAGGTTGATTTCCACCTGCGCCGCGCCGCCCTCTTGCAAGATGCCATCAATTTCAAAGCCTTGCGCCTCGGCAAAATCGTAGATGTCGTCGATGACCTTGCCGTATTCATCGACCGCGCTCAGCGAATAGGCCTGCTTGGCCGCCGCGCGCCGCCCCGAGCGCCCCATCGGCGGGATCACCGGCATGTTCGGGTCGGTGTTGCGCGCGACCAGAAAAAACTCCATCTCGGGCGCCACCACCGGGCGCCAGCCCTCGGCCTCGTAAAGCGCCATCACCCGCTTCAAGACGTTGCGCGGCGCAATTGGCACTGGCGCACCGTTTTGGTCCAGTACGTCATGGATGACCTGCAAGGTCACATCCGCTGTCCACGGGGCGGCGGTGGCGGTGGAATAGTCGGGCACCAGCACCATGTCGGGCTCGGTGAAAGACCCCGTCGGGTTGTCGGCCCACTCACCGGTGATGGTCTGCAAAAAGATCGAGTTCGGCAGGTAGAAATGCTTCTGATGCGCGAATTTCGAGGCGGGCATCGCCTTGCCGCGCGCAACGCCGGCTATATCGGGTACGATGCATTCTACTTCATCGGGCCGCCGGCCTCCGATGTAGTCGCGGGCGGCTTGCGGAAGTTTGTCCATCCAGTCGGACATGGGGTGGCCTTTCAGGCTCGGGTGGGTCTGGGCTGCGTGAAGAACCGTGCGATGCGGTCAGCGATAGCGGCGGCGGAGTTGGGCTGGCCCAGGCGCGCGCGCGCGGCCGCCATCAGCGGTTCGGGCACAAGGCCGGGGCCACGGGTGCGCATCAAGCCTTCGACAAAAGCATCGGAAAACTCCGGGTGCGCCTGCACTGACATTGCGCTGTCGCCATAGGCCAGGGCGGCGTATGCGCACTGATCGTTGCGCGCCGTCACACGGGCCCCGGGCGGCAGGCGGGTGACCTGATCGCGGTGCCAGGCGTTGAGCGTAAGTGTTTCGCCGCCGAAATCATAATCCTGCGGCCCGACCACCCATCCCTCGGGCGCGCGCGCGACCGTGCCGCCGAGCGCCTGCGCAAGGATCTGATGGCCAAAACAGATGCCGACGATCGGCACGCCTGCGGCGTAAGCCTCGCGCAGGAACCCCTCAAGGCGGGGTATGAAGGCGTGCTCCTCATAGGCGCCGTGGCGCGAGCCGGTGATCAGCCAGCCTTCGCACGCATCCACGCGCTCGGGAAAATCGTCGCCCTCGACGTGGTAGCGGCGAAAACGAAGGCCGCGCCCTGCAAGCAGGGTCTCGAACATGTCGGGGTAATCGCCCGCCTCGGCCCGCAGCGGGTCGGGCGATTGGCCGGTTTGCAAAATGCCGATCAGCATGGAAAGCCTGATGTTGGGTGGCGACAAGCTAGCCGCGGAAGCGGGGGCGGTGCAAGGGCAGAAGGGCGGGGGCGCGCCCCCCCGGCCTTCAGACAGTTTCGAGATAAAGCTCGGATTGCTCCTGATCCGAGAGTTCGGCCATGTAGTGAATCTCCTGACGTTTGGTCATCAGGTAGTTCTCGATCAATTCCGGGTGGAAGATCCGCTTGATTTCGGCGCTAGAGGCAAAGGCTTCGATCGCGGCTTCCCAGGTGCCGGGCAGTTGCGGCAGATGTTTTTCGTAGGCGTTGCCAACGATCGGGGCAGGCGGTGTGAGGCGGTCTTCGATGCCATTCAGCGCCGCCCCCAGCACGGCGGCAATCATCAGATAGGGGTTCACATCGCCCCCCGCCACGCGATGTTCGATCCGCCGCGCGGCGGGGCGCGAGGCGGGAATGCGCAGGGCGGCGGTGCGATTTTCGAACGCCCAGCCGATGCCGGTGGGGGCGTGTTCGTTGGGCACCAGGCGGTCATAGCTGTTTTCGTGCGGCGCAAAGATCAGCGTCGAGCCGGGCATCGCCGCCACAAGCCCCGCCACCGCTTGGCGCATTTCTTCCGACCCCTCGGGGGTGCCATCGTTGAAGATGTTGCGTCCTTGGGCATCGAGCACGGAAAAATGCATGTGCATGCCGTTGCCTGACCACATGTCATAGGGTTTGGCCATGAACGAAGCGGCAAAACCATGCCGCCGCGCCAGCCCCTTGACCAGCATCTTGAAGAGCCAGGTATCGTCGGCCGCTTTCAGCGCATCGCCCTGATGCACGAGGTTGATTTCAAACTGCCCCGGCCCCGCCTCGGAAATCGCGGTGTCGGCGGGAATGTCCATTTCTTCGCAGGCGTCATAAAGCGCGGTGAAGAAGGTGTCGAAAGCGTCGAGCGCGCGCAAGGAGAGGATTTCGCCACCGGTCCGCCGCTTGCCCGAGCGCGGCGAGGGCGGCACACGCAGCTTGGTGCCGGAATCGTCGATCAGGAAAAACTCGAGCTCGGTCGCCACCACCGGCGTCAGACCGGCGTCGGCATAGCGGTGCACCACCGACGCCAGCGCCTGACGCGGGTCGCCCGCATAGGCGCGCCCGTCCATGTGGAACATCCAGATCGGCAAAAGCGCGGTCGGCGCATCGAGCCAAGGCATCGGCACGAAGCCGCGCTCGGTCGGCATCAGAACACCGTCAACATCGCCGGTTTCGAACACCAGCGGGCTGTCTTCGATATCCTCGCCCCAGATGTCGAGGTTCATTACCGAAAACGGAAACCGGGTGCCGTCGGTAAACACCTTGCTTGCAAAACGGGCGGGGACGCGTTTTCCCCGCGCCACCCCGTTCAGGTCTGCCGCCGCTACGCGGATCGTGCGCACCTCGGGGTGCTCTCTCAGCCAGTCCATGTCTTCACCTGATGATCTGCGGCCTGATCCTCAGGCGGGGGCGGGCCCCCGGCAGATGGCGGTTCAGGCGGCGGTTGACCCATCCGAACAGCCCGATCAGCGCCAGCGTCAGACACACAAAGTAGAACGCCGCGATCGGGTAGGGCACGAAGGGGTTGAAGGTCTTGTCTGCGAAAAACTTCGCATAGTAAAGCGCGTCGCCCTTTTGCTGGAACGACGGAAAGCCGGAAAAGAATACCAGCGTGGTGGCGTGGAACAGAAAGATCGCCTCGTTGGTGTAGCTGGGCCACGCAAGCCGCAGCATGGTCGGCCAGAGCACACGGCGAAAGCGGGTCCAGCCGGTCATGCCATAGGCATCGGCGGCCTCGATATCGCCCTTGGGCACCGCCATCAGCGCGCCGTAAAAGATTTCGGCGCTATAGGCGGCGGTGTTGAGGAAAAGCACGATCAGCGCCCCCGCCCAGGCCTTGGTCAGCCATGAAGTTGCGATGGTGAGGCCAAAGATGTCGATGCCCGCGCGCGGCAGCATCACCAGCGCCTCGTAGGCGAGGAAGAACTGGATGAAGAGGGGCGAGCCGCGGAACACGAAGATGAACCATTCCGCAGGTTTGCGCAGCCAGCGCGAGCGGGCCGATTTGGCAAGCGCAAGCCCGGTGGCCGCGAAAAAGCCGAAGGTCAGCGCAAGAGCCGCGAAATAGACGTTCCATAAAAGGCCCGAGCCGATCAGCGTGAACTGGTGGCAAAGCGTGAATTCGCCGCGCGGCATCAACTGCGCGCCGATACCGATCGAGCGCAGGCCGTAATCAAGGATGATCTGGCCGCAGCTCATGCGCCCGCCTTTCGCATCGCTTCGCCCGCCATGGTCGCCTGCCCGCGCGTCAGCCGCGCGGTGACGCGGCGCAGAACGACCTCGGAAACCTTGGTCATGGCGAGGTAGAACACCAGCAGCACGAGGAAATACCAAAGCCGCCAGTCGGGGTGCGGGAAATCGTAGATCGCCGATTTGCGCGATCCCAGCTCGCGCGCCCAATAGACGATGTCGGCAACACCGAGCAGGAACAGGAGCGGCGTGGCCTTGATCAGAATCATCCACAGGTTGGAAAGGCCCGGCAACGCATAGACCCACATCTGCGGAATAAGGATTCGGCGGCTGACCTGTCGGCGGCTCATGCCGTAAGCTTCGGCGGTTTCCAGTTGCGGTTGCGGCACCGCCTGCATGGCGCCATAGAGCACATTCGCCGCGAAGGCGCCGAACACCACCGAAAACGCAATGATTGCGAGCACGAAGCCATAAATCTCGTGCACCGATTGCGGGCTCGAGGAAAGCGGCAGCTTGGCGGCGGCACAGACCACGAAATCGCTGCCCTGCCGCACCGGCGCGGTCCATTCCGGGCAAAGCGTCTTGTGCCGGATCCATTCCAGACCCTGATCGAGCGCCACCGGCACAAACAGAAAGAACACGATATCGGGCACGCCGCGCACCATTGCGGTGTAGCCCTTGCCGACCCATCGCAGCGGCGCCACATGCGAGCGCGCGGCCAGCGCACCGCCAAAGCCGAAGGCCAGCGCGATCGGCGCGGTGATGGCAATCAGCGTGAGCACGGTCAGGAACGACTGATAGAACAGCACCTGCTTGCCTGTGGTCAGGTAGCACAGGAGCCAGTTCAGGCCCTCCAGCGTCTTTGGGTCGGCGCAGCTTGCGAACATGATGGGGTGCGCGGCAGGTCAGGGGGTGGCCCCCCAACCTGCCGCAATTGGCTTAGAACAGCACGGCTTCGTCGCCGAACCATTTGGTGATCAGCGCGTTGATGGTGCCGTCGGCCTTGAGCGTGGTGATGACTGCATCGAATTTGTCGCGCAGCTCGGTATCGGTCTTGCGCAGCGCCATGCCGACGCCGCCACCAAGCTGAACCTCTTCACCCGCCCAGACGAATTCGCCCATCGATTCGGCGACGAAGGGCAAAAGCGCGTCCTTGTCGGCAAACACGGCATCGGCCTCGCCGTTTTTCACGGCGGCAACGGTATCATCGAGCGTGGCGAATTCCAGCAGCGTGGCGCCGCTTTGTGCGACGTAATCGGCCTGAATGGTGCCGACCTGCGCCGAGACGCGGCCACCGATGTTCGCGTCCGCCTTTAGCCCGACATAGGCCGAAGCCGCCGGCGGGATGTAGTTTTGCGTAAAATCAACCACTTCGCCGCGCTCAGGTGTAATGCTCATGCCAGCGATGATGGTGTCATAGTTGCCCGACAAGAGGTTGGGGATGATGCTGTCCCAGTCGGTGGTGACCCATTCGCAGGTCAGGCCCGCCAGTTCGCACATCTTGTCGCCCAATTCACGCTCGTAGCCGTCAACTTCGCCCTTGTCGTTGATGAAGTTGTAGGGCGGGTAGGCGCCCTCGGTGCCCATGCGCACGGTTTGGGCGGTTGCCACGCCCGCGCTCAGCGCGAGAACGGCGGTCATCAGGATCAGTTTCTTCATGTTGGAACTCCCGTTGGGTGGTTTCTTGGCAGGTTACGCGACCATCGTCGCGGATAGGAATTGTTTAAGCCGTTCCGAACGCGGCGCCCCGAAAAGCGCCGTTGGCGGCCCTTCTTCCTCGATCCGGCCCTGATGGAGGAAGATGACGTGGTTCGACACATCGGCGGCCAGCCGCATGTCGTGGGTGACAAGGATCATGGTGCGGTGCTCGCCCGCGAGGTCCTTGATGACCTTCACCACTTCGGCCTGCAATTCAGGGTCGAGCGCCGAGGTGGGTTCATCAAACAACAGTGCCTTGGGCTGCATGCACAGCGCGCGGGCAATCGCCGCGCGCTGCTGCTGGCCGCCCGAAAGCTGCGCCGGCCAGTTGTCGGCCTTTTCGCCGATGCCGACCTTTTCCAACAGCGCACGGGCGCGCGGTTCCACCGTCTCGCGGCTTTCGCGCAGCACAGTCAGCGGCGCTTCCATGACGTTTTGCAGCACCGACATGTGCGACCAGAGGTTGAACTGCTGGAACACCATCGCAAGGTTTGTGCGAAAGCGGACCACTTGCGCGCGGTCGGCGGGGTGGCGGTGCAGCCCGTGGCCGCGCCATTTCACCGCCTCACCCTCAAACAGAACCTCGCCCGCCTGACTGTCTTCCAGCAGGTTGCAGCAGCGCAGAAGCGTGGATTTGCCCGAGCCAGACGAGCCGATCAGGCTGACAACCTTGCCGCGCTCGGCGGTCAGCGAAACGCCCTTGAGCACCTCAAGCGTGCCATAGGCTTTGTGCAGATCTTTGATTTCAATGACGGGTGGCAGGGCTGTCACTTTGGTCTCGTGTTGGTTCATTCCGGCCATTGGGCGCGATTTTGTGGTCGATTGCAACGTCCGAGTGGCGGTTTACCTCAAGACATTGCGCGATTTGCCTTTGGCGATTGGCCGCGTCTGCATTCCTCAGCCCAACCTTGCCCGCACCCGCCGCCGCGCCAGCGCCGAATCGCGGTCATTGATACCCAGCAAGTTCGCGGCAAGGCGAATTTGCGCATCTTCCTCGGCGCCGCGCTTGCCATCTGCCAAGGCCACCTCCCACAGCGCCTCGATCACCCCCGCGCGGTCTTCGAGCGGCACCATGGACTTGAGCATGCGGGTAAAACGCACGGTGTCGGTGGCCTCGGCCTCGATCTCTTCGGCGCGCAGCCGCAGCGCTTCAGCCTCGGCAGGGCCGAGCCCGTCGCGCACGGCAAGAACACGCTCGATGCGCACCTTCTCGTCGGCGTCATAATGGCCGTCGGCGCGCGCGATTCGCACCAACAGCGCCGCCAGCGCAACCTCGCGCTCGGGCACGTTTGGCGCTTCCGGGGTGGGCGCCAGCAAGCGTTTCAGAAAATCTTTCAACATGGATCGACTATAGCCGCGGGCTGCCGCGCGGCAAGGCGGATTCAGCCCGCCCAGCCTTCCACGATGCACAAGTCTGCGAGCGATACCGGCAGCCGCACCGCGCGCGCGGCCTGATATTCGGGGCTGGCGTAGCAGGCCTGTGCCGCCTCAAGGCTGGGAAACTCGATCACCACCGCGCGCGGCCGCAACTGGCCTTCGACCACCTCTTGCGCAGCACCACGCACCAGAAAGCGCGCGCCGTATTTAGCGAAGGCCGGGGCATTGGCCTGCCGATAGGCTTCGTAGGCGGCGGGGTCACTGACCGTGACATGGCCAATCCAGTATCCTTTGGGCATGGGCATCCTCCACTTTGGTGCAGCGTGGCGCGACAGCGCGGCGGTGGCAACCGGCAATGCAACTTGATCGGTTGCGGCAACGGCGTATCCTGCCGCGCAGGTGGCTTTTGGGGGTGGCGATGCGTGCATATTGGGCAGGGCTTTTCGTCTTGGTTGCGGCGCTTGCCGGGTGTCGTGCCGATAGCCGTTTCGTGGTGTTCACCTCGGACATTCTGGCGGTGGCGGCGGGCGGCGCGGCTGCGCCGGTTTCAGCGCTCTACCGGGTCGAAATCTCGTCGATGAGCGACTGCGAAGAAAAGAAGAGCGCGGTCATGGCCATTGTCGCAAGGTATTTCGAGGTGACCTCGGCGGCGCTCTGCGATGGCGGCGAGGACAATAGCTGGCTGGAATACAGCGCAAAAACCGAACTGGTCGCGCTCGGAGCGGCGCTTCCGGGCAACGCGCCACTGGGGCTGGCCGCAGCCCAAACGGGCTCTGGCGTGGCGCTGCACCTTCTGTTTGACGCGCGCCGCTTCGCAGCCCTCGGGCACGATGTCGAGGCGCTGGACCTTGGCGCTTCGGTCGAAATCGGTGGGCTGACGCTGGAAATCCTGCATGATGGCGACGCGCCGCTGGTGCTCGCGGCGCCGTCCGCG
Source organism: Alphaproteobacteria bacterium HGW-Alphaproteobacteria-4 (assembly GCA_002842855.1). Lineage (GTDB taxonomy): Bacteria > Pseudomonadota > Alphaproteobacteria > Rhodobacterales > Rhodobacteraceae > UBA6213. Next base: position 83,022 of record PHEE01000002.1, on the reverse strand, counting down.
TGGCTCAACAACGCACCAAGGGTTGCCCCGGCGCTGACCCTGACCCGGCGCGATTCCGCAGTGCTTAGGCTATCGGACGTGGCGGGTGCCGCCTTGCAGGCGGACGGAACGGTGCTTGCCTTGACACTTGCGCTGGCGCCCTGAACGGCGTCAGCCCAGCACCGGCACATTCGAAAAAGCGATGTCGTCGATGGAAATGCCCTGAATGTCGGTGTTGGTGATCGAAACCCCGGCAATGCCCGCGCCTTCGGTCTGAAAGCACGCCCGGGTGCGGCCTTGCCCGCTGAACGACACTTCACCCAGCAGCGCGGCGTCGCGGCCGAAAAACGCGATCCGCACGGAACCCGGCGGCGGCGACCCCGCATAGGCCATCTCAAGCTCGAAACTTGCGCCGATGGCTTGCTGGTCCGCCGTAAACAATATGGAAATCGCACCCTCGCCCGAACCGCTCTTGCGTTCGAACCCCAGTGGGCCAACGCCGTAAAGCGTGTTCTGGCGCTGGCCGCGTGCTTCGACCGAAAGGTTTTGCCCCGGCGCGCCCGCCAGCAGCCGAAGCGGCGCGCTGGCGTTCAGATCCAGCAAATCGAAGGTGCGAAACTCGGCCAGCGCCTGCCCCGCGAAACGCTCGCCGATGGTGGCGCCGGGAAAGCTGAGAAGGTCGTCATACTTGGTGCCGTTGACGACCCGCGGAAAATTCTCGAAATCGATCTGCACCGGCAGGTTCAGCACGTCGCACTCAACAACGGCTATGCCGCCCGCTTCTGCGGCCGCGGCAAAAGCACACGCCGCCAACACACACCCGATCTTTGCCCCGAACCCAGTGGTGACCATGCTGCCTCCCGATGGTCAGAATGTGCGCTGCCTCGGCGCGCGAGGCAAGCACCGCGGGGATGACAAAACATCACAGCTGCAAGAGCGGGTTCACACCAGTCGGCTGGTTTCCAGTGCCGCGCGGATGAAATCGGCAAAGAGCGGGTGCGGCGCGAAGGGTTTGCTTTTCAGTTCCGGGTGGAACTGCACCCCGATGAACCACGGATGGTCGCGGTATTCGATGATCTCGGGCAGGCGGCCATCGGGGCTCATGCCGCTGAAATCCATGCCGCAGGCCTCAAGCCGCTCGCGGTATTTCACGTCAACCTCGTAGCGGTGGCGGTGGCGCTCTTCGATTTCGGTGGTGCCGTAGATGCCTGCAACCTTCGATCCGGGTTTCAGCACGGCGGTATAGGCCCCCAGCCGCATCGTGCCGCCCTTGTCGTCATCGAGCTTGCGCTCCACCTTGTGGTTGCCCTGCACCCATTCCTTGAGGTGGTAAACAACGGGCGTGAAACGCTTTTTGCCAGCTTCGTTGTCAAACTCTTCCGACCCCGCATCCGCCACGCCGCCAAGATTGCGCGCCGCCTCGATCACTGCCATCTGCATGCCAAGGCAGATGCCAAGATAGGGCACGCCTTTTTCGCGGGCAAACTGCGCCGCCTTGATCTTGCCCTCGGTGCCGCGCTCGCCAAAGCCGCCGGGAACCAGAATCGCGTGGAAACGCTCCAGATGCGGCGCCGGGTCTTCGGCTTCGAAGATCTCGGCGTTGATCCATTCGGCGCGCACCTTGACGCGGTTGGCCATGCCGCCATGCGTCAGCGCTTCGGCAATCGACTTGTAGGCGTCTTCCAGCGCCACGTATTTGCCCACGATCGCCACCCGCACCTCGCCCTCGGGGTTCTGGATGCGGTCCATCACGTCTTCCCAGCGCGCCATGTCGGGGCGCGGCGCCGGGGAAATCTGGAAAGCGTCGAGCACGGCGCGGTCAAGCCCGGCCCGGTGATAGGCCAGCGGCGCGTCGTAGATGGTCTTGAGGTCATAGGCCGGGATCACGGCATCGGGGCGCACGTTACAAAAGAGCGCAATCTTGGCGCGTTCCTTTTCCGGAATCGGATGCTCGGACCGACAGACCAGAATATCGGGCGCAATGCCGATCGAGCGAAGCTCTTTCACCGAGTGCTGCGTGGGTTTGGTTTTCAACTCGCCGCTTGCGGCAAGGTAGGGCGTGCCGCCGATCTCGCACAGCATGAAATCGACCTCGTCATCGCCGATGTCGAGGAACTCCTTGATTTCATTCGTCACATGCGGAATGACCTGAATGGTCTTGCCAAGGTAGGCGCCGCGCCGCTCTTTTTCCAGCACGTTGGAATAGATGCGGCCCGATGAAACGCTGTCGGTCTTGCGCGCCGCCACCCCGGTGAAGCGCTCGTAATGGCCAAGGTCGAGGTCGGTTTCGGCGCCGTCGTCGGTCACGAACACCTCGCCATGCTCGAACGGGCTCATGGTGCCTGGATCGACGTTCAGGTAGGGGTCAAGTTTGCGCAGCCGCACCGAAAATCCGCGCGCCTGCAACAGCGCGCCCAAGGCTGCCGAAGCCAGCCCCTTGCCAAGCGAAGACACCACGCCGCCGGTGATGAATACATAACGCGCCATGTCGGATGCCCCCGTAGTCGGTTCAAGAAACTCTGTCTTGCGGGGCCGCCCAGGCCCTGCACTACGGGATTTGACGCTTATCAGATTCGCGCCCGCCCCGCAACTGCACCGCAAGCTGTTGGTGTAGCCGCGGCGTCTTGCCCAAATAGTTGTGCTACCGTCAGTTTGCGGGCGGCGGCGTGGCGGGCGAATCCGAGGGCAGCGCAGGCAGGGTCAACCCCGGCAACGTCGGGGGCGTGGCCGGGGCGGGTGCCTCAACCGTGCCGGTATCGACCACCGAGGCGGTCGAGGCGTTGCGCGCGGCGATCAAGGTGAGCGAGATCGAGGTGATGATGAAGCCCACGGCAAAGATCCAGGTCAGCTTGGAAAGCGCGTTGGCTGCCTGCCGCCCGGTCATCACACCGCCGCCGCCGCCGCCCCCACCCATGCCAAGCCCGCCGCCTTCCGAACGCTGCAACAGCACGACGCCGATCAGCAAAAGCGCGAGGATCAGGTGGACGGTAAGAATGACGTTTTCCATGAGACCCCGGGCCCGTTGACGAATGACGCGCCTATCTAGGCGCATGGGCGCCGCCGTGCAAGGCCGTTTCACGCCCACCCTTGGGCTTGCCTTGGGTCAAATATCCCCCGCGGAGCGGAGTGGCGTCAATAAGTGCCTCCGGCGGGGATATTTGGTCCAAGGCAAGCCGGGGCGGCAGTTTGCGGTTTCCTCGCTGGGCGCGCCTCGCTATATCTCCGGCGGTTGCGGATCCGAGGAGAAGAACATGGCCAACGTGGTGGTGGTCGGCGCCCAGTGGGGCGACGAGGGCAAGGGCAAGATCGTCGATTGGCTGAGCGAACGCGCCGATGTAATCGCACGGTTTCAGGGAGGCCACAACGCGGGCCACACGCTGGTGATCAACGGCACCGTGTTCAAGCTCTCGCTCTTGCCCTCCGGCATCGTGCGGCCGGGCAAGCTGGCGGTGATCGGCAACGGCGTGGTGCTTGATCCATGGGCGCTGTTTGCCGAGATTGACAAGCTGGCGGCGCAGGGGGTGAAGATTTCCACCGAAAACCTGATGATCGCCGAGAATACGCCGCTGATCCTGCCGCTGCATCAGGATCTGGACAAGTTGCGCGAGGAAGCGGCGGGCAAGGCCAAGATCGGCACCACCGGGCGCGGCATCGGCCCTGCGTATGAAGACAAGGTGGGGCGGCGCACCATCCGCGTGGCCGACCTTGGTGATGACGAAACACTTGAGGCGCGCATCGACCGCCTGCTGGCGCATCATGACCCGCTGCGGGTGGGGCTCGGGGCAACGCCCATCGACCGGGCCGAGCTGACTGCGAAGCTCAAGGCCATCGCGCCCAAGCTCTTGCCCTTCGCGCAGCCGGTCTGGAAAGTGCTCGGCGAGGCGCGCCGGGCGGGCAAGCGGATCTTGTTCGAGGGCGCGCAGGGGGCGCTTCTGGATGTCGATTTCGGCACCTATCCCTATGTCACCTCATCCACCACGATGTCGGGCATGGCGGCCTCGGGCACCGGGCTTGGCCCCAACGCCATCGGCTTCGTGCTGGGAATCGTGAAGGCCTATACCACGCGCGTTGGTGAAGGCCCGTTTCCGACCGAGTTGTTTGATGTCGACGGCGAGACGCTGGGCAAGCGCGGGCACGAGTTTGGCACCGTCACCGGGCGCAAGCGGCGCTGCGGCTGGTTCGATGCGGTGTTGGTGCGCCAGACCTGTGCGATTTCGGGCGCCAAGGGCATTGCGCTGACCAAGCTTGACGTGCTCGACGGGTTCAAGACGCTGAAGATCTGCGTGGGGTATGAAATCGACGGGGTGCAGTATGACTATCTGCCCACCGCCGCCGCGTTGCAGGCGAATGTCACGCCGATTTATGAAGAGATGGAGGGTTGGGCCGAAAGCACCGCGGGCGCCCGTCGCTGGGCCGACCTGCCCGCTGCGGCGGTGAAATATGTGCGCCGGATCGAAGAGTTGATCCAGTGCCCGGTGGCGATGCTTTCGACCAGCCCCGAGCGCGACGATACAATTCTTGTCACCGACCCGTTTTCGGATTGAGCCATGATGAAATACCGCACCCGCCGCCGTCTTTCGCTTTTGGTGCTGCTGGTGGTGATGCCCGCCTGGATCGTGACCGCGCTGGCCCTGATCGCATGGTGGGACCGCAGCTATGGCCGCATGCCGATCGGCCTTGAAATGCTGGTCTATCTTGTGCTGGGCGTGGTCTGGATACTGCCGTTCCGCCGGGTGTTCCTTGGCGTCGGCAAAGCCGACCCCGATGCGCCGCCGAACGCTGATGAGCGTTGAGATTCGCGATGCGGCGGCGGCCGATGAGGCCGCCTGGCGCGGGCTTTGGGCAGATTACCTTGCGTTCTACGGGGTGAATCTTGCGCCGGAGATCACCGATGCGACTTGGGCGCGTGCGCTCGACCCGGACACGCGGCTCGGGCTGCGGCTGGCGGTATCGGAGGGGCGGCTGCTGGGCTTTGCGGCACACCATTGGCATCTGAGTACCTGGACGGTGGGGCCGGATGGGTACCTTGAAGACCTTTTTGTTGCCCAAGGCGCGCGCGGGCAGGGTGTCGGGCGGGCGCTGATCAGCGATCTGGTTGCCTTGGGCCGCGCGCGCGGGTGGGCGCGGCTTTATTGGCTGACCGATCAGGCCAACGCGCGCGCGCGCCAGCTATATGACAGCATCGCGCGCGACGACGGGCATATACGCTACCGTATGGTGCTCTAGCCGCCCGGTTCAGCGGGCGCTTGCCGCAGGCGGGTAGAAACGTGACGCCTCGGTGATTGCGTATTGGCCGCGCTTGACCTTGGCGATCTTGCCCTGGCGCAGCAGTCTTCCAAAGCTGCGCAACCCGGCTTCGCGGTCGTATCCATCTGCCGTTGCCAGCGCCGCCACCTTGCGGATGATCTGCGGGCGCGAGAAGTGCGGCTGCCCTTCGACACGGGCGGTATAGGCGGCGGCGGCCTCGAGCAATTCAGGCAATTCGCGCGCGCCAAGGCGCTCGGCAAATTCCGCAAAGTTGCGCGCCTCCGACGGCGCCATCGGCGTTTCGTCGAATTCCTCCGCATCGTCATCGTCGCGCAGGGCGGCGGCGGCCTGACCCACGCTGACACGGCGCGGTCGGATCACATGCTGTTCCGAGGCCGGGGCAACGCGCGCCCGGTCAATGCGCTGCTCGGAAACGAGGACCAGCGGCGCGGGCCGATGCTCTGGCGCGGCGGGCCGTTGGGTTGCGGCTTCGGCAGTGGCAGGGCGGCGCGGGCGCACCGCCTTTGTCAGATCATCGCGGTAACGCTCAAGGTCGCGCGCCTCATCTGCCTCTGCGGCAGCGGCTTCATCGGCACTGCGCAGCTTGCGGTCAGCCACGGTTGCCGCCACCGCGGCCTTCAAATGGGCGATGGCCGAAAAACGGCGGCGGTTTTCTTTGCCCTGCAGCTTTGCATTGGTTTCAGTGATCAGCCGCGTTAGGTCGGTCTCGGCAGGCTCGGCGGCGGCTTCGCGTGGCGCGCGCGGGGCGGCGACGGCCGCGATCTCGATGCTATCCGTATTCGGATCGAAGCGCACGGACGGTTCTGGCGCCGCTGCAGGTTCGCCGTGGATCGCGGCAAACAGGTTCTCGTCAACGTCGTCGTCGTTGTCGCCGGCGTTGGCCTTGGCGGGCGCAGGCGCGGTTTCGGCTTCGAGTTCGGCCAACTCGCGCGCGAGTTCGGCTTCGTCCTCGGGAGAAAGCAAGACGGCTTCTTCCGCGCGCGGGTCAGGCTCTGCCAGGGCGGCGCTGACCGCTGCAAGTGTGTCGGCGTCGTTGGGCTCGGTGGCATCGGCCGGGGGCGCCGCATCTGCCTCGGCCGGGGCCGGGGCGTCTACCGCCGGCGTCTCGGCGCGGCGCACGGTAATGACGCGGGCACGCGGGCGCGGTTTCTCGGCCTGTGGTTCGGGCTCGGGCGGGGTGGCTTCGAGATAGGCCTCGTCAGGCTCGGCATCGTCCCAGATGTTGGCGTCGTCGGCGGTTTCGGCGACGGCGTCTGTTTCGGGCGCGAAGTCCATTTCCGGCGCGGGTGCGTCGGCGGTTTCGGCGGCCGATATGCCAAGCACCTCGGCAATACCGGTTTCGTCGCCGGGTTCGGCGGCGGCTTGCGGCTCTGCGGCCTGTGGCGCGGCGTCTTCCGGTTCGGGTTCCGCTGCGGCCTCGACTTCACCCTCAAAAGCGTCTGGCAGAAGTGTATCTGTCGGCGCGGTCTCGGGTGCGAATATGGCGCTTGGTTCTTCGTCCGGCTGATCGATGCCGATGGCATTGGCATCGAGATTGTCAAATGACAGATCCTCGGTGGCTGCCTCGGTTTCGGGCGCAACAAGGTCTGCCTCGAAAGGTTCCTCGGCGGGTGCCTCGGCAGCGGCGTCGGCCACGGCTTCGGGCGCTGCGGCATCAGCCGGGGCCGCGGCGTTGGTCAGCGCGGCCAGCGCGTTTGCCGTGCGGGCAGCGCGCCGGATTGCACGGCGCTGTTGGCGCGCTGCATCAGATGCAGCGTCGGGTGCGGCGTCGACACTGGCAGCGGCCTCGGCAACCGGCGCGGGTGCTGCGTCGGAAGCAGAGGTTTCGGGTTTGACCGCGATCTGGTCTTGCTCGGGCTCGCTTTGCAGAGGGCCGCCGAGGTCGATGTCGAAGCCAAAGTCGCCATCGGGTGCGGCGGCGAAAAAGTCGGCGCTGGTCGGTTCGTCTTCATAGACGGGCTGCGCGGCTGCAACTCGGGCGCCAGCAACTGCGGCGCGGATGCGCGCAAGTTTTGCGGCGACCGAATCTTCGATTGACCCAGCCTCGGGCGCCAAAAGCGCGTGCTGCGCTGGTGCCGCGGCAACGGCGGATTGCGGCTCGGGCGCCGATTCTTCGGCGGAGATGCCGGGTTGCGCTTGCACACTCTCGGGGTCCGGCTTGGCGGCGATCGGCGAAAACGGCTCTTGCGGGCGCAGTGTAATGCCATGCGCGCCGATCTTGGCTTCAACCCGGCGGTGCATTTCGCGCTCGGCGATGCGGTGCAGCATTTCCGCGTCGGGGGTGGGCGGTTCGGCGCCAAAGTAGCGGTCATCCGCCGCAAGATCGCGGAAGTATTCGGCAATTGCCTTCATCGTCGAAAAAGGCTCGTCAAAACCCTCCAGCGTGCATGAGAATGTGCCGTATGAAACGGTCAAAATCTTGCTGGCACCAACCATGAGAGACTCGCTTTCTTCGATACTTACAGTGCCTACCATCATTGCCAATTGGTTCTTAACCGTGAACCAATTGCGGCGAAGGAAAGGATTCATTCCGGCCCCGGTTGTGCGCGGGCGCCTTATTCGGCATCAGTATCGGCATGAACAGCTGTCTTGTCCATTCCGCGCTGGGGGTCACGCTATTGGGCGGGGGCGAGGCAAGCGCTGCCTGTGTTACGCAGGCGTTGACAATTGCGCCGTGTCTTGTGGCGGCCGATGGCGGGGCTGACCGAGCGTTGGCGCTGGGGCTGCACCCCGAGGCGGTGTTGGGCGATATGGATTCGATTTCGCCCGCCGCCCGGGCAGTAATTCCGCCAGCGCGGCTCTTTCGGATCGACGAGCAAGACAGCACCGATTTTGACAAGTGCCTGACCCATGTCGAGGCGCCTTTCTTTTTGGCGGTCGGGTTCGGCGGCGGGCGGCTCGATCACACGCTGTCGGCGATGAGCGTGCTGGCGCGGCATCCGGGGCGGCGGCTGGTGTGGGTCGGGGCGGAAGATGTGGCGTTTCTGGCGCCGCCCGAAGTGGCGCTGGACCTTGTGCCCGGCACCCGGCTTTCGCTGTTCCCGATGGGCAGGGTGCGGGGCCGAGCCGAGGGTCTGCGCTGGGGGCTGGAGGGGGACGATTTCAACCCGGCGGGGCGGATTGGCACCTCGAACGAAGCATTGGGCGCGGTGCGGCTCAGTCTCGCGGGGCCGATGCTGGTGCTGCTGCCGCGGGGGTGCCTGCACGCAGCGCTTGCCGGGCTTGGCGTGCCACCCACTGTTCACGATAGATGATGTAAAGCCCCGAGGCGACGATAATGGCGATGCCGATCCAGGTGAGCAGGTTCGGAAAATCGCCGAACACCAGAAAGCCGAACAGCGTGGCGGTGACGATTTCCAGATAGTGAAGCGGCGCCAGCGTGGCGGAGGGCGCCCAATTCAGCGCGTAGGTCATCGCCATATGGCTGACGGTGGCGGCAAGACCGACGCAGAACACCCAAAGCCAGAAGATGCCCTGCGGCGGCGCCAGCGACAGCGATGGTTCGCCCAGCGCGGTGCCCAGCACCAGCAGCGGCAGGCAGATGGCGGTGGCGACAAGGGCGGTGTGCATCTGCATCGTCACCGGGTGCATGTGTCGGCTGAGCGCCCGGGTGAGAAGAATGTAGAGGGCAAAGAAGAAGGCGGTACCGAGCGGAAAAAGCGCGACCGCGCCGAACACGGCGAACGAAGGCTGGATCACGAAAAGCGCGCCGACAAAGCCCACCACGGCGGCGCCGAGCCGGCGCGGGCCGACCTGTTCGGCCATCACCAGCTTGCCGATCAAAAGGATGATGAAGGGTTCGACAAAGACGATCGCCAGCGCATCGGCGATCGGCATGACCTTGACCGCCGCAACGAAGGTGTAGGTCGAGCCGATGTTGACGGCGGCGCGCGCGAGGGTAAGCCAGAAGGCGCGGCGGCTCATGCGCCAATCGAGCCGCAAGAGCGTGATGATCGGCGCCATCAACGCAGCCTGCACCACGAAGCGGCCAAGTGTGACAGCCCCGACCGACACCTCTTGGGCGGCGAGTTTGGCGGCGACGTCGATCAGGGGCGCGATGACGCAAAACGCGATCATCAGCGCGACGCCGGGCAAGATGCGGTCTGCGTGGGTCATGCAAAAGCGCTAGCCTGGGCGCGCCGGGGCGGCAAGCGGGAATGCGTATCGGGCACATTTCGAGCGACGGCGCTGAAAAGGTGGAGAATTGGACCGAAGCATTCTGCGCGCGGCAGGGTGGGTGCGGCGCCCGCGCCTCAGCAGTTGGGCACGTTCACCGCAAGGCCGCCGAGCGAGGTTTCCTTGTAATGCGCGTGCATGTCGCGACCGGTCTGGCGCATGGTCTCGATGGCGGAATCGAGCGGCACGAGGTGGATGCCATCGCCGCGCAGCGCGAGGCTGGCGGCAGAGACCGCCTTGATCGCGCCAAGGCCGTTGCGCTCGATGCAGGGCACCTGCACAAGGCCGCGCACCGGGTCGCAGGTCATGCCGAGGTGGTGTTCGAGCGCGATTTCGGCGGCGTTCTCGATCTGCTCGGGGCTGCCGCCCAGCACCGCAGCAAGGCCTGCGGCGGCCATTGCGGCGGCGGAGCCGACCTCGGCCTGACAGCCCGCTTCCGCGCCCGAGATCGAGGCGTTGCGTTTGATCAGGCCGCCAATGGCGGCGGCGGTCAGGAGGAACTCGCCCACCCGCGCGGCGGTGGCGCCGGGCACATGATCGAGCCAGTAGCGGATCACGGCGGGCAGCACCCCGGCCGCGCCATTGGTAGGGGCGGTGACGACCTGCCCGCCGGCGGCGTTTTCCTCGTTCACCGCCATGGCGTAGGTCAGCATCCAGTCGTTGATGGTGTGGGGCGCGGTGAGGTTGTGGCCGCGCTCGGCCATGAGGCTTTGGTGAATCGCATGTGCGCGGCGTTTGACCTTGAGCCCGCCCGGCAGGGTGCCTTCGGCCGCGAGGCCGCGATTCATGCAGGTGTACATCACCTGCCAGAGGCGAGTGAGGCCATCATCGATCTTCGCTTCGGAGCGAAACACCCGCTCATTCGCGCGCTTCATGGCGGCGATGGTAAGCCGCGAGGCGCGGGCCATGGCAAGCATTTCGGATGCGGTGCGGAACGGGTAGGGCACGGGCGAGGGGGCCTCAAGTTCGGCTGCGGTGACGGCGGCGGCTTCGGTGGCGCTGAGCACGAAACCGCCGCCGATGGAGTAATAGGTTTCCTGCATGATCACGTCACCCTGCGCGTCGGTCGCCATCAGGATCATGCCGTTGGCGTGGCCGGGCAGCGCTGCGCCGTAGTCGAACACAAGATCGCGGGCGGGGTCGAAGTGCAGCACGGGCAGGCCCGGGGGCGTGAGGGTAAGGCTTGCGCGGTTGGCGGCAAGGGTGGCCTCGGCGGCTTCGGCCTCATAGGTGTCGGGCGCGAAGCCCGCGAGGCCCAGGATGGTGGCACGGTCGGTGGCGTGGCCCTTGCCGGTGAAGGCGAGGCTGCCGTGGAGGCTGGCGCGCAACCCTCGGGCATGAAAGGGCGACGCGCGCAGCAATGCAAGAAAGCGCGCGGCGGCGACCATTGGCCCCATGGTGTGCGACGACGAGGGGCCGACCCCGACCTTGAAAAGATCGAACACGCTGAGGAACATTTTGCACTCCCATGGCCCGTGGTGGCCCAGAGTGCCCGAGCGCGGCGCGCGCGCAAGGTCGGAAAGCGACCTTTGCCACCCGATTTGCGCGGCGCGGGCCAAGGTTGGGCGCGCGGGGCAAGATTCGGCCTCGCACGTGCGCACCCGATTGCCTATAACCGACGCGACCCACACGAGGAGCCCGACCGATGCCCGCTGAGCTTTCCCCCATCGACAAGGCCAAGTTTGCCGCCGCCCGCCGGGCGGTTGAATTTGTCGAAGATGGCATGAAGGTGGGGCTTGGAACCGGCTCGACTGCGGCCTGGATGGTGCGCTGCCTGGGCGATCTGGTGCGCGAGGAGGGCCTTCGGATCCGCGGTGTTGCCACCTCGGCGCGCACGGCCGACCTTGCGCGGCAGGTGGGAATCGAGATCATCGACCTTGATGAGGCAAAATGGCTTGATCTGACGATCGACGGCACCGACGAGTTCGACCCGCAGTTGAACCTGATCAAGGGCGGCGGCGGCGCATTGCTGCGCGAAAAGATCGTGGCGACCGCGAGCGACCAGATGATCGTGATTGCCGACGCGGCAAAGGAAGTGGCGCAGCTGGGCGGCTTTCCGTTGCCGGTCGAGGTGATTCCGTTTGGCTGGCAGACAACGCGGGCGCTGCTGGAGGAGACGCTGGTGAGCATGGACGTGCTGGGCCGCACCAGCGCGCTGCGGCTTAACGGGCAAAAGCCGTTCATTACCGACGAGGGCAACTATATCGTCGATCTGCACCTGAACCGCATCGGTAATGCGCGGCAGCTGGCGCTGGTTCTGAATCAGATCCCCGGCGTGGTGGAAAACGGGCTGTTCATCGACATCTGCGATGTCGTGATCATCGGGCAGGGTGACGGCCGGATCGAGATTCGCGACATCAACCTGGGCACGGTCGAGCATGACAAGGTCGAGTTTGTCGAAAGCGAGAATCTGTTTTCGGAGATGGGCGAATGAGCGATTTTGACTTTGATCTGTTTGTCATCGGTGGCGGCTCGGGCGGTGTGCGCGCGGCGCGCGTGGCCGCGGGCGAGCACGGGGCAAAGGTGGCGCTGGCCGAGGAATACCGGATGGGTGGCACCTGCGTGATCCGCGGCTGCGTGCCGAAAAAGCTGATGGTCTTTGCTTCGGGCTTTCCGGCGGCGATGGATGAGGCGCGGGCGTATGGCTGGCAGGTAACGGCAGGCGCGTTTGACTGGGCGGCGTTTCGGGGCAAGCTCGATGCCGAACTGGATCGGCTTGAAAGCGCGTATCGGAGCGGGCTGAAGGGCGCCGGGGTGACGGTGCACGATTGCCGCGCGGTGCTGGAAGACGCGCAGACGGTGCGGCTGGCGACCGGCGCGCGGGTGCGGGCGCGGCAGATACTCGTGGCGACCGGCGGGCGACCGTTTGTGCCCGTGTTTCCGGGCTCGGAGCATGTGATCACCTCGAACGAGATCTTCAAGTTCGACGTGCTGCCCGAGAGCGTGCTGATTGTTGGCGGCGGTTTTATTGCCTGCGAGTTTGCCTGCATTCTCAATGGTCTTGGCGTGAAGGTAACGCAGTTTTACCGGGGCGAGCAGGTTTTGCGCGGGTTCGACCTTGAGGCGCGGGGGCTGGTGGCCGAGCAAATGGTTGCCGGCGGCGTAGACTTGCGGCTGGGCGCCGACGTGGCCGCGATCGAAAAGGTTTCGGGCAAGCTGCGGGTCAAGGCAATCGACGGCAGCGTGGCCGATTTTGGCGCGGTGGTCTATGCCACCGGGCGGGTGCCCAATACCGAGGGGCTGGGGCTGAACGAGGCGGGCGTGACCTTGGGCAAGAAGGGCGAGATCGTCGTCGATGCCTGGAGCCAGAGCGCTGTGCCCTCGATCTACGCGGTGGGCGATGTGACCGACCGCATCAACCTGACCCCGGTGGCGATCCGCGAGGGGCACGCTTTTGCCGATACGGTGTTTGGCGGCCGGCCGCGCCAGCCCGACCATGACCTGGTCGCCAGCGCGGTATTCACCCAGCCGTGTGAGCTGGGCACGGTGGGGATGACCGAAGAGGCCGCGCAAAAGGCCGGACCGATCGAGGTATATGCGACCACGTTCAAGCCGATGCGCGGGGCATTTGCGGGGCGCGGGCACAAGGTCTTGATGAAGCTGGTGGTTTCGGTTGAGACGCGCAAGGTTCTGGGCTGTCACATCGTAGCGCCAGAGGCTGGCGAGATGATCCAGCTGGCGGCGATTGCCATCAAGATGGGCGCTACAAAGGAAGACTTTGACCGCACCTGCGCGGTGCACCCGAGCATGTCGGAAGAACTGGTCACGATGCGAAAACCCGTGCGGATGGGTTGATTTTCAAGGTTTTGTGCCCAGTTTGGACGCAATGACCGGAATAACGAAAGGTGAGGAATTCATGAGCAATGGTGGACCCTGGGGCGGCGGTGGCGGCGGCAATGACGGCGACGACCGCGACCCCGACCGCAGGCCGGGGCGCAGGCCCGGCGAGGGCGGGCAGATACCCGAGATCGAAGAGATCATGAAAAAGGGCACCGAGCAGCTGCGCGTGCTGATGGGCGGGCGCGGCGGCAACCGCCGCGGCGGCGGCAACGGCGGCGGCTTGCCCGCAGGCCCTGCGTTTACCCGGGGCACGCTGGGGCTGGCGGTGCTGGCTGCGGCGGCGGTATGGACCTATGCATCCCTGTATACGGTGAAACCCGAAGAACGCTCGATCGAGCTGACTTTCGGCCGGCTTACCAGCGTTGGAAACCCGGGGCTGAACTTTGCGCCCTGGCCCGTGGTCAAGGCGGAAATCGTACAGGTGACGGGCGAGCGGACCACCGACATTGGCACTGGCAGGGCCGGGGCGCTTGACAGCGGGCTGATGCTGACCCGCGACCAGAACATTGTCGATATCGAGTTTCAGGTGGTCTGGAACGTGATTGAGCCGGACATGTTCCTGTTCAACCTCGCTGACCCGGAAGGCACGATCCGCGCGGTTGCCGAAAGTGCGATGCGCGACATCATCGCACGCAGCGAGCTTGCGCCGATCTTGAACCGCGACCGCGGCGCCATCGGCAACGATCTGTTGCAGGCGGTGCAGAGCACGCTTGACAGCTATCAGTCGGGCATCCGGGTGGTGCGGATCAACTTTGACCGCGCCGACCCGCCGCGTGAGGTGATCGACAGTTTCCGCCAGGTGCAAGCCGCGCAGCAAGAGCGTGACCGGCTGGAAAAAGAAGCCGACGCCTACGCGAACACCGTAACCGCAGGGGCGCGGGGCGAGGCGGCCCGGCTGGGCGAGCAAGCCGAAGCCTACCGCGCGCAGGTGGTCAACGATGCGCAGGGCGAAACCAGCCGTTTCCTTGCTGTCTATGCCGAATACATCAAGGCGCCAGAGGTGACGAGGCGTCGTATGTATCTGGAAACAATGGAGAAAGTTTTTGGTGGCATGAACAAGGTCATTCTTGACGGAGTTTCAGGCGCAGACGGCGGCGTGGTGCCCTACCTGCCGCTGAACGAGCTTAACCGCGCGGCAATACCCGGCACTGCCACCCGGCCGGCTACGGGAGGAAACAACTGATGGTGCGTGCAAGCATGCTGCTTCCCGTTGCCGTGGCGATTGCTGCGCTGGGGCTTTCGTCAGTCTATGTGGTGGACGAGCGTGAAAAGGTACTGGTGCTGCAATTCGGCGAAGTCGTGGCGACCAAGGAAACCGCCGGGCTGGCGTTCAAGGTGCCGTTCGTGCAGTCGCTGGTGCGCTACGACGACCGCATTCTGAGCCTGTTCACGCCGCCGCTTGAGGTGACGCCGCTGGATGACCGCCGACTGGTGGTCGATGCCTTTGCGCGCTGGCGCATTGTTGATGTGACCAAGTTCCGGCAGGCGGTCGGCACGCAGGGCATTCGCCTTGCGCAGGATCGGTTGCAGAACCTTGTCGTGAACGCGATCCGGCAGGTGATGGGCTCGGTGCCGTCAACCACGGTGCTTTCGAATGACCGCACCAACCTGATGAACCAGATCCGCGACATCGCAAGGGGGCAGGCCGCAGCGCTGGGGGTGGACGTGATCGACGTGCGCCTGACGCGCACCGATCTGCCCGACCAGAACCTGAGCGCCACCTATGCGCGGATGCGCGCCGAGCGTGAACGAGAGGCTGCGGACGAGATCGCACGCGGCGGCGAGGCAGCGCAGCGGGTGCGCGCCACCGCCGACCGAACCGTGATCGAGTTGACCTCGGAGGCACGCAAGCAGGCCGAGATCATCCGCGGCGAGGCCGATGCCGAGCGCAACGCGATCTATGCCGAGGCATTCGGGCGCGACCCCGAGTTTTTTGCCTTCACGCGGTCGCTTACCTCGTATGAACGGGCGTTGCAGCCGGGCAACTCGTCGATCGTGATGCAGCCGGACAGCCAGTTCTTCGACTATCTGCGGTCGGACCAGGTGCAATGATCGGCGCGGTCCTGTTCGGGATCGGGCTGGTACTGACGGTGGAGGGGCTGGCGCTGGCGCTGGCCCCTTCGCGCATTGTGGCGGCGCTTGATCTGTTGCGCGGGCTTTCGGCGGAACAGCGCCGGGCGCTGGGGCTGGCGGCGCTGGCGGCGGGCGTGGTGCTGATCTCGCTTGCGCGCTTGCTTGCCGCCTGAAAGACTGGCCGCAATATCACATAGGCTTGAGCGGGCGCGACCGGCTTTCATTTGCAAAGCGCCGCTCCTAGGTAGAACACACGATCCAAGCCCGGCTGCTGTCGGGCGGGAGACTTCATTCAGAGGTGAATGCAATGACAGCATCGACGTTGAGTGTTCCGACAGAACCGCGCCGCAGGGGCGGGCTGGCGGGATTGTTTCCGGTCATTCTGCTGGGGGTGGCGGTGGCGTTGGGCACCGGTGTGCCGTTTCGCGCAAGTGCCGCGCCCGACAGTTTTGCCGATCTGTCGCAAAAGGTCAGCCCGGCGGTGGTCAACATTACCACCACCACCACCGTCAGCGCGCCGATCGGTGGCAACCCGGTCTTTCCCGAAGGATCGCCGTTCGGGGATCTTTTCAAGGATTTCAACGGCCCGAATGGCCCCAGCGCACCGCGCGAATCAAATGCGCTTGGGTCCGGTTTCGTGATTTCGGCTGATGGCTACATCGTGACCAACAACCACGTCATCGAAGACGCCGACCAGATCGAGATCGAGTTCTTTTCGGGCGAGAGGATGCCGGCGAAGTTGGTGGGCACCGACCCGAAAACCGACATTGCGCTGTTGAAGGTCGAAAGCACCGAGGCCTTGCCGTTCGTGGCGTTTGGTGACAGCGACGTGATGCGTGTGGGCGACTGGGTTCTGGCGGTAGGCAACCCGCTGGGGCAGGGCTTTTCGGTCAGCGCCGGAATCATTTCGGCGCGTAACCGCGAACTGAGCGGAACCTATGACGACTACCTGCAAACCGACGCCGCGATCAACCGGGGCAACTCGGGCGGGCCGCTTTTTAACCTCGACGGCGAAGTGGTCGGAGTAAACACGGCGATTCTGTCGCCCAACGGCGGTTCGATCGGGATCGGGTTTTCGATGGCCTCGAACGTGGTCTCAAAGGTGGTTGCGCAGTTGCAAGAGTATGGCACCACGCGCCGCGGCTGGCTGGGTGTGAAGATTCAAGACGTAACCCCAGACATGGCCGAGGCCTTGGCGCTGGGCAACACCCGCGGCGCGATGGTTTCGGATGTGCCGACCGGGCCGTCGCTGGATGCCGGGATCAAGGCGGGCGACATCATCATCAGCTTTGATGGCGGCGAGGTGCGCAACAGTCGCGATCTGGTGCGCCGCGTCGCGGATGCGCCGGTAGGGCAGGAGGTCGAGGTTGTGGTGTTGCGCCGCGGCGACAAGGTGAACCTTAAGGTGACGCTTGGCCAGCGCGAGTTGGCGGAAGGCGAAGGCGCGACCGTGACGGGCACGGCGCCAGTGCCTACCTCGCGCAGTCTGTTTGGGTTGACACTGGAACCGCTGACCCCGCAATCGGCGGGGGATCTGGGCCTGCCGGCGGGCACGCAGGGGCTGGTCATCACCGAGGTTGCCTCGGACAGCGAAGCCTATCAGCGCGGGCTGCGCGCGGGTGACGTGATCACCGAGGCGGGGCAGCGGCCGGTGGCGTCGCTGCGCGATCTGGATGCGCGGATCGAGGAAGCGCGCGCGGCGGGGCGCAAATCGGTGTTGCTGCTGATCCGGCGTGACGGCGAGCCGCGGTTCGTGGCGCTGCCGGTGGTGTGAGGCGCGCGGCTGAAAACACGAAAGGGCGCCCCAAGCGGGCGCCCTTTTCGTTTCAGCGCGGCGTTTCCCACGCGATCAGCCCCAGTTCGCGCGCGGTGGCAAGCGCGAGGGTGGCGCTGGGCAGGCCGCGCGGGGTCTGATAGGCGCCAAGCGCGCGGATGGTGGCGCTGTCGAGGTCGCCGCTGGCAAGCCCCCGGTAAAGCCCGCGCGCCCGCAGCGCACGTTGCAGCGAGGCGATGAAATCGGGTGTCATCTGTTCGTCGCAGAGGGTGCGAAACCAGATCGGGATCTGGTCGGACACGATCTGCTGGCGGGTCTCGGTGCGGAAACTGGCGGCGCGGGTGACTGCGCCGGTGCTGGGGTCGCGCTGTTCGGGGCGCACCTGCACCTGCTCGGTCACCGTTTCGATCACCGCCGGGCGGATCTGATGCGCCCAGCAGGCGCCTTCGGCGGGGCGCGGCGCGCGCAGCGAGATTTCCCCCGCGAGCGTCGGCGCCGGTGCGGCCTGCGGCAGCGGCGGCTCGGGCGTGCAGGCGGCGACCAGGGCGAGCGCACAGAGCGCGGCAGCGAGGGGGCGGGGCATGGGCTGGGCGCATCCTGCATCGGGTTTTGCGCAGGTTAGCGCAAGCTCTGCGCGCCTGAAACCCCGGTCGCGCCATTTTGCCCTGCTGCGGCATCTGGCAATGCCGCGCCGAACCGCTTAAGTCTCGGGCAGCGGGCGGCGCGTGCGGCCAAAGATGGAAAGCGGCTGAGATGGCACTGATTACCTATGTGGAGTTCAACGGCACCCGGCACGATGTGCAGGTCAAGAGCGGAAAGACCGTGATGGAAGGGGCGCGCGACAATGGCGTGCCGGGAATCGATGCCGATTGCGGCGGTGCCTGTGCCTGTTCCACCTGTCATGTCTACCTCGACCCGGCCTGGGTGGAGAGGGTGCCGAAAAAGGATGCGATGGAAGAGGACATGCTCGATTTCGCCTATCAGACCGACCCGGTACGCTCGCGCTTGACCTGCCAGATCAAGGTGACCGAGGCGCTAGACGGGCTGGTGGTGCATATTCCCGAAAAGCAGATATGACGCGGTGGCTGGCGCTACTGGCGGCTGTCTGGGCGGCACCCGCCGGGGCCGAGGCAATTGCATCGGCGCGTTATGAGGCGGCAACTGCGCGCTATGGCCACGGCGCGCTGGCGGGCGGCGAGTGGGCGGAACTGGTGCTGGTGCTGGCGGGCGGCGACGAGCGGCGCTTTGCATTGCCCGAAAACATGGTGTTTGAGGATACTGCGCCGCGGCTGGTCGACCTGACCGGTGATGGTGTGGCCGAGGCGGTGGTGGTGGAGAGCAGCGTCGATCTGGGCGCGCGGCTGGCGATATGGGGGCCCGAGGGGCGGATTGCGGCGGGGCCGTTTATTGGCACAGCGCACCGCTGGCTGGCGCCGCTTGGGGCGCTGGATGTTGACGGCGACGGCGGCCTGGAGTTTGCCTATGTTGTGCGGCCGCATCTGGACGCGGTGCTGACGGTGGCGCGCTTTGGCGCGCGGGGGCTGGACGTGCTGGCCGAGGCGCCGGGGTTGCCGAGCCACCGCTACCGGTCGGGCGTGCTGGAGGGTGGAATTGCGGCCTGTGAGACAGGGCCGGTGATGCTGACCGCAGATTCGGGTTGGGCGCAGGTGATGGCTGTTCGCTGGGTTGCGGGCAGGCTGGTCAGCGAGACGGTGCAAAGCTACGCCGGGCCGGAGAGTTTTGCGGAAGCGGCGGCGGCGATGGGCTGCGAATTGACCAAACCCTGACGGATTGCCAGACAAACAAGGGCGTGGCGCGAGGCTTTGGTGATTTCGTTAATGAAATCTTGATGTTGCGGGCGTTGAGCGCGCGCAACCCCAGATTTTAAACTTGACTTTGCGAACGCTCTAAAGTAGAAATCTCGCATGCTAGGAGAAGTGGGCAAGCGGCACGGGGGGCAACCCCGGCGCCGCTTTTTCATTTCGCTCGTGCGGAACAATGCATGAGAGGCGGGCGCAGCAGCAGATGGAAATGACTTTCTCGGGCGAGGAAGCGGCTCCGGCGGATCTGATCGCGGAGACAGAGGTGTTGTACCGGGAGGTCGCGGTCGAACTGACCACGGCGCTTCAGGGCATCAGATTGGGCAAGACCGACGAGGTGAAAACCGCCGTGCAGGCGGTGAAAGACCTTCGGACGGCGTTGCAGATGGTAATGGATGAAAGGACCAGGGTTGAAAAACTCCGCAAAAACGTTGCCGGGGTCGTGCGTGACTACGCCATCGACTTCGACGCCGCGCGAGATGAGATCGGGCGCCGCCTGGCTCGCCTCCGCGAAGCCGGAGGAGGTTGACGAGTTCCTGTCGGGCCTGAGCGACAATGCGTTGCTGGCCTTGCCGTGGGTGTTCGACTTCTGGGCGTTGCCGCATCAGGTCGCCCCCGAGGGTGCCTGGAAAAGCTGGGTGATCATGGGCGGGCGCGGCGCGGGCAAGACCCGGGCCGGGGCGGAATGGGTGCGCGGGCAGGTGGAAGGCGCGCGGCCTTTGGATGCCGGACGGGCACAGCATGTGGCGCTGGTGGGCGAGACCTTCGATCAGGCGCGCGAGGTGATGGTGTTTGGCGAAAGTGGCATTCTGGCATGCTCGCCGCCCGACCGGCGCCCGGACTGGGAGGCGGGGCGCAAGCGGTTGGTGTGGCCCAACGGCGCGGTGGCGCAGATATTTTCGGCGCATGATCCGGAAAGCCTGCGCGGGCCGCAGTTTGATGCCGCCTGGGTGGACGAGCTGGCAAAATGGAAATACGCCGAAGAAACGTGGGACATGTTGCAGTTTGCGCTGCGGCTGGGCGAGCACCCCCAGCAGGTTGTTACCACCACGCCGCGCAATGTACGGGTTTTGAAGACCATTCTGGCCAACCCATCGACGGTGATGACCCATGCCCCCACCGAGGCGAACCGCGCCTATCTGGCGGCCTCGTTTTTGCATGAGGTGCAGGCGCGCTATGCAGGCACACGGCAAGGGCAGCAAGAGTTGGAGGGGCTGCTTTTGGAGGATGTCGAGGGCGCGCTCTGGTCAACCGCAGCGATCGAGGCGCTACGGGTGGACAAGGCGCCGGAGCTTGACCGGATCGTGGTGGCTGTGGATCCGGCCGTGACCTCGGGCAAGGCTTCGGATGAATGCGGCATCGTGGTGGTGGGGGCGGTAACGCAAGGGCCGCCGCAGACCTGGCGCGCCTATGTGCTGGAAGACGCGAGTGTGCGGGGTGCGACGCCCATGCAGTGGGCAACCGCCGCAATTGCCGCGATGGAGCGACATGGCGCCGAGCGGTTGGTGGCGGAAGTCAACCAGGGCGGCGATCTGGTGGGAACGGTGCTGCGGTCGGCCAACCCGCTGGTGCCGTTTCGCGCATTTCGCGCCGGGCGCGGCAAGGGGCTGCGGGCGGAGCCGGTGGCGGCGCTATACGAGCAGGGGAAGGTGCGGCACCTGCGGGGCTTGGGCAAGCTTGAAGACCAGATGTGCCAGATGACGGCGCAGGGATTCAAGGGCCGGGGCAGCCCGGACCGGGTGGATGCGCTGGTCTGGGCGCTTTACGAGCTGATGCTGGAGCCTGCGGCACATTACACCAATCCGCGGGTGCGCGGGTTGTGAGTGCGGGTGCGTCCGGCGTGAGTATTTGGGCAACGAAGAAGCGCGAAGCGAAAACAGGATCGAAGGGCTGGGGCAACCCGGCCCTTTTTGCTGCGTGCCAAGCGGGCGGCGTGGCGGGCATGGCACAGAGGAGCACGAAATGGTGATGCAATTCTTTCGCCGGGGCGGCGGCGCGGCGGTGGTGCCCGAGCAGAAGGCCTCGGCCACCGGGCGGGTGATTTCGCTGGCGGCGGGCACGGCGCGGGGGGGGGCCGTCTGGTCGCCCCGGGATGTGGGTAGCCTGACGCGGTTGGGCTTTACCGGAAACCCGATCGGGTTTCGCTGTGTGAAGCTGATTGCCGAGGCCGCGGCGGCGCTGCCGCTGGTGTGCCAGGATGCCGAGCGCCGATACGAGGTGCATCCCGTGATCGAGCTGATGCGCCGTCCGAACCCGGGGCAGGGGCGCGCCGAACTGCTGGAAGCGCTTTTCGGGCAGATCCTGCTAACCGGAAACGGCTATCTTGAGGCGGTGGCGACTGAGGCGGGGTTGCCGCGCGAACTGCATGTGCTGAGGGCGGATCGCATGACCATCGTGCCCGGCGCGGATGGCTGGCCGGAGGCCTATGACTACACCGTGGGCGGGCGCAAGCACCGGTTCGATATGCGCGGCCACCCCGACCCGATCTGCCACATCAAGGCATTTCATCCGCACGATGACCATTACGGGCTTTCGCCCATGCAAGCGGCGGCGACCGCGGTGGATGTGCATAATGCGGCGTCAAGCTGGTCTAAAGCGCTTCTGGACAACGCCGCGCGGCCCTCGGGGGCGATCATCTACAAGGGCGCGGATGGGCAGGGCGCGTTGAGCCCCGATCAGTATGACCGGCTGGTGAGCGAGATGGAGATGCACCACCAGGGCGCGCGCAATGCCGGGCGGCCGATGCTGCTGGAGGGGGGGCTGGATTGGAAACCGATGGGGTTCAGCCCCTCGGACATGGAGTTTCATGCCACCAAGCAGGCCGCCGCGCGCGAGATTGCGGTGGCCTTCGGGGTGCCGCCGATGCTGCTGGGGATACCGGGCGATGCCACCTATGCCAATTATCAGGAGGCGCACCGGGCGTTTTACCGGCTGACCGTGCTGCCGCTGGCGACGCGGGTTTCGGCGGCGGTGGCCTATTGGCTTTCGGGGCATCTGGGGGCCGGCGTCGAGTTGAAGCCAGATCTCGACCAGATCCCCGCGCTTTCGGCCGAGCGCGACCAGCAATGGGCGCGGGTGGGGGCTGCGACATTCCTGACCGACGGCGAAAAGCGCGCTTTGCTGGGGCTGCCGCCGCTGGCGGAGGCGTGAGGCATGAACGAGGGCGGCTCGCGCTATCTCAAGGCGCCGTTCGAAGTGCACGAGCAGCGCTTTGAGGCCACCGAGCGGATCATGGAGTTGCAGTTCGGGCAGGTGGAAAAGCGGCTGGAGCGGATCGAGCAGATGATCGGGGGCCTCGAAAAGCGGCTCTGGATGACGGTTTACGGCGTGGTGGCCGTGATCCTGACGCAGGCGGTGCAGGGGCTTCTCTCATGGGCGCCGAATTAGGGATTATTGCATGATGACAGATGATTGCGGTCTGGAGTTGAAGTTCACCCGGCTGGGTGACGAGGTCTGCGTGACCGATGGCACGGTGATTGCGGGCTATGCGTCGCTGTTTGGCGTAACCGATCAGGGTGGCGATGTGGTGTTGCCGGGCGCCTATGGCGCGGGTCTGAAACGCCTTTCGGCACGCGGTGGAAGCGTCAAGATGCTTTGGCAGCATGACCCGGCGCAGCCGATCGGCGTGTGGGACGAGATCCGCGAGGATGAACGCGGACTTTGGGTCAAGGGCCGCTTGCTGCCCGAGATCGAAAGGGCGCGCGAGGCGGCGGCGCTGATTGGGGCGGGAGCGATTGACGGGCTGTCGATCGGCTATCGCACGGTTGCCGCCGAAAAAAACGCAAAAGGCCAACGGCTGCTTGCGGAACTGGAGCTTTGGGAAGTGTCGGTGGTGACCTTTCCGATGCTTGCTCAGGCGCGGGTTGGGGCCAAAGGCGATGCGCCCGAGGTGACCGAGCTGCGCGAATTGGCCGCGGCGCTTGCCGACGCAGCCCGGATGCTGGCGGACCGCTAATCGGTGCCGCCCCCCCTTAACCCTAGCAAACAGGTGGAGTGACGATGAAGACCGAGAGCAAGGCTCGGGCCGCAGCGGGTATGCCCGACGGCCCGGAACCGGTGGCAGAGGTGAAAACCGCGCTGGCCGGGTTTCTGAACGAGATCAAAGGCTTTCAGGACGAAGTGAAGACCAGGCTGCAACAACAGGAAGAGCGACTGAGCATGTTGAACGCAAAGACCATGAGCACCGGGCGACCCGCCCTTTCCGCCGCCGCGCACGACGAGGCGCCGCACCAGAAAGCCTTTGCCGCCTATCTGCGGTCGGGCGACGATGACGGCCTGCGCGGTCTTGTGCCGGAGGGCAAGGCGCTCAATACGCAGGTGTCGGCCGAGGGTGGCTATCTGGTGGACCCGCAGACCTCGGAGGCGATCCGCGGTGTGCTGAAAGCTACCGCCTCAATCCGCCAGATCGCCAATGTGGTGAATGTCGAGGCCACTACCTATGACGTGCTGGTGGACCATAGCGAGATGGGGTCGGGCTGGGCCTCGGAAACCGCGACGCTGACCGAAACCGGCACGCCGCAAATCGACCGCATCAGCATTCCGCTGCACGAGCTTTCGGCCATGCCGAAAGCAAGCCAGCGGCTGCTGGATGACAGCGCCTTCGACATTGAAGGCTGGCTGGCGCAGCGCATTGCCGACAAGTTTGCCCGTGCCGAGGCGGCGGCCTTTGTGGCCGGTGACGGCGTGGACAAGCCCAAGGGCTTTCTGACCCATTCCAAGGTGGACAATGAAATCTGGGAATGGGGCAGCCTGGGCTATGTGGCCACCGGCAACAACGGCGATTTTGCCACCACCAATGCGTCGGATGCGATCGTGGACCTCGTCTATGCGCTTGATGCCGAATACCGGGCCAACGGCGCCTTCGTGATGAATTCGAAAACCGCCGGCGCGGTGCGCAAGATGAAGGATGCCGATGGCCGCTTTTTGTGGAGCGACAGCTTGCAGGCGAGTGAGCCGGCGCGGCTGATGGGCTATCCGGTACTGATTGCCGAAGACATGCCCGACATCGCGGCGGGCACCTATGCGCTGGCGTTCGGAGATTTCAAATACGGCTACACGGTTGCCGAGCGCCCCGATCTGCGGGTGCTGCGTGACCCGTTTTCGGCCAAGCCGCATGTACTGTTCTACGCTTCGAAACGCGTAGGCGGCGACGTGAGCGACTTTGCCGCGATCAAGCTGCTGAAGTTCGCCGTGTCGTAATGACGCGTGCGGGGGGCGGGAAACCGTTCCCTTTTCGGGCGCGGGTCAGAGGCCCGCTGTTGCCTAGCTGCTCCCACCGTCCGAGCGACGGCGGGGTGGCCCGCGCCCGTTTTCTGCCCCAGGGCACCAATTTGTGGAGATTACCCATGATGCTGATCGAAGAAACGGCGGTGCCCGCCGGGGCCCTGCCGATCGCAGAGTTTCGCGACCATTTGCGGCTGGGCACCGGTTTTGCCGATGTAGGCGCGGCCGATACGGCGCTGGAGGCCTATCTGCGCGCGGCACTGGCGGCTATCGAAGCGCGAACCGCAAAGGTGCTGCTGGCGCGTGATTTTCTGCTGACGCTTGAGGATTGGCGCAGCACTCAAGCGCAGCCGTTGCCGGTGGCGCCGGTGAGCGCGATCGGCGCGGTGCGGCTGCGCGATGCGGTGGGGGCAATGCAGGTGGTGGACCCGGCGCGCTATCGGCTGGTGCGCGACATCAGCCGCCCGCGGGTGCAAGGCGCTGGGAGCAGCCTTCCGAGGGTGCCCTATGATGGCGCGGTCGAGATCGCCTTTACAGCTGGGTTCGGGCCGGACTGGGGCAGCCTGCCGGTCGATCTGGCGCAGGCGGTATTCCTGCTTGCAGCGCAATACTACGAGTTGCGCCACGAGGGCATCGGCGAGGTGCAGGCAATTCCGTTCGGGGTGATGGCGCTGATTGAGCCGTGGCGCACGGTGCGCGTGCTCGGGGGGCGGCCATGAGGGCGCCGCGGCTGAACCGCGCGTTGGTGCTGGAGGCCGCCGAGAGGGTGGCCGATGGCGCGGGCGGTCATGTGCTGAGTTGGGTGGCGCTGGGCACGCTTTGGGCCGAGGTTAAGCCCGGCAGCGGGCGCGAGCGCGCGGGCGAGTTCGTGACCCTTTCCACGGTGCCTTACCGCATCACGGTGCGGGCGTCTGCACAAGACAGCGCCAGCCGCCCGCGCCCCGAACAGCGCCTGCGCGATGGCGCAAGGGTATTTCGCATTGCGGCGGTGAGCGAGGCGGATGCGGCGGGGCTTTACCTGACCTGCTTTGCGCATGAGGAGGTGGTGGCATGAGTTACGCGGCATCAGCGGCCTTGCAGGCGGCGGTCTATCAGCGGCTGCGCGCCTCGGATGCGCTCGATGTGCTGGTGGGCGATGCGATTTACGACGCGGTTCCGCCGGGCACGGTGACGGGCACCTTTGTGAGCCTTGGGCCGGAAGACACCCGCGATGCCTCGGACGCCACCGGCGATGGAGCGGAGCAC
Organism: Alphaproteobacteria bacterium HGW-Alphaproteobacteria-4; assembly: GCA_002842855.1. GTDB lineage: Bacteria > Pseudomonadota > Alphaproteobacteria > Rhodobacterales > Rhodobacteraceae > UBA6213. The sequence goes on along the minus strand of PHEE01000002.1, from coordinate 57,624 downwards.
GATTTCGTGGTTTCGGTCGTTACCGATGCCGCCGGCTTCCAGACCGCCAAGGCGGTGGCCGGGGCGGTTTCGGATGCGCTGGTGGATGCGGCGCTGGTGCTGGCACGCGGGCGGCTGGTGGGCCTGTGGTTCCTGCGGGCCCGTGCGCGGCGCGTGGACGCCGGTGAGACGCGGCGGATCGACTTGACATTCCGGGCGCGGGTCGAGGCCTGACGCACAATTCTGGCCGACATGCCGGCGCGACCGGCGGGCCTTTGCTTCATCAATCGGAGAACGACCATGGCGGCACAGAACGGCAAAGACCTGTTGGTCAAGCTCGACCTTACGGGAAGTGGGCAGTTCGAGACCATCGCGGGGCTGCGTGCCACGCGGATCAGCTTTAACGCGGAAACGGTGGATGTAACGAGCCTGGAAAGCCAGGGCGGTTGGCGCGAATTGCTGGCGGGCGCGGGGGTAAAATCGGCAGCGATTTCGGGGTCGGGCGTGTTCAAGGATGCGGCTACCGACGAGCGCGCGCGGCAGATCTTTTTCGACGGCGAAGTGCCGGAGTTTCAGGTGATCATTCCGGCGTTTGGCATCGTGCAGGGGCCGTTCATGATTACCTCGGTCGAATACGCGGGAAGCCATAACGGCGAGGCGACCTACGAGGTGAGCATGGCCTCGGCGGGTGTGCTGAGCTTTACGGCGCTGTGATGGCAAACCCCTGGGCGGGCGAGGTGGCGGTGTGGCTGAACGGGCGGCGTCATGCGGCAAAGCTGACGCTGGGGGCGCTGGCCGAGCTGGAGGCGGCGCTGGCGGCGGGCAGTCTGATCGAGCTGGTAGAGCGGTTCGAGGCGGGGCGGTTTTCAACCCGCGACGTGCTAGCGCTGCTGGTCGCAGGCTTGCGCGGTGGCGGCTGGCAGGGTGAGGCCGACGATTTGCGCACGGTCGAAATCGGCGGCGGGCCGGTAGAAGCGGCGCGGGTGGCGGCGGAATTGCTGGCGCGCGCCTTCGCGGTGCCGGGTGCGAAATGAGCGGGCTCGACTGGCCGGGGCTGATGCGGGCCGGGATGCGGGGCCTTGGCCTGTGCCCAGACGAGTTCTGGCGGCTGACCCCGGCGGAGTTGGCGCTGATGCTTGGTGAAGCGGCGGGCAGCCCGCCGCTGACCCGCGCACGGTTATACGAACTGGCGGCAGAATGGCCGGATCAGGCGAAAGGATCGGACAATGATCGAGGTGGACGGGCTTGACGGGCTTGGCCAGCAAGCGGCCGCGTTGGAGCGCAGTCTGGGCGGCGCCGAGGCGATGGCGGCGGCCTTCAACGCCGAATTGGGCCGCATGCAGCAAAGCATGACCTTTACCAGCCGCGAGGTGGGGGCGCTGAGCACCAGCATCGGGCGTGGGCTGCGCAAGGCCTTCGACGGGCTCATTTTTGACGGCATGAAGCTGTCGGACGCACTGCGAGAGGTGGCGCGCAGCATGTCTGACAGTGTTTACGCTGCGGCGATAAAACCGGTGCAGAACGCGATCGGCGGGGCGATTGCCAACGGCATGAACGGCTTGCTGAGCGGAATGTTTCCGTTCGCGCAAGGTGGCGCGTTTACCCAAGGGCGGGTGTTGCCTTTTGCACGAGGTGGCGTGGTCGCATCGCCCACATCGTTCGCGATGCGCGGCGGGCGCGGGCTGATGGGTGAAGCCGGGCCTGAGGCGATCATGCCACTGGCGCGCGGTGCGGACGGGCGGCTGGGCGTGCAGGCGGCGGGCGGCGGACGGGCGGTGAATGTGGTGATGAACATCTCGACGCCCGACGCTGCAGGGTTTGCCCGTAGCCAAAGCCAGATCGCCGCACAGCTTAGCCGCGCGCTGGCGCGTGGCGAGCGTAACCGCTGAGGAGCGCGAGATGGCATTTCACGAAATACGATTTCCTGCCAACCTGAGTTTCGGCTCGGTCGGTGGGCCGGAGCGGCGCACCGAAATCGTGGCGCTGGCAAATGGCTTTGAGGAGCGCAACACGCCTTGGGCGCATTCGCGGCGACATTACGATGCGGGCGTGGGCCTGCGCAGCCTTGATGATGTCGAGGCACTGCTGGCATTTTTCGAGGCGCGGCAAGGACAGTTGCACGGGTTTCGCTGGAAGGACTGGGCCGATTTCAAGTCGTGCCCTTCGTCGCGCACGGTTGCCTATGACGACCAGCAGATTGGGGCGGGCAACGGGATACGCACCCAGTATCAGTTGCAAAAAACCTACCTTTCGGGCGGCGTCAGCTACACACGGCCGATTACCAAGCCGGTGTCTGGAACGGTAAAGGTGGGGGTGCAGGGGCACCATCAGGCCGAGGCGGTCGATTTTGCGGTCGATCTGCAGTCGGGTGTCATCACTTTCGAAACCGCGCCTCCGGTGGGTGCACAGGTGACAGCGGGCTTCGAGTTCGATGTGCCAGTGCGATTTGACACCGACCGAATTCTGGTTTCGGTGGCATCGTTTCAGGCTGGTGATCTGCCGCAAGTTCCGGTGGTGGAGGTTCGTGTCTGATGGCATTTCCGCAAGAACTGAAGATGCATCTGGCAACGGGCGCGACCACGATCTGCCGGGCCTGGGCGGTGACACGGAGCGACGGCGTGGTGTTGGGTTTTACAGATCATGACGTCGCCTTGGGCTTTGATGGCATCGTGTTCCAGCCGGACAGCGGCATGACGGCAAAGGCGCTTTCGCAAGGCACGGGGCTTGCGGTCGACAACACCGAGGTGGTGGGCGCGCTTTCGTCGGAGGCGATCCGCGAGGGCGATATCATGGCGGGGCGCTATGATGGTGCCGAAGTGCGGGTCTGGCAGGTGAACTGGGCCGAGGTCAGCCAGCGGGTGCTGCTGTTTTGTGGGCATCTGGGTGAGATCACGCGCGGAGAGGGGGCCTTTAGCGCCGAGTTGCGCGGGTTGACCGAAGCCTTGGCCAGTGCGGCGGGCACCATCTTTCAGGCGGGCTGCGGGGCGGTTCTGGGCGATGCGCGATGCGGTGTCGATCTCACGGCGCCTGGGTATTTCGTGGAACTTGCAGCTGAGCAGGTCGACGAGGCGCGGGTCTTTGGATTTGCAGACCTTGGCAATTTCGCCGACCGCTGGTTTGAGAAGGGGCGATTGCGCGTACTGACCGGTGCCGCCGCTGGGCTGAAAGGGGTGGTGAAAAACGACCGGCTGTTTGGATCGGGGGCGCGGCGTGTAGAGCTTTGGCAGGGGCTGCGGGCAGAGATTGCCACGGGCGATATGATCCGGCTTGAGGCGGGTTGCGACCGGCGGCTGGAGACCTGCCGGCTGAAGTTTGCCAATGTGCGGAACTTCCGGGGGTTTCCGCATATTCCGGGCGAGGACTGGCTGAGCGCCTATCCGTTGCGCGCAGGTGTTAACGACGGCGGGAGCATGTGGCGATGACGGGCGCGCGCGTAGTTGCCGTGGCACGGGAATGGATCGGCACCGCGTACTGCCACCAGCAATCGACCAAGGGCGCAGGGAGCGACTGTCTGGGTCTGTTGCGGGGGGTGTGGCGCGAGGTTCGTGGCGCCGAACCGGAGAGCGTGCCGCCCTATAGCCCCGACTGGTCGGAGGCCGCACACGCCGAGCGACTTTGGGGCGCGATGGCGCGGCATCTGCTTGTGGTGCCTGCCTGTGCGCCACTGCAACCCGGCGATGTGATACTGTTCCGGATGCGCGCGGGGGCGGTGGCCAAACACCTGGGGATCGTCGGTGAGGCGGGTGCCGCGCCCACTTTCATTCACGCCTACACGGGCCATGGGGTGGTCGAAAGCCCGCTTTCCTTGCCCTGGCAGCGCCGGATTGCGGCACGGTTTCGATTTCCTGAAGGAGCGACGTGATGGCGACCATATTGCTTGCCGCGGCGGGTGCTGCGGTTGGGGCAGGTTTCGGCGGCACGCTGCTCGGCCTGTCGGGTGCGGTCATTGGCCGCGCTGTTGGCGCGACCCTTGGGCGGGTAATCGACCAGCGACTGTTGGGGCAGGGTTCGGCGGCGGTTGAGGTTGGCCGGGTTGATCGTTTTCGCATTACCGGCGCCTCGGAAGGGGCGGCGGTGGGACGCGTCTGGGGGCGGATGCGGCTGCCTGGGCAGGTCATCTGGGCGACGCGCTTTGCCGAAACCGCGACACGCAGCGGCGGCAAGGGTGCGCCGCGCCCCGCAACGACGCACTACAGCTATTCAATCAGCCTCGCGATTGCGATTTGCGAGGGAGAGATTACGCGTATTGGCCGGGTCTGGGCGGATGGTGCCGAGGTTTCGACCGAAAAGCTGAACATGCGCGTCTATACCGGCACGCAGACCCAGCAGGCAGACCCGAAGATCGAGGCGGTGGAAGGCGCGGGCGTGGTGCCCGCTTACCGTGGCATTGCCTATGTGGTTTTTGAAGACCTGCCCTTGGCAGAGTTTGGCAACCGTGTGCCGCAGTTCAACTTTGAGGTCATGCGCCCGGCACAGGGGCCGATGATTGACGCGGTGCCCGATCTTGCGCGCGGCGTGCGGGCGGTGGCCATGATACCGGGCACGGGCGAATATGCGCTTGCAACGACACGCGTGCATTTTGACCACGGATTGGGCGAGAACGTTTCGGCGAATGTGCACTCGCCTGCGGGCGAAACCGACTTCAGCGTATCGCTCCGCCGCCTCGACGAAGAGTTGCCGAATTGCGGCTCGGTCTCGCTGGTGGTTTCCTGGTTCGGAAATGACCTGCGTGCAGGTGCGTGCAGCCTGCGGCCAAAGGTGGAGAGCCGCGATCTTGACGGGGTTGGCATGCCTTGGCTGGTGTCGGGGGTCACGCGCGCGCAAGCCGACGAGGTGGCGCGCCAGGCAGGCCGCCCGGTTTATGGGGGCACGCCTGCGGACGCTTCTGTGGTTGAGGCGATACGGGCCTTGCGCGATGCCGGAAAGTCGGTCGTGTTCTACCCGTTCATCCTGATGGAACAGCTTGCGGGGAATGGCTTGCCCGACCCGTGGGGTGGCGCGGAACAAGCGCGGCTGCCCTGGCGCGGGCGCATGACACTTTCGATTGCGCCGGGTCTGGAAGGTTCGCCGGATGGCTCTGCTGCGGCAGACGCCGAGATTGCCGCTTTCTTTGGCACTGCGTCGGCGGCGGATTTCTCGATCTCTTCGGGGCAAGTGGTTTACATTGGCCCGGCGGAATGGTCGCTGAGGCGCTTTGTTCTGCATTACGCCGCACTCTGCCAGCTTGCTGGCGGTGTGGACGCGTTCTGTATTGGGTCGGAACTGGTAGGCCTGACCCGGGCGCGCGGCATTGGTGGCGTGTTTCCGGCGGTGGGGGCGCTGAGAGCTCTTGCGGGCGAGGTGCGCGCGATTCTCGGGGCCGCATGCAAGATCGGCTATGCAGCCGATTGGAGCGAATACTTCGGCTACCATCCCGGCGATGGCGACGTGTATTTCAACCTCGATCCGCTTTGGGCGGACGCCAACATCGATTTTATCGGCATCGACAACTACATGCCGCTGTCGGATTGGCGTTCAGGGGATGACCATGCAGATGCGGCGTGGGGCGCAATCTACAACCTCGACTATCTCAAGGCGAATATCGCCGGGGGCGAAGGGTACGACTGGTACTATGCGGCGCCCGAGCACCGCGAGGTGCAGGAGCGCACGCCCATTACCGATGGTGCACATGACGAGCCCTGGGTCTGGCGCGTCAAAGACCTTCAGGGTTGGTGGCAAAACATGCACCACGAGCGGGTCGCGGGAGCGCGCCAAGGTGCGCCGACCGCATGGGTGCCGCAATCGAAGCCGATCTGGTTTACCGAAATCGGCTGTGCTGCGGTGGACAAGGGCACCAATCAGCCGAACAAGTTTCTTGATCCCAAAAGCTCGGAATCTGCGCTGCCGCATTTTTCTGACGGGCGGCGCGACGAGCTGATCCAGATGCAATATCTGCGCGCGATGACCGATTTCTGGAATGACCCCGTCAATAACCCGGTATCGGAACTCTATGCGGGGGCGATGGTCGATATTACCCGCGCCCACGTCTGGGCATGGGATGCGCGCCCATTTCCGCAATTTCCTGCCCGGAGCGAGATCTGGGCGGATGGCGCCAACTACGCGCGCGGTCACTGGATTTCAGGGCGGGTCTCGGCGCAGCCGCTGGCGAGCGTTGTGGCGGAGATTTGCGCGCAGCATGGGCTGCGGGATTTTGACGTTTCCGCGCTCTATGGCGTCGTTCGTGGATACGTCGCGGCGGGTGGCGAGAGTGGTCGCGCGGCCTTGCAGCCCTTGATGCTGGCCTACGGTTTCGAGGCCGTCGAACGTGAAGGCAAGATTGTGTTCCGGATGCGCGACGGAGCGGTGTGCGAACGTCTGAGTGCCGATGCGCTGGCGCTGGGTGAGGGCGCGCGTGTTCTTGCCAGCCGCGCACCAGAAGCGGAGACGGCGGGGCGCGTGCGGCTGAATTATGTCGAAGCCGAGGGCGATTATGAAACGCGCGCGGTCGAGGCAATCTTTGCGGACGAAGCGGGGGGGGATGCGGCGCAAAGCGAAATCTCGATTGCGCTGACCCGCTCGGAGGGGCAGCGAACGGTTGAGCGCTGGCTTGCCGAAGCGCGGATCGCAAGGGACAGCGCGCGTTTTGCGCTGCCGCCCTCAAGGGGCGATATCGGCCCCGGCGACGTTGTGGAAATTGAGACCGCTGAAATTGCCGGGCGCTTCCGCGTAGATAGGGTAGAGCATGCGGGCGCGATAGAAGTGGCGGCGACGCGGGTTGAAGCAGCGGTCTATACGCCTTCCGACGAGGCGGAGGGCACGATTGTGCCGCGTGCTTTCGCGGCGCCGGTACCGGTAATGCCGGTATTCATGGATTTGCCGCTGATGCGCGGCAACGAGGTGGCACATGCCCCGCATCTGGCGGTGGCGGCCCGGCCCTGGCCGGGGTTGGTGGCGGTCTACTCAGCGCTGGGCGACGACGACTACGCGCTTGATCGCACGATTGAGGCTGCCGCCATGATCGGCACCACGTTGGGGCCGCTTTTTGCGGCACGGGCGGGGGTGCCGGACCTCGGTCCGCCGCTACGGCTGCGCCTGTCAGGGGGCGCGCTCGAGTCGGTTTCGCGCGCGCGTTTGATGGATGGCGCCAACCTTCTGGCGATCGGAGATGGCAGCTCTGAGAACTGGGAGCTTTTTCAGTTTGCCCGCGCTGAACTGGTCGAACCCGGCATCTGGGAGATCAGCGAGCGGTTGCGGGGGCAGGCGGGAAGCGATGCCATCATGCCTGAAACTTGGCCCGAAGGCAGTACGGTGGTGGTGATGAACGGCGCCCCCGGACAGCTCGATATGGCTTTGAGCGCGCGAGGTCTGGCGCGGCATTACCGGATCGGGTCGGCCGCACTGGGCTATGATGACCCCTCGTTCGTGCACCGGATTGAGGCCTTCGGCGGCATCGGCCTGCGGCCCTATTCCCCCTGTCACCTTCGGATTAGGCAGGTCGGTGGTGATGCGTTTGTCACATGGATCCGAAGGTCGCGAATTGATGGCGATAGCTGGGCCGGGATGGAAGTGCCTTTGGGCGAAGCCTTGGAAGCCTATATCGTGCGGGTTGTCGAAAATGGGGCGATCCGGCGCGAGGCCATCACCGAGGCGCCGGCTTGGGCCTACAGCGCAGCGATGCGTGCGGCGGACGGAATAACCGGCGCCTGCGAGATTCACGTTGCACAACTTTCCGACACTTTTGGTGCCGGACCTTTCGCAAGGATCGAAATCAATGACTGACACATCTCGAATGACGCTTCCGCTATTGCAGGCGGCGCAGGCGCAAAAACACGTGACCGTGAACGAGGCACTGATGCGGCTGGATGGGCTGGTCAACCTCGTACTGGTTTCGCGTGACATTGCGCTGCCGCCGGCAACGGTGCTCGACGGCCAATGCTATGGGGTTCCGGCGGGGGCGGTCAACGCTTGGGCAGGGCAGGGCGGAAAGGTGGCCATTGGCGCAAACGGCGGCTGGGTTTTTGCCAGCCCGCAGGCAGGGTGGCGGGCCTTTGTTCTTGCGGAAGGCCGCGGCGCGCTGCACGACGGCACCGACTGGGTGGCCGGTGCGCTGACGATGAGCGCGCATGGGGCGGGGTTGCTTGCTGGCGTGGTGGAAACTGACCATGAGCTTTTGCCCGGGGCGACCTCGACCACCCTGCCAATCATTCCTGCAAGTGCCATGGTGATAGGCGTTACCGCGCGCGTCGTGCACGCGATCACCGGCACCCTGAGCAGTTGGCAGCTTGGCAATACGGGCGCGCCTGACCGCTTTGGTTCGGGGTTGGGCGTAGACGAGGAGTCGTGGGTGCGCGGAATGCTTTCGCAGCCGATGACCTTCTGGGTGCCCGAGCCGCTTGTGCTGACTGCAACGGGCGGCAATTTTGCGGCCGGAACGGTGCGGCTGGCGGTACACTATTTCGAGATTTCGCTACCCGCGATCTGAATGTGTGGCAGACCACGATGGGCGGCGCTGGTCCGACACCGAACCTGAGGTTCGACGAGCGGAGTATGGCGATGGCCGAGAAGAGGGCAAAGATTTCTGCGGTCGATCCGGTCTGGACACGCATCTGCGATGAGGCGCGCAAGGCGGTGCGCGACGAGCCGCTGCTGGGTGGGCTGATCCATTCCGGGCTTTTGCACCACGCGAGCTTCGAGCGGGCGCTTGCCTATCGCTTTTCGCTCAAGCTCGCCTCGGGCGAAATGAGCGAACAGATCTTGCGCGAGTTTGCCGACGAGGCCTATGGCGACGCCCCTGATCTTGGGCAGGCCGCCCGTGCCGATCTGGTGGCGGTGCACGAGCGAGACCCTGCATGCCTGCGCTATTTGCAGCCGGTTCTTTTTTTCAAGGGCTTCCAGGCTTTGCAGGCTTATCGCGTGGCGCATTGGCTTTGGCACCAGGGGCGGCATGACGTTGCCTATTTCGTGCAGATGCGCACATCGGAGGCCTTCGGCGTTGATATTCACCCCGCCGCGCGGATCGGCCGCGGGGTGATGATGGATCACGCGCATTCCATTGTTATTGGCGAAACCGCTGTGGTGGGCGACAACGTTTCAATGTTGCATTCGGTCACGCTCGGCGGCACCGGCAAGCAGGAGCAGGACCGACACCCGAAGATCGGCAATGGTGTGTTGATTGGTGCTGGGGCCAAGGTGCTGGGCAATATTCGCGTTGGTGATAACTCGCGCATTGCCGCTGGGTCGGTGGTGCTGGAAGACGTGCCCGAGTGCAAGACCGTGGCGGGGGTGCCGGCGCGGATCGTCGGCGAGGCGGGGTGCGAGCACCCGGCTACCGAGATGGATCAGCTTATTCGTGACTGAGTGACAGCGCCGGGGCAGCCCCCGGCGCTTGATCGCATCAGGCCAGCATCGCCATCGGGTTCTCGAGGTTTTCAACAATGGCCTTCATGAGTTCGGCGCCAAGCGCCCCGTCGATTACCCGGTGATCGACCGAAAGCGTCAGCGACATCACCGTGGCAATCGCCACCACATCACCTACAACCACCGGCTTTCTGATCCCCGCGCCAACGGCAAGTATCGCGCCGTGCGGCGGGTTGATCACCGCATCGAAGTTTTCGATGCCCATCATCCCCAGATTTGAGATTGCAAAGCTGCCGCCCATGTATTCCTGCGGCGCCAGTTTGCGCGCCTTGGCGCGGGCGGCGAGGTCTTTCATCTCGGCGGACAGTTTCGAGAGGCTCTTGGTCTCGGCATCTTTCAGAACCGGGGTGAAAAGCCCACCCTCAATGGCCACTGCAACCGCGACATCGGAGGCTTTCATCTGCAAGATCCGGTCTCCCGCCCAGACCGCATTGGCCGCAGGCACCGCCTGCAACGCCAGCGCGCAGGCCTTGATGATGAAATCATTGACCGAAAGCTTCACCCCACGCGGCTGCAATTGTGTGTTCAATTGCTCGCGGAAGGCCAGCAGCGCATCTAGCCGCACCTCGCGTCGCAGGTAAAAGTGCGGGATCGTTTGCTTGGCCTCGGTAAGCCTTGCCGCGATGGTGCGGCGCATGCCGTCGAGCATGACCTCGTCGTAGGCGCGGCCTTCATACATCCGAGCGACCGTGGATGCGCTGGCAGGGGCAGCGGCTGGGGGTGTTGCAACCGGCGCCGCAGCGGGGGCGGGCCGCGCCACGGCGGGGGCCGCACCTGCAACATCCGATTTGACCACCCTCCCATGCGGGCCGGACCCCTTCACCGACGCCAGGTCGATGCCCTTTTCGGCGGCAATACGGCGGGCCAGCGGCGAGGCGAAGATGCGTGCGCCCTCGGCGGCTGCGCGCGCCGCGGTGGGGGCGGGGGCAGATGCGACGGGGGCAGATGCGGCGGGGGCTGCGGCGGTCGCGGCAGCGGGCTTACCTGCGGGCGGCGGCGAAGCCGTAGCCGTAGCCGTAGCGCTTTCACCTTCGACCAGCAGGGTCGCAATCGGGGTGTTGACCTTCACGCCACCCGCGCCTTCGGCCACCAGCAATTCGCCGATGACCCCTTCATCGACCGCCTCGAATTCCATCGTCGCCTTGTCGGTCTCGATCTCGGCAAGAATGTCGCCGGATTTCACGGCATCGCCCGGCTTCACCAGCCATTTTGCCAGCGTGCCCTCTTCCATCGTGGGCGACAGCGCCGGCATCAGGATTTGCACAGCCATATCTTTCCCCTCAGCGGTAGGTGACTTTTTTGACCGCCGCCACGACCTCATCCGAGGTCAGCAGCGCCAGCTTTTCAAGGTTTGCGGCATAGGGCATCGGCACGTCCTTGCCGGTGCAGTTGATCACTGGCGCATCAAGATAATCAAATGCCCGCTCCATGATTACCGCCGAAAGGTGGTTGCCGATGCTGCCCACTGGCCAGCCCTCTTCCACCGTTACGCAGCGATTGGTCTTTTGCACGCTGGCAATCACCGTGTCGTAATCGATCGGGCGCAGAGTGCGCAGGTCGATCACTTCGGCAGAAATGCCCTCGCGCGCCAGCTTGTCCGCCGCTTCCAGCGCGTGCACCATGCCGATGCCGAAACTGACAATTGTCACGTCGGAACCTTCGCGCCAGACCCGAGCCTTGCCGAACGGAATCGTGAAATCGGGCAGGTCCGGCACCTCGAAGCTGCGCCCGTAGAGAATTTCGTTTTCTAGGAAGATCACCGGGTTGCCATCGCGGATTGCGGTTTTCAGCAGCCCTTTCGCGTCGGCCGCCGAATACGGCATCACCACCTTCAGCCCCGGCACCTGCGCATACCAGGCGGCGTAGTCCTGGCTGTGCTGCGCACCAACCCGCGCCGCTGCGCCATTGGGGCCGCGAAAAACGATCGGGCAGCCCATCTGCCCGCCCGACATGTAGAGCGTCTTTGCTGCCGAGTTTATGATATGGTCAATCGCCTGCATCGCGAAGTTGAAGGTCATGAATTCGAGAATCGGGCGCAATCCGGCAAAGGCCGACCCCACTGCGATGCCCGCAAAGCCGTGCTCGGTAATCGGCGTATCGATCACCCGGCGCGCACCAAACTGGTCGAGAAGCCCCTGGCTGATCTTGTAGGCGCCCTGATATTCGCCCACCTCTTCGCCCATCAGATACACGGTCTCGTCGCGCGCCATTTCCTCGGACATTGCTTCGCGCAAGGCTTCGCGCACGGTCATGGTTTTCATCGGCGTGCCCGCGGGCCAGTCGGGCGTTGGCGCTGCCAGCACGGCAACAGGCGCTGCATCGGGGGCGGGCCTGGCCGTGGCGGGAACAGGGGCGGGCGCCGCTAAGGCGGGGGCAGGCGCGGCAGGCGCGGAAGCGGCCCCGCCCTCAACCACAATCGTCGCGATCGGGGCGTTGACCTTCACGCCGCTCGTGCCCTCGGCCACCAGCAGTTCACCGATCACGCCCTCGTCGACCGCTTCAAACTCCATGGTCGCCTTGTCGGTCTCGATTTCGGCCAGTATCTGCCCGGCCTTCACCGTGTCGCCCGCCTTCACCAGCCATTTTGCCAGTGTGCCCTCTTCCATTGTCGGGCTGAGCGCGGGCATGAGAATTTCGGTTGCCATCGTCTGCCTCCCTTACGCGGTGATGTCGGTCCAGAGCTCGGACAAATCCGGCTCGGGGCTGGCTTTGGAAAACTCGGCGGCCTCGTTGACCACCGCCTTGATCTCGCGGTCGATCGCCTTCAGGTCGTCGTCGGTGGCGTGTTTGCCGGTCAGCAAAAGCTCGCGCACATGTTCGATCGCATCGCGCTCATCGCGCATCTTCTGCACTTCCTCGCGCGATCTGTATTTCGCGGGGTCCGACATTGAATGGCCACGGTAGCGGTAGGTCATCATTTCCAGAATGTAGGGGCCCTTGCCCGCGCGGCAGGCGGCGACGGCGCGCATGCCCGCGTCCTTCACCGCCAGCACATCCATGCCATCGACCGATTCGCCGGCGATTCCGAATGCCGCGCCGCGGGTGTAGATATCGGGGCTCGAGGTCGAGCGGCGCTGCGCCGTGCCCATTGCATACTGGTTGTTTTCAATCACGAAAACCACCGGCAGCTTCCACAGCGCGGCCATGTTGAAGGTCTCGTAGACCTGGCCCTGGTTGGCCGCGCCATCACCGAAATAGGTGAACGAAACATTGTCGTTACCCAGATACTTGTCGGCAAACGCAAGGCCAGCACCCAGCGGCACCTGTGCCGCCACAATGCCATGGCCGCCATAGAAATGCTTTTCCTTGCTGAACATGTGCATGCTGCCGCCCTTGCCGCGGCTGTAGCCACCTTCGCGCCCGGTCAACTCGGCCATCACCCCCTTGGGGTCCATGCCGCAGGCAAGCATATGGCCGTGGTCGCGGTAGCTGGTGATACGCTTGTCACCGTCTTTGGCGGTCGCCTCCAGCCCGACCACCACGGCCTCTTGCCCGATGTAAAGGTGGCAAAAGCCCCCGATCAGCCCCATGCCGTAAAGCTGGCCCGCCTTTTCCTCGAAGCGGCGGATCAGCAGCATTTCGCGGTAGAACTTCAAAAGCTCTTCGCGCGATACATTCGGCTTGCTCGCGGCAGCACCGGCTTTGCGTGAAACCATGGCGGCGACCTCCCATCGTCAGGAATAGTTCAACGTTAAACCATTCCATACCCGATCAGGTGGCCCAACGCAATCAGCTGGCATCGCAATCAGCGGATCAGAACCTCGTCGGCGCGCAGATACCCCAGAACATCGCGCGCGCGCTCGTCGAGCAGGTCGAGGTCAAGGTAGCTGTCAGAAAGCCGCCGCGTCAGATTTGCCATCCGCACAGCCTCGGCCGACAGCGCATCGCGCTCGGCGGTCAGCGCCACGATCTCGGCGTCCACCTGCACCCGGCGCAGCATCCCGAACGACCCCTGCATGGCGGCAAAGGCAAAGTACCCGCCCGCTACCAGCGCGGCCATGATCAGAAGGAGCGGCCCAAAACCGGGTCGTGTGCGTGCCATGCCTGCCTCATCCGCCACCCCTCATGGATCGGGGGTGGTCGTGGCGCGAATCATGACACAGATGATTCGCCAAGGGAATCCCCCGGCGCCTTCCTTGTGCAAATACCCGCGCCTCGGGCCGCCTCAGGCGCGGCCCTTGTAGATGTCAACCAGCTTGCCCAGCATTGCCAGCGCATCTTCGCGGCTCCGCTGGAAGCTGTTGCGCCCGATGATCGAGCCGTTGCCGCCGCCGTCACGAATGGCGCGGGCATCATCATAGACCGAATCCTCGCCCTTTTTTGCGCCGCCTGAAAACACCACGATCCGGCGCCCGCCAAAGCTTGCCTGCATGCAGTGGCGCACCCGCGCGGCCTGGGTGGCGATGTCGATCTTTTCCTTTTCGTAAACCTTCTTGGCCTCGGGCAGCATCAGATGGTCGGTCGAAAGCTTGATCTTGATGATATGCGCGCCCAGCAGTGCTGCGATCTGCGCGGCATAGGCGGCCACATCAATTGCCGTTTCGCCATCCTTGGTAATCGCCTCGCCGCGCGGGTAAGACCAGATCACGGTCGGCAACCCGACCGCCGCCGCCTCTTGCCGCATCGCGCTGATTTCCTCGAACATGTCCAGCGCCATGTCCGAACCGGGGTAGATGGTAAACCCGATCGCCGCACAACCCAGCCGCAGCGCATCGGCGACGCTGGCCGTCACCGCCTGATTCTTGCCCGCCGTGTCGCTCATCAGGCTGTTGGCGCTGTTGCATTTCAGAATCGTCGGGATCTGGCCTGCGAATGTGTCGGCACCCGCTTCCAGCGACCCGAGCGGCGCGGCGTAGGCATTCAGCCCGGCATCGATCGCCAGTTGATAGTGGTAATGCGGGTCATAGGCGGCGGGGTTCACCGCAAAGCACCGCGCTGGCCCATGTTCAAAGCCCTGATCGACCGGCAGGATGATCATCTTGCCGGTGCCGCCCAGCTTGCCTTCCATCAGCATGCGGCACAGGTTTGCCTTCACACCGGGGGTTTCACCCTCGTAATTGGCGAGGATCTTCTGGACAATCCGAGTGGCGCGCATGGGGCTCTCCTTTGCGGCAAAAATCTGACTACAGGTCTAGGTTTTCGCGCGCATCAGTGCAATCGCGTTTGGCGGTTGCAGGCCGGGATGCGCGCGAAAGCCGCGCCTAATGGGTGCTTGCCATGAACGCTCCGGCGATCCGGGCCATCAGTGCGCGCGGAACCAGCCTTGGGCCAAAGGCCGAAAGCTTGTTCATCATACCGGGAATGACGATCCGCCTGCCCGCCATCATGCCGCGCCAGCCCACGCGTGCCACGCTTTCCGGCCCCGGCATCCGCAGCATCTGCATCACCCGCATCTTGCCGGTACCGGCGCGGTCGAAAAACCCGGTATCGGTGGCGCCAGGGCAAAGCACCGTTACGCTGACCCCGCTGCCCGCCAGTTCCACCGCCAGCGCTTCCGAGAGGCTGAGCACATAGGCCTTGCTTGCCGCGTAAACCGCCATGTTGGGCGCCGGCATGAAGGCCACCGCCGAGGCGACGTTCAGCACCCGCCCGGCGCCCGCGCCGCGCATATGCGCCAGCGCAAGCTGCGCCAATGTGGTCAGCGCGCCGATGTTGACCGCAATCACCTCGTCCTCTTGTGCCGCCGCCTCGGGCGGGCTGCCAAAGGCGCCGTGCCGCCCCAGCCCCGCGTTGTTGACCAGCACCCCGATCGTGCCACCCGAAGCGGCAAGCGCCGCCGACCACAGCGCGGCTGCCGCGCCCGGTTGGCTCAGGTCGGCCGGGGCAGGGGCCACCTTGACCCCGAACCGCCCGCGCAGATCGGTCGCGACCGCCTCAAGCCGCTCCGCGCCGCGTGCGCTGATCACAAGGTTCCACCCCGCCGCCGCCGCCTCGGTGGCAAGCGCAAGGCCGATGCCCTGCGAAGCCCCCGTCACAAGTGCCCAGCCTGCATTGCCCGCCATCAGCGCATCAAGGCCGCCACGCCGGGCAGCTCCTTGCCTTCCATCCACTCCAGAAACGCGCCGCCTGCGGTCGACACGAAGGTGAAATCATCGGCCACCCCGGCCTTGTGCAGCGCCGAAACGGTATCGCCGCCGCCCGCGACCGACACCAGCTTGCCCGCCCGCGTCAGTTCCGCCGCCTTCTGCGCCGCCGCGTTGGTGGCGGCATCGAAGGGGGCAATCTCGAAGGCGCCAAGCGGCCCGTTCCAGATCAGCGTGCGGCAAGTCTCGAAGGTGCGGGCAATCTCGGCCACCGACCTCGGCCCCGCATCAAGGATCATTGCGTCCTCAGGGCAGCAATCGACCGGCACCACCTCGTTTGCCGCGCCCTCGGCAAACTCGCGCGCCACCACCACATCGACCGGCAGATGAATGGCACAGCCCTTGTCGGCGGCGCGCGCAATGATCGTGCGCGCGGTCTCGGCCATGTCGTGCTCGGCCAGCGAGCGGCCCACCTCGATGCCCTGCGCCACCAGAAAGGTGTTGGCCATGCCGCCACCGATCACCAGATGATCGACCTTTGCCACCAGATTGCCCAGAAGGTCGAGCTTGGTCGAAACCTTGGCGCCGCCCACCACCGCCACCAAGGGCCGCTGCGGGGTGCCAAGCGCCGCCTCCAGCGCCTTCAACTCCGCCTGCATCAGCCGACCGGCAACTGCGGGCAGAATATGCGCGATACCTTCGGTCGAGGCATGCGCCCGGTGCGCCGCCGAAAAGGCATCGTTCACATATATTTCGCCCAATGCCGCCATCGAGGCCGCAAGCTGGGCGTCATTCTTTTCCTCGCCCTCATGAAAACGCGTGTTTTCCAGCAGCAACACCTCGCCATCCGCCAGCGCCTGCACCGCGCGTTTGGCCGGGCCGCCGATGCAATCCTCGGCAAACCGCACCGGCACCCCAAGCGCCGTCTCCAACGCTGGCACCAGCGGCGCGAGGCTCATTTCCGGCACCACCTTGCCCTTTGGCCGTCCGAAATGCGCCAGCAACACCGGCTTGCCGCCCTTGGCCAGAATGTCCTTCACCGTCGGCACGATCTTTTCGATCCGGGTCGCGTCGCTGACCCTTCCGTTTTCCATCGGCACGTTGATATCGACCCGCACCAGCACCACACGCCCGCGCACCTCGATGTCGTCCAGCGTCTTCCAGCCCATTTACCTGCTCCTGCAACCCGGTCTCGGGGGCGAACTTGCGCTCAGCCGCACGCATTCGTCAACACCGTGCGGCGGTTTGCCCTTCCCTTGTCGCCCACCCATGCTTAAATCAGCGCCAAATGCCAAGGAGTTGACAATGGCCGAGATCAAAGACCCCGAAAACACCATCATCATAACCCTTAAAGGTGGCCCGGTAGTGGTCGAGCTGCTGCCCGCCGTGGCGCCGCAGCATGTCGAGCGGATGAAAACCCTCGCCCGCGCAGGCGCTTATGACAATGTGGCCTTCCACCGCGTGATCGAGGGCTTCATGGCGCAAACCGGCGATGTCGAACACGCAAACATGGAAAAAAACTACAACCCGCGCCGCTCGGGCACCGGTGGCTCTGATCTGCCCGACCTGCCGGCCGAGTTTTCCAAGGTGCCGCACGCGCGCGGCAGCATTGGCGCCGCGCGATCGTCCAGCCCCAATTCGGCCAACAGCCAGTTCTTCATCAACTTCAGCGACAACAGCTTTCTCAACGGCCAGTATACCGTCTACGGGCAGGTGATCTCGGGCATGGAACACGTCGATGCAATCGCCCGCGGCGAGCCGCCGGCGAACCCCGACCGGATGATTTCAGTCAAGGTGGCCGCCGATGTCGCGTAACATCCTCGCCTTGATCTTCGCCGTCGGCCTCGCAGGTGCCGCCTCGGCGCAAGAGGTTGCCGATGGGCCCGGCCCCAACCTCATCCTCGATGTCGCGGGCCAGGCTACCGGCCGCATCGTGATCGACCTTTTGCCCGACCTTGCCCCCAAACACGTCAGTCAGATCGTCGCGCTGGCGCGCGAAGGCGCCTATGACGGCGTGGTGTTCCACCGCGTGATCGACGGCTTCATGGCGCAGACCGGTGATGTGCAGTTCGGCAAGAAGGGCGGCGATCTGTCGCTTGCGGGCATGGGCGGATCAACCCGCCCCGACCTTCCGGCCGAATTTTCCGCAGTGCCCTTCACGCGCGGCATTGTTGGCATGGCCCGCAGCACTGACCCGAATTCCGCCAACAGCCAGTTCTTCATCATGCTGGCGCCAACCTACCCGAGCCTTGATGGCGGCTACACCGTGGTTGGCCGAGTGCTTTCGGGCATGGAGGTGGTCGAGGCGATCCGCAAGGGCGATTCGCGCGCCAATGGTATCGTCGATAACCCCGACTATATCAGCACCGCCACCGTGCGCTGAAAAACCCGGCGCGCTGAAAAACCCGGCGCGCTGAAAAACCCGGCGCGCTGAAACACCCGGCCCCGCGCAGGGGGCCGGGCCGTGCGCCCTTAGCCGGTGATCCGCGCCAGCACCCGCGCCCAGCTGCGGATGCCCTTGTGGAAACTCTCCATGTCATATTTCTCGTTCGGCGAATGAATCTGGTCGCTGTCCTTGCCGAACCCGATCAGCATCGCATCCATTCCCAGCACGGACTTGAAATACCCCGCGATCGGAATTGACCCGCCACTGCCGATGAAGGCCGCGGGCATGCCCCATTCTTCGCCGAGCGCGCGGCGCGCCGCCTCAAAGGCGGGGTCGGCAACCGGCATCGTGCTTGCAGGTGCGGCGCCGTGGCCTGCAAACTCCACCGTGCAATCGGGCGGTAACTGGCCCCGCACATAGGCGCGAAACGCCGCGCGCAGTTTTTCGGGGTCTTGTCGGCTGACCAGCCGGAAGCTGATCTTGGCATGTGCCTTGCCGGGCAGCACGGTCTTGAACCCGTCGCCGGTGTAGCCGCCCCAGATGCCGTTGACCTCGCAGGTTGGCCGCGACCAGAGCATTTCGAGCGGCGTGCGCCCGGCCTCGCCCGCCGGGGTGGTCAGCCCGACCTCGCCCAGAAACGCGGCGTGGTCAAAGGCAAGGCTCTGCCACTGCGCCCGCACCGCCTCGGGCAATTCGTCCACATCGTCATAGAACCCCGGCAGGGTGACGCGGCCCGTTTCGTCGTGCAGCCCGGCGATGATCCGCGCCAGCACCCGGATCGGGTTGATCGCGGCACCGCCATAGGCGCCCGAATGCAGGTCCTTGTTCGCGCCGGTGATGGTGATCTCTTCGCCCAACAGGCCGCGCAGCGCGGTGGTGATCGCGGGCTGGCGGTCGGCAAACAGGCCGGTATCGCAGATCAGCGCCAGTTCTGCCCTCAGCTCCTCGGCGTTCTCTGCCATGAACGGCACCAGCGAGGGCGAGCCACTTTCCTCCTCGCCTTCAAGGAATATCGTAAGGTTCCCCGGCAGCGTGCCATGCTCGGCCTTCCACGCCCGGCAGGCTTCGATGAAGGTCATCAACTGGCCCTTGTCGTCGCTTGCGCCGCGCCCGCGAATGACCTTGCCCTTCGGCGTATCCTGCACCTCGGGGTCGAACGGATCGCGGTCCCACAGCGACAAGGGATCGACCGGCTGCACATCGTAGTGGCCGTAAAAGAGGATGTGCCGCCCCGGCCCCCTGGCCCTTGCCACCACCATCGGGTGCCCTGGCGTGGCCCGCGCCGCGGCCTCGAACCCAAGGTCGCGCAGTTCCTCAACCAGCCAATCCGCCGCCTGCGCACAGGC
Organism: Alphaproteobacteria bacterium HGW-Alphaproteobacteria-4; assembly: GCA_002842855.1. GTDB lineage: Bacteria > Pseudomonadota > Alphaproteobacteria > Rhodobacterales > Rhodobacteraceae > UBA6213. The sequence goes on along the minus strand of PHEE01000002.1, from coordinate 38,494 downwards.
CGGTTTGTAGGCCGGGTCGGTCGAGATCGAGGGAATGCGCAGCAGCGCCATTAGCCGCTCCACCGCTTCGGGCAAAGTGTCGTCGATCCGGGTCAGGACATTTTCAAGGCTCATCGCAGGTCTCCGCATTTGGCGCCCGCGGACCCTAGCACCCCCCGCGCCGGTGTCCAGCGGCCCCATGCAGGCTTGCCTTGGCCAAATATCCCGCGGGGTGCGGGGGCGCGCAGCCCCCGCCCTTGCCCCTTGACCAGAACCCCACTTCAGGCGACACCCGCCCCCATGTTGCCGCGCGAAAAACTTGACCAGATCACCCGCCGCTTCGAGTTTCTCGAGGCCCGTCTTGCTGCGGGCGCCCCACCCGCCGAAATCGCCCCGCTCGGCCGCGAATACGCCGAGCTCAAGCCCGTGGTTGCCGAAATCGCCGCCTGGAACCGCGCCCGCGCCGAGGTCGAAGCCGCCGAGGCGATGCTGGCCGACCCCGAAATGCGCGGTCTTGCCGAAGAGGAACTGGCCCGCCTCAAGGCCGATCTGCCGGCGCGCGAGGCGCGGCTGCGCCTTGCCCTGTTGCCGCGCGATGCCGCCGATGCCCGCCCCGCCATCCTCGAAATTCGCCCCGGAACCGGCGGCGAAGAAGCGGCCCTGTTTGCGTCCGACCTGTTGCGCATGTATCAGCGCCATGCCGAAGCGCAGGGCTGGCGCTTTCAACTGCTGGAACTGGCCGAAACCGAGCTTGGCGGCGTGCGCGAGGCGATCGCGCGGATCGAGGGCGAGGGGGTGTTTGCCCGCCTCAAATACGAATCCGGTGTGCACCGCGTGCAGCGGGTGCCCGAAACCGAGGCGAGCGGGCGCGTCCACACCTCGGCCGCCACCGTCGCGGTGCTGCCCGAGGCTGAAGAGGTCGAGATCGAGATCCCCGCCACCGACATTCGGATCGATACGATGCGCGCCTCCGGTGCGGGTGGCCAGCACGTCAACACCACCGATTCGGCGGTGCGCATCACCCACCTGCCCACCGGCATCATCGTGACCAGCGCCGAAAAAAGCCAACATCAGAACCGCGCCAACTGCATGGCGGTGCTGCGCGCCCGGCTATACGACCTTGAACGCTCGCGCGTTGACGCCAGCCGTTCCGCCACGCGCCGCTCGCAGGTGGGCTCGGGCGACCGTTCCGAGCGGATCCGCACCTACAACTTTCCGCAAGGCCGGATGACCGACCACCGGATCAACCTCACACTCTATTCGCTGGCGCAGATCATGGGCGGCGACCTGACCGAGGTAATCGACGCGCTGACCGCGCACGATCAGGCCGCGAAACTGGCCGAGATGGAGGCATGAGCGCCGCCCCTGCGTCCGCCGCGTCGGCGCTGCGTGCTTCGATCCCTCGCCTTGCCGCCGCAGGCGTGCCCGACCCCGCGCGCGATGCCCGCCGACTGCTCGCGCACGCCATGCGCATCGCCCCCGACCGGTTGACGCTGGAACTCTCGCGGCCGCTCACCCCGGCCGAAGCCGCCGCGTTCGAGGCGGCCATTGCCGCCCGCGCCGCCCGCCAGCCGGTCAGCCAGATCACCGGCAGCCGCGCTTTCTGGGGCCGTGATTTCCGGGTTACGCGGGCAACGCTCGACCCGCGCCCCGAAACCGAGGCACTGGTCGCCGAGGCGCTGGCGGCACCGTTCACCCGCCTGCTCGACCTAGGCACCGGCACCGGCTGCATATTGCTCAGTTGCCTCGCCGAGCGGCCTGCGGCCACCGGCATCGGCATTGACGCATCGCCCGAGGCGCTTGCGGTTGCAGCCGAAAATGCAGCGCGCCTGGGCCTGACCGACCGCGCCGAGCTGCGCCTGGGCGACTGGTTTGCCGGGCTTGATGGCAACTTCGATCTGATCGTTTCGAACCCGCCCTACATCGCCGCTGTCGAAATGGCCGCGCTATCGCCTGAGGTGCGTGACTGGGAACCCGCGCTGGCGCTCAGCCCCGGCGGCGATGGCCTGGGCGCCTATCGCGCCATCGCGGCAGGTGCGCGCGCGCATCTTGCCCCCGGCGGGCGGCTGATCCTCGAGATCGGCCCCAGCCAGGCCGGCGCCGTGGTGGCGCTTCTGGCCGCCGCCGGTCTTCCCGGCGCGCGGGTGCTACCCGACCTCGACGGGCGCGACCGCGTGGTAATTGCCCACCGCCCAGCGTGACTCGCTTGCATTTTCGCACCAGTTTACGGCGCTTTGCCGCTTTACCGCGCAATCCGTGGCACTTTGTGCTTGTCAGCCCGACCCATGCATGATTAGTCACCTCTCGTCGGGTCAAGCAAGGCTTGCCCACAAAGACGTCAGCTTTTCACGGCAGGTCCATCTCCATGTCGGCGCCGCTATGCGTCCGTGCGGGACCAGCGAAGGCCAAAGCCTTCCGGGCATAAACACACGTAGGCTCATGAGATCATCCAAATCCCGTTCGCGTTCAAAATCGAACCGCCAGCGCACGATCGGCAACATCATCAACCGGGTTTTCGACAGTTCGGGCCCCGAGGGCAAGGTGCGCGGCACGCCGCAGCAGATCATCGAGAAATATCTGATGCTGGCGCGTGACGCCCAGCTTTCCAATGACCGCGTGGCCGAGCAGAGCTTTTTGCAGCACGCCGAGCACTACACCCGCCTGCTGGGCGAGGCGCAGCGCGAAATGGCGCGCGAGCAAGAGCAGCGTCAGGGCCAGCAGGGCCAGGGCGGCTACGGCAACGGCAACGGCAACGGCAACGGCTATCAGCAGGGGCGCGACCGTGCCGATATGCAACCCGACACGGGCGATCAGCCCGATCTGCCGCCGCTGATGCATCTGGGCGACGATGAGGGCTCTGGCCTGGTCGAAACCCCCGAAGCCCGCGGGTCTCGCCCCGAGCGCAACGACCGGCCCGAGCGCAGCGACCGGCCCGAGCGCAGCGACCGCCCCGAGCGCAACGACCGGCCCGAGCGCAACGACCGGCCCGAGCGCAACGACCGGCCCGAGCAGCGCAAGCCGCGCGCCGAGGCGCAGCAGGGTGTGCCAAATGAGCCGCGCAAGCCGCGCGCCGAGGCGCAGCCGCCAAAAGATGCGCCCCAGCCCCCCGCAAGCGCAGGCGAAGCGGCGGCGGATACCGCAGCCCGCCCCGCGCCGCGCAGCCGCAGCCCGCGCAAGCCGCGCCCGCAGCGCGAGGCGGTGGCGCAGCCGGTGTCCGAGCCGGGCGACAGCTCGCAATAGCGCGACCGCGCGGCCCTCGGAAATGCGTCGCGCGCGCAGCCGCGCGGGCGTCAGCCCTGCACCAGCCTTGCCAGCGCGCAGAACTGTTCCAACCCGATCTCTTCGGCCCGCGCGGTCGGCGCGATGCCTGCGGCCAGCAGCAGCGCCTCGATGTCGGGGGCAATACCGCGCAGTGCCGAGCGCAGCATCTTGCGGCGCTGGTTGAAGGCGGCGGCCACCACGCGGTTCAGCACCGCCGGGTCGGCGGGGTAGCGCGGCGTGGGTAGCGCGGTCAGCTGCACCACCGCCGAATGCACCTTGGGCGGTGGCGTAAAAGCCTCGGGCGGCAAGTTCAGCACGATCTGCGCCTTGCACCGCCACTGCGCCAACAGCGCAAGGCGGCCATAGGCCTCGCCGCCCGGCCTTGCCACGATCCGCTCGGCGACCTCGCGCTGAAACATCAGCGTCAGGCTCTCCCATGCCGGCGGCCAAACGGGCGGCGTCAGCCAGCGCACCAACAGTTCGGTGCCAACGTTGTAAGGCAGGTTGGCGACAATGCGAATCGGCGGGGTCAGATGTGCCAGCGCATCAACCGCCAGCGCATCGGCATTCAGCACCTCCAGCCGACCGGGGTAGGCGGCGGCTATTTCGGCCAGCGCGGGCAGGCAGCGGGGGTCTTTTTCCACCGCCAGCACCCGCCGCGCGCCCATTGCCAGCAGGCCCCGCGTCAGCCCACCGGGACCGGGCCCGACCTCGAGCACATCCGCGCCGGTCAGATCGCCCGCCAGCCGCGCAATGCGGGCGGTCAGGTTGAGATCGAGAATGAAGTTTTGCCCCAGCGCCTTCTTCGCGCTCAACGCATGGCGCGCGATCACCTCGCGCAGCGGCGGCAGGCTGTCGATGGCGCTCATGGCGCCGTGCCCAAGCGCCGGGCGCCCAGCCGCGCCGCCGTTTCCAGTGCCGCAATCATGCTTGTCGGGTCGGCCCGCCCACGCCCGGCAATGTCAAAGGCGGTGCCGTGATCGGGCGAGGTGCGCACAAACGGCAACCCAAGCGTCAGGTTAACCCCGCCCGCAAAATCGAGCGTCTTGATCGGGATCAGCGCCTGATCGTGATAGGCGCAGATCGCGGCGTCATAGCGGGCACGCGCGGCGGGGTGAAACAGCGTGTCAGCCGGGTGCGGGCCGGAAACCGCCATGCCTTCTGCGTGCAGCTGGTGCAGCAGCGGCACCATCCAGTTGCCTTCTTCGTGCCCCATGGCGCCGCCTTCGCCCGCATGCGGGTTCAGCCCCGCCACCGCGATGCGCGGGCGCGCAATGCCGAAATCGCGGCGCAGCGCCGTTTCGGTCAGCTCGATGGTCTGGCGCAGCAGCGCGGGCGTGAAGGCGTGCGGCACCTCGGCCAGCGCGATGTGGATGGTTGCGGGCACCACCCGCAGCGGTGGCGTCAGCGCTTCCGAGACAAGCATCATTGCCACCGGCACCGCGCCCGCAAGGCTCGCAAGAAATTCGGTATGGCCGGGAAAGGGAAACCCCGCGCCCGCATGAAGCGCGCCCTTGTGAATGGGCGCCGTGCACAGCGCGCTCGCCTCGCCCGCCTGCACCAGCGCCACCGCGCGCGCGATCACCGCAACAACCGCGCCCGCGTTTTCGGGGGCGGGCCGGCCGGGAACTGCGGCGGCGGGAAAGGCATGCGCCAGCACTGGCAGCGCCTCGGCGGCCACGGCGGCGGCCTCGGACAGCGCCGAAATGCAACGGTGCGGGGTGCCCTTGGGCAGATGCGCGGGGTCGCCCAGCCAGACAAAGGGCAAGCGCGCGCGCAACTGCTGCCACGCCTTTGCAGCCACCTCGGGGCCGATGCCCGCAGGCTCGCCGCAACTGACGATTACCGGCCTGGCTGCGTTCATGGCCTGCGGATGATCGCCGCCGCCATAAGATCGGCAAGGTAGCCCTCGGCATAGGCGGTCAGACGCTCGTTGATCAGCGCGTTGGCCACCTCGCGGCGGGTGGGGGCGGCGGTGCCTGCGGGCAGCACACGCTCGCGGTTGCACAGCATCAGGAACACCAGGTTGCCATCGCGTGTCAGCTCGGTTGAGCTTTCGCCAATATCAAGCCGCGCCAGTTCGCGCGCCAGTTCGGCGGGAATTGCGCCTTGCGGGCGGGTTTCGCGCAGCAGCCGCGCTGCGGGCAGGCCCTTGGCGACGCCGTAGAGGTCGCCGCAGCGGTTCACCTCGGCGCGCACGCGCGCGGCCTCGGCCAGCGCAGCGGCGCTCCGGCCGCCGGGGATCAGGAATTGTGCATAGTCGATTGCCTGCGGCAGCGTTGCCACCGCGCCGTTTTCGTCGATCGCGCGCAGCAGGAATACCGCCACCGCGCCTTGCAGCTGCACTGGCTGCGATACTTCGCCGGGGGCCAGCGGGTCGAGCACCGCGCGCAGCGGTGCCGGCAGGGTGTCGATGCCCATCCACTCAAGCCGCCCACCCTCGGCGCGTGACCCCGCCGCCGAAACCTGCCGCGCGGCATCGGCAAAGGCCGCCTCGCCGTGCAGCGCCGAAACCTGCGCGGCAATTGCCATCGCCTGCGCTTCCTGCCCGGCGGGGGCGGGAATCACGATCTCGGAAAACAGCACGCGGGTGCCGCGGCCCCGGTCCGACAAAGGCGAAAGCGCATGGTCGATCTCAGCTTCCGAAATCGTTACCCGGCCCGCAAAGCGCGCCCGCACCAGTTCCCGCCAGGTCGCGCCCGCTTCAACAAAGTCGCGCAGCGTCTGCGGTGCGATCTCTTCCTTGGCAAGCTCTGCCAGAAGCTGCTCGGCGGTCAGGTCGGCGCGCGCGGCAAATTCTTCCATCGCCGCTTTCACCTGATCGGGGCTGAGCCTGATGCCTGCGGCACGTGCCGCCTGCATCTGCACGCGCTCTTCGATCAGCACCTTTTCGGCTTCTTTTTCAAGGTTCCCCGGTGCGCGCAGCACTGCCATGAACCGCATGCGCTGATCAATCTCGAACCCGGTAACGCCAAGGTCATTGACCATCACCACCGGCCTGAAAGGGTTGCCCTGTGCCAGCGCCGGAACGGCAGGCGCCACCAGCGCGATAAGTGTGAAGAGCCAAAGGAATGCGCGCATTGTCAGGTCCGTCCGCTTTGCCATTTCCGTATCAGCCCGGGAAGCCCCGGTGCAACTGCGCTTCAGCGCATGCAACTCCGCCGCCGCCCGCCGCCGCTTGAGCCGAAACCCGCCAGTTCCAGCGACAGGCCGACATCGGTTTGCGGGGTCACACTAGTCGATGCGGTGAAACGACGCGAGAGGGAAAGATCGACCGCCACGCATTCGTTGACATAGCGCAACCCGAGCCGTGCCGCCGCCGCCCGCTCGGCCACGAAATCGTAGCGCGCGCCAAGGCTGCCCTGCCAGCCGCTGTCAAAGGTCCAGCCGGTATCGAACTGCAACTCCTTGGTGGCAAGCGGGCGGCCTTCGGCGGGGTCGGGCTGCATCCAGATGTAGCCTGCCTCAAGCGTGAACTTCGGGCGCACCAGCGTCAGTTTCAACTCGTCGCGGGTAAAGCTGAAGCCATTGTCGTCAAACAACGCGCGGTTGACCACGCCAAATCCGCCCGCCGTCTGCAAATGCGCGGCCAGCAGCCAGTCCGAGCGCAGCCCGCCAAGGCCGCTGCCGGCCCCGAACTGGCCCAGGTCATCGGCACGCAGAACCCGCCCCGCCAGCACCCCCGCCGACCAGCCCGCCGCATCGTGCCGCGTCCAGCCGACCCCGAGATTGGCGCGCAGCCCCGCCTCGCGCGCATCCTCGCCCGGATAGCGCGACAGCGCGAACAGGTTGCCCTCATCGAACTCGACCAGCACACTGTCTTCGTTGGGCGCGGCCGGCAGGTTGTTGCGGCTCCAGATCAGCTGCGCCACCGGCTCGATCACCTCGGTCGCGGTGCCCGAGGCGCGCACCCAGGGCCAGCGCAACTCAACCGCGACAGTGGGGCGCAGCGCCACGACTTCGGCACCGTAAGCATCATCGTCGCCGACCGAATAGACATCGGCCCCAAGTGCCGCCAGCCCGGTCAGTTGCACTCCACCGGGCAGCAACCAGCCCCGCCGCCATTCGGCGGCGATCGAGGCGCGCAGCGCATCGCGCCCGTCCGATACAAGGTCGGCATCCGCTGGCCCGTCCACCGACAGGCTTGAGGTGCGGCGATAGCCGCCGAGGTTCGCGTTCAGCACCAGTTCGCCGCCCAGCACCCCCGGGTGCAGCACCTGCGACCAGTTCAGTGTGCCCGCAAGCATTGGCTGCGTCGCATTGCTTTCAGTGTCGCGCAGGCTGTTGGTGTTTCCCAGCCGCGCCCAGATCATCTGCTCGGGGCGGATCCGTTGCAGCGTTGCGCCGCTCCAAAGCCGGTCGGCGCCGGTAATGCCATAGTCGAGCAGATAGCCGCGGTCGGTGACGGTGCGCAGTTCAAGGTCAAGCGCGAATCCCTGCGGCAAGGCAAAACCCGCATCGGCAAAGAGGTAGCCACGGGTTTCGCCCGGCATGATGTCATCGCGCGAAAGCGCAGCATCAACCTGCAACGTGCCTTTGGTGAATGCCTGCCGGTACCGCAACTCGACCGTCGTCGTGCGCCCGGTCGAAAAATAGGGTGTAACCGTTACATCGCGCGCATCGCCGAGGGTCCAGAAATAGGGCAGCTTGATGCCGGTGCCGAGCGCCGATGTGGTGCGCAGTTGCGGCTGCAACATCCCGCTGCGGCGCTCAACGCCGGGGTCGGGGGTGCGCAGGCGCGGAATATAGGCGAGCGGCACCCCGAAGGCGCGGAATTGCGCGCCTTCAAACACGATCTCGCGCTCGACCGAATCATGCGTCACCCGGCGCGCCCGGATTTCCCAAAGCGGGGTCGGGTCGAGCACGCAGATCTGGCACGACGAGGCGACAACATCTTCCAGCGTGGTATAGCGCCCCTCGCTGCGGGCAATTGTGTTGGCGGCTAGCTGCATTTCCTGTGCCAGCACCATCCGCGCGCCCAGCAGCACCCCCTCGCGAAGGTCCGCCGAAAGGTCGGCGCTATCGGCCACGATCACCGCTTCGGTGCCGCCCGGCGTGACCAGCCGCAGCGGGCCCTCGATCAGCAGCCGGTCGGTCGCCGCGTCATAGACGATGCGCGTGGCACTCAGCCGCGTCCCGTTGAAGAATACCTCAACCGACCCGTCGGCGATCAGCACCGAGGAGTTGGCCATGTGAATTCGGTCGGCCAGCAGCGTCGCGGCGGTGGCGGGTGCGGTCTGCGCCACGGCGGTCGGCACCATCGCAGGTGCCACCGCCAGCGCCAGCAGCAGCGCAACCGCCGCCGCCGTGCTGCCCAGACCAGACCGCGCCACGCCCATCAGCCATCCTCCAGATGCAGGATCAGCGTCAGCGCGGCCATCATCACCACCAGCGGCGGCGCCCAGGCCGCGAGCGCAACCGGTATCAGGCTGTTCTCGCCCATCGCCTGCGCGACATTGCGCAAAAGCATGGCGGCAACCCCGGCGCCAAAGGCCATGAGCGCCATGGCGCCGGTGCCGCCCTGGCGCATGTGGCGCATGGTAAAGGCCGCCGCGATCAATACCATCGCCGCCAGCAGCAACGGTTGCGCCAGCTCCATTGCCAGCCAGACCGCGTGCCGGCGCGAGGAAAATCCGGCGCGCTCCAGTGCAGCGATGAAATCAGGCAGATCCCACACCGAAACCTCGGACGGCGCCCCGAATCCGTCGCGAATCCGCTCGGCGGTCAGGTCTGACGACACCCGCAGGCTCGGGTGCAGCACCGCTTCGGTTTCGGGGTTGGCGCTTGCGGCAAGCGGCCATTCCTTCGCCGATGTCAGAATCCATGCACCCGGCACCAGCCGCGCGGTCTCGGCCTTGAGATAGCGCAGCGGGCCACCGTCAAAGGAAAACTCCATCAACGTCACGTCATAAAGCTCGGAGGCGTCTGAATTGGCGCGCAGCGCGTGAATCACCGATTGGCGCCGCGCCGATTCTTCACCCTCCAGCGCAGACCCGGCCTGCCGCAGCCAGACCCCCTCGCGGCTGATCGAAACCGACTGCGCGCCACCGCGCAACAGCTGGTCGGAAAGCGTGTCAAAGCGTTTCGCGGTGGCCGCCGTGATCGGGTTCAGCGCCCCGAGCGCGAGCAAGCCCAGCAGGAACGCCACCGCCGCAGGTGCCAGCGCCATGCGCAGCGCCGATCGGCCCGCCGCACGCACCACCACCAGCTCGGAACTGCGCGCCAGTCCCAGAAACATCACCGTACCCGCCAGCACCGCCACCAGCGGCAGTATCAAGCCAAGCCCGCCCGGCACGTTCAGCGCGGCAAGCAAGGCGATCTGGCCAAAACGCGCCCCGCTGTTGGCGAAATCGCGAACCTGCTCGATCATGTCGACCAGAAACAGCACCGCGCTCAGCGCCGCCGTCACCATCAGGAACGCCCGCAGATAGCGCCGCGCGAAATAGAGTGTCAGCGTCATGGCGCGCCTCCCGCGGCGGCGGCTTGGCGCACCCTGTTGCGCCCCGGCGCGCGGCGCGACCGGCGCGCCCACCACAGCATCGCCACCACCACCAGCGCGCCCCCGGCCAGCGGCAGCCAGATCAGCGGCCATAGGTCTGGCGCGCGCTGCGCGGCGGCGTCGGCGGCATTCAGCACCGATTGCAGCACCAGCAGCAGCACCACGGCAAACACGATCTGGCGCCACATACCGAGCCGGCTGAACCCACCAAGCAGCAGCGCGGCAAACCCGAGCAGCGCCGCAATCGGCGCGCGCAGCGGCGACGTGGCACGCCTGACAAGCTCTAGCGACACCGCGTCCGGCGCGCCCAGATCTTCGGCGCTGCCCTGCAAAAGTTGGCGCGTCGTGCGTTCCCGAATGCCCAGAGTGCGCGCTGCGTTGCCCTCGATCAAGGCGCCAAGATCATAGGCGAAATCGGCAAACCGGGTCACCGAAAGCCGCCCGTCCGAAGCGCGCAGGGTTTGCGCGCGGCCATCGAACATCACCAGCTTCGGCCCGGTATCGCCGCGCACGATCACCGCCTTGCTTGCCAGAAACACCGTCGCATTGGCGCCACGGCTGTCGGCCAGATAGATGTCGAGAAGCTCGCCGCGCGGCGAAATTTCGCGGATGAAGAATGTCACCCCCGGCGCCGGGTGCTGAAACCTGCCTTCGGTCACGAACCGCGCCGCCACGTTCTCGGCGATTTCGGCGCGCCGGTCGTGCGTGCGCGCCCGCGCCATCGGTACCAGCACATGCACCAGCATTGCCATCATCAGCGCCACGATCAGCCCGAACACCAGCACCGGGCGCGCCAACCGCCAGGGCGAGGTGCCGGTGGCTTGCATCACCACCAGCTCGCTTTCGCCAATCAGCCGGTTCAGCACGAAAATGCTGGCGGCAAAGGCCGATAGCGGCAGCAACAGCGCAATCACCGCAGGCAAGGCCAGCGAGGTCAGCTCCAGCACCACCCGCGCCGACTGGCCATCGGCGATCAGTTGGTTGAACATTTGCACCGCCTGATTCAGCCAATAGATCGCCACCAGCACCAGGGCGAAGAACCCGAACAGCGCCATAAGTTGTGCCAGCAGGTAACGATCCAGTCTGGACAAGGTTGCGCAACTCCCCGGATGTTTCCCCAGTCTTAGCCCGAACCGGGCTTGCGTAAAAGCCCGGGCTGCGCTGCCTTTCCATTTTCGCGCCATCCCGCTACGCTCCGCGGCAGAATTGAAACACCCCCGAGGAGCCCGCCATGCCGCACCCCGTCGCCATCCACTTCCGCGAAATTGACAGTGCGGCGCTTGGCGCCGCGACGGGCCGGCTGGTGTTGCTGGGCGATCCGGGCGAGCGCATCGCGCCCGCCGCGCGCGCGCTTGACCGTCGCCTGCGCGGGGCGCTGGCGCGCGCGGTCGCCAGCGAAGCCTTTGCCAAGCTCAAACCGGGCGAAGCGCTCGAGCTTGGCTTTCCCGCCGGGCTGCCGGCGGAAGCGGTGCAGATCGTGCGGCTGGCGCGGCGCGCCAGCGTGGCCGAAGCGCGCAAGGCGGGCGCGACCATCGCCAAGGCACTTGGCGCCTCGGGCGCGTTGGTGCTGACCGGCGCGCACCGGCTCGCGCATGAAATCAGCTTTGGCCTTGCGCTGCGCGCCTACGAATTCGGCGCGCACAAGACCGGGGCACCCAAGGTGTTCGGCGATGTCGGCTTTCAGGTCTCCGACCCCGAGGCGGTGGCCACCCTTGCCCGCCCGATGGCGGCGCTGGCCGAAGGGGTGTTTTTCACCCGCGACCTTGTGAACGAACCCGCAAACGTGCTGACCACCGACGATTTCGCGGCCCGCCTTGCGGCGATGCACGAACTCGGGCTGGACGTCGAGATCCTTGAGGAAGGCGCGCTGAAGGCGCTTGGCATGGGGGCCTTGCTGGGGGTGGGGCAGGGCTCGGACAGCCCGTCGAAAGTGGTGGTGATGCAGTGGCGCGGCGGCGCCGAGGGCGAACCGCCGCTTGCGCTCGTGGGCAAGGGCGTGGTGTTCGACACCGGCGGCATCTCCATCAAGCCCGCGCTCGGCATGGAAGAGATGACCATGGACATGGGCGGCGCCGGTGTTGTGGCCGGCGTGATGCGCACGCTGGCGCTGCGCGGGGCGAAGGCAAATGTGGTCGGCATTGTCGGTCTGGTCGAGAACATGCCCGACGGGCGCGCGCAACGCCCCGGTGACGTGGTGCGCTCGATGAAGGGTGACACCATCGAAGTGATCAACACCGACGCCGAGGGCCGCCTCGTGCTGGCCGATGTGCTCTGGTATGCGCAGGAACGCTTCAAGCCCGCCGCGATGATCGACCTTGCCACCCTGACCGGGGCGATCATCATCGGCCTCGGGCACGAGAACGCCGGGGTGTTTGCCAACAATGACGCGCTGGCCGCCGCGATCCTCAAGGCCGCTGGTGCCGAGGGCGAAGGTGCGTGGCGCATGCCGATGGGCGAAGCCTATGACAAAAAGCTCAAATCGCGCGTCGCCGACATGCGCAACTCGGTGGGCCGCCCGGCGGGTGCCATTACCGCCGCGCAGTTCCTCGCGCGGTTCGTAAAGCCCGACACGCCCTGGGCGCACCTCGATATCGCCGGTGTGGCTCTGCCGCCCGAGGAAACCGAACTGGCGCCCAAAGGCGCCACCGGCTGGGGTGTGATGACGCTGGATCGGTTGATCCGCGATGGCTACGAACGGCGCTAGGCGTGGCACAGGCGCTCTTCTACCAGCTCGGCGGCGCCCCGCTCGAAGCGTTGGTCGCCACCCTTGCCACCCGGGCGCTGGCGCAGGGCTGGCCGGTCGAGCTGCGCGGCACCGAGCGGGCGCGGATGCAAGTGCTCGACACGCAGCTCTGGCTCGGGCCGCAGGACGGCTTTCTGCCGCACGGGCTGAGCGGTGGCCCTGCCGATGCCCGCCAGCCGCTGCTGCTGACCCACACCCCCGGCAGCGCCGCCAATTCCCCCCGTGCCCTGATGGCGATCGACGGTGCCGAGATCGAACTGGCCGAAGCCGCCCGGCTGGAGCGGGTCTGGGTGATCTTCGACGGCTCCCTGCCCGACGCGCTCGATCGTGCCCGCGGCCAGTGGCGCGACCTGACCGGCGCGGGTATTGCCGCGCAGTATTGGGAAGATCTGGGCGGACGCTGGGTGAAAAAGGCCGAGCGCCCCGCGGGCTGAAACCGTCGCGCGCTCTGCGGGGGATATTTGGCCAAGGCAATTGGCTTGCCTTGGCCAAATATCCCCGCCGGAGGCGCTTTGCGGCGCCTACCGCTCCAGCACCAGCATCCGCGGCGTCATTTCCACCCGTGAAAACCGCGACAGGTATGCCATGCCCAGAAGCGAGCCGTCCATATCGCCCTTGTTCACCACGGCGGGCACGTCGCGCTCGCTGACGCCGCCCAGTTCCAGCGTGGCGATCAGCACCGGCGCGGTTTCAACGCTGCCGTTGGCGGTTTGCGCGCGCTGGTAATAGGAAAGCCGCGCCAGATCGAGCCCGATACGGGTGGCGTCGCGCGCGCTCAGCACGATGTCACTGGCGCCGGTATCGACGGCAAAGCGCACGCCGACGCCGTTGAGCGTGGCGACAAGGTAGAAGTGACCATCCTGCGAGATAGGCACCTCAATCCGCCCGCCCGCACCGATGCTCTGCACCGGCATCACCTCGCGGCGAATATCGGACCAGAGCCCGAACCCCGCGATCAGCCCGACGAAGATGAAGGCCCAGACCATGACCTGTTGCAGCGCACGGCCGGGGCGACGGCGGAACTCGACCACGGCGTAGCCGCCCACTGCCACCAACAGCAGCGCAAGGTACCCAAAGCGGGCCATCGTATCGCCGTCCACCGCTCAAACCCCCATGATTCCGGCGCCGCGCAGGCCGTCGAGGATGAATTGCGTGGCAAGCGCCGCCAGCAGCATGCCCAGAAGCCGCGTCACCACCATGGTGCCGGTGCGCCCCAATGCCCGCTCGATCGGCGCGGCGGCGAGGAACAGCGCAAACACCAAAGCCAGCACTGCGGCCATTGCCAGATGCACCAGCAGCACGCCCGACCAGCCGCCCGACTGCCCGGTGAGCAGTATCATTGTGGCCAGCGCCCCCGGCCCGGCAATCAGCGGCGTGGCGAGCGGAAACACCGAAGGGTCGTCGGCGTGGCTTGGGTGCTGCCCCTCGCGCCGCTGGGTGCGCCGCTCAAAGAGCATGTCGAGTGCGGTCAGAAACAACAGCACCCCGCCCGCAATCCGAAACGCCGACAGTGAAATGCCGACTGCACCCAGAAGCCGGTCGCCGAGCAACCCGAACAACGTCATCAGCACCGCCGCGATCATGACCGCGCGCAGGCCTGCGCGCCGCCGTGCCGCAGGGTCCATGCCAGCGGTCAGCGCCACGAACAGCGGCGCCAGCCCGATCGGGTCAACGACCACGAACAGGGTGACAAAGGCGGTCAGGGCAAAGGTGGTTTCCATCAGCGCTCCCTCAGCCCCATAGCTGGCGCAGCGGCGCCAGTTGCGCAAGCGCGGCAGTGGAAAAAAACCGCCCAAAGCCCGCAAAGGGGCTTTGATTGGCGCGCGCTTGGCCATACATGGAACCATACGCCGCGCGCCCGCTGGGTGTGCGCAGCCAGGAGGATGAACGCATGTTCAACAATATCGGCCCCTTGGGGCTTTTGCTGATCGCCGTGGTGGTGCTGGTGCTGTTCGGACGCGGCAAGATTTCGTCGCTGATGGGCGAGGTTGGCAAGGGGATTACCTCGTTCAAGAAGGGCATCAGGGAAGGCAACGCCGAAATCGAGAGCGCCGCCTCGCAGGCCGCGCGCGACGTGACGCCCGAGGCCGAGAAGCCCAAGGATCAGGCCTGAACGCAGGTGCTTGTAACGGCAGCGCGGAAGCGGGGGCAGGATGTTTGACATCGGCGGCAGCGAATTGCTGGTGATCGGCATTGTGGCGCTGATCGTGGTCGGTCCGAAAGACCTGCCCGGCATGTTCCGCACGCTTGGCCGATTCACCGCAAAAGCGCGCGGCATGGCACGCGAGTTTTCGCGCGCCATGGAAGATGCGGCCGATGCTACCGGCATGCGCGAAACCGCCAATGACATCAAAAGCCTGACCTCGAAGAAGGCACTCGGCCTCGATGAGTTGGAAGACGCCGCAACGGCATTCGAGAAATGGGATCCGAAGCTCAAGGGCGGCTACACACCGGGCCCGCTGCCCGACCCCAAGCCGGCGGCGGTTGCTGCCCCGGCCGCTGCAAAACCCAAGCCGCAACCGGTGAAGGCGCCTGCCAGACCGGCCCGCGCGGGCGCGCCGAAACCCGCGCCTGCCGCCTCGTTAACCGATCCCGCGCCGGTAAAATCTGCCGCAGCAAAACCTGCCCCGGCAAAATCCGCCTCGGCCAAGCGCGCCGCGGCAAAACCCGCGCCCCGCCCAAGCGCACCGCGCAAACCCGCCACCAAAGGGGATGACGCATGAGCGACGCCCAAGCCGACGAGGTCGATGCCTCGGCCGCGCCGCTGATCGAACATCTGGCCGAGCTGCGCCGCCGCCTGATCTGGTCGGTGCTGGCCTTCACGGTGGCCATGCTTGTCTGCTTCACGGTCTGGAATCCGATCTTCAACTTTCTCACCCGCCCGATCTGCGCCGCCCTTGGCGACCGCGGCCAGGATTGCGGTCTGGTGCTGATCAAGTTGCAGGAAGGGTTCTTTGTCGCCATCAGCATCTCGTTTCTGGGTGGCTTTGCACTGTCGTTTCCGGTGATCGGCTACCAGATGTGGCGGTTTGTGGCGCCGGGGCTCTACAAATCCGAACGCGGCGCCTTTCTGCCGTTCCTGATCGCCTCGCCCGCGATGTTCGCGCTGGGCGCGGCGTTTGCCTATTTCATCATTCTGCCGATGGCCTTCAGCTTCTTCCTCGGCTTTCAGCAAGGACCGCTGTTGCCGGTGCCGCCAGATGGTGCAGCACCCGGCGGCCCCGCCCTGGCCGAGGCGGGGATCGTGTTTCAGGGTTCGGTGCAGGAATACCTTGGCCTGACCATCAAGTTCATCCTCGCCTTCGGGCTGTGCTTTCAGTTGCCGGTGCTGCTGACGCTGATGGGCAAGGCCGGGCTGATCTCTGCCGCGTCGCTCAAGCGGATGCGCCGCTACGCGATTGTCGGCATCCTGGTGCTCGCGGCTCTGGCGACCCCACCTGACGTGATTTCGCAGGTGGTGCTGTTCGTCGTGGTCTATGGGCTCTATGAGGTCTCGATCTTCCTCGTGGCGCGGATCGAGAAGCTGCGCGAGGCGCGGCTGCGCGCCGAAGGACTCTGGGTTGACGACGAGGAAGACCAAGCCGAGCCAGACGAGGCGCCAAAGTGACCGATCCGCTGGTGCGCATCGCTGAAGCGCTGGACCGGTTGGCCCCCGCGCCCGCGCCCGCCCCCGATTTTGCCGCCGCCAGCGCCTTCGTATGGCACACCGCCCCCGACCGGCTGGAACCGGTGGCGTCGGTCGCCCGCGTCGATCTGGCGCTGCTGGTGGGCATCGACCGGGCCCGCGACACGCTTTTGACCAATACCGAGCAGTTCGCGCGCGGCCACGCTGCCAACAACGCGCTGCTCTGGGGCGCGCGCGGCATGGGCAAATCGTCGCTGGTCAAGGCGGTGCATGCGGCGGTGCTGGCGCGTGGGCCGGCGCTGACGCTGGTCGAGCTTGCCCGCGACGATCTGCCCTCGGTGCCGCGACTGCTCGCGCATCTGCGCGCCGCCGCCCCGCGCCGCTTCGTGCTCTTTTGCGACGATCTGTCGTTTTCGGCCGACGATCAGCACTACAAAAGCCTCAAGGCTGTGCTCGATGGCGGCATCGAGGGGCGCCCGGCGAATGTGCTCTTCTACGCCACCTCGAACCGCCGCCATCTGATGCCGCGCGAGATGATCGACAACGAACGTTCCACCGCGATCAGCCCTTCGGAAGCGGTCGAGGAAAAGGTTTCGCTGTCAGATCGCTTCGGCCTCTGGCTCGGGTTTCACCCCTGCGGGCAAGATGACTACCTGGCGATGATCGCGGGCTATTGTGCGGCTTACGGCCTTGCGGTCGACCCCGCGCTGCTGCGCGCCGAAGCGATCGAATGGCAGGCCACGCGCGGCGCCCGCTCGGGCCGCGTTGCGTGGCAGTATTTCACCGATCTCGCAGGGCGGCACGGGCTGGCGCTTTGATGCCGTAGCGGCCTCCGGCGGGGATATTTTGCCAAGGCAAGCCGGAAGATCTGGTTTGTATTTGCCTTGGGTCAAATATCCCCCGCGGAGCGTGCTGCGCCGGGCGCTCTCGCTGCGGCGCCGTGGCGCCCCCCCGCCCGCCGCAGGCGCGCCCCGGCCTTGGCCGGGGCTGGCGGGTCAGGCGGTCTTGGCGGCGCGTTTGCGTTCGTGCGGGTCAAGGTGGCGCTTGCGCATGCGGATCGCCTTGGGCGTGACCTCGACCAGTTCATCATCGTCGATATAGGCAATCGCGGCCTCAAGGCTCATCCGCACCGGAGTCGTCAGGCGAACCGCTTCATCGGTGCCGGAAGCACGCATGTTGGTCAGTTTCTTGCCCTTGAGCGGGTTCACATCAAGGTCGTTCTCGCGGCTGTGTTCGCCGATGATCATGCCCTCGTACACCTGCTCCTGCGCGCCGATGAACATCTTGCCGCGGTCTTCGAGGTTCCAGAGCGCGAAGGCTACCGAAACGCCGGCTTCCATCGACACCAGCACGCCCTGACGGCGGCCCTGAATCGGCCCTTTGTAGGGCGCCCAGCTGTGGAAGATGCGGTTGAGCACGCCGTTGCCGCGGGTGTCGGTCATGAACTCGCCCTGATAGCCAATGAGCCCGCGCGAAGGCACATGCGCGACGATCCGGGTCTTGCCGTGGCCCGCGGGGCGCATTTCGACCAGATCGCCCTTGCGGGTCGAGGTGAGTTTGTCGATCACCGCGCCCGAGTATTCGTCATCGACATCGATGATGACCTCTTCCATCGGCTCGTGGCGCACCCCGTCGATATCGCGGAAAATCACACGCGGGCGCGAGATCGAAAGCTCGAACCCCTCGCGGCGCATGTTTTCGATCAGCACGCCCATCTGCAATTCGCCGCGCCCCGAGACCACGAAGGCGTCGCCCGACGGCGTATCCTCGACCCTGATCGCCACATTCGATTCCGCCTCGCGCATGAGGCGGTCGCGGATCACGCGGCTTTGCACCTTGGAGCCATCGCGGCCCGCCAGCGGGCTGTCGTTGATGCCGAAGGTCACCGAAATCGTCGGCGGGTCGATCGGCTGCGCGGGCAGCGCGGTATCGATGGACAGGTCGCAAAGTGTGTCGGCGACGTTGGCTTTGGACATGCCGGCGACGGTGACGATATCGCCGGCTTCGGCCAGATCGATTGCGGTTTGCGACAGGCCCCGGAACGCGAGAATTTTCGAGACGCGGAACTGTTCAAGCTTTTCGCCGGTGCGGCTGAGCGCCTTCAGCGTTTCGCCCACTTTCAGGCGGCCCGACTCAACCCGGCCGGTCAGGATGCGGCCGATGAACGGGTCGAGCCCGAGCGTGGTGGCAAGCATGCTGAACGGTTCGTCGCGGCGCGAAATCTGCTTGGGCGCTTCAACATGCGCGACAATCAGATCGAACAGCGCCGAGAGGTCTTTGCGCGGGCCGTCAAGCTCGCGGTCGGCCCAGCCGCCGATGCCCGAGGCATAGATATGCGGAAAATCAAGCTGTTCGTCGGTGGCGCCGAGGTTGGCGAAAAGGTCGAACACCTCGTTCAGCGCACGGTCGGGTTCGGCGGCGGGTTTGTCGACCTTGTTCAGCACGACGATGGGTTTGAGGCCCAGTGCCAGCGCCTTGGAGGTGACGAATTTGGTTTGCGGCATCGGGCCTTCGGCCGCGTCGACCAAAAGGCAGACGCCATCGACCATGCTCAGGATGCGCTCGACCTCGCCACCGAAATCGGCGTGGCCGGGGGTGTCGACGATGTTGATGCGGATGCCGCCATGCTCGACGCTGGTGCATTTGGCAAGAATCGTGATGCCGCGCTCGCGCTCGATATCGTTGCTGTCCATCGCCCGCTCGGTCGTGGCCTGGTTTTCGCGGTAGGTGCCCGACTGCTTGAGAAGTTCGTCAACCAGGGTTGTCTTGCCGTGGTCAACGTGTGCGATGATCGCGATATTGCGAAGGTCCATTTGATCCGCCAATTCAGTGCTGCGGGGCTGCGCATAGTCGATCGCGGGCCGCAATGCCAGCCTAATGCGCGTGATGGCGCGGCAAATCGGCGCGGGGTGCCTCAGGCCGCGATGTAGCGGTCGCGGCGGTGGTTCATCGCGATCACCAGGTTGAGCACCAGCGCGCCGAGGAACGACCAGGCGACGGTGCGCCAGTCGCGCAAGGTTAGGGCGACGCTGAACAGGCAGGCATCGAAGATAAGCTGCGTCCAACCGGCGCGAAAGCCGGTGCGGTCTTGCAGATAGAGCGCCACGATCCCGACCCCGCCAAGGCTGGCGCCGTGGCGGAAAAGCGCCAAGAGCGCGGCCCCCGACATGAAGCCGATCATCACCGCGCCAAGCGCGGGGTTGAGGGTGCTGAAGCTGACCCAATGCGGCATCCAGGCCGCAAGCAGCGAGACGAGCGCCACCGAAATGAAGGTCTTGAGCGTGAACACCCAGCCCATGCGTCGGTAGCCGAGCCAGTAGAAGGGCAGGTTGACGGCAAAGAACACCGGCCCGAAACCCCAGCCGCTGGCATAGGAGATGAGGATCGCCAGCCCCGCCGTCTGGCCGGTGACAAAGCCCAGATGGGTGAGCATGACGATGCTGAAGGCGGCCATGCCCGCGCCATAGGCAATGCCTTGCGCGTCTTCGAGCGGAGTGTGGTGGGTGACGTCGGTCATTGCGGCCTCGGGGCAAGGCCGGGGGTTTCACACCCCCGGACCCCCGTGGGGTATTTCGGCAATGAAGAAGATGCAAGGGGGCGGTGCTGTGGCGATGCCGCAACAGGGTGGCGGCGGCGGAGGCCGCGAGGGGCAGGTTTGGCTTGGCGCGTGGCGCGTGGCGTGGCATGTCGCCGCGACCGGCACGCAGCAAAAAGGGAGGCGTCACATGGCATATCACAGCGTCTTCGCAGCGCGGGCCGGGATCGGCGCAACGCATGGCATTTCGTGCGCCCGGCGTCTGGCCCGACGCGGCTGAAGCAATCCGGGGCTGCTGGCCCCGCCCCCTGAAACCGACCCTGTCTGACCCCCCGCGCGCCACTGGCCGTATGACCATGCGTGGTCTGCTCAATGGGTTCAGCCGTGGTCATCTTTCCCCAAGGAGCCGGTGCGCCGCAGGCGGCCGGAACGATGAAATGGCACTTCAAGATACCCGTGCGGGGGCGCGTTCCGCACAGCTGTTGCAGGCGCAGATTGACGAGCATGGCGCGTGGCGCGTGCTGGCGCATGCCTTGCGTGCGTTGGTGGGCGGGCGGGCGCGGCGGCGCGATGCGGCGCGGCTTTCCAACCATCTGCGCCGCGACATCGGGCTGCCGCCAAGCGCGGCACCGCCGGTGGCGCGGGGGCAGCTTTGGTGAACAAAGCAAAGGGCCGGGTGCATTGCTGCGCCCGGCCCCTGATCGACTTGGCGCTGTGTCAGCCCCTGAGCGCCTTGTTCAGATATTCATCGACCTTTTCCAGATAGCCCATGGTGGTAAGCCATTTCTGATCGGGGCCGACCAGCAGGGCGAGGTCTTTGGTCATGTGGCCGTCTTCGACCGCGTCCACGGTGACCTTTTCCAGCGTGGTGGCAAAGCGCATGAGCTGTTCGTTGCCGTCAAGCTTGGCGCGGTGCTTGAGGCCGCCGGTCCAGGCGTAGATCGAGGCGACCGAGTTCGTGGAGGTGGCCTTGCCCTTTTGATGCTCGCGGTAGTGGCGGGTTACGGTGCCATGCGCGGCCTCGGCCTCAACCGTCTTGCCATCGGGGGTCATCAGGACGCTGGTCATCAGGCCGAGCGAGCCGAAGCCCTGCGCCACGGTATCGGATTGCACGTCGCCATCGTAGTTCTTGCAAGCCCAGACATAGCCGCCCGACCATTTCAGGCACGATGCCACCATGTCGTCGATCAGCCGGTGTTCGTAGGTGATGCCCTTGGCCTTGAACTTGTCGGCGAATTCTTCTTCGAACACCTTCTGGAACAGGTCCTTGAAGCGGCCGTCATAGGCCTTGAGGATGGTGTTCTTGGTGCTCAGATAGACCGGCCAGCCCTTCAGCAGGCCATAGTTCATCGACGAGCGGGCAAAATCGATGATCGACTGGTCGAGGTTGTACATGCCCATCACGACACCCGCGCCGGGCGCATCGTAGACGTCGCGCTCGATCACGGTGCCATCGTCACCGACGAATTTCAGCGTCAGCTTGCCGGCGCCGGGGAAGCGGAAATCGGTAGCCTTGTACTGGTCGCCAAAGGCGTGGCGGCCAACGACGATCGGCTGTGTCCAGCCCGGCACCAGCCGCGGCACGTTCTTGCAGATGATCGGTTCGCGGAAGATCACGCCGCCGAGGATGTTGCGGATGGTGCCATTGGGCGATTTCCACATCTGCTTGAGGCCGAATTCCTCAACGCGCTGCTCGTCGGGGGTGATGGTCGCGCATTTCACGCCGACGCCGTATTGTTGAATCGCATGCGCCGCATCGACGGTGATCTGGTCGTTGGTGCGGTCACGCTCTTCAATGCCGAGGTCGTAGTATTTCAGGTCGATGTCGAGATAGGGCAGGATCAGTTTCTTCTTGATGAAATCCCAGATGATCCGGGTCATTTCGTCGCCGTCGAGTTCGACGACGGGGTTGGCTACCTTGATCTTCGACATGGGGGCACCTTCGGGTTGGAGATTCGGTTGCGGCCTCATAGCCTAGTGCGACAGGTTTGGGAAGTGCGGTATGCGACTGCATACCGAAAATGCGCGCGATCGGATCAGATCTCGGGGAAGTAGCCGCGCAATTGCCCGCGCACCCAGTGCCAGAGCCGGGGCGCGCCGCGCGCGACCTTGGTGCCCACGCGCGATTCGAGCTCTGCGGCGGTGACATTGTATTGCTTCCAGGTGCCACCGCCCGAGGCCAGATTATGCATTACCGGCTGCACCCGGTCGAGCGACTTGGCAAAGATGGCGTCGGGCGTTTCGGCCGCCTCGAACTCTTGCCACAGCGCTTGAAGCTCGGCGCTCAAGTCGCTGGGAAGCAGCCCGAAAATCCGCTTTGCAGCCCGCGCTTCGGCGGCCTGAATACTGGCCGAGCCGTGCGCGGTGCCGTTTTGCGAATGAATCGGCACGTCGCCCACGTCGATTTCGACCAGGTCGTGCAGCAAAAGCATGCGGATGACGCGGTCGATTGTCACCCCCGGCGCGGCCTGATCGGCCAGCACCAGTGCGTAGAGCGCGAGGTGCCAGCTGTGTTCGCCCGAGTTTTCGCGTCGCGAGCCATCGGCAAGGGTGGTGGCGCGCAACACCTGCTTGAGCTTGTCGGCCTCCATCAAAAAGGCGAACTGGCGGCCGAGCCTTTCGGTCAATTTCCGGGGTCCCTGGGTGCCTCGGGCGGCGGCGCGCCCGCTTTCAGCGCCGCAACCGTGGTTTCCAGATAGCGGCGGCCACGGCGCTCGGCCAGACGGATGCGAATCGATGTCAGGAAGGTTTCCTGCATGGTGGGCGACGAGGTGCCCAGCACCTTGCCCACGTCGATATAGAGGCGGTCGCTGCCGGTCGCCTCCATCGCGTCAAGCGTGTCTTCGGCCAGCTTGTCGGCAAGGTCTTCCAGCAAACCCATGGCGGCTACCGCGAGGCTTCGCCCAGACGGCGGCGCACATAGGCCTGCACGGTCTCGATCATCGGTTTCATGTGAGCTTCATCATCCTTGAAGAAGTGGTCGGCACCTTCCACCAGCTCGTGGCTGATCGTAATGCCGCGCTGTTCGCGCAGCTTGCCCACGAGGTTCGCGGTATCCTTGGGCGGCGCCACGCGGTCGGCGGTTCCGTTGATGATCAGGCCAGAGGCGGGGCAGGGCGCCAGAAACGAGAAATCATACATGTTGGCGGGGGGGGCCACCGAGATGAAGCCCGTGATCTCGGGGCGGCGCATCAAAAGCTGCATGCCGATCCAGGCCCCGAACGAAAACCCCGCAACCCAGCAGTGCTTGGAATTGGGGTTCAGCGCCTGCAGGTAGTCGAGCGCCGAGGCGGCATCGGAAAGCTCGCCGATGCCCTGATCATACTCACCCTGGCTGCGCCCGACGCCGCGAAAGTTGAAGCGCAGCACGGTAAACCCGAGGCGGTGAAAGCTGTAGTGCAGGTTATAGACAACCCGGTTGTTCATGGTGCCGCCAAACTGCGGATCGGGGTGCAGAATGATGGCAATCGGGGCGTCCCGCGCCCCATTGGGGTGGTAGCGCCCTTCAAGGCGGCCTTCGGGACCGGGAAAGATGACTTCGGGCATAGGCCTCGCCAGTTCAGGTTGGGGTGGAGCGAAAACTTGACGAAATCACTCAGATACCCTAGATCGGTTGCAGGTGCCGCCTCTGAAGGGCGGGCCGCCGGATGGAAGTGAGTTAAGCAGCCTTCCGTGCAAGGTCAATGCTCTGCTAAAGGAAGTTGGGCCCGGATTGGCAGTCCGGCGGCCCCGAAACCCGCAGAGTTCAGGAGGCGCGCGTGAAACTGTCAACCAAAGGACGCTATGCGATGGTGGCACTGGTCGATCTTGCAACAGCGGGCGACGACCAGATGACCTCGCTGGCAGCCATTTCCAAGCGGCAGGATCTGTCGCTGCCTTATCTTGAGCAGTTGTTCGTGCGGCTGCGCCGCGCCGGTCTCGTGCGCTCGGTGCGCGGGCCGGGGGGCGGATACCGGCTGGCGCGTGATCCGGCGGAGATTCGCATTTCCGAGGTTTTCGTGGCGGTGGACGAGTCGGTTTCGGCGCTGGAAAAGGGCGCGGGGGCTACGGGCGGCGTTTCGGGCAGCCGCGCGCAAAGCCTGTCGAACCGGCTTTGGGAAAGCATGTCGGCGCAGGTCTATGTGTTCTTGCATGCAACCTCGCTGGCCGATGTGGTGAACAACGGGCTGAAGCCTTGCCCGGCGGTGCCGAACCTGTTTGCCGTGGTGGACGCATGACCGACGGTTGCGCGCACTGCCAGCGCGGGTGCCTCCGGCGGGGGTATTTGGGCGTTGAAGACGCGGGGGCGCGGTGAGCGGGCGGGTCTACCTCGACTGGAATGCCACGGCGCCGTTGCGGGCCGAGGCGCGGGCAGCGATGGCGGCGGCGATGGATGTTATCGGCAACCCTTCGTCGGTGCATGCCGAGGGCCGCGCCGCGCGGGCATTGGTGGAACGCGCGCGCGCCCAGGTGGCGGCGGCACTGGGGGCCGAAGGCGCCGATGTGATCTTTACCTCGGGCGCCACCGAGGCGGCTGCCTTGGCTTGTGCGGGGCGCGGTCTGGTCTGCGCCGAGGTGGAACATGATGCTGTGCTGGCGTGGTGTGACCCGGTCATGCCAGTTGACGCGAGCGGATGTGTGAAGGTGGCCGAGCCTGCGCGCAGCGCCCTGCAACTGGCCAATTCCGAGACCGGGGTGGTGCAGGAATTGCCCAAAGGTTTGGCGGTGAGCGACCTTACGCAGGCGTTCGGCAAGCTGCCTTTTGCCTTCAATTGGCTTGGTGTGACGGCAGGCCTGGTTTCGGCGCACAAGCTTGGCGGGCCGAAAGGCGTGGGTGCGCTGGTGGTGCAGCGCGGCACCGAAATTGCTGCCCGAATCAAGGGCGGCGGGCAGGAAATGGGGCGGCGCGCGGGCACCGAGAACCTGATCGGCATCGCCGGATTCGGGGCTGCTGCCGAAGCCGCGGCGCGCGATCTGGCAGCCGGGGTCTGGGACGAGGTCGCCGAAATTAGAAAGATTCTAGAAATAGCTCTGGAAGCTGGCGCCGAAGGTGTTATTTTCCCCGGAAGGGCGGCGTCGGGGCCGGGGCGTTTGCCCAATACGAGTTGCATTCTGGCGCCGGGGTGGCGCGGCGAGACACAGGTGATGGCGCTGGATCTGGCGGGGTATGCGATTTCGGCCGGGTCGGCCTGTTCGTCGGGCAAGGTGCGCGCCAGCCGCGTGCTGGGCGCGATGGGCTTTGACGGCGCGGCGGCCAGCTCTGCCGTGCGGGTTTCGATCGGGCCGGGGGTAACGCGCGAGCAGGTCTTGCGTTTTGCCGAAAGCTGGTGCGCCGCCTATGCCCGCCACCGCGCGAGAGCGGCTTGAATAACGGGCCGCAAGGCACTGAAAGTGAACGGGAAGGCGAGATAATGATGGGCGAGCAGGAAGTCCGCGAAGGGGTTGACCGGGAAACCGTTGAAACCGTGCAGGGCATGGGCAGCTACAAATACGGCTGGTCCACCGAGATCGAAATGGACTACGCGCCGAAGGGCATCAGCGAAGACATCGTGCGCCTGATCTCGTCGAAAAACGGCGAGCCGGAGTGGATGCTTGACTGGCGCCTGGCCGCCTATCGCCGCTGGGTCGAGTTGGAAGAGCCGCGCTGGGCGATGCTGCGCTACCCCGAAATCGACTATCAGGACCAGTTCTACTACGCCAAGCCCAAAAGCATGGCGGGCAAGCCAAAAAGCCTTGATGAGGTTGACCCCAAGCTGCTGGCCACCTACGCAAAGCTCGGGATTCCACTGAAGGAACAAATGGTTCTGGCCGGTGTTGAAGGTGCCGAAGGGGTTGCCGCCGATGCCCGCCGGGTGGCGGTGGACGCGGTGTTCGACAGCGTTTCGGTGGGCACCACCTTCAAGGCCGAACTTGCCAAGGCCGGGGTGATTTTCTGCTCGATCTCGGAAGCGATCCGCGAGCACCCCGAGCTTGTGAAGAAATACCTCGGAAGCGTTGTTCCGCAATCGGACAATTTCTTTGCCACGCTCAATTCCGCCGTGTTTTCCGATGGTTCGTTCGTCTACATCCCGCCGGGCACGCGCTGCCCGATGGAGCTGAGCACCTATTTCCGCATCAACGCCGAGAACACCGGCCAGTTTGAACGCACCCTGATCATCGCCGACAAGGGCGCTTATGTCAGCTACCTCGAAGGCTGCACGGCGCCCAAGCGCGACATTGCGCAGCTGCACGCGGCGGTGGTGGAGATCGTGATCCTCGAAGACGCCGAGGTGAAGTATTCCACCGTGCAGAACTGGTATCCCGGCGATGAAAACGGGCTTGGCGGTATCTACAATTTTGTCACCAAGCGCGCCGATTGCCGGGGCGACCGCGCCAAGGTGATGTGGACACAGGTCGAAACCGGGTCTGCGATCACCTGGAAATACCCAAGCTGCATTCTGCGCGGCAACGAATCGCAAGGCGAGTTTTACTCGATCGCGATTGCCAACAATTTCCAGCAGGCCGACACCGGCACCAAGATGATCCATCTGGGGCAGGGCACCCGCTCGCGCATCGTCTCCAAGGGCATCAGCGCCGGGCACGCGCAAAATACCTATCGCGGCCAGGTTTCGATGCACCCGCGTGCCAAGAACAGCCGCAACTACACCCAGTGCGACAGCCTGCTGATCGGCGACAAATGCGGTGCGCACACTGTGCCCTATATCGAGGTGAAAAACCATTCGAGCCGGGTCGAACACGAGGCCACCACCTCGAAGGTCGATGACGACCAGCTGTTCTACTGCCGCGCGCGCGGCATTGGCGAAGAGGCGGCGGTGGCGCTGGTGGTCAACGGCTTTTGCAAGGACGTGTTGCAGGCGCTGCCGATGGAGTTTGCGATGGAAGCGCAGGCGCTGGTGGCAATTTCGCTGGAAGGGAGCGTCGGGTGACCCTTGCCGCGCCCGAACGGCCCAAGTTGACCATGCCCCCCGACGCGGCGGCGGCGGTGGCGCGGGCCTATGCCGGGGCCGGGGTGATCCTTGAATACGGCGCCGGCGGATCGACTGTGCTGGCCGCCGAAATGCCCGGCAAGCGGGTGTTTTCGGTTGAAAGTGACAATGAATGGCTGTGTGGCATGGCGCGCTGGTTTGCCGCCAACCCGCCACGCGCCGATCTGCGCCTGCACCACGCCGACATCGGGCCGACCGGGCCATGGGGCAAGCCGCTGGATGACACGAGCTTTCGCAAATGGCCGGGCTACCCCAATTCGGTCTGGGACCGCGAGGATTTCGTGCACCCCGACGTGGTGTTGATCGACGGGCGCTTTCGCGCCGCCTGTTTTGCCACCGTGGCGCTGCGGATCACCCGCCCCGTCACCGTGCTGGTCGATGACTACATCGACCGCCCCCCCTATCACGAGGTCGAAACCCTCGCCTCGCGTGCCGAAATGATCGGCCGCATGGCACGGTTCGAGCTTGCCCCGCAACCCTTTCCGACGCAGCGCATGGCCTGGCTACTGGGCTTGTTCCTGCGCCCGGGATGATCTGATTGAACGAGGAAAAAATGCTGGAAATCAAGAACCTGCACGTCAAACTTCAAGATGAGGACAAGGTGATCCTGAAAGGCGTGAACCTGAGCGTTGGCGCCGGGCAGGTGCATGCGATCATGGGGCCGAATGGGTCGGGCAAATCGACGCTTTCCTATGTGCTTTCGGGTCGCGAGGGCTATGAGGTGACGGCAGGCAGCGCGACCTTGCTGGGCCAGGACCTGCTTGCGCTCGACCCCGAGGAACGCGCTGCGGCGGGGCTGTTTCTGGCCTTCCAGTATCCGGTCGAAATACCCGGTGTGGGCAACATGGTGTTCCTGCGCACCGCGCTCAACGCGCAAAGGAAGGCGCGCGGCGAACCTGAGGTGAGCGCGGGCGATTTTCTGAAACTGGTGCGCGAAAAGGCCAAGACGCTGAAAATCGACGCCGAAATGCTCAAGCGCCCGGTCAACGTGGGCTTTTCGGGCGGCGAGAAGAAGCGCAACGAGATTTTGCAGATGGCGGTGCTGGAACCACGCATGTGCATTCTCGATGAAACCGATTCGGGGCTGGATGTCGATGCGATGAAGTTGGTGGCCGATGGCGTGAACAGCTTGCGCGACGCCGGGCGGTCTTTCCTTGTTATCACCCATTATCAAAGGCTTCTTGACCATATTGCACCTGACGTTGTGCATATCATGGCCGATGGTCGGATCATCCGCAGCGGCGGACCCGAACTGGCGCTTGAGGTTGAGAAAAACGGCTACGCCGACCTTTTGGCGGAGGTGCTCTGATGCAGGCAGCGCGCGCAAGTGCTGCGGCGCGGCTGGCCGATATGGGCTTGCCGGGGCGGCGCGATGAATACTGGCGCTGGACCAATCCGGCGCCGCTTCTGGCCGAAGCGGTGCCCGAGGCGGAGGCCTTTCGCGTCGATACCCCCATTTTCAGTGACCTGCCGAAGGTTCGGCTGGTCTTTACCGATGGTGTGTACGACGCCGCCGCGTCCGATGACCCCAAGCTTGCCGGGGTAGAAGTCGCACGGCTGGCCGATGCGCCCGAGTGGGCCGCCGGGTTCTACGGCAGCCTTGAGGCTTCCGGCCAAAGCCCGGTGCGCCGCCCCTTTGCCGCGCTCAACACCGCGCGGGCAAGTGATGGTGTCATGCTCCGCGTTACCGGTAAGGCGGCGCGACCTCTGCACATTTCTTATCGCCAGAGTTCAAACACTTCCGAGGCGATCTTGCACCACTGCGTCATGCTCGAGGATGGTGCCGAGCTGACCCTGCTTGAAACCGGCACCGCCGCCGCGCGTGCCAATCTGGTGCTCGAGGTCGAGGTCGGCGCGGGTGCGCGGTTCCACCACATTCGCCCGCAGGGCCGCTCATACGGGCATCGGCTTGTCAGCGCGATCTTTGCGCGGGTCGGCGCGGGGGCGCTGTTCAAATCGTTCACGCTTTCAATGAACGGGCGGCTGACGCGCAATGAGGCGATGATTGAGATCGTGGGCGACAATGCGGTGGCCCATATCGCGGGGGCCGCGCTTGGCGATGGTGCCGACGGCGAGTTTCACCATGACGACACGGTGTTTGTCACCCATGGCGCCGAGGGCGGCGAAAGCCGTCAGGTGTTCAAGAAGGTGCTGCGGCATGGTGCCACAGGCATCTTTCAAGGCAAGATTCTGGTGCGCCCCGGCGCGCAGAAAACCGACGGCTACCAGATCAGTCAGGCCTTGATGCTTGATGACCTGTGCCAGTTCCTCGCCAAGCCGGAGCTGGAGATTTATGCCGATGACGTGAAATGCAGCCACGGGTCCACCACCGGGGCAATCGACGAAACCGCGCTTTTCTACCTGCGCTCGCGCGGGGTGCCGCGCGAAGAGGCGGTGGCGCTGCTGGTGCTTTCCTTCCTCGCCGATGCTATTGACGAGATTGACGATGCCGCGATTGCGGCAGAGATCTTGGCGCGGCTGCAAGAATGGCTGGCGCGGCACCGGGGGTAGCATGGCGATCGTTCCGAACATATTCCGAAGCTGGCGGCAGCCGCGCGTGGTGATGCGCGCGCTTCTGGCGCAAGGCCCGCGCGAAGACCGGGCGCTGGCAACGCTGATGGCGGCTTGCGCGATCGTGTTCGTGTCGCTCTGGCCCGCGCAATCGCGGCTGGCCTTTCTCGATGCGGCGCTGCCCGAGGCGCAGCGCATCCCGCTGGAGGCCCGCATTGCGGGGGCGGCGTTTGGCGCAATCTTTGTGCTTCCGCTGCTGGCCTACACGCTTGCCGCGCTGTCGCATATCGTGGCGCGCGCCTTTGGCGGGCGGGGCAGCGGCTGGCGGGTGCGGATGGCGCTGTTCTGGTCGATGCTGGCGGTTGCACCGGCGGTGCTGCTGCAAGGGCTGGTGGCCGGCTTTATCGGCCCCGGCGCTGCGCTCAACCTTGTGGGGCTGGTGCTGGCGGCAGGTTTTTTTGCGATCTGGGGCGCCAGCCTTCGGGTCGCCGAGTTCGAGGCGCCGTGATGGGGTTTGACGCCGCCTTCTTCGCACAGCTTGTGGTGCAAAGTGTGCGCGAACCGCGCGCCGCGGCGGCCCGGCTGATCGCGCTTGGCCTGCCGCTGCCGGTGCTCTGGCAGGCGGCGGTGGCAGTGGCGGCATCTTCGGCGGTGCTCAGCTGGCTTGCGAACGCGCTTTTTCCGGTGCAGATTTCCGCCCCCTGGATGGCGCTCACCGCCTCGCCGCTGCGCATGGCGCTGGCGCAGGCGGCGGGCATTTTGCTGGTGGCGGGGGCGATGTCGGGGCTGGGGCAGGTGTTCGGCGGCAAGGGGCGCTTTGGGCAGGCGCTGGTGCTGGCGGTCTGGATCGAGGTTGTGCTCTTGTGCGTGCAGGCGGCGCAGGTGGTGCTGATGCTGCTGTTTCCGCTCTTTGCCAGCGCGCTTGGCCTTGCGGCCTTCGTGCTGTTCTTGGTGATGCTGACGCAGTTCACCGCCGCGCTGCACGGGTTCACGCGCAGTTTTCTTGTGTTTTTGGGCATCGTTGCCGCGATGTTCATGGCCGCGCTGCTGGTGGCGATTGTTCTTGGCATGTTCGGCCTTGTGCCCACGACGGGGGCTTGAGCGATGTATGACGTGAACCGCATCCGCGCCGATTTTCCGATCCTTTCGCGGCAGGTAAACGGCAAGCCGCTGGTTTATCTCGACAACGGCGCCTCGGCGCAAAAGCCGCAGGTGGTGATTGACACGGTGACGCGCGCCTATGCGCACGATTACGCCAATGTGCATCGCGGCCTGCACACGCTTTCAACGATTGCGACCGAGGCCTATGAGGCGGTGCGCGGCAAGGTGGCGCGCTTCATCGGCGCGCATGAGGATGAGATCGTGTTCACCACCGGCTCGACCGAGGGCATCAACATGGTCTCCTACGCCTGGGCCGCGCCGCGCCTTCAGCCGGGCGACGAGATCGTGCTGAGCCTGTTGGAACACCACGCCAATATCGTGCCCTGGCATTTTCTGCGTGAACGCCAGGGTGTGGTGCTGAAATGGGTGGCACCCGAACCCGATGGCAGCCTGCCCGCCGAAAAGGTGCTTGAAGCGATCAGCCCCCGCACCCGCCTGATTGCGGTTACCCATATGTCGAATGTGCTCGGCACCCGCGTCGATGTCGGCGCCATTTGCCGCGGCGCGCAGGCGCGCGGCGTGCCGGTGCTGGTCGATGGCAGCCAGGGCGCGGTGCACGGGCCGGTGAACGTGGCCGAAATCGGTTGCGATTTCTATGCGATCACCGGGCACAAGCTTTACGGCCCCTCGGGTTCGGGCGCGATCTTCATTGCGCGCGACCGGCTGGCCGAGATGCGCCCGTTTCTGGGTGGCGGCGACATGATCCGCGAAGTCGCGCGGGATGCGGTGACCTATGCCGAGGGCTACGCGCGCCTCGAGGCGGGCACGCCCGGTATCGTGCAGCAGATCGGCTTTGGCGCGGCACTTGATTATCTGAGCGCACTTGGCATGGAAAACGTGGCCGCGCATGAGGCCGATCTGCGCGATTATGCGATTTCGCGCTTTGCCGGGTTCAACTGGTTGCAGGTGCAGGGCACCGCCGCTGACAAGGGCGCGATCTTTTCGTTCACCCTTGATGGCGCCGCGCATGCGCATGATATTTCGACCATTCTCGACAAGCGCGGGATCGCGGTGCGGGCCGGCACGCATTGCGCGATGCCGCTGCTTGCGCACCTTGGCCTGACCGCCACCGCGCGTGCCTCATTCGGGCTTTACAACACCCGCGCCGAGGTTGACGCGCTGATCAGCGGGCTTGAGCTGTGCCACGACCTGCTCGGCTGAACGGGCGCGCCTAGAACAGCGGCGAAAGGCTCAGCCCGGGCAACGGCGTGCCATCGGGGGCAAGGTAGACGTGAAAGGTGGTGCCATCGACCCTGGCAATCTCGGCGCGCCAGAACAGCCCGTGCACCTGCTGCAGGTCGGCCACGCGGTAACTGCCGCGGGTAAGCAGTTCTGTCAACGCCGCGGCGCTGATCCAGTCGCTTTTCGCGGCCACGGTATGAATGCTGGCGGCGGTGATCGGGGGGGCGGCTTCGGCGGCCCCCAACGCGAAAAACCCGACTGCGGTGGCAAGTGCGGTGCAAAACAGGATGGTGCGTTTCATCGACATTTCCTCCGGTTGGGGGGGGCGCCCAGACCGGCACCCGATGCGCTATACTGCCGCAGTGGCGCTGACGCCGCCCTGACCCAGCCTGTCAGCGCCCTGTCAGCGGCGCCCTGCTAAGGCTTGCCCCATGTTCCGCATTTTTGCCCCGCTTGCCCTCGCCCTTGGCCTTGTCCAGCCCGCGCTGGCCGATGCCAAGCGCCCGCATGACCACGACGCCGCGCACGAAGCGCTGCGGCGCGCCGAGGTGCTGCCGCTGGCGCAGGTGCTGCGGGCGATCGAAGCGCAATTCAACGCCCGCCTGATCGAGGTGGAGTTTGAACGCAAGTCGGGGCAATATATCTATGATTTCGAGTTGATAACCGCCGATGGCCGGATCATCGAGGTCGAGGTCGATGCGGCGACCGGGCAGGTGCTGAAGGTCGAGGGCGACGCCGGTCCGGCGCCCGGAGGAGGCAACGATGCGGGCACTGGCGGTCGAGGATGACGCACGCATTGCGGCCGATCTGACCGCAGCGCTGCAAGCGGCGGGTTTTGTGGTGCAGACCTGCGCCGATGGCGAAAGCGCGTGGTTTCTGGGCGACACCGAAGATTACGACCTGATCGTGCTCGATCTGGGGCTGCCCAAACTCGATGGGCTGAGCGTGCTCAAGCGCTGGCGCGCGGCGGGGCGCGAAATGCCGGTGCTGGTGCTGACCGCGCGCGGCACCTGGAGCGAACGGGTCGAGGGTATCGACGCGGGCGCCGATGACTATCTGCCCAAACCCTTTCGAATGGAAGAACTGGTGGCCCGCGCCCGCGCGCTGGTGCGCCGCTCGGCCGGGCGCGGCGGCGCCGTGCAGGCGGCGGGCGACCTGTCGCTTGATGCCAACCGCATGACCGTGGCGCGGCGCGGGGTGCCGGTGGCGGTGACCGCGCTCGAATACCGCCTGCTCGCCTATCTCATGCTGCACCGCGACCGCGCGGTGGCGCCGAGTGAATTGCTCGAACACCTCTACGGCGACAATTTCTCGCGCGAGGCGAATGCGCTTGAGGCGCTGGTGGCGCGGCTGCGGCGCAAGCTTGGCCCCGGCATCATCGGCACCCGGCGCGGCTTTGGCTATTTTCTGGAAGCTGGCGAGGTGGGGGCGTGAGCCGCCTTTCGCTGCGGCTGCGGCTGTTGCTGGCCGGGGCGGCGGCAATTCTGGTGTCGCTCGCGGTGGCAGCGCTGGCGCTGTCGGAACTGTTCGCCGCACATGTCGAACGGCGCGCGGTGGCCGAATTGTCGGTGCAACTCGATCAGCTTCTGGCCGGAATCGAGCGCAGCCCCGATGGCGCGCTCGGGGTGGCAGCGGCGCCCGCCGACCCGCGCTTTGCCCGCCCTCTCGGTGGGCTTTACTGGCAAATCGAGGCCGAGGGCGCGGTGCTGCGCTCGCGCTCGCTGTGGGATTACACGCTGACGCTGCCCGCCGATGCGCTGGCCGACGGCACGGCCCACGCGCACCATCTGGCAGGTGCCGGGGGCGAACCGCTGCTGGTCTACGAACGTTCGGTGCGGCTGCCTGCACGGCTGGGCGGCGGCGGGGCGCGCGCGGCGGTGGCGATGGCCGCGGGCGATCTGGCGCAAGCCAAACGCGCCTTCATGGCCGATCTTGCGCCCTACATGGCGCTGTTGGCGGCGGTGCTGATCGCGGCGGGTTGGGTGCAGGTGGGGGTGGGCCTCAGCCCGCTGGCCGCAGTCGAGGCGCGGGTGGCGGCGGTGCGCTCTGGTGCAAGGCGCCGACTTGGCGCAGATTTCCCGCGTGAGTTGAAGCCTTTGGCAGGCGAAGTTGATGCACTTCTGGCCGAGCGAGAGGCGGAGCTTGTGCGCGCCCGCGCGCGCGCGGGCGATCTGGCGCATGGGCTGAAAACCCCGCTGCAGGCGCTGATGGGCGAGGCCGGCCGGCTGCGCACGGCCCGCCAGCCTGCGGCGGCCCGCGCGATCGAGGAAATCACCTCCGCCATGCACCGCCACGTTGACCGCGAATTGTCGCGTGCGCGCGTCGCCACCCGCGCCGCCAGCGCGCGGGCCGATGCCGCCGAGGCGATGGCGCGGATCTTGCGGGTGATCCGGCGCAGCGGCCGCGGCGCCGAGCTTGCCTGGCAAACTGACTTGCCACCGGGGCTGATCGCGGCAATCGACAGTGATGACCTGACCGAGGCGCTTGGCGCACTGACCGAGAATGCCGCGCGCCACGCCCGCAGCACGGTCCGCCTTGCCGCCCGGCGGCAGGGCGGGCAGGTGCTGGTGGTGGTGGCCGACGACGGGCCGGGCATCGCGCCCGAGCGGATCGAGGCGTTGATGCAGCGCGGCGCGCGGGCCGACGAAAGCGGCGCAGGCAGCGGGCTTGGCCTTGCCATTGCGCGCGAAATTACCGAGGCCGCGGGTGGCACGTTGACCCTCTCCGAGGCCGCCCCCGGACTGCGCGCCGAAATCGCGCTGCCCGCCGCGCCAATCTGACATTTTGCTGACAGCCGGGGTCAGGGCCGCGTCAGCGGCGACGTGCGAAACAACGGCAAGCTTGGCCAGAACCGGCCGTATTTGAAAGGCTTGCCCGATGCCCACCGCCGCCCCCAGTGCCGCCCCCAGTGCCGCGCCCAGTGCCGCGCCCGCTACCGCAACGGCCCCCACCACCCCGCAAACCCGTGTCTGGGATCTGTTCGTGCGGGTGTTTCACTGGTCGCTGGTGCTTTCGGTGGCGTTGGCGGCGGCCTCCGGGTTCCTGCTCGAATCGCGCATCCTGCTTATCCACATCTCGGCGGGTCTGGCGGCAGCGGCGCTGATATCGGCGCGCATCGTCTGGGGCTTTACCGGCACCACCTACGCGCGCTTTGCCGAATTCGTGCCCGGCCCGGGCGCGATCCGCGAACACCTTGCCGGCGGCAACCGCCACCTTGGCCACAATCCGCTGGGTGCGCTGATGGTGCTGGCGCTGGTCGTGCTGGTGCTGGCGCTGGCCGCTACCGGCCTTGTGGTGCTGGGCGGGGTCGATAAATCCGGCCCCTTCGCGCCCTGGGTCAGCTATGCGCAGGGTTCGGGCGTGCTGGGCCTGCACGAGGCGCTGGCCTTCGGCATTCTGGCCCTCGTCGCGATGCACTTCGCCGGGGTGATCTTTGAAAGCCGCCGGTCGCACGAAAACCTGACCCGCGCCATGGTCACCGGCGTGAAAGAGCGCCGCCCCGGCGACCATGCCAGCGCACCGCGCAACGCGCACCCGACGCTGGCGGTCGTGATCATCGGCGCGCTGGCGGCGGGCGCATGGGGTGTAACCGCCTCGCAGGCCGCGCGCCCGGTGCCGGGGCTGCCGGTGGCAACGCTTGATGCCACCTACAAAAGCA
The DNA here is from genome assembly GCA_002842855.1 of Alphaproteobacteria bacterium HGW-Alphaproteobacteria-4. Taxonomy (GTDB): domain Bacteria; phylum Pseudomonadota; class Alphaproteobacteria; order Rhodobacterales; family Rhodobacteraceae; genus UBA6213. Next base: position 3,375 of record PHEE01000002.1, on the reverse strand, counting down.
CCTGTTCCGAATGCCATATCGCCTACAACCCCAGCCTGCTGCCCGCTGCGGCGTGGCAGGGCATCATGGCGGGGCTGAAAGACCACTTCGGCGAAAACGCCAGCATCAGCGCCGCCGAGGCCGAAACCATCACCGCATGGCTTACCGCCAATGCCGCCGAGACCGCCGATACCAAGGTCGCCCACCGCCTCGCCGCGCGAATCACCGAGGCACCCTTTGCCATGACCGAGCAGCGCTACTGGAAGCGCCTGCACGCCGAAATCCCCGAAGCGGTGTTTGCCAGCCGCGCCGTTGGTGCCCGTTCCAATTGCGCCGCCTGCCATGGCGACGCCGAACAGGGCCGCTTCAGCCCCTTTGCCATCGACCTTCCCAAGGAGACCTTGAAATGAACCGACTTGCCTTCACCCTTGCGGCGCTGCTTGCGGCCGCCCCCGCCTTTGCGCAGGACGCCAATGATACCAGCGCTGCCAAGCTGATTGCCCAGTATTCCGCTGAAGCCGGCATTACCGCGAGCGCCGAAGCGGGCAAAGCCTTCTTCCTTGCCAACCAGACCGGCGGCGGCGCCGATACCCCCTCGTGCACCTCGTGCCATACCGCTGACCCGAAGGCGATGGGGCAGGCGCGCACCGGCAAACCGATTGAGCCGATGGCGCTTTCGGTCAACCCCAAGCGCTTCACCGACACCGCCTTTGTCAATAAATGGTTCGGCCGCAACTGCGACTCGGTTCTGGGGCGCGAATGCACGCCTGCCGAAAAGGCCAACGTCCTCGCCTATTATTCCAGCCTCTGACCGGAAAGGTTACCCGATGAAACGCCTGATCGCCCCGCTCGCCCTCGCGCTCGCAGCGCTGCCGTTTGCCGCCCTTGCGCAAGAACGCATGGCCCCGGTAACCGACCCCGCCACCCTGACCGATTGCACCGAATGCCACATGGCCTTTCCCGCCGGCTTTCTGCCCGCGCGCTCGTGGCAGGCGGTGATGTCCGATCTCAAGAACCACTTTGGCGAAAACGCCACCATCAGCGAAGAAAGTCGCCTCAAGATCACCGCCTATCTGGTTGCCAACGCAGCAGATGCCGGCGCACTCAGCGCGCGCGCCTCCTCGCGCATTCTCACCGGAATCACGGCCGATATGACCCCGCTGCGGATCTCGGACCTGCCGTGGTGGAAGCGCGAACACAATGGCGAAGTTTCGCAGGCCGAATGGGACCGCGCCAAATCGCCTGCCAACTGCGTTGCCTGCCACCGTGATGCCGAACGCGGGTTCTTCGGCGATTGATCCTGCGCCGGGGCCGGGGCGTCGCCGCTCCGGCCCCGCTTCGCTCTGGCCCCCGCGCGCACCGCGCGCTAAGGGGGGGCAAACCCAGCGGAGCGCGCCCATGACCGATCTTGCCAGCCTTGTGCCGATGCTCGCCACGCTTCTGGCCGTGGGCGCGGTTGCCGGGCTGATCGCGGGGCTGCTGGGGGTAGGGGGCGGCATCGTGCTGGTGCCCGCCTTTTATTATGTCTTTGCTGCCATGGGCTACGGCGGCCCCGGCCTGATGCAGGTCTGCCTTGCCACCTCGCTCGCCACGATCATCGTAACTTCGGCCCGCTCGGTGCACTCGCACCACCGCAAACGCGCGGTGGAATGGCAGATCCTGCGGCAATGGGCGCCGGGCATCATGATCGGGGCGGTGCTGGGGGTGCTGGTGGTGGCGCAACTGCGCACCCCCACGCTGCAAGCCATCTTTGGCGGCCTGGCCTTCGTGATCGCGCTTTACATGGCCTTCGGGCGGTCTGACTGGCGACTGGGTGACCAGATGCCGGGCCTTGGCCTGCGCGCCGCGCTGTCGCCGGTGATCGGGTTCCTTTCGGTGCTGATGGGCATCGGTGGCGGCTCGTTCGGGGTGCCGCTGATGACGCTGCACGGGGTGCCCATTCACCGCGCGGTCGCCACCGCGGCGGGGTTCGGCTTTACCATCGCGCTGCCCTCGGTGCTGGCGTTCCTTGCGGTGCCGGTGGCGGGGGCGCCACCCTATACGCTGGGCGCGGTCAACCTGCCCGCCTTCCTGATCGTCATTTCGATGACCCTCGTCACCGCGCCCTGGGGGGCCAGCCTGGCGCATCGGCTCAACCCCAAGCCGCTCAAACGCATCTTCGCCGCCTTTCTTGCGGTGGTTGCACTCAACATGCTGCGCAAGGCCCTGATCGGCTAGTGCATCTTCATTGCGCAAATACCCTGCGGGGGTCCGGGGGTGCAAAACCCCCGGCTTTCCTCAGCCGCGCTCGGCTTGCTTTGCCGCGTCCCACAGCGCGTCCATCTCGGCCAGACCGCTTTCTTGCGGGCGCTTGCCGCGCGTCTGAAGTTCGGCCTCTATATACTCGAAACGGCGGGTAAATTTCGCATTTGCCGCGCGCAGGGCGGCCTCGGCGTCAAGGCCAAGATGCCGCCCGAGGTTGACCATCACGAACAGCAAATCGCCATATTCCTCGGCCAGCGCCTCTGGCCCCAGTGTCGCGCGCGCCTCGACCAGTTCGCCCGCCTCTTCCACGATCTTCGCCAGCACCTCATCGGTCGAGGGCCAGTCGAACCCCACCCGCGCCGCCCGCTTTTGCAGCTTGAGCGCACGCGTCAGCGCGGGCAGCCCGAGCGCCACGCCGTCGAGCACGCCACCCTCGGCGCGCCCGGCGCGCTCGGCGGCCTTCAGCCGCTCCCAATCCAGTGTCTGCTGCTCGGCGCTCTTGTCGCGCGACTCGGTGCCAAACACATGCGGATGCCGCGCCACCATCTTGTCGCAGATGTTTCGCACCACGTCCTCGAAACCAAACAGTCCCGCCTCGTCAGCCATCTGCGCGTGATAGACCACCTGCAACAAAAGGTCGCCCAACTCGCCCGGCAACTCGCCCCACGCCGCCCGCGCGATTGCATCGGCCACCTCATGCGCCTCTTCGATCGTGTAGGGGGCGATGGAGGCGAAATCCTGCGCGATGTCCCACGGGCAGCCCGTCTGGGGGTCGCGCAACGCGCGCATGATCGCGCGCAAACGCGGCACCCCGCCCTCGGCGTCGAAAATCAGCGGATCATGAGGCATCGGGCGCTCCGGCGGTTTGCTGCGGCACGCTAAAGCACTTTGCGGTTTGTCTGCAACATATCCTGCGCGGGCGAGGGAACTGCGGCAGTCGTGCGGGGTGAAGCGGGTGCGGATGGCCGCGCGCGCGGCGCTCGGGGGCGGTGCGGTGCCTGCGGCAAATCGCCATCCCCAATCTCGCTTGCTGCCTTGACTTTGGTCAAGGAGCGCACCCCCCCCCGGCGCCTACCCCGTAAAACAAGGCAACTCGATCCCCCGGAAAGGGTCTGCAATGGCAGTCCAACTGAGCCGCCGAGAACTCTTTCG
>PHEE01000048.1:6830-8256 GCA_002842855.1 Alphaproteobacteria bacterium HGW-Alphaproteobacteria-4 | reverse complement strand
GATGGCGCGATCTATACAATGCCGGAAAAGGCGGGCCTGCTTGCCGCGGGCTTTCCGGTTTATCGCTTCCGCGAGGGCGCATGGGAGCAGCCGTTTGCGCTGCCCCACGATGGCAGCTGGCAGGCGGTGGGGGCGGATTTTGGCCCAGACGGGCGGTTTTATCTGCTCGAGCGAGATTTTTGGGGGCTGGTGGGGTTTTTAAGCCGTGTGCGCAGGTTCGATCTGACCGAGGCGGGGTTTTCGGGCGAAACGCTGTTGGTGCAAACGCGGGTGCGCGAGCATGACAACCTTGAAGGTATCTCGGTCTGGCGCGACGCGTCGGGCGACATTCGCCTGACGCTCATTGCCGATAACAACTTTCGGCTGTTTCAACGCAATGAGATTGCCGAATACCGGGTCAAGGATTGACGCGGGCTGGTGCCGCGCGTATGGCGCGTTGCCCGCGGCGGTCGCGGGCCAAGTTTCCGCTACCTTGTCAAAACGGATGATCCCATGACCCGCTATCTTCCCGGCATTCTTGCCATGTCTGCCCTTGTGGTGGCTTCGAACATTCTGGTGCAGTTTCTGTTCGGCAACTGGCTGACTTGGGGCGCCTTTACCTACCCGTTTGCGTTTCTGGTAACCGATGTGATGAACCGGGTTTACGGCCCGGATGCCGCTAAGCGGGTGGTTCTGGCGGGGTTCGGCGTGGGGGTTGCTTCGTCGCTGGTGGCAGCGGGGTTTGAGGCAACGACGCTGCGCATTGCGCTCGGGTCTGGCCTTGCCTTCGTGGTGGCGCAAATGACCGATGTAGTGGTGTTCGACCGGCTGCGTGCGGGCCGCTGGTGGCGTGCGCCGCTGGTTTCGACGCTGATCGGGGCGAGCCTCGATACGGTCATATTCTTCACCGTGGCCTTTGCGGCGGCGCTGGCTTTCATCGAGCCGGGGAATGACACAAGCTGGGCCACGGGTGCCGTGCCGATGCTGGGGGTGGGGCCTGAGGCGCCGCTCTGGGTGTCGCTGGCGGTGGCGGACTGGGGCGTGAAACTGGCGCTGGCGCTGGCCGCGCTGCCACTATTTCGCATCATCGTGAAGAAGATGATCGCAAAGGTAGCGTAAAAACTTTTGACAAACACAAAATCTGTGTCAGCCTTGGCCTATCGGTAACACGAGCGAAAGGAGGTGGTCCAGTGTCGAGAGTGATATTGGAGAGAGGTGTCGGGACAGTCAGGGGGGACGTTGCCTGAGGGCAGACCCAAGGGTGATACGCCCTGACTGGGACCAGTCGGTGACGACCCCCTAACTGGCCCATCTCCGTAGATCTCGAGGGCCGCCCGGCAACGGGCGGCCTTTCGATTGGCAGCCGGGGGCGCTGCCCCCGGACCCCCGGGGTATTTGAGCATTAGAGACGCAGGGGCGGGGTTTCGTTTTCTGCCAGGGTATTGGC
>PHEE01000048.1:0-6799 GCA_002842855.1 Alphaproteobacteria bacterium HGW-Alphaproteobacteria-4 | reverse complement strand
CGGGCCGAGGAGACGCGCAGTCAGGCCCAGAACCGCGAACTGGCGCGCGAGCGGTTGGCCGAGCTTATCCGCGCCGCGCTGGTGGCGCCGAAACGGCGGGTGCCAACCAAGCCGACGCTGGGCAGCCAGCGGCGGCGGTTGGCGGCGAAGGTGGAGCGCGGCGAGGTCAAGGCGCTGCGTGGCAAGGTCGGCGATGACGAGTAGTCTGGTGCCGTCTTCCGCCGGGGGCCTGCGCGGCTGGCTGGCGCGGTTCTTCAGCCGCGCCCAGCCCGCGTTGCAGGTAGGGGCGCTGTGCCTGCGCGGCAGGCCGGGGCGGCGCGAGGTTCTGCTGGTGTCGTCACTCGGCACCGGGCGCTGGATCATTCCCAAGGGCTGGCCGATGCGCGGGCGCACGCTGGCCGAGGCCGCCTTGCGCGAAGCCTGGGAAGAGGCGGGCGTGCAGGGTGAAGTGGGCGCGCTGCCCTTTGGCGCCTTTGGCTACGCCAAGCAGCGCGACAGCGCGGCGCCGACACCGTGCCAGGTGCAGGTCTTCATTGTGCGGGTGCGCGGGCTGGATGAAGACTACCCGGAGGCGGGGCGACGCGTCCGGCGATGGGTGCGCCCGCTTGAGGCAGCGGCCATGGTGGATGAGCCGGAGTTGAAAGCATTGCTGAGAGGGCTTTAGGCCGATAGCGGTTGCGGCGCGGGGCAGATCGGGCTACCTCGCGGGCCGAATGTAACAGCTGCACGACGGAATTGTGACATGACCTTGCCGCCGCAAAACCAGTGGAAAACGCTCGACAAGGACCTTGGCCGGATTGACCGGCTGGAGGAAGCCACGCATTTCGTGGCGCGGCCGCTGGTGGCGCCGGGCATTGCACTGGCCTTCGTGGTGCTGGCGGGCATCGGGGCCGCGATATTCTTTGGTGCGCAGCCAAAAGCGTTTGTGGTGGTCGCGGCGGCGGTGATCGGGGCCTATATGGCGCTGAACATCGGCGCCAATGACGTGGCCAACAACATGGGCCCGGCGGTCGGTGCCAATGCGCTGACGCTGGGCGGGGCGCTGCTGATTGCGGCGGTGTTCGAGACTTCGGGGGCGCTGATTGCCGGTGGTGACGTGGTCAAGACCATCTCGACCGGGATTGTGTCGCCTGATGTGTTCGAGCAGAGCTCGGTCTTCATCTGGGCGATGATGGCGGCGCTGCTGGCGGCGGCGCTGTGGCTTAACCTTGCCACATGGTTTGGCGCGCCGGTTTCGACCACGCATTCGATTGTCGGCGGCGTTGTGGGCGCGGGCATCGCGGCGGCGGGTGTGGCGGCGATCAACTGGCCGGCAATCGGCCGCATTGCCGCAAGCTGGGTGGTCTCGCCGGTGCTGGGCGGGATCATTGCGGCGGCGTTTCTGGCGCTGATCAAGGCGCGTATCATGTATGCCGAGGACAAGATCGCCGCCGCGCGGCGCTGGGTGCCGGTGCTGATCGGGATCATGGCGGGGGCCTTTGCGGCCTATCTGGCGCTGAAGGGGTTGAGCAAGGTCATCAAGGTCGATTTGGTCACGGCGCTGCTGATCGGGGTGGTGATCGGGGCGGCGGGCTGGGCGGTTTCGGTGCCGCTGATCCGGCGCCAGTCGGAGGGGCTGGAAAACCGCAAGAAATCGTTGAAGAGACTTTTCGCGGTGCCGCTGGTGATTTCCGCCGCACTTCTTTCATTCGCGCATGGCGCAAATGATGTGGCCAACGCGGTGGGGCCGCTGGCGGCAATCGTGCATGCTGTGGGCAACGGCGGCGCGGGCGCTGGCAGCGTAGCAATTCCGCTTTGGGTGATGCTGATCGGGGCGGGTGGCATTTCGTTTGGGCTTGTGCTGTTCGGGCCAAAGCTCATTCGCATGGTCGGCAGCGAGATTACCAAGCTCAACCCGATGCGGGCCTATTGCGTGGCGCTGTCGGCGGCGTTGACGGTGATTGTGGCATCTTGGTTGGGCCTGCCGGTGTCGTCGACCCATATCGCGGTGGGTGCGGTGTTTGGCGTGGGCTTTTTTCGCGAATGGCATGCCGAGCGGCGGGCGCGCGCACTTGGCCTGATCAAGGGCAAGGTGGTGCCGCCCGACGAGCGCAAGCGGCGCAAGCTGGTGCGGCGCTCGCATCTGATTGCGGTGGCGGCGGCCTGGGTGATCACCGTGCCCGCATCGGCCGCGCTTTCGGCACTGGTGTTCACGGTGCTGCGGCTGATCGCCTGAGCGTCAGACCAACACCGGCCGCGCGACCTGGGCGCCGACGCCAAACACCTGCTTGTAGCGCGCAATCTCGGCGGTGGGGCCCATTGCCTTGGACGGGTTATCCGAGAGCTTGACGGTGGGGCGGCCGTTGGCGCTGACCGCCTTGCAGACAAGGCTGAAAGGGGCGAGGCCATCGCCCGCCACAAGACCGCGGAAGTCGTTGGTCAGCAAGGTGCCCCAGCCGAACGACACCTTTACCCGGCCCGCAAAGCGCGCTTGCAGCGACAGGATGGTGTCCACATCCAGCCCGTCGGAAAAGATCACCAGCTTGTCGCGCGGGTCTTCGCCACGCGATTTCCACCAGGCGATGGCGGTTTCGGCACCCTCGACCGGGTCGCCCGAATCGACGCGAACCCCGGTCCAGGCGGCAAGCCAATCGGGCGCGTGTTCAAGAAACCCGGCGGTGCCATAGGTATCGGGCAGGATAATGCGCAGATTACCTTCGTGTTCTTCCTGCCAGTCGGCCAGCACCCGGTAGGGGGCTTGGCGCAATTCTTCGTCGCTGTCGGCAAGGGCGGCGTAGACCATGGGCAGTTCATGCGCGTTGGTGCCGATCGCCTCGATATCGCGGCGCATCGCGATGAGGCAGTTCGAGGTGCCGGTGAAGGCATCGCCAAGCCCTTCCATCATCGCCTGCACGCACCAGTCTTGCCACAGGAACGAGTGCCGCCGGCGCGTGCCAAAATCGGCGATGCGCGGGGCATTGGCGCCGCGCAACCGCTCGATCTTTTCCCAAAGCCGGGTCATGGCGCGGGCGTAGAGCACCTGCAACTCGAACCGCCCCATGTCTTTGAGCACGGCGCGGCCGCGCAGTTCCATCAGCACCGCAAGCGCCGGAATTTCCCACATCATCACTTCGGGCCAGTCACCCTCAAAGGTCAGCTCATACTGGCCGTCGCGTTTTTCGAGGTGGTATGGCGGCAGGCGAAAGCCCTCGAACCACTCCATGAAATCGGGCCGGAACATCTGCCGTTTGCCGTAGAACATGTTGCCGCGCAGCCATGTGCTTTCGCCCCGCGTAAGCGAGAGCGAACGCACATGGTCAAGCTGCTCGCGCAGTTCGCCTTCATCGACCAGATCGGCCATGCGGATGGCCTTGGTGCGATTGATGAGGCTGAATGTCACCTGGGTATCTGGGCGATTGCGAAAGATCGACTGGCACATCAATAGCTTGTAGAAGTCTGTATCGATCAGGCTGCGCACGATCGGGTCGATCTTCCATTTGTGGTCGTAAACGCGGGTGGCGATGTCGGCCATGTCAGCTCTCCAATACCACGCCAGCGGCGCTGAGCGCGGTGCGCGCTTGGGCAAGCGAGCCGTTCAGGTTTATCGCGCGGCAGGCGCCCATCAGCACGGTGGCGCCAAAGCCCAGTCGCACCGCATCGAGCGCCGACCATGCCACGCAGAAATCGGTGGCAAGGCCGGCGAAGGTAAGGTGGGTGGCACCGCGTTCGCGCAGAAAGCCCGCAAGGCCGGTGGCGGTGGTGTGGTCGTTCTCGAAGAAGGCGGAATAGCTGTCGATCCCGGGCCGAAAGCCTTTGCGCAGGATCAGGTCGGCGCGGTCGGTGTGCAGATCGGCATGGAAGGCCGCGCCCGGTGTGCCCTGCACGCAATGCGCGGGCCAGAGCACTTGCGGCCCATAGGGCATGTCGGCGTTGGAAAAGGGCGCGGCACCGGGGTGGTTTTCGGCAAAACTGGCGTGGTTCGCGGGGTGCCAGTCTTGCGTCAGCACCCGAATGGGGAAGGCGCCCAGAAGCGCGTTGACGCGCGGCACGATTTCGTCACCCCCCGCCACCGCAAGCGCGCCGCCGGGGCAGAAATCGTTTTGCAGATCAATCACGATCAGCGCTTGCGTGTCGTGCGGCATCGGCACCCCCTCCAGCGGCGTTTCAACAGGCTTAAGTGGCGGCCTGCACCCCGTCAATGCCTGCGCGAGGCGCGTTTTGCGCTTGCCGCGCGCGGGCGCACCGCTAGTTTGGCGAAAACACGATAGGTGCCCCATGATCCCCGGCCTTGCCTCACGCCGCCGCTTTTCGGACCTTTCCGAGCAGGAGATTCTTGCCCTGGCGATTTCATCCGAGGAGGATGACGCCAGCATTTACCGCACCTATGCGCAGCGGCTGCGCGCCGGTTACCCGGCCTCGGCGCAGGTGTTTGATGGCATGGCGGCTGAGGAAGACGAGCATCGCCGCCGCCTGATCGAGGTGCATCAGGCGCGCTTTGGCGAGGTGATACCGCTGATCCGGCGCGAGCATGTGGCGGGGTTCTATGCGCGCCGCCCGGTCTGGCTGATGGAAAACCTGTCGCTGGAGCGGATGCGGGCCGAGGCCGAGGCGATGGAGCATGAGGCGGCCAAGTTCTACGCCGCCGCCGCCAAGCAAAGCACCGATGCCGCCGCCCGGGCGTTGCTGGGCGATCTTGCGGCAGCGGAAGCCGGGCACGAGGTGCGGGCAGGCGAATTGGTCACCGAGCATCTGGACGACGAGGAAAAGGGCAAGGAAGACCGCGCGGCGCACCGCCAGTTTATTCTCACCTGGGTGCAGCCGGGGCTGGCGGGGCTGATGGACGGGTCGGTTTCGACCCTCGCGCCGATCTTCGCCACCGCCTTTGCCACGCAAGACACCTGGACGACGTTTCTGGTGGGCACTGCGGCTTCGGTGGGTGCCGGCATCTCGATGGGCTTTACCGAGGCCGCGCATGACGATGGCGTGCTTTCAGGGCGGGGCAGCCCGCTCAAGCGCGGCATCGCCTCGGGGGTGATGACCACGCTGGGCGGAATGGGCCATGCGCTGCCTTACCTCATCCCCGATTTCTGGACCGCAACATCGGTGGCGATGGTGGTGGTGTTCGTCGAGCTTTGGGCAATTGCCTGGATTCAGAACCGCTTCATGGAAACCCCGTTCCTGCGCGCCGCGATGCAGGTGGTGCTGGGCGGCGCGCTGGTGTTTGCGGCGGGCGTGCTGATTGGCGGCGGCTGAAGACGCGGCAGCAAAGCACATTCTGTAACATTGCGCGGCTTTGCTGGTCTGGCTGGGGAACGGCCTCGAAAGGGATCGCCATGGCGCTTGCGAATCATTCGGAGATCACCTGCCCGGTGTGCGGCCACCGCAAGGTTGAAGAGATGCCGACCGACGCCTGCCAGTTCTTTTATGAGTGTGCGCAGTGCAGCACGGTGCTGCGCCCGAAGCCCGGCGATTGCTGCGTGTTCTGCTCGTATGGCTCCGAGGCCTGCCCTTCGATACAGGCCGCGCGCGCGGCGCCCGATGCTGGCGCGGCGGGGGGCTGCGCCTGCTGATCTTGCGCCGTTGCGCCTCAGAACCGCATCTCGTAGCCCAGCCGCAGCGTGGTGGCGGGGCGCCCGCCGTAGGCCGATTGCGCCACCCCAAGGTCAGCGGTCAGGGTGCCATTGGCGCCGACCCGGTGGCTGACCCCGATCGCGGCCGCCAGCCGCGCGGTGTTGGCCGCGGCGGGGGCATCGAACGCGAAATCGCCGGCATCCGAGGTGGCGATGATCTGGCCTGTGCTGCGCGAAAGGTCGATTTCAACGCCGACGTCGTAGCGCAAAAGGTCGCGCGCGCTCAGCCGGTGCTCTCCGGCAAGGCCAAGGGTGGCGGTGGTCAGATCAAGCTGCTGCTCCGCGTAGGTCACCGGAAAGTCGATGTCACCGGCCTCGGTATAGCCGCCGCGGGTGGTGCTGGCGTGCGCCAGTCGCAGGTAGGGGGTGATGCGACCGCCTGTGGTGGGCTTGTCCCAGCCGATCTCGGCCAGCAGGGCGCGGCTTTGCAGATCGGCCAGCCCATGCCCGGCCTCGGTGTTGGGCAGCAGGTTCGGGCGCAGCACATCCACGGTGCCGCCGCCCCAGGCCGCCGCGAGTTTCCAGGTCAGGCCCCGGCCTTCGGGGGCGCGGCTGCGCAGATACAGCGCGGCGCTGGTCAGCCGCCCGTCAAAGGCGATGCTTTCAAGGTTCGAGGACCCGTTGCCAAGCGCCAGCGACCCGCCAAGCGTGAAGCGCGGGCCAAGGCCCACCGCCGCGCCGAGTTCGGCAAAGCGCTGGGTGCCGGGGGCATCGCCTGCAATCACCGCCGCGCCAAGGCGCAGCGCCACCTGCAGGCGGGCGGGCATGGTGCCCATGCTCGAACCATGCACTGTCAACTCGCTGCCCGGCGCGCCGATTTCGGCATTGGCCAGCCCGCCGATCGCGCCCAGTTGCTGTGCCCCTGCCGCCGCCAGATCGGCCGCGGTTTGCACCATCGCGGTTTGGGTGTTGACAAGGTCGAGCATCTGGCCGCGCCAGATGAAGGCACGGTCGTTGCCGGATGCATTCCGCGCCACGCCCGCGACAACAGACCCATCGGCGCTGATCGCAGTTGCAAGGGAATAGGTGCCGCCCAAGGTGCCGAGGTCTTGCATGCCGCCCGCATCGGTCCAGCGGAAAGCGTGGTGGCTGCTGTTCCCGTCAAGGTAGGCATAGCCCGCCACCGCCGCCCCATCGGCGCTGATCGCTTGTGCTTCGGAATAGGTGCCGCCCAAGGTGCCGAGGTCTTG
>PHEE01000001.1 GCA_002842855.1 Alphaproteobacteria bacterium HGW-Alphaproteobacteria-4 | reverse complement strand
ATGTGGCATATCCCTTTCTCAGCTGAGAATTGACGGCGACTCGACACCGCCATGATATGCCGCCCCTCAGGGCATCACCAACTTTCGCCCGTTTCTCCCAAACCATGGATCGAACGCAGAATACTCTGCCGTCTTGAGTTCTCACGATGCTCGTCCAACGAACTGCCGCCAAGTTCTTCGCTGCACTCGGCGACGGAGTTGCCGGAAACCGACCAGACATCCAAACCTAGTTCCCAGTAATACTTGACATCTTCATCGACAGCGCGAAATATCCGGTCCCTTGCGAGATATCGCTTTGCACCCTCGCGAGAAATGAAATACGCAACCATCCCGGCCCTGGGCCTTTGCCATTTCACCAAAGAAATATCATTCACATTTATTCCAATATGCGCGCCACCCGAATTGCGGCGTGGGAAATCAAATAACTTTATAACATTGCGGCCATCGCTCATCAGTGCGGCGATGCTTTCCGCGCACCGCTGAACGAGGGCGCTGTCACTGAACTTGAAGTCATCCTCGAGGACGAGGGCGTAATCGCTGTCGCTCTCAAGGAGCGACCTCCACGCCATGCGGTGGGTGCCGTAGACCGCGATTTCCGGGCGAGTCGGCCGACGCTTCGACTGAATTGCTCCGCGAATGCCTGCATAGAGGTCGTCGACAGCTGAATCGGTGCCGATCAGGCCGTCGATGACAATAGTGTCGCAGGAGCCAAGGACCGACCTGACTTGCGCGAGCGCAGAGGCGACACGCTGCTCGCGGGTGAGCTTGCAGCTAAGAACAGTGACAAGAAGGGGTTTCATCCGGTCAGGCATGCCTCAAATCAGGTTCAAGCATAGTCACCATATTCCGTGGCTGCAGCAAGTCCGCCCTGGCTTCGTGGCGAAAAGGCCGAGCCTTCATGTTGGGCCCAGGGCCGAACAAAAACGATAATCGAACTCCTATAAGCCCTTTCGGGCTTGAGTCTTCACGCTGGATTCGGCAAGCGGCGCAGATGCGCGGGCGCGTGAGCGATACCTTGCCGATCGCGGTGCTCGGGCGCGCGTATTTACTTTCCACACCCGAGCTGCCAACGCTATCGGTGCCGCGCGTCCTTGGAGCGACCATGTCTGCCCCTGTCTTCGTCTTGACGCTCAACGGGAATGAAGCGCGACGCGCCCCGCTACTGTCGCAGCTTGACGACATGGGGATAAGGTACAGGCTTTGGATCGGGTTTGATGGCCGCCACGGCCTGCCCGCAGAACTTGAATCCCTCGTCGATCGCTATGGGGCCGAGCGCGAACTTGGGCGACCGCTAGGGAACGGCGAGATCGCCTGTGCTTTGTCGCACCGCGCGATCTATGCGGAGATTGCGCGGGAGGGATTGGCCTGGGCGATCGTCCTCGAAGAAGATGCGATCATCGGCCATGCATTTCGCGACTTTGTGCTTGGTACAGCTATCGCCGATTTTGACTTGCTCCTGCTGGATCACAAAGGCGGATATGGCCTGCCCTGTCGGTCGCGCCAGATGGCTGGTGGCGGTGTGCGGTATCGGGTCGGAATTGCGCCATGCTTGACAACAGGCTACGCGATATCGGCAGCGGCAGCGGCGCATCTGGCTGGGGCAGCGGTGCCGCTGCGCCGAACCGCAGACTGGCCGATCGATATTTCCCGCATGAATACTTGGGCTGCAGTTCCGCGCATTGTAGACCATCCAGACGAAGCGGCAAGCGGATCCAGTCTGAGGCTGGAACGCAAGGACGTGGTGCGGCAAGGCTTCGCGCGGAGGTTGACGGGCGCGTACTGGCGGCGGCGTATGATCACAATTTTTGGCCACAAGTTGGTGTGACATCCTGCTAGACTTGCGCTAGCGCGGCTCTCGGCCTTAACCGCGCCAGCACTGGCAATTCGGTTTTGAAATGGACGCAGTCAAAATCTGGTTCACCGACTTCTGGCCCGGGTTCAACCCGCGCGCCAACTTTCTGGTCGACGCAATTTCGGCAGAAATCCCGATACGAGTTGACTCCGATAACCCGGATTTCCTTTTCCATTCCTGCTTCGGGTCCGACCACCGCAAACATGACTGCGTGCGTATTTTTTTCACTGGCGAGAACCTGCGCCCGGACTTCAATCTCTGCGACTACGCCATCGGTTTCGATCACTTGATCCTCGAAGACCGCTATATTCGGTATCCTCTTTATCTGACGGAAGGTAACCTGGTCGAAGACATTGCGTGCCGCCGCCCGGCGGCGGACGGATCCACGTTAGCGGGTCGAGGGTTCTGCACCTTCATCTATTCGAATGGAAATGCCGATCCGATCCGCGACAGGTTCTTTCACCGGCTGTCAGAACATCGCCTCGTGACCTCTCTGGGGCGACATTTGCGCAATGATGACAGCTTCGCCCGGGTTGGCGACACAGATTGGGTGACGACCAAGATCAGCGTCATGCGGGACTACAATTTCGCGATCGCCTTTGAGAACTCCTTCACCCCGGGATACACCACCGAAAAAATCCTTCATGCCTTTGCCGCGCGGTGCATACCGATCTACTGGGGCAACCCGAAGGCGGCGTTGGACTTCAACCCGAGGGCCTTCGTCAATCGCCATGAATTTCCCGATGACGAAAGTTGTATCGCCCATATTCTGGAGCTTGCTGACGATGCGCCGCGCATGCTCGGGATGTTGAACGAGCCGGTGTTTGCCGCGGCAAATGATCCCTTTGCCCGCCGTGGCGAACTCACACAATTTCTGTCGCACATTCTACTGCAAAACCCGCAAGCGGCGCGGCGTCGGACGCGGTATGGGCGCATGCCTATCTACGAAAAACAGACCGCGCCACGGTCGAAGTCCTGGATCTCGCGCCTAAACGCAAAACGCAAAGAAATCCGCAAGTAGAGGCGTGCGTTTGCCCTACGGCATCAATCGATCAGGCACAGCCACGCACTGACCGGGACGCGCCTTCATCTGTGCAGCTTTGCGGACCGCCGTAATGTGCGATCGCACCTTCGGCCGCTTCGGCAGGCGCGCGCCAAGGCCTGGTCCTCCCCCGGTGGGCCACATTTGAACCGGCGTTGGCATAGATGCCCCCAGTATGATCGAACGCACCGCTTTTTTTGCAGTCGGGAAACTCTGAAACCTCCCCAAATGCCCGATAACGTTTAACTTCACCCCGCCGCCCCGGCATACCCCCGCCACCACTCCACGAACCTTGCCACGCCTTCGCGCACGTCGGTCTGCGGCCGGTAGCCGGTAAGGGTCTGCAGCAAGGTTGCGTCGGCCCAGGTGGCGGGCACATCGCCGGGCTGCATCGGCATCAGGTTGCGGGTGGCTGTGCGACCCGTCGCGGCCTCGATGGCTTCGATGAAATCGGTCAGCCGCACCTTTTCGGAGTTGCCGATGTTCACCACCCGGTAGGGGGCTACGGGCGAAAGGCTGTCGCCCGCAACCGCGGTTTCCGGGCCGCCCGGCACGGCGTCGATCAGCAGGCGGATGGCGCGCACGAGGTCATCGACATAGGTGAAATCGCGCCACATCGCGCCGTGGTTGTAAACGTCGATCGGGCGGCCCGCGAGGATGGCCTCGGTGAATTTGAAAAGTGCCATGTCGGGGCGGCCCCAGGGGCCATAGACCGTAAAGAACCGGAACATCGTCGTGGGCAGGGCATGCAGGTGGGCATAGGCATGGCCCATCGCCTCATTGGCCTTCTTGGTGGCGGCATAGAATGACATTTGGGTGTCGGCCTTGTCGGCCTCGGCGTAGGGCATTTGCGCATTCGCGCCGTAAACCGAACTGGTCGAGGCCATCAGCAAGTGCGCAACCTTCAGCCGCCGCGCCGCCTCCATCACGTTGAAGGTGCCAATGATGTTGGCGTCGATATAGGCGCGTGGGTTCTCCAAGGAATAGCGGACCCCGGCTTGAGCGGCCAGATGCACGATCACCTCGGGGGCAAAGTCATCGGCCACGCGGTCGAGCGTCGCCTGATCTTCCAGCATCGCCTCGGTGGCGGTGAAACCGGGGGTTTGCAGCAGCATCGCGTGGCGCCGCCGCTTCAGCGCCACGTCGTAGTAATCGGTCATGCCATCCAGCCCATGCACCCGGTGCCCCTCGGCCAGCAAGAGCTTGGCGAGGTGGTAGCCGATGAAACCCGCGGTGCCGGTTACGAAAACGCGCATTACCGCCCGACGCTCACATAGCCCTCAAAGCCCGCCTTCTGCGCGTCCTTGGCCGAGTAGATGTTGCGCAGGTCAGCCATGCGCGGGGTCGCCATCTTTTTGGCAATCTTGCCAAGATCGAGCGCGCGAAACTCGTTCCATTCGGTCAGGATCACCACGCAATCAGCCTTGTGCGCGGCCTTGTAGGCGTCGTCCATCCAGTGCACCCCGGGCAACAGCGCCTCGCCCTCGGCCCGGCCCTGCGGGTCGACCACCCGCACTTTGGCGCCGCCACCGACCAGCGCCGGCACGATGGTCAGCGCCGGGGCGTCGCGCATATCATCGGTGTTGGGCTTGAAGGTGACGCCCAGAATGGCCACCACCTTGCCGTTTACCGTGCCACCGCACAAATCGATGATCTTGTCGATCATCCGTCGCTTGATCTCGTCATTGACCTTGATCACCGTTTCGGTGATCTGCATCGGCACCGCATGGTCCTGCCCCATCCGCGCCAGCGCCTGCGTATCCTTGGGGAAGCACGAGCCGCCATAGCCCGGCCCCGCATGCAGGAACTTGTTGCCGATGCGGCCATCAAGCCCCATGCCGCGCGACACCTGCTTGATGTCCGCCCCGACCCGCTCGCAGAGCTGCGCGATTTCGTTGATGAAGGTGATCTTGGTGGCGAGAAAGGCGTTGGCCGCGTATTTGATCATCTCGGCGGTTTCGAGGTCGGTGTAAAGCACCGGAAACTCGCGCAGGAACAAGGGGCGGTAGATCTCACCCATCACATCGCGCGCGCGCTCCGAGGTGGTGCCCACCACCACCCGGTCGGGGCGCATGAAATCGTCGATCGCCGCGCCCTCGCGCAGAAACTCGGGGTTAGAGGAGACGTCGAACTCGGCCTCGGGGCGCGCCTTGCGGATCACCTGCTTTACGGCGCGGTTGGTGCCCACGGGCACGGTAGATTTCGTCACCACCACCGCATAGCCAGTCAGCGCCGCCGCAATATCTTCAGCCGCAGCCATCACATAAGTGAGGTCCGCGTGGCCATCGCCGCGTCGCGTCGGCGTGCCCACCGCGATGAACACCGCATCGGCCCCCGCCACCGCCGCCGCAAGGTCAAGCGAGAACGCCAGCCGCCCGGCGGCCACGTTTTTCGCCATCAGATCCTCAAGCCCCGGCTCGTAGATCGGCGCCTTGCCCGCCATCAGCATCTCGATCTTGCGCGGGTCTTTGTCAACGCACACCACATCATGCCCGAAATCGGAAAAACACACCCCCGAAACAAGCCCCACATACCCCGTGCCGATCATCGCGATTTTCATGCATCACCCTTATGTCTATGATTTTGCGTCATTCGGCGGGCCCCGGTTCGCCAAGGGCATCGCCAGCCTCGGAGCGCACCGCCTCGATCTCGGCCTTGAGCGCTTCGTATTCCGCCATCTTGCGGCGCAAAAAGCGCCCGGTCAACGCGGCCTTCTCGGCCAGCGCATGCAGACAGTAGGTGACGCCGCCAAAGCTGACCCCGAGCGCCGCAGAAATCTCTCTGGTTCAGCTCGGGGTTGTCCTGCAAAAGGCGCAACATCCGAAAGCGCAGGCCTTCGTGAAAATCGGGGTTGGAAGGGGTCATGACAGGCAAGATCCTGCTCGCGCGGCGCAGGCTAAGGCACGGAAGCTCGCTGCGCGCAAACACCCGAAACTGGCACCACCCACCAGAACACACAATTTCGCGTTCAAGAACATCGCCAATCGGTTAACCTTTTGGACAGGTCCGCGCAAGGCCCGGCACCCTCAGCGACACTACGGAGACCTGCGCGACACGAATTGCGGTGATACCGGCTGCCACTATTGCCGCATCAACAACGACCCGAAGCAGGCTCTGCGCCGCTGGTTCGGGTTTGAGAGTTTCCGCCCCGAGCCCGTCGACGAGTTCGGACGCCCGCTGCAAGAGCGGATCGTTGAACGCGCGATGGCGGGTGAAAGCCTGCTTGGAATTCTGGCCCCGTCGTGTCAGGCGATAACTGCGGGCAGCGAAGGGTCGCAAAGGGCATCCCTGCGGATACAGGTTCAGGTTTTGTCATGACGCGCCAAACACAAGTTACAGTTGTTACCGTCGCCCATAACAGCCTGGGCGTTCTTCCTGCGATGCTTGCGTCTTTGCCGGACGGCACGCCAACAACCATCGTTGATAACGCTTCGGAAAACGTCGCTGCACTGCGCGCCTTGGCAACAGCCCATGATGCCACGCTGCTGGAAAACGGTAGCAATCTCGGCTTTGGTGTCGCATGCAACAAAGGCGCAGACATGGCGGCGACCGAGTTCCTGCTATTTCTCAACCCCGACGCGACCGTTGCCCCCGACACGATCGAACAGCTTATCGAGGCGGCCCGCCGCTACCCACATGCAGTTGCTTTCAACCCACGCATAGCCGATGCCGCCGGCAAGCCCTATTTCAAGCGCCGCAGCAGCCTGCTGCCAGGCCGCGCATCCATGCCGCGCGGCTGGCCCGCTGCCGACCGAGAGGTTTCGGTCTTGTCGGGTGCGGCGCTTTTTGTGCGGCGCGCCGACTTTGAGGCGGTCGGCGGGTTTGACCCGATCATCTTTCTGTATCATGAGGACGACGACCTGAGCCTGCGGCTCGCGGCGCGCGGGCCGCTGATGTTCATTCGCGGTGCAGAGGTCTGGCACCAGGGCGGGCGTTCCTCGGTGCGCAGCGCGGACGTCGCC
Organism: Alphaproteobacteria bacterium HGW-Alphaproteobacteria-4; assembly: GCA_002842855.1. Taxonomy (GTDB): domain Bacteria; phylum Pseudomonadota; class Alphaproteobacteria; order Rhodobacterales; family Rhodobacteraceae; genus UBA6213. The sequence goes on along the minus strand of PHEE01000001.1, from coordinate 90,437 downwards.
GCGTTGAAGGCATGGCACATGGGGCGCAGCTGCGTCTATGCAATGCGCAAGCACGGTCGCAGCTTTGCCTTTTCGCGCGCGTTTGCCTCGGCGATTGTGCAGCTTGCGGCTCCAGACGCATGGCTGTTCAGGCGCAAGCGGGCCAAACAACGCGCCTTTCTGCGCGGCGTGCTCAGTGCGCGCAATCTGAGGCCAGTCTCGCCGGAAACCAAGCCATGAGCGGGCCACCGCTTTGGAAAGTGGTCAGAGAGGTGCGCCGATTGGGGCGGCAGTTGAAGGAGATTCCCGCCGACGTCTGCAATTGGCTGTACGAAACGCGCCATTATGACCGCGCACGCGAGCATCTGCCGCCAGAAAACGTCGCGCAAGCGATTGCCAACCTGTGCACCGCCAGCGACCGGATACTGTTTTCATCGTCGCCAGACGGTTCAGGCCCGGCGCTCAATCATTGCAGGCGCGGCGCCGCGAAAACAACGACACGCGGTCAAGGGCGCAAGCGGCTGATGCCGCCAGTGCACTCTGCCGCCGCGCCCGCGTTCAACTGAATTATCCGGCGTTGCGCAGGGGGGGTGCGCCCGAAACCGGCGCACACTGGAACGACAACACGGTAAAGGCGAGCGCGCCGTAGCGGGCGGCTTTTGCGGCGGGCTCGGTACCGCGAAGGTGGCGGCCCGGCCGCGCTTCAAGCCAAAGCCCGAATTGGCCTTCGGGAAGCTCGATCACGCCATCGAATGAAAGCCGCGTCGGGCCGTGCCGGCGCCGCAGACTGCGCAGCGAAAGACGTTTCAGATGTTGCATCTCGGTATTGAGCTCAAACTCCAAACGGCGCGGCGGCCCCGGCATCGTTACCAGCAGTTCGAGGCGAAAACGCAGCCCCCCGGCACCCAGCGCGCTCAGGTCGAGCAGCCGGGCATTTGTGCTGGGCGTGGCCGACACCGGCGCGCGCCCTGCGGCATGAAAGCGGCCCTTCAACGGTACCGGCGCCGAACGCGCCTTGCGTGCCAAGGCCAACCGCCTCTGCTTGGCCAGGCCGCGCGCCAACCACGACAGCACCCCCCACGCGCTGCGCGGCTTGGCCTGCAACAGATCCGACAACCGCCGCAGCGGCCCCGCGCCCCGATCTGCCAACAGCCGCATCAGGAACGGCGCGGGCAGCGCAACGCCCAGCCGCTGCGCAAGATAGCCGAGTGCCACCTGTGCGGGCACCACCGCCTGCATTGTGCCAAGGGCGGCCAATAGCGCCTCGCCGTCAATCTCGCCTTCACCGATCAGTTGCGCGCAATCCACCAGCCAGTCGCTGTGGGCGTGGGCATCAAGACCGCTGTGGCAGATCGCCAGCGCGAGGCGGTCGGTGGGCGAAGGTATCCGCACCGGAACCCCAAAAAAAACGGCCGGGCGCGCATTTTGCCAGAGCAATGCTTCCAGTGCCGCCTGCCGGGGCGATTGCGCGCCATAAGCCCATTGATGCAAGTCGATGTCGCCAAACCGCTGACCAAAGAAATTCATCGCCCGGAGCGAACCTGCCTGCGCCTTCAGGCAAAGCCGCGATTCACCGCTTGAGGCGTTCCAGCCGGCATCGAAAAGCACATCCAGGGCACGGGCAAAATCGTCGGGGGGCACCAGAATGTCGAGGTCATGGGCCACGCGCGCGCGCGCATCGCCCGCGTGCGCGGCAATACGGGCCCCGCCCTTGAGCAGCAGCAGTGCAATGCCCGCATCCGTGAGCGCCCTGAGCACCGGCAGCGCCTCGGCCATGGCCATGCGCGACCGGGTCCACAGGTGGCGCTGCAAACCCACAAGGCGGGCGTGTTCCGGCCGGGCAGCAAGATCCTTGCCGTAGCGCTCGGAAATCGAGGCAAGAAGGCGATGTTCGCGGAAACCCGCTGAATCGATGTCATGGCAGTCGAGCCAGTCGAAAAACGCCTGCCTGCCCGTGGCGGCATCGGGGCAGATCGCGGCACAGAGCAACTGGTCAAGCGCGCCCGAGGGCCAGGCCCAGGCGGTGTGCGGAAAGTGGCGCGAGGTATTGGTCGGGCCGGGCATTTCTAACCCTCGTCCCCGCCCGATGCGGCGCGTCGGTTGCGCAGCAGCGCCAGATGCGCCACCTTCAGGTAGCCAATGTCGCGAGTTGCCGCGCGACCGTGCGACAGGCTACCGGGCAGGATCCGGCGCAGTGCCAGAACCTGATCGAGTTCCACCGTGCGGTGGCCACCCGCGCGCAACCGCGCGAACCAGTCCACCATGTCGCCGCGCTTGCCGGGCGGATCGATCACAGGGCCGACCGCCTCGAACACCGGGCGGCGCAGCACCACGCAGGGGCGCAAAAGCCCGCCGCGCACCGCGCCGGTTCCGTCGTCGGCCTCGCCGTGGCGGAACTGCCGCATCCGGCAGCCTACCAGTGCCACGCCAGCATCGTCTTCCAGCACCCGCAATTGCAGGCGCATCTTGTCGGGCAGCCACAGATCGTCGGCATCGAGAAAGGCCAGAATCGGCGCGCCGATCGCCTGCGCGCCGCGGGTGGTGGCGCCGCCGGGGCCGGTGTTGTGCTGCCGCAGCACCCGCACCAGTGGCGAAGCGCGGGCGGCGATTTCGGCGGTGGCGTCGGTTGATCCGTCATCAACCACGACAATCTCAGCGGGCGGCACGGTCTGATTGAGCACGCTGCCAAGCGCCTCGGCGAGCGTCCGTTCGGCGTTGTAGGCGGGAATGACGACACCATAGGGCTGCATCAAAAAAATCCGATCTCGGCCAGAGGCTGCAAGACAAAATCGGGCTTATTGAGAACAATCCCCGGGTCGGCGCGGCGGCGCTGCATTGATTTCAGCACCGCCAATGCGAAGCTGCGCTTGGCCTCGATTGTGTCGCGCGTCATGTTGCCCGGATGGCGCACATAATAAAGGCAAAGCGTATCGGTCTGGATAAACCCGGCGCCAGATTCAAAGGCTCGCAGCAAGTAGTCGGTATCTTCCGATTGCCGCAGCGCAAGGTCGAAGGCGCCAATCCGCTCGATCAGTGCGCGCCGGAAGATCGCGCAGGCAAGGTTGATGCCAACGACCTCAACGCGTTTCGCGGTGTCGGTGGGCAGCAGCGTTTCGGGGTCGAGCGCTTCGACCAGCATCATCCGCCCATAGGTCAGCGCCGCATCGGGCGCGGCTTGCAGGCGCGGCAAGTCGGACGCGAAACGGCCCGGTGGTGCAACATCATCGGAATCGAGGAAGGTTACAAAACTGGTTTCTGGCAAAAGATTCGCCAGCCCCGCGTTGCGCGCGCCCGCAACACCGGCGTTGGGCTGGCGCAGCCAGCGGATGCAGGGGTGCTGACGCGCGAGGTCGGACAACAGCGCAGGTGTCTCGTCGGTCGAGCCGTCATCGACCACCAGAATGTCGAGATCGACTGCATCGCGCTGGCGCAAAAGCGAGGTTATCGCGCGCGGCAGGTGGGTGGCGCGGTTGTAGGTTGGAATGATGACGGTGGTCTTCATCGCCCCAGCCCCTCGATGAAACACGCCACGGAGTATGCGATTTCTGCCGGATCGGGGCTGAGACGCATTCGAAAGGCCGGCAGTTTGCGTGCCAACGCGGCGGCGACGGAAAATGAAATGTCGCGGTCGCCCGGTATCTGCGACACGCTCGACGGTGCCATCGCGAGAAAGGCCTGTTTTGCGCTGACCTCTTCGAACCGGGTTACCGCGCCGCCGCCGACTTCGGGCAAGCAGATCGCATGGATTTCGAGCCCCTCGGCCCGCGCCTCGGCGCCAATGTCGGCAAGCGCAAACTGATGCTTGCCTTGCCAATTTAGCGTGCGCGGAATTGCGGAAAAACGCGCCAGCCCAAGCCGCGCGTAGCCAACGGGGTCGGTCTTGAGGGTCCTGAACAGCGGCTCCGCCAGCACCGGCGCCGTCGTTGGCGCCGTGACCAGCAAGTAATCGTCGCCCACAGTTTCGAGCCCGTGCAGCACGCCGGCCAGAACCGTGCCTGACTTGCCCGACCCTCCTGCGCCAGACAGAAGCACACCGTGCCCGCCGATGCCAAGGCTGCCCGCATGCACAAGTGACCGGTCGGCCGCGTTCAGGTGCCAGTGCAGGAAGTTGCGCAAGGGCGAGCCGCTATCCCAGAGGGGCAGGCTTTCAGCGTCGCGCATCAACTGGATGCCGCGCCCGGTTTGGCGGTCATAAAGCTGCCAGAAGCCGATTTCGAGCATGTGGTTCAGCCGGTATCGCGTTTTCGCCAGCGCCGTTTCCACGGCACGCTCACGATAATAGGGCTCGTTCCAGGCAGGCACGCCGGTAAGGCCCAGAGATTCGGGGAAGGCAACCAGAACCTGACAATCTGCCCGGTTGCGCCCAATGCTGTCGGCAAGTGCGTGGTCGAGCGTTTCGGCGTAGCGGGCAAACGCAGTACGGCAGGTCAGGCGGGCTCCGCCCGGCGACAGTTGGATCTGCGCATCCGCTGCCGCAAAGGCGGTGTCGAAACCGGCAAAAAGATCGTCGAGCGACGAGATCAGATCGCCGGTATTCAAGTCAGACCGCCTGCACACAGGCAACCCGGGTGCACCCAAGTCATTCCGCCTTGATCCCGTGCGGCCAGCCCATTTCCACGTCAACATCGTGGATCGGGTCGGCGATGATAAGATCTGCGAGGTCATCATAGCTTTCGACTGCAGGCGCAACCGGGGTGGAACCGATCAACAGCCGGATCGCGTCAGGCAGATCGCCTTCGGGGGCTGCGGGCGCGGGCACAATCAGACCCAAATCGGTAAGGCGACCGACAAATGCGCCAATTTCCACCTCGGAAAGGCCCGTCACATCAAATCGCGCGGGGTCAACGCCCGCCATCAGCCCGTCCCACAGCGCCGCCGCAGTGGCGTTGAAGCCAAAATACTGGCCGGTTCCCAGATTCAGCACCACGAGATCGCCATCAAATTTCTCATGCACGATGTCGGGTCCGGCGGGTTGATATGTCTGGTGGAGCACGGTTGCTGGCCTTTGAGCTGTTGCGTGGCGCGCACCAGGGCGCGCGCGTGAACCAGAACTGCAATGGCAGAGTGACCGGCGGAAATCAAGCTGGCGGCCGCTTTGGTGCGCGCGCGAAATCTCCATCCGACCCGGTGTTCCTGCACGGGCATCCCGAGAAGGTTCCCCTGTCAGCACCGTAATTGCCAGGGTACAAACAAGGTGGCTCAGGCGCGGGGAAGGAAATGTTCACAATCATGCCCGCAGGCGGGCTCTGCAACCGCCTTTATGCGTTGCACAGCGCAATCCGCCTGAGCGCCGAACTGGGTCAGCGACTGCGCGTGTTCTGGCGCTTTGGCCCCGAATTCGGCTGCCGGCTTGAGGAGGTGATCGAAGTTCCGCCCGAAGTCGAGCGCGTCTTCAGTTCCGACCGCCTGCATCGCAGCATACGCAAGCGACTTGCTGAAACCTGGATGCGCGCCACGCATTGGCCACCGATTCTTGGCGCGCTGCAGCCGTCCCAGATCGAGGCGATGATCGCCGAGGGCTTTGATTTCCGCAGCCTCGGTCGCCACCGACATGTGTCGATCCGGTGCTGGAGCATGTTCTACCCCGGTGATGGGGCGTTCTACACGTTTCGCCCCGCCCCGCATCTGGCCGAGCGCGTTGCCGTGCTGACCGATGGTTTTTCAAACACCGTTGGCGTGCATATTCGCCGCACCGATCACAAGCCTTCGATCGCCCACAGCCCGACCGGGCTGTTTTTGGCGCGGATGCGTCAGTTGGTCGAGGAAGACCCGGCAACGTCCTTCTTCGTGGCCACCGACGCCCCTGACGAGTTGGCGCGCCTCGAAGCGGCCTTTCCCGGTCGCATCCGCCACGCTGCGCCGCAAAGCCTTGCCCGCAACGCGCGCGAAGGCATCGAGGGGGCGGTGGTCGATCTCTACGCGCTGGCCGCAACGCGCCTTGTGCTTGGCAGCTTTGCCTCAACCTTCTCGCAGGCCGCTGGCAAACTCGGCGGCATTCCGGTGGAAGTGATGTTAGAGACCCCGCCAGAGGTGATCGTTTGGTAAGCGCGGTCACTAGCCCCCCCAAATCCTTCCTTTTCCAAAAAACCGCGCTGCTGCACCGCCCGCTGTCAATCCCTTCCGATAGTGCTGTCACGCTACAATCGGCTGTGCGTTGACACCAATTCCTGCAGTTAATCGGGAGTAGGTGGGGATAGGTGGGAACAGGTGAAAAAGGCCGCGAGAACAAAGGCATGACTGGCAGAGAAGTGTCGAGGCTTGCCGGGTGGCGGTGACAGGCAGAAACCTCAGAATAGGTGGGAAACGGCTTGCGACGACAGTTGCCCACCGAAAAGGCGGTGTGGAGGGTGCCAGCGTTTAACACCCCGAATAGACGGCATTAAATGCACCGCCGAAGAGCCAACAAGGCGTTGAGAAGATAGCAGAAGACGCCTGGAACATGCAAATCGCGTTGCATCTTGGCCATCGCATTTGCATGTTCGGAAATAGAGCGTGTTGTCCACCACTTAGACGGTTCGACGGCTCGGCCGGTCGCTGGCGAACATGCAACGGGTTTTCGGCTTTCTCGGCTCGAGTCGGCGCAAGAGGTCGGATCAAGTTGGCTGCCCGCCAATGGCAAACAACCTGCCGTGCTCATGGCTTGGAGGGCCGACAAGGCCGGGACGTCTCAAAGGCCAGCTGGGTTGGCATGTACCATCCAGAATTCGCGGTCGCAAAGGCGCTTCCCATGCCTGCTCCCGCTGTCATACGATCGAAATAGCCAGAAAGCAGGTATGTGGATGAATGACCAAAACCAGTACGGCCGTGACCGAGCGCAACACTACGCTTATCTCGCGCGCCTGAACTTCATGTGTGCCGATATCGCCGACGAAAAGGTTGGACTGTTACCCGGCTTCGAGATTGCTGCGCCTCCCCCGGTTATGACGCTGTGTGCTCACAGCATCGAGTTGTCTCTCAAGTCCTTCTTGCTTCAAGTTGGGGTCCCCGAAAGCGAAGTAAGAAGTTTGGGCCACGACCTGGTGGGGTGCTGGCGGAAGAGCCAGGACATGGCGGGTGGCGCGCTGCCAAAAGTCGACGAGCGCGTGCTTGCAATAATCTCAGATTTGCTCGGGTCGGGAGGGCTGCGTTACGGTGAACAATCGAAGCTAGGCCGTGTACCAGTCTACGGACCTCTGAGTGACTTGTGTCGCCAATGCTTGGATCTTTGCAATGCGCCAAGTCTTGAGGATATGGTCTGAGAGTGACGGCAATCCTGAAGGAGGCGAAATGCTTGTCAGGCCAAGGCAAATCAAAATCGGCACGGATGCGTTCGACGGGTTCGATCTACTCGAGCGCAAAGAAAGCGCGCACCGGTTAACGGAGTTGGTCGATCGAGTCGAAGATCCGCTGGTGATCGCGCTCGACGGCGGATGGGGAACCGGAAAGTCGTGGTTTCTCAAACTTTGGCCCGGCGAGCACCGCAAGAAGGGCGGCGCGGCGCGCCTAATCTATTTTGATGCGTTTGCCCACGATTTTCTCGACGCACCACTGGCAAGCCTGACTCAAAGGCTTGAAACGGAAGTTTCGGGCCAAAGGGGTACTGCGGCAAAGGCAATGAAAACCGTAACGAATGCAGCGAAGCGCATCGCAATTCCTGCCGTGAGGATCGGGACTGCCATTGCCACGCTTGCCGTCAGCGAGGCGGCCGCGGGTGCGGCGAACGCAGTCATGGCCGAACTTGAGCCTCTTGTAGGTAGTCTCTGGCAATCGGAGAAATCGCGCATTGAGGCAATGGGTCATTTCCGAAAGGGCCTCGCTGACCTTGCTTGCGAAACTCCCCTGGTGTTCATCGTCGACGAACTCGACCGTTGTCGCCCGGACTACGCGCTCGCGACGCTTGAGGTAATCAAGCATTTCTTTGATGTTCCGAAGGTCCATTTCGTTTTGGGCGCAAACTTCACGGCGCTTCGAAGTTCCGTCTCTGCGCGATACGGGTCCGAGATCAATGCAGGTCTCTACTTGCAGAAGTTCGTTAACCTGACAATGACCTTGCCAGAGCCAAAGGATGCGCCCTCGCCGGTCAAGTATCTTAATTTGCTGATCGAGCGTCTGCGCGCTGAAGGGCACCCGCTTGCTACACGCTTACGGCTGATCGACGAACTCTCTCAAATCGCGGCAATGCCGAAGATCGCGGCGCGACTTAACCTGCGCGCGATTGAGCGCGTATTGGACCGGATCGCCCTGTTTCCTGGCGATTTGGATAAGGCTCCCTGGCCTGAACAGATGCTCGCGGTGTTTGCGGCAATCCTCGAGGCATCAGATCGCAGCCTGTTCGAAGCCTTTCTCGCAGGGACCGCAGATCAAGAAACGATCGGTAAACTTTGCACCGAACAGAGGCCGTATGACTCGGCGAAGCGGTCGCAAAAATCGTTGACGCTGCAAAGCATTTGCCTTGAGGTTCTGGGCGGAATGGCGAGCGCCGATGATCGCCAGTCTCTTACACATATCTACAGGATGGAGGTGGATGACAATGGATTTGGCAGCTATCTTCGCGGACGTCTCGCCGCTGCATTTGCGGCATTTTCTCTCCCGCCGAAGCTTGCTGGGGTCGAAGGTTGACTTTTCCCACGTTAAGGCATCCGTATTAGCAGTTCCGACCGCGTCGGCGATCGGTCGGCTGTGTCGCCGATCGTGTAGCTGACCTTGACCTCTTCGATCTCGAACTGGCAGAAGAGTGCGCGGATCTCGGGGACGTCGTTGATCGAGAGCAGGAACCGGCCCTTGATGCCCGCCAGCTGGTCGGCCATGCGGGCGAAGTCGGCGCGGGTGAACATCGCCTTGCCGTAATCATCCTCGCAGCCCCAATAGGGCGGGTCGAGGTAGAAGAAGGTGCCGGGGCCGTCGTAGCGGGTGATGAAATCGGACCAGTCCAGGCACTCGATCACCACGCCTGCGAGGCGGGTGTGCAGGTCTTCAAGCATCGGTTCGAGCGTGGTCAGGTTGAAGCGGCCGGGGCGGTCTTTCGACACGCCGAAGTTGCGGCCCGAGACCTTACCGCCGAAGGCGGTGCGCTGCAGATAAAGGAAACGGGCGGCGCGCTCGAGGTCGGTCAGGGTTTCCGGGTTGGTGTCGACCAAGCGGTTGAACTCGGTGCGGGTGGTCAGCTGAAAGCGCAGCGTTTCGAGGAACTGCGGATAGTGGCGCTGCAGAATGCGAAAGAGGTTGGCCACATCACGGCCGCGATCGTTGATCACCTCGGCGCGGGGCCGCGCCTGGCGGCGCAGGAAAATGCCGCCCATGCCCACGAAGGGCTCGGCATAAGTGGTGCAAGGCGTGGCATCGAGGCGCGCGCAAATGCGCCGTGCCAGGTTGCGTTTGCCGCCAAGCCAGGGAGCGACCGGGGCGACGGGATCGACGGGGGTGTGGGGCGTGTTCATCGGGTCAAAAATGCCTGTTCAAAGGTGCGTTGAACACCCTCTGACGGGGTGCTTCGCGAGAAAACATAGCATGAACAAACCCCGAGCGCAAAAACACCCTGCGCATCCGGGAAGAGTTAAAGCGAACTTGGTTTCATTTTGACTGCGGTGCCTGACGCGACAAGGAACATCATACTTTTCCCACCACCGGAAACCTCGCTGTAGTCGAGATCGACAGCGACAACCGCGTCAGCGCCCAAATCCAACGCCTCGTTCCGCAGCTCGGAAAGTACGGTTTCTCGTGCTTCTCGAAGTGCGTCTTGGAAGGCCTTGTTTCGACCTCCAAAGAAGTCACGGAAGCTGGCTCCAATGTCCTTGAAGACATTCATGCCGAAAACGCATTCCGCAGAAATGATTGCGAGGCGTTCAGCGATATCGAGGTTGGGCGCCGTTTCGGTGGTCAGAACAATCGAATCACGTTTCTTGGCGCGTTCAGCCGCAATTCGTGCTTGCTCGGTCTCTTGCGCTGCGCGCTGCGCCTCTGACATAGCGAGTTCCGCCATATGGACCGAGCGCGCTTCCTCCGCGCAGGTGCCGCACATGCCATCGTCGAGGTCAAACATCGAAATCTTGGCGCCGCATTTTGAGCAAGTGGCCATCAACCGTCCTTTCTGAATGTTGGATCAGAACTACCTTTCGACTGTGTGCCCCCACCAGACGACTTTACCGATAATACCAAGCTGCTCGGCATCGATGCCCGTGCGTCGCTCGGGCGGCAGCCGCAGAGCAGTGTTGTCGGAGTGGAGCCAGAGCTCTCCTGAAGTGGAATGCTCGACACGTTTGATCCGCGCCCCACTGTCCTCATGCACGGCATATAAATCAGCGCGAAGTGGCTTGGCGGCCTGGCGGGGGCGGATAGGCACTGTGGATTGAGCGGTGTCAATTAGTACCATGTCGCCGGGTGCCAAGGTGGGCTGCATGCTTTCGCCGCGCACGCGTGCCAGCCGAGCGTTTGCCGGGGAAACACCGATCTTGCGAAGCCAGTCGCGCCGAAAGACGAGGTACTCGATAATTTCCTCGTTGCCATTCAAGGCGCCTGGCCCGGCCGCAAGCTCTGCTTCGTGAAGCGCTACCCGAGCATAAGCTGTATGGTCGAGCGTTACTTGTTCGACCGGGCCCAGATCCCGGTGTTCCCCGAGATAAAACTCAAGATTCAGCGCTTCGGCAAGCGCAAAAACTCGGTCTATTCCGGGAGAAGAACCCTTGCGTAGGCTTTGGATCGCTGTGTTGTCCGCCTTTCCGAAGGCGCGCAGGCAGACCTCGGCCTGACTCAAGCCGAGCTCCTTCCGACGCTTTTCCACAAGCTCGTAGATGTAGTCCGCGCTGAACATGGTGGAAAAATGCACCAAACACGTCCGCCGCACAAGTGAGCCGTTATGGAAATACACCGTTTCTATAAAGTGTAATATTGCCATTGACTGATAGTGTAAAATTTCCATAATGGTAGCATGGATTACGAACACCTCGCCAAACTTGCCGCCACCCTTGCTGCCCATACGGGCCGCTCTGAGTTCACGATCGCCAAATGGTGCGGCGTTCATGCGCGGCTGTTTCATCGCCTTCGTAAGGGCGAGGGGTGCAGGGTGGACACTTTCAACCATGCGATGCGGGCGATTTCGGAACGTTGGCCGTCCGATCTTGAATGGCCACGTTCGATCCCGCGGCCCAACAAACCAAGGGAGGCCGCGTGATGTCGGGCTTCTGCCTTCAGCGCCAGGGGCGCGGCTGGATTGTTGCAGGGCCGAACGGGCGCGCGCTGACCGGGGTCTATGGCGACCGCAACCTTGCCGCGGTGCGGTTGGGCGAATTGCAGGACCTGGCCGAGACCACCGAGCGGCGGATGCGGCGGGCCTGCATGTGCTGCGGGCGCGAGTTTCTTTCGGCAGGCATCCAGAACCGGCTTTGCGCAGGTTGCCGGACCGGAACGCCGGTCGAGCACATGCCCGCGCGGTCGCGCCATACGGCGAAAGCAGGGGGTAGGACATGACGCTCATGCGCAAACTGATCGCTGGCGCGCGCTGGCTGGACAACCACTGGCTGGGCGACCTGATCGGGGCAGTGTGCCTGATGATCATCGGCTACAGCGGCTTTTTCATCGCGGGAATCCTGCAATGATCGGCCGCGGCACGGCACCCGGGCCGCGGTCCGGGTACGAGATCGTCAAATTGCTGCGCGCCAAGCTTGCGGCGGCGCGCCTGGCGGCGAAAGCGGCCGATGCGAGCGACGACGAGGACCAAAGTTTCGATCTTTGGGCCAGCCATGACGCGCTGGTCGACGAGATCCTCGAGCTGCTCGCGGCACTCGAGGATGGCGAGCATTTCAACACGATCGCCGCGGTTCTGGCGGGCTTCGAGGGCCGGACATGAGGGATGCGATGCACCATAACGGGCCGATTGCGCAATGGCAGCGCGCCAACGAGTTGCTGACCGAGGCGCGCCGGTTAATGCCCCTGATGAGGGCACGCCAGGGCTCGCCCATGCGCGATGCCGCCACGCAGGCCTATGTCGAGGCGGTCGACGAGCTGGTCGCGGTGCTCGGCGTGATGGCCGATACCGGCGCGCTCGAGCCGGTCAGCGAATATTTTTCCGTGGTCTATGGGGGTTGAGCATGCATGCCGCGCCCCTGACTTCGCCCCGCCTGCAGCGAGTGCTGGCCGTGCTCGGCGACGGGCGTGCCCACACGACGCGCGACATCGTGCGGCGCGGTCGGGTGATGGCGGTGAACGCTTGCGTGGCCGAGCTGCGCGCGCATGGGGCCGAAATTAGCTGCACCGCGCGCATCATCACCGGGCGGCGGAGGTTTTTCTATCTGATGACGAAGGGGCCTGAGGTGGCGAGCAAATGACGGAGATCATTCCTTCCGTAACCGAGCTGCCAATTGCGTACATCGCGGTGCCGCCTGATCGCTTGCGCCCTGTTTCTGCCGCGACGACTGCTGTGCTGCGGCAGGTGATCGGCGAATTCGGGTTCACGGTGCCGGTGCTGGTGCGCAAAACGCGCAATGGGTTTGTGCTCGTCGACGGGGCGAACCGGTTGGCGGTCATGACCGAGATGGGCAATGAGACCATCCCGGTCGTGGCGATCACCTGCCGCGACAACGAGGCGCGGGCGCTCGAGGCGAGCCAGAACCTCGCTGGTGCGGGCATGACGCCTGTTGATGATGCGATTTTTCTTGCGGCCTACAGTGCGGCGTATGGGGAAATGCACCCTGAAACCAGAGCCGGAGTCGCGGGTGGGCTTGCGAGGCAGGGATTAGCAACGGAACTAAGTTCCTTTGCTGAAACCATTGCCGAGAAGCGGGCTCTGACTGTGCGCCAGGTGAGGAAGATCGCCCGCGCCGGTCGTTTGATCAGCCGCGACGAAGCATATTGGCTGCGCACCGCGCCGAAAAAGGTGACGCTTGCCGACCTGCTGCTGCTCGGCAAGATCGGCGACCCAGACGAGCGTAGTGCAGTGGTCGCGGCGCTCGCGGAAGGCCGGAAAGCCACCGCGGCGCGCAAGGCCTATCTGGCCGCGAAGAACGGCGCCGCGCCTTCGGTCAAGTATCCCGCCGAGGATGGTTTCAAGGCGCTGATCGCGCTTTGGGGGCGGGTACCGAAGGCCTCCAAACGGCGCTTTGCCGAGCATTTTGCCACCGAACTGCAGGAATTGATCGATCAGGCGGATGGGGAGGGGCAGGAATGACCTCTGCCGCACCCGATCGGCTCTGGTGGAGCGCGGAAGAAATAGCCGCCGCAGCACTTCCCGACATGCCGTCGACCCGCCAGGGCGTCGAGGCGCTGATCAAGCGGGCTGGCTGGCGCCAGGACACCTTGCACGCGCGTCGCCGCGCGGGCCGTGGCGGTGGTTGGGAATACAGCTGGCAGCTTCTGCCGGTGCGCGCGCGCCACCAACTGATGCGGTCAGAACGAGCACCCAGGGAACCCGAGCGCATGGGGCGCGACGAAGCCTGGACGTGGTTCGAAGCGCTGCCCGAGGCGGTGAAGGCCAAGGCGCGCGTCAGGCAGAGCATTTTGCAGAAGGTCGAGGTACTCGAGCCCGCGATCGGGCGCCAGAGCGCGGTGACCGAGGTTGCCCGCCTGGAAGGCCTCGGCGCGCGCACGATCTGGTCGTGGCTGGCGCTGGTCGAAGGCGTGCGTGCCGACGACCGCCTGCCATACCTCGCGCCGCGCCACCGAGCAGCGCCCGAGCGCCCGCGGGCGAAGGACTGCAACCCTGAGTTTTTCGCGCTGATCAAGAGCGATTATCTGCGCCTTGAACAGCCGCCCTTCACCGATTGCTATCGCCGCTCGGTCAAGCGGGCCCGTGCCGAAGGCTGGGACATTCTGCCGGAGCGCACGATGCGGCGGCGGCTCGATGCGGCCGTGTCGCAGGTCAGCCAGGTGCTGGCGCGCAAGGGGCTCGACGCCGTGAAACGGATGTATCCCGCCCAGGTGCGCGACAAGACCGCAATGACAGTTCTCGAGGCGGTCAACGCCGACTTCCACAAGTTCGACGTCTTCGTGCGCTGGCCCGCCGCGCGTGGCGAAAAGCCGGTGATTGGGCGCGCGCAGATGGTGGCGTTTCAGGACATCTACTCTGGCCGCATCCTTGCCTGGCGCGTGGATCAGACCCCGAACGCGACCGCGGTGCTGCTGTGTGCGGGCGACATGATCGAGAGCTGGGGCATTCCGCAGCATGTGCTGCTGGACAACGGCCGCGAATTCGCTGCCAAGGCGATCACCGGGGGCAGCCCGACGCGCTACCGCTTCAAGGTGCGCGACGAGGACATTCCGGGCCTGTTCACGGCGCTCGGCTGTGAGATCCATTGGGCCACGCCCTATGCGGGCCAGTCGAAGCCGATCGAGCGGGCATTTCGCGACATGTGCACCGCGATTGCCAAGGATCCGCGCTTTGCGGGCGCCTGGACCGGCAACCGGCCCGAGGCAAAACCTGAAAACTACGGCAGCCGCGCCATCGACCTCGAGCAGTTTCTCGAGGTGCTTGCCGAAGGGATCGAGGAACACAACACACGGCAGGGGCGGCGCTCCGAGGTCGCATGGGGGCGCAGCTTTGCCGAAGTGTTCGACGAAAACTATGCCATCGCCCCGATCCGCAAAGCCACCGAGGCGCAGCGGCGGCTCTGGCTATTGGGCGCCGAGGGTCTGCGGGCCGACAGCCAGTCAGGATGTGTCCGCTTTCAGGGCAGCGAGTTCTGGTCCGAGTGGATGCATGAGATTGCCGAGCAGCGGGTCATCGTCCGCTTCGACCCTGCCGCGTTCTTCGACGGGCTGCACATCTACAGCCAGGACAACGCCTATCTGGGCCACGCGACTTGTCTGTTGAAAACCGGGTTCTTCGACATGGACGAGGCGCGCGCGCATGCGCGGGCCCGCAACGCCTGGCTCGCCGCAGAAAAGACGGCGCTGGCCGCGCACCGGAAATACAAGGCGGCCGAAATCGGCGAAGGGCTCACCGCGCTGACGCCGCCCGATCTGCCGAGGCCGGAGGCCAAGGTGGTGCGGCCGGTCTTTGCCAAGCCCGTGCCAAAATCCGCGCGCAAGGCGCCCGCACCGGATCTCGAGCGCGCGCAGGCGACGATCGTCGCCGATCTGGCGGCGCATCGTAGCGCCCCGGTGCGCGTAGCCGAGGAAGAGCCGCGCGAGCGGTTCCGCCGTGCGCTCGAACTCGAACGAGCATTGGACGCGGGCGACCGGCTGACCGCCGAACAGCAACGCTGGCTCAGCGTATACCAGACCCAGCCCGAATACCGGGCCGAGCGCATGCTCTGGGACGAACGGGGCGACACGATCTTTGGCTGAGAAAACCGCCGGGTGCAAACGGCCCACGGCGGAAAACACGAGCGGAGGCGAGGGAACGATGACGGACGAACCGAGGCTTTACAACAGCGTGGCACCCCTGCGGAATGTAGCGGCTTTGCTGACGCTGATTGATCGGGTGCAGACGCGCGCGCATGGGTTGCCGGGCATGGCCACCTTCTACGGGCCTTCGGGCTACGGCAAGACTACTGCGGCGGTCTATGCCACCAATCGTTTCCGCGCCTGCCACATCCAGATTCAGGCGCTCTGGCGCGCCAAGACCCTGCTGCAGGAGATCGTGATCGAACTTGGCCTTCGGCCCGCGCGCACGGCGCCCGAGCTGTTCAACCAGGCGGCGGAAGAACTCGCGCGCTCGGGCCGCCCGCTGCTTCTGGACGAGGCCGACCACCTAGTCAGCGACAAGATGATCGAGGTGGTGCGCGGGCTCTACGAGGCCTCGGGTGTGCCGGTGATCCTGATTGGCGAGGAGCTTCTGCCGCAGAAGCTGCAGCGGTGGGAGCGCGTACACGGGCGCATGCTCGACTGGGTCGCGGCCGAACCGGCGAGCCTTGCGGACGTCGGTCACATGGCGCCGATTTACGCGCCGGGCATCGAGATCGCCCCGGACCTGCGCGAGATCTTGCTGAAATCCTCGCGTCGCTCGATCCGTCGGGTGGCGATCAACCTCGCGCTGATCAACGAGCACGCGAAGGTGCGCGGGTTGGTGCGGGTCACCGCCGCCGACTGGAAAGGCGCGTTCTTTACCGGCGAGGCCCCCGCGGCGCGGCGCGATGAAATGGCCGAGGAATTCCGCCGCAAGGCCGATGCCAAAAGGAGGGTCGCGTGATGTTCCTGACCCCGGAAACCCGAATCGCGCTCGCAGATGCTGCCTGGGCGGTGGCGCTGCGGCTTGGCACCTTTGGCTACGCCGAGATCAGCGCCGAGCTGCACGTCAGCATGTATCAGGCGACCGAAATCGTGCGCGCCTGGGAAAAGGACGGCGCCTGCATCAATATCCAGCGCGGGGTCGGGCGGCGGAACCTCTATCGTGTCGTGGCGGAATTTCCGCGCACGCGCGAGGCAGGCACTGGCGGCTCGGTGCCACTCAACCTCTGGACCTCGATGCGGGGACTGAAAAGCTTCACGCCCACCGATCTTGCGTCACATTCCTCGACCGTTTCAGTGCCGGTCAGGCTGGAAGCCGCGCAGGGGTACTGCCAGGCGCTTCTGAAGGCGGGCTACCTCAAGGTCGAGCGCACGGCAGTGCCGGGGCGGCGCGAGGCGATCTACCGGCTGATCCGCAACACCGGCCCGCGGCCGCCACGCGAGCGGCGGGTGCGCGCGCTCTGGGATGACAATCTCAGTGAACTCGTGCTGCTGAACGGGGGCTTGCAATGAGCCGCCCGCTCGAAATTGCGCGCGCCGCCTGGGGCGATGCCTTGCCGGACTGGGTCGAGGCGCTGGCGGTCGAATGCACCGCCACCAGCCAGAACCGGGTTGCGGCGCGCATGGACCGCTCGCCTGCGTTGATCAGCCAGGTGTTGCGCGCCAAGTATCCGGCCGATTTAAGCGCCGTTGAAGAGCGGTTCAGGGGGGTGTTTCTGGCGGGCCGCGTGGCTTGCCCGGCGCTTGGCACCCTGCCGTCGCACGAGTGCCAGGATTGGCGTGCCAAGTCGCGCGCCTTTGCCACCGGCAACCCGCTCCGGGTGCGGATGTTTCGCGCCTGCGCTGCCTGCCCGCGCAACGCGAGGGAGGACCAGCGATGATCAGCACTGAGGAACATCAGGCGCTTTTCGACCGGCTCGAGCATCTGATTGCGCTCTTTCCATCGCAGGCAGCGTTCGCCCGCAAAGTCGGAATCGACCCGAGCGTGCCCGCCGACTGGAAAGCACGCATACGTCAACCGCGCGCACTGACACTGATGAAGGTGTGTGCCGCAACCGGTGCCGATGCCAACTGGTTGCTGCTGGGCCGGGGGGTGCCGCCTCGCGGCGTGAGGACACGCGATGTCTGAGCGTTGGACCCTGCCAGAAATGCTGACCCTCGCTGCGCGCGGCCTCGGCAAGATCGATGCCGCCGGGCTGCGCGGCGCGAGCCTGGTCAGCACTGACGAACTTACCGCGATGGCCGGGGCGCTCGCCGCCTTCGGCCTCGTGCCGATCCCGCCGGGGGCCCCCGTGCCCGACCGGCTCATCATCACCCATCAAGGAGACCGGGCATGACCCCCGAAACCCCCACGCCGCGCGTGCCTGACGGCCGCTTCGAGCTGAACGGCAAGCCCTACATGGCCGACGCCAAGGGCGGCCTGAAACCTGTCGAGATGATCAAGGCGCAGGATCTGCTGCAAGACGAGGTCACGCGCAAGATCGTGGGCTACGCGCTCGAGCTTTCCGACCAGATCGCGCGATTCAAGGAGCATACCTTCGACGATATTGGCGGCTTCGATGCAATCCTCGAGCAGGAATACGGCGCAACCATCGGCGGCGCCAAGGGCAACAAGACGCTGCAGAGCGTCGATGGGCTCTACAAGGTGCAGGTGCAGGTGGCCGATCATATCGACTTTGGCCCCGAGCTGCAGATCGCCAAGGGGTTGGTCGACGAGTGCCTCAACGAATGGTCGGCCGAGGCCCGCCCCGAAATCCGCGCGATCGTGACGCGCGCGTTCAACACCGACAAGGCCGGGCAGATCAACCGCTCGGAGATCTTCATGCTGCTCAGGCTCGACATCTCGGATCCGCGCTGGCTGCGCGCCATGGCAGCGATCCGCGATGCGATGCGCGTAGTGGGCTCGAAGACCTATGTGCGCTGCTACGCGCGGCCACGCCACGACGCGGGCTGGACGGCAATCACCATCGATCTGGCGAAGGCCTGAGGAGGGCGACATGAGCGCGGTCAAGACGATCTATGCGGGCATTCGCGCCCTCGGCATCGCCGAGGAAGAGGATCGACGTGACCTCTTCGAGCGCGTCACCGGCAAGCGTCGGCTGCGCGAGATGACCCCGAATGACAAGACCGCGGTGGTGGTCGAACTCAGGCGGCTCGGCTTTGGCGAGGCGCGGGCGGGGGCTGGGCGTAGACCCGCGGCCTCCCGCGCCGATCTTCGCTTCATCCATGTGATGTGGCGCCTGCTGGGCGAAGCAGGGGCGCTGAAAAAGCCGGGTCGCGCCGGGCTCAACAGCTTCATCCGTTCGCGCTTTGAAGCCAAATGGGGTGCGATTCCGGTCGACATCGATGTGATGCGCGAGCCTGGCCAGATCAACGACGTGATGCGCGCGCTGAAGGATTGGTGCGGGCGGGCAGGGGTGGAGCTGAAGTGAGTGCATCCGCCCAAAGCGATCGCATCGAAGTGAGCGCATGACGGCGTTGCCACCCCCGCCAGCACACGTCGAGCCCTATGTTCGGGTACTGGGCATCGAGGGCGCGGTGACGTTTCTGCTGACCTTCGGCGGCGCCGAGCTTTACCTCGCGGCCAACCCCAAAGGGCGCGGCAAGCTGGCCGAGCTCGTCGGGATCGATCGTGCCGCGGCGCTCGCCCGTGCCGCCGAACACCTGCCGCGGCGGGTGCCGACTGCCAAGCCCTGGGTGGCGCGCGTGATGCACGCAAAAGGCTTGCCGAAAGCCGAAATTGCCCGCAGATTGCACACGAGCGACGTCTC
Organism: Alphaproteobacteria bacterium HGW-Alphaproteobacteria-4; assembly: GCA_002842855.1. Lineage (GTDB taxonomy): Bacteria > Pseudomonadota > Alphaproteobacteria > Rhodobacterales > Rhodobacteraceae > UBA6213. The sequence continues at coordinate 71,550 of PHEE01000001.1, read as the reverse complement.
GGTGCGCCGCTGGATCGATGCCGCGCCCGGCCCGGGTGTCGCCGATCCGCGCCAGCTTCCCCTGATCTGAGCCTGCCCCCACAAGCCCTTGCGGGTGTTTTCATGCGCCGCCCGCGGCCATGCTGGCGGCGTCAGCGAGGGCCGATTTGCCCTCTTTCCCGGAGGGCCAGATGCAGACCAGCGAGAAGGGGATTGCCTTCATCGAGCGACAGGAAGGCGTGATCCTGAAGGCCTATCGTGATCCGGTCGGGATCTGGACGATCGGCTCGGGTCTGACCGCCGCGTCAGGCGTGATCAAGCCGGTGGCGGGCATGGTGCTCTCGCGCGCACGCGCGCGCGAGTTCTTGAGTCAGGCGCTCGCCGCGAATTACGAACCCGGTGTGGCATCCGCGATGCCGGGTGCCGAGCAGAATGCGTTCGATGGCGGCGTATCGTTTCATTTCAACACCGGCGCCATTGGCCGCGCGAGTTGGGTGGGCAAATGGCGGGCCCACGATCTGCCGGGCGTGCGCACGGCGCTGCTGCTTTGGAACAAGGCAGCCGGCAAGGTTTTTCCTGGGCTGCAGCGGAGACGCGAAGAGGAATATCTACTGATCGCCAAGGGCATCTACACGGCGAACCCGCCGCCCGCTGCTCGTGGCATCTTTGCCGGGTTCGGCATCATGGTTGATGCGGCCGAGGTGCAGCACATCCGCGACGGCTTCCAGGCGCTCGGATATGCGGTCACCGGCGCGCCCGGCACCACCGGCATTTTGCGAGAAGGCGTCGAGGTTTTCCAGCGCGACTATGACCTGACGGTCGACGGCATCATTGGCAAGGCCACGCTCTCAACGCTGCAACGGGCACTGGATGCGCGCACCAAGGCCGCCTCGGCTGCCGTCGCCACTGGCGCCGGGGGCGGTGTTGCCGCGACCGATACGCTCGCCGATCCCGCCGCGTTGCCGCCCTGGCTTGGCTGGGCGGTGCTGGTGCTCGGCGCGCTCTGGCTTGCCTGGCTTGCTTTCACCTACCGCGATGCGCTTGCCGCGCGCGTGCAACGAAAGATGCCGCGGCTCGCGGCGTTCCTGAGGAGTTTCTGACCATGTATTCCGCCCTGATTGCCCTCGCCGCTCAGATCGGCGTGCCTCTGATCGAGAAGGTGCTTTCCCGCAAGCTCGGCGCGGGCAGTGCCGAACTGATCACCGACGTGATCCGTGCCATCGCCGAGCGCGCCGGAGTTGCGCCCGAAGCGCTGCCGTCGCTGGCCGAAAACAACCCGCCGCTGGTGATCGACGCGATGCGCGCGACCGAGGCGATGGCGCCCGAGCTGATCGCGCTCTACGCCGCGGGCATCGAGGCGCAGTTCGCGCTGGCGAAGGCCGAAACCGAAAGTGAGCACTTCCTCAGCTGGGCCTGGCGCCCAGCAGCGATGTGGGGCTTTGGGTTCCTCTGGTTCTGGAACATCGTGATCCTGCATGTCGCCAACGCGTACTGGAAGATCGCGTTGCCGCAGACTGACCTCGGCACGCTCTTTCAGCTCAACGCCGTCTACATGGGCCTCTACATGGGCGGCCACACGGTCAAGGACTTCGTCGACACCCGTTGGGGGGCGAGCAAGTGACGGGATCGGAATTGAATATCGCGCCGCTGATTGTCTGGGTGGTCGGGCTTTCGACGCTGCTGTCGTTTGGCACCACGGTCTGGAACCTGGTCAATTCGGGCTCGAGGCAGAATGCGCGGCGTATTTCCGACCTTGAGCACCTGGCCGAAGGACTGGGGCGCGAGGTGACCCGGCTTAGCGACAAGCTCGGCCAGATGCCGGACCAAAACATGATGCACCGGCTGGAGCTGTCACTTGCCCGCTTGGAGGGGCACATTGACCGGCTCGACGAAAGGCTGAAGCCGGTCGCGGCGATTGCGGAGCGGATGCAGGAAGTCCTGATCGAGCAGGGGCGGAAGTAACATGGACATGGCGCAGCGCATCCGGGAAGACGCCCGGTTGATCATTCTCAAGGAGCTGGGCAAGCAAACCGATGAACGCCTGCACTCGGGGCAACTGACAGCGGCTCTCTATGCCTATGGCGGCATCGACCGCGAGCGTGAATGGGTGCATGGCGAGCTCGACTGGCTCGCCGAAATGGGTGCCGTGACACTGACCAAGCCGGGCTCTGTGGTCATTGCCACCTTGACTGAAAAGGGTGCGCGCCATCTGCGCCGGGCGATTGCCATCGAAGGCATCTCGCGACCCAGCCGCGGCGGTGAGTGACATGGCAAAAGCCGCCCCCGACAAGGTGACCCGCGGCCGCCTTTCGGCGATCGATCTGATGCCGCCCGAGGCCGATGGCATCATCAGCTGGGCCGCGGCCGAGCTTGGCCTGCGTGAGCGCACCCAGACCGACATCTACGCCGAGTTCGTCGGCAAGTGCGAAGATCTCATGGCCGAGCACCGGGGAGAACTCGAGTTTGCGATCCCGGCGTTTTCGAGCTTCAACCGCTATTCAATCCGGCTGGCTCGTCTGACGCGGCGGCTCGACGAGACCCGCCAGATCGTCTCGGCGCTGTCGGCCAGCTTCGATGCCAAGGACAGCGACGACCTGACCATCATGACCGCCGAGACGATCAAGGCGCTGGTGCTGCACATGCTGGGCGATGGCGCAGACGGGATCGAGCCCAAGGACGCCATGCTGCTGGCAACCGCCTTCAAGTCGGCGGCACAAGCGCAAAGCATTTCGACCGACCGGCGCCGCAAGGTCGAGAAGGAGTTCGAGAGCAGGATCGGCACGGCCGTCGAGACGGTGGCGCGCGCCAAGGGGCTGACGGCGGAAACCGCCGAGGCAATCAAGGCGCAGATCCTGGGGGTGGCCTGATGGGAGATCTCGAGATCGGCGCCCTGGTCCTGGTCGGCAATGACGCCTGGTGCCACGCCTCCTTCGCGACGCGGGCCTGTGCCTGGGCTTTCGGCCAACACCAGGTGTTCACGCATCTCGGGCTCAAGTTGCGGATTTCGATCTGGCGCGGGCGGCCCTATCTGTTGACACTGCGCGAGGTCGCGGCATGACCGCCCCGATCTCGGCCGCAGATTGGGAGCGTCAGCGCCGGGCCGCCACCGAGGCCATGCCCGACGTCATCGCGCAACTCGGCCTGCCGAAGGTGCTGCTGCCCTATCAGGCGCGCACCGTGTCGCTTCTGGAATCGACCGCAGCCCGCGTGCTCTTCATCGAGAAATCGCGGCGCGTTGGCCTCACCTGGGGGCTGGCGGCCTATGCCGTGTTGCGGGCTGGGCGCGAGAAATCGGCGGGCGGCATGGATGCGATGTACATCTCCTACAGCCAGGAGATGACGCGCGAGTTCATCGACGCCTGCGCGATGTGGGCGCGCGCCTTCGCGATGGCGGCAATGGCAGCGGACGAGCTGTTGTTCGAAGACGCAAACCCCGCCGACCCCAGCGACACCAAGCACATCCAGGCGTTCCGCATCCGCTTTGCCTCGGGCTTCGAGATACTCGCGCTCAGCTCGGCGCCGCGGGGGCTGCGGGGCAAGCAGGGCGTGGTGATCATCGATGAGGCGGCGTTCGTCGACAGTCTGGCAGAGCTTCTGAAGGCGGCTCTGGCGTTCCTGATGTGGGGCGGGCAGGTGGTTGTCTGCTCGACCCATAACGGCGCCGACAACCCGTTCAACCAGACGGTTCAGGACATCCTGGCGGGCCGCGCCCCGCACAAGCACGTGCGCATCGATTTCGACGACGCGCTGCGCGACGGGCTTTACCAGCGCATCTGCCTCGTGACCGGCAAGGACTGGTCGCCCGAAACCGAGGCGACCTGGCGGCAGGAGATCATTGACTTCTACGGCGACGGCGCCGACGAGGAACTGTTTTGCGTCCCCTCCATGAGCTCGGGCGCTTGGCTGCCCGCGCCGCTGATCGAGGCGCGGATGACCGCCGAGGCGCCGGTGCTGCGGCTCGAGCTGCCGGGCGACTATCTCTACCGCTCGAAGCTTGACCAGGCGGTGCTGCTTGCCCCGTTCATCAAGGATCTGGCGGATGCGGTCGCGGCGCTCGATCTGACCGCGCAATTCGCCGCGGGCTTTGACTTCGGTCGAGTCGCGGACCTTTCAACGCTGTCGTTACTGGCCATTGAACAGCGTCTTAAACGGCGCGAGGCGCTCTCGATCGAGATGCGCAACGTGCCCGGCGACGAGCAGAAGCTGGTCGTCGGCTCGGTGCTGGAACATGTGCGGGGCCGCCTGGTCGGGGCGGCGTTCGACGCCACCGGCATGGGCTGGACACTGGCCGAAGACATGGGCCGCCGTTTTGGCCTGCGCTCTGACCCCGAAGGCTCGGGCGCGATCATGGCGGTGAAATTCACCGAGGAATGGTACCGCCTGCACATGCCGCCGCTGAAGGCCGCGTTCGAGGACGACATGATCGCGATCGGCGCCGACGCCGAGCACCTGTCGGATCTGCGGGTGATCAAGGTGATCCGCGGTATCGCCCGCGTGCCGGTGACCCGCGAGGGCGAGAAGGGCAAGCGGCGCCACGGCGACTATGCCATCGCGCTGGCACTGGCGCATTTCGCGAGCCGCATGCGCTGGGTCGAATACGGCTACCGCGCCGCCACGCCCGTGACCGGAGCAGGCAACAATACCGCCGACGCCGACGATGCGCGGCGCGACGACAACTGGTGGCGCCCGCCGCTCGGCGCGCGCCTGAGAGGAGGCTTCTGATGGCCCGCACGCCCACACTGCTGGATCGCTGGGGCCGCCCGATCGAGCGCGCCGTCCTGAAACAGGAGGTCGCCGCAGCGACCGTAGGTGGCGTGCGCACGCCGATTTCGGGCTATCCGGCCGATGGGCTGAACCCGGTGCGGCTGGCGCATATCTTGCGCGAGGCCGATCAAGGCGACCCGCTGCGCTATCTGGAACTGGCTGAGACGATCGAAGAGCGCGACCCGCATTATCTGGGCGTGCTCGGTACCCGCAAACGCTCGGTCAGCCAGATCGACATCACGGTCGAAGCGGCAAGCGATGATCCAGCCGACGTGGTCAAGGCCGATATGGTGCGCGAATGGTTGACGCGCGACGAGCTCAATGATGAGCTCTTCGACGTCCTCGATTGCATCGGCAAGGGCTATTCCTTCACCGAGATCATCTGGGATACGACCGAAGGCCAATGGCGGCCAACGCGGCTTGAGTGGCGCGATCCGCGTTGGTTCCGCTTCGAGCGGCGCGATCTGGCGACACCGGTGATGCTCGACGAAAGTGGGCAAGAGCGGCCGCTAGATCCGTTCAAGTTCGTCTTCGCAACTCTCAAGGCGAAGTCGGGGCTGAGCCTGCGCTCGGGGCTGGCCCGCGTTGCCGCCTGGGGTTGGATGTTCAAGGCGTTCACACAGCGTGACTGGGCGATCTTCACCCAGACCTTCGGCCAGCCACTGCGCGTCGGCAAATACGGCGCAGGGGCTTCGGAGGCCGACAAGGACACGCTCTTTCGCGCGGTGAGCCAGATCGCGGGCGACTGCGCCGCGATCATCCCCGAGTCGATGGCGATCGACTTCATCGAATCGAAGACCGTCGGCGCCAGTTCGGCACTCTACCGCGAACGCGCCGACTGGCTCGACCAGCAGATCTCGAAAGCGGTGCTGGGGCAGACCGCCACCACCGACGCGATCGCCGGAGGCCACGCGGTCGGCCAGGAACACCGCGAGGTGCAGCAGGACATTGAACGCGCCGATGCCAAGGCGCTGTCGGCCATTCTCAACCGCGATCTGATCCGCCCCTGGATCGACCTCGAGTTCGGGCCGCAAAAGCGTTACCCGCGCCTCAAGATCGCGCGGCCAGAGGTCGAGGACATCAAGGGGCTCGTCGAGGCGCTCGGCATATTGGTGCCGCTTGGGATGCGGGTCGGTGCCAGCGAGGTGCGCGACCGCCTGAAGCTCGCCGAACCTGCCTCGGGAGAGGAAATTCTGGGGCAAATGGCGCCACCTGTTGCGCCGGTCGCACCAGCGGGCGACCCTCAGGCAACGGATCGGGAGATTAAACGGGTTTCAGGCGAAATTAAACGGGTTGACGGGTTTCCACGACCAACGACAGCCCTCAGCGCGGAAGGCCCCTCAGCGGCGATTTCTGAGGCCCTCGCGCCAGAAGACATTTTGGCCGATCAACTGGCCGAAGAGGCCGCGCCCGAGATGGCAGCGATGCTCGGGAAGATCGAAGCGATGCTGGCGGCAGCGGGCTCGCTTGAGGAATTCGCCGAGATGCTGCGGGCGGGGTTTCCGTCGCTCGATGCGTCCGGGCTTGCCGAACGGATCGCGCAAGGCATGATCATCGCGCACGGCGCCGGGCGCGCGGCGGTGGAGGAGAGCGGTGGCTGACCTCAGCGCCAGTTTCCGGCGCCCCTTTGCCGAGCAGGTCGCGGCATTCCGGTTGCGGCTCGGCACACTCGCGCCCACCGCCCGCTGGGACGATCTGTGGCAGTCCGAGCACGACCGCGCCTTCATGGTGGCCGGGGCTACGAAGGCCGATCTGCTGGCCGACCTCGGGCTGGCGGTGGACCGGGCGATTGCCGAGGGTACCAGCCTCGAGACCTTCCGGCAGGATTTTCGCGGGATCGTCGAGAAACACGGCTGGCACGCCTGGACCGGCGAGGGCACCGCGAAGGGCGAGGCCTGGCGCACGCGGGTGATCTATCGCACCAACATGGCGACCTCTTACGCGGCCGGGCGGCACGCGCAGCTGGTGGCGGGCGGTTTTGCATTTTGGGTCTACAAGCACAGCGGCGCCGAGCACCCCAGGCTAGACCATCTTTCGTGGGATGGAGTGGTGCTCGAGGCGGATCATCCGTTCTGGGCCGCGCACTTTCCGCCCAACGGCTGGGGTTGCGGCTGCAAGGTGTTCGGTGCGCGCTCGCAGGATGGCGCCAAGCGGGTGGGCGGCAAGCCCGGCAAGGATCTGCCCGACAACTGGAACCGGATCGACCCGAAGACCGGCGCGCCGGTCGGCATCGGCAAGGGCTGGGCCTATGCGCCGGGCGCAAGTGTCGCCGACACGGTGCTGGCGCTGCGCGGCAAGCTTGATGTGCTGCCGGAGCGGCCGTCGATTGATCTGATCCAGAACTGGCTCACGTCGGATATTTTCGGAGCATGGCTGCTCGCGCCGCGCGGTGCCTTCCCGTTGGTGCGTATCAGCACCGATCAGGCAGCAGCGATCGGCGCCGAAAAGTTGGTGGCGGATATCTCGGTCGAGACTGCGCTGAAGCAGCTGCGCGAGCACCCCGAACTTTCAATCCTCGAATATGCAGAGGCGCAGCGGGTGGTCAGCGAGGCCACCCGCGTCATTCAGGACGGGCCACGTGCGCTGATATTTATTCTGGATGTTCCCGGCGCCAATGGGCACGTTCTGGTCGTGAAGGCCACGCAAACAGGCAAGGGGCTGTTCGTGACGAGCTTCCGGCGACTTTCTCGAGATCAGGTGTTGCGTGATGCGGAACTTCGACGGTTGCTTCAGAGGGCGGAAAAAGGTGCGGGCGGTGGGGCCCCCCTACCCGGATGATCCGGCTACCCCACATGGCGCTCCGATCCGAAGACCGTGCTACGGCCGGGAGAATATTACCGTGTCGCGCCCGCTAGAGGAAATATAGCCATGATCACCATCGAACTCAAGGATGCCGAGGTCAGCGCGATCCTCAATCGGCTGGGCGCCGCGATGTCGGACCTGACGCCGGTGATGCAGGAGATCGGCGAGCAGCTGGTGTTCGAGACCGAGCAGCGGTTTGCCCAAGGCGTGTCGCCAGGGGGTGCCCCTTGGGCGCCGAAGTCGGAGACGACGCTCGAGGCCTATGCCCGCCGCGGCGACAAGATCGACTTCCGGCCGCTCTTTGGCCCGAGCGGCAGGTTGCATTCGACGATCGATTATCGCGCGGGATCGGATTTCGTCGAAGTCGGGTCGGGTGCCGTCTACGCCGCGGTGATGCAGTTCGGCGCGGGCAAGGGGGCGTTCGGGGTCGACGCCGCAGGCCACCCGATCCCATGGGGGCCGATTCCTGCGCGGCCGTTCATCGGGATTTCCGAGATCGATCGCGCCAATATCATCGCCACGGTGACCGTGTGGATTGAAGGGCTCGCGGCGGGCAGCGACGGGGCTTGACCGCCTGGCGCGCGCGGGTGCAGCATTGATCCATCCCGGGTAGCCCGCGTCTCCGCACACCGTTGCGGATGTAACGCGAAGCGATCGGCGGCGATGATCGCCGCCATGAACACCAGGCATCTCACTCTCACCCCGGTCTTGATGGCCGCCCAGGACGCCGCTGCCAACGCGGCGGCGCCCGACTGGGTGCATCTTCTGCCGGGCAGCGCGGGCGGGATCAGAACCGCCGACGCGCGAGGCCCCTATCATGTGACCGATCCCGCCACGCTGATCACCGCGTCCTTCGCCGAAGCCGACCGGCTGCCGATCGACGAAAATCATGCGACCGACCTCGCGGCGCCGCTGGGGCAGCCTTCGCCCGCGCGCGGCTGGATCGTCGAGATGCAGGCCCGTGCCGACGGCATTTGGGGCCGCGTCGAATGGACAGAGGCGGGGCGTGCGCTGGTCGCCGACCGCGCCTATCGGGCGATTTCCCCTGTCGTGCTGCACGACACCGCCAAGGCGATCACGCGGATCCTGCGTGCGAGCCTCGTCAACCGACCCAACCTGCGCGGACTGGCCGCGCTCAATCAGGAGAGCGATGTGAAACCGCTTCTGGAACGACTGGCCGAGCTTTTCGGCCTCGACGCGGCCTCCGGTGAGGACGCCGTTTTCAACGCCGCTCAGGCGGCGAAGGGCGCCGGTGCTCCGGCGCTGCAATCGCAACTGGCCGAAATCGGTCAGGTGTTCGGCGTCACCGGCGACGGTGCAGTTGTGCTTGAGGCCGCGCGCAAGGCGGCACAAAAGCCGGGCGAGGCGCCCCAGGTGGTGGCGCTGCAGGCCGAGCTGACCACGGTCACCACACGCCTCAACACACTGACTGAAAGCGTGGCGCGTGAGAAGGCGACGGGCTTTGTCGACGGCGCGATCCAGGCGGGCCGGGTCGGCGTGAAGCCTCTGCGCGAGCACTACATCGCCATGCACATGGAAGATGCCGCGCGCGTCGAAAAGGAAATTGGCGCGCTGCCGATCCTCGGTCGCTCGGGCACTGTTGCCGCCGCGCCGTCTTCGCCCGCGGGCGAGATCGCGCTGCAATCCGAGCAGACGGCCGCCGTCAAGATGCTCGGCCTCGATCCCACGAAATATGCCGCGACGCTCAAAGCCGAGCGCGCCCATGAGGAGGCTCTCTGATGTCTGCCCTGACCCAAGACCGCAACACGCCGATGGCGCTTGGTGATCTGCGCGAAGGCGCGGTTGCCGCCGCCGTAAAGCTTTTCGCAGGTGCCATCGTGATGCGCAACGCCACCGGGTTCCTCACGCCGGGCGCCACCGCGACCGGGCTGGTCGGTGTCGGCCGAGCCGAGGCGCAGTTCGACAACTCGGCTGGTGCTGCTGGCGATATCCAGGCGCGCTATCGCCCCGGCGTCTACCGTTATGCCAACTCGGCCGCGGCCGACGCGATCACGGCCGCCGAGATCGGGAAGGCCTGTTACGCGGTCGATGACCAGACGGTCGCCAAGACCTCTGCCACCAACACCCGCTCAAAAGCGGGGGTGGTCGAGATGGTCGATGCCCAGGGCGTCTGGGTGCGTTTTGACGAAGCCCTGACCCGCGTCACGGCCTGAGAGGAGCAACCCTGATGATCATCAATTCCGCCAACCTCGACGCCCTGCGCGTCGGTTTCAAGACCTCTTTCCAGGGAGGTCTTGGGCAAGCTGCAAGCCAGCACCTGCGTATTTCCACGGTCGTTCCCGCGACCACGAAGGAGCAGAAGTATGGCTGGCTCGGCAAGATCCCGAACGTGCGCGAATGGATCGGCCCGCGTGCTGTACAGAACCTGCAAAGCCACGACTACGCGATCAAGGAAAAGCCGTGGGAGCTGACCATCGGTGTCGATCGCGACGACATTGAAACCGATAACCTCGGGATTTACGCGCCGATGTTCGCCGAGATGGGCCAGTCGACCGGCTCGAAATGGGACATGCTGGTGTTCGATCTGCTGAAGGCCGGATTTGCCACCGAGTGTTACGACGGTCAGTACTTCTTTGACACCGACCACCCGGTGCTCGACGCCGACGGGGCCCCGGTCTCGGTCGCCAACACCGACGGCGGCGCCGGTACGCCCTGGTTCCTGCTTGACGTCAGCCGCATGCTGAAGCCGATCATCTTGCAAAAGCGCAAGGATTTCGAGTTCGTCGCCATTGACCGGCTGACCGACGACAACGTTTTCCGGAACAAGGAATTCCAGTACGGGGCAGACGCGCGGGGCAATGCGGGCTTCGGCTTCTGGCAATTCGCCTGGGGTTCGAAGCAGACCCTCGACGCCACCCACTACGCAACAGCGCGTGCGGCGCTGAGCGGCATGAAGGGCGACTATGGCCGCCCGATCGGGATCATGCCGAACCTTCTGGTGGTGCCGCCTGCGCTCGAAAGTGCGGCGCGCAAGATCCTGAACTCGGAATACGCCACGGGCGGCGAGACCAACGAGTGGAAAGGCACCGCCGAACTTCTGGTCGTGCCCTGGCTCGCCTGACGCTCGGTTTTTCCAGAGGGGGCGGGTGCCGCTCGCCCCCTTCGATAAGCCAAGAGGAGAAAAGCGATGGCACGAAAGCCCAAGACGCTGCCCGCGGGCACCGACCCTGTGCAAGTCAACCCCGCCGCCCATGAGCAGACGGGGACCGCCGGGGAGGCGGCAGTCGCGCAAGCGGTCGACCTCCCCGGCAACATCGTCGCGCCCGGGGCGCCGCAGGTGATCCCGCGCGGCACCGAGGCTGTGATGCTGACGATCACCGGCCCGAAACACGGCCGCCGCCGCATCGGGCGCCAGTTCGGGACTGAGCCGGTGGTGATTGCCGCGGCCGATCTGACCGAAGCCGAGCGTTCGGCGCTGGCAGCCGATCCACTTTTGAAGATCGACGTCAGCGCCAGCTGACGCGACGGGCCGATTGTTCCCCCCCGGCCCCGATGCTCCTGCCAAGGAGCCTGCCTGGCGGCGGTGATGTCGCCGCCAGGACCCTGAAACCCGGAAAGGCCAAGGCGCATGTCCTACATCACGCAAGCCACGCTGACCGACCGCTTTGGCGCGCACATGCTGGTGGCACTGACCGACCGGGGCGACGTTGCCACCGGCGCGATTGATGCCGTCGTGGTGGCGCGGGCGCTCGCCGATACCGATGCCGTGATCGATGGCTATCTGGCCGCGCGCTACGCGCTGCCGCTGGCTGAGGTGCCCGCGCTCATCGCCGACATCGCGGGCGCGATCGCGATCTGGAAGCTGCATCTTGCAGCCGCCGATCCGAAGATCGAAGCCGATTACAAGGACGCAATCCGCATGCTGCGCGACATCGCCTCGGGCGCGGTGCGACTGTCGGTGGCAGGTGCCGAGCTCGGCGTCAGCGGCGGCACCGGCGTGCGCATCACCGACCGTGAACGGCCGCTGACCGAGGCGAACATGAAAGGCTTCATCTGATGCTGGTCGCCGATGTCATCGCCCGGATCGACGCCCAGGTGGTGGGCCTTGCAGGCCGCACCGAGGGGGCGGCACAGTTCGCCGACCTGATGGCGCGCAAGGCGCTGCCGCAGGTGACGCCCGCCGCGCATGTGCTGCCGCTCGGGCTGCAAGGCGGGCAGGTGCAATCGGCGGCGGGCATGTTTGTGCAGGGCGTCGAGGAAGTGGTCGCGGTGGTGCTGACGTTTCGCTCGCACGAGCGCACCGGCAGCGGCGCGCTGGCGCCGCTCGACCAGGTGATCCGCGCGGTGATCGACGCGATTGCCGGCTGGGGGCCCGACTCCGCCGTTGGCGCGTTTTCACTCAGGCGCGGCGCGGTGATCAGCATGGCGGCTGGCACCATCGTCTACCAGCTCGAGTTTTCCATTTCCGACCAGCTGAGGATTGCGACATGACCCACACCCTTCCCGCCGCGGGCGGCAGTTACATCCGCGCGACCGATGGCACGCTCAAGCCCGCCGGGGCACCCGAGGTGCCCGCCGCCACCCCGAAACCCGCCCCGAAACCTGCCCCGAAAAAGGAGGCGTAAATGGCCATTAAATGGCGCACAAAGATCCTGCTGGCCAAGATCGAAACCAGCTACGGCGTCGATGCCGCCCCGAGCGGCGCGGCCAACGCTATCCTTGCCACCGATGTTGCATTGACACCGATGGATGGCTCCGACGTCAGCCGCAATCTGGAACTGGCCTATCTCGGGGCGCAGGCGACGATCCCTGCGGAACTGAACGCCAAGCTCACCTTCAAGGTCGAGCTGGCAGGCTCCGGCGCAGCGGGCACTGCCCCGGCCTGGGGCCCGCTTCTGCGCGGCTGCGGCGTGGCTGAAGTGATCTCGGCCGGGGTGTCTGTTGCCTACAACCCGGTCAGCGAGGCCCATGAGTCGTTGACGCTGCACCTCTGGATCGGCGACACGCGCTATGTGCTCAAGGGCGCGCGTGGCAACGCCAAGATCAACGTCGGTGCGCAGGCAATCCCCTATCTCGAATTCAGTTTTACCGGGCTGTTCAGCGCACCCGCCGAGACCGCGCGCGTCATACCCACGCTTACCGGGTTCCAGAAACCCGACCTCGCCACCAGCGCAAACACGCCGGTGTTCACGCTCGATGCGGCGGCGCTGGTGCTGCGCTCGTTCGTGCTCGACCTTGGCAACCAGATCGAAAACCGCTTCCTGATCGGCTCCGAAGCGGTGCTGATCACCGAGAAAGCCGATACGATCGAGGCCAAGGTCGAAGCGGTGGCGCTGACAACCTTCAACCCGTTCGCGAAGGCGCTCGCGCAGGACAGTGTGGCGCTGGCGCTGACCCACGGCACGGTTGCGGGCCAGATAGCGGCGCTCAGTGTGCCCGCCGCGCAGATGCAGCGCCCGCAGGGGCTCGAGAACGCTCAGAACATCAAGGAATGGCCGCTGCGCCTGGTGCCGCTGCCCGGTACCGGCAACGACCAGTGGACCCTCACCCTCACCTGATCCTGCGGAGACAACATGTTCAAGATCATCCAGAACCCCGAGTTTACCCATGCCGTACCGGTGCAGGTGCCCGCCGACGGTGGCCACCGCGAAGAGGTGCTGAAGGCTCGGTTTCGCGTGCTTTCGGGCGCGGGCGATGACGTCTTTGCGCTGCGCACGAACGAGGAGATCGGCAGTTTCCTCGCCCGCGCCGTGGTGGGGCTGGAGGACATTGTCGACGATGACGGCGCGCCGGTGCCCTATTCCGATGCGGTGCGCGACCAGGTTCTGGCACTTCCTTACGCACGCACGGCGCTGCTGCGCACCTATATCGCGGCAGTCACCAAGGCCCGCGCGGGAAACTGACAGCCGCCGGGCGGGCCTGGGCGCGGGGCGAGCTTGGCGGGGCGGGCGAAGACGAGGCGGCGGCAGATGCGCGCCGCTGGGGGCTGGAGCTGGAAGCGGGTGCGACGCCCGAGGCGGGCCCTGGCATCTGGGCGGAAAACCTTGCGGCTCTAGAGGCGTTTCTAAGCGTCGCGACACAGTGGAGGATGGTGGCAGGAATGGGCGGCGTGGCGGTGACAGGGCTTGATTATGCGGGCGCCCGCGCCGGGCTCGATCTGGCCGGGATCGCCATGACACCCACGCTTTGGGCTGATCTGCGACAGATCGAGCACGGCGCGGTGGCCGCGATGAACGAGGCGCGGCAATGAGCCAGGCCTTCGTTCTTTCCGGCAAGATCACGATGGACGCCAAGGCGGCGGTGGCAGGCCTTGACGCCACCACTGCGGCACTCGGTGAAACCAAGGCCGCCGTCGCGGGTTTTGGGCAGGGTGCCAACAGCCTGAACAACGATCTGCAGGTGGCCTCGACCGCCATGCAACAGATGATTGAAGCAGCGACCGGAGTTCGGGAGGCTACCGAATTGTCTGCCGCCGAAATGCTGGTCTACGGCGAAGAGCTCGACCGCATTCGCGCCCGGTACAATCCGCTCTTTGCTGCATCCCGCGCCTATGAACTCGAGCTGCGCGAAATCGCCGCCGCCGAGCAGCTCGGCGCGCTTTCCGCAAACGAGGCTACTCAGGCACGGGAACGCGCGGCCCTGGCAATGACCCCGATGACCGCGCAGGCCCGCGCGCTTGGCGTGGAGATGAGCCGCAGCTTCGCGCTTGGCGGCAATCAAGCCAAAATGCTCGCGATGCAGCTCTCGCAGGTCGGGCAACAGGCGATGGCGGGCGGCGGATTTATTCGGGCGCTGGCCATCCAGTTGCCGGATATCGGCTTGGCCTTTGGCACCGTGGGAACCGCAGTCGGGCTGCTCGCGGGTATCGCGCTGCCCGCCTTGGTCAGCGCATTTCGGGATGCCGGAGATGCCGAACTCACGGCGGAAGCGCAGATCAAGAACCTGACTGGCGCACTCGATGCCTACAACAGCTACACGGAAATCGCGAAAAAGACGACGAAAGAGCTCAACGCCGAATTTGGGTCGTCCGCCGAAACACTGAGGAACTTTTCGCGGTATCTTGCCGACGTATCGGTCGGCCGCGCGCTCGACGCTTTGGCCACGGAAGGCAATCCGTTGCTCGGAGAGCTGCGGGACGCAGTAACCGCAGTCCATGAACTCGATGCCGCGACACAGCGCTCCGCCAGTCTGATATCGGGCTGGGGCGGCGCCACATCGGAACAGATCCTGACCGCGAAAGAGGCTCTCGGGGGTTTTCAGGATAGCGTGGACGACGCGGCCGCGAAGCTCGGCATGCTCCCGGAGCAGGCGGTGGCAATTTCGGCGGCATTTGACAGGTTATCGACCGCGCAAAGCATGACCGAGATCAGGGATCGCGCTGCCGAGGTCCTGACCGAAATTCAGCAGTTCTTCCCTGAGGGTGCCAGGCTGCCGCCAAAGCTGGCCGAGGTGGCGGAGCTTCTGAATGAAATTGCCGCCAAGGCCGCGCGGGGTGTTGCCTCGGCTGAAGAATTGGCGGCGCTCGATATCGCTGGCGGTATCCGCTCCGCTGCGGATGAGGCGCGGCGCCTGGCCGACGAGCTGCTGGCGGCGGTGGGTGCCGCGCAGTCGCTGGCGTCGCAGGGCGGAGCAGCGCTGCGCGACGCCAAACTGCGCTTTGAATTCCGCGATGATCCGGTGCGGCTGGCGGCCGAGCTTGCTGGAGCACAATTCGATGCGCGCACGCGGATTCCGCAGAATGCCGATCCGACCATCAAGGCAGTCATCGAGGCGAACCGGCGGCAGGCGGTCGCCGATGCGGCCGAGATCGCGCGCAGCAATGCCGCGCTTGCCGAGTGGCAACGCAACCAGCGCTCCGCCGCTGGCGGCACAGAAAAGCAGCGCTCGGCGCTCGCCGATCTGATCGACGCGCAAATGCAGGAACTCGCAATCCTGCGCGAAACCGACCCGGTGCAAAAGGAGATGCTGAAGCACCGCGAAGCACTGGCGGGCGCCACCGATGCCGAGCGGCAGATGGTCGAGGAACTGATCGCCGCACATATCCGCGAACAGGCCCAGATGCAGGCGCTGCAGGAGACGCAGGACTTCTTCACCGGCACGCTTTACGACGCCTTCGAGGGGCTGATTTTGCGCGGCGACAGCCTGACGGAGGTGCTGCACAACATCGTTTCGGCGCTCGCCCGCGCCGCCTTGCAGGCAACGCTCTTGGGCACCGGGCCGCTTGCAGGGCTGTTCGGAACTTCGGGCGGCGGCGGGTTGCTGACCATGCTTTTCAAGGCGGTCGTTCCTGGCAAGGCCGAGGGCGGCATGATCACCGGGCCCGGCTCGGGCACCTCGGACGATGTGCTGATCGCCGCCTCCTCGGGCGAATTCGTGATGACCGCCGCCGCCACGCGCCGCCACCGGCACCTGCTCGAGGCGATGAACGCGGGGGCGCATATCCCCGGCTTCGCGCGCGGCGGTGCGGTGGGCGGGCAGGCGCGCGGGGGCGGAGCAGCGGCGGCCGAGGCAGCGCCTGCCAACATCACCATCGATCTGCGCGGCGCACGCGGCAATGCCGAGATCGAGGCACTGGTGGCGACGGGCATCCGCCGCGGCCTTGCCGAATACGACCGCTCGGCACTGCCGCTGCGGGTGCGGCAGATTTCTTCTGACACGCGGAGGATCGGCTGATGGCGCTCGCCTTTCCGCTTGCCCGCGAAAGCTTCTTCGATCTGCTGCCGGTGCAGAGGATCACCTTTGATTGCCCCGAGCAGGTGCAAACGGCGCGCACCGGCGGCGGCGAAATCCTCGCCGCCGACCTTGGCCCCCGGCTCTGGTCGGGTGAGGTGACACTCGGTCGGCTGACCCGCGCCGAGGCTGCGTCGGTATTGCCGCTGTTGTCGGTGCTGCGCAGCGCCGGGGCCTCGTTTCTGGCCTATGACGTGACACGGGCGGCGCCGCTCGCTGACCCGACTGGCTCGATCCTTGGCGCTGCAACGCCCGAGATCCTCGAACTGGTGGCCGGGTCGCGCGAGCTGCGGCTCGGCGGGCTGCCGGCAGGATACATAGTGAGCAGCGGCGACTATCTCGGCTTTGCCTATGGCAGCGGCCCGGTGCGTCAGGCGTTGCACCGGGTGGTGACCGGCGCGGTGGCGGCGGGCGATGGCAGCACCGGCACGATCGAGGTGACACCGCCCCTGCGCCCCGGTGCGAGCCTCGGCGCCGCGGTCACACTCGTCAAACCGGCAATCAAGGCGGTGATCGAGCCCGGCTCGACCGACCCCGGCGCGGTTACGCGCTGGCTGACCGAGGGCATCGCCTTCCGCTTCATCCAGACGCTCAGGTAAGGAGGGGCAATGCGCACATTCGGGGCAATGACCGGCGCCTACCTTGCGGCGCGCGATGGCATCCAGGCGCGGCTGCTGATCTGGGTGCGCGCGCGCAACCGCGCCACCGGTGCCGAAGAGGCCCTCGGGCTCTGGACCGGCGACGATCACCAGAGCTTCCTGATCGACGGCGCCTCTCGGCTTTACTATGGCGCGGGCGGGGTACTCGGTGTCGAGCCGATCACCATGC
Source organism: Alphaproteobacteria bacterium HGW-Alphaproteobacteria-4 (assembly GCA_002842855.1). Classification (GTDB taxonomy): domain Bacteria; phylum Pseudomonadota; class Alphaproteobacteria; order Rhodobacterales; family Rhodobacteraceae; genus UBA6213. The sequence continues at coordinate 54,486 of PHEE01000001.1, read as the reverse complement.
AGTCGGGCATCGTGGTGCGGATGCACCGCATCACTTTGGCGCCGACCGCGCCCGAAGTGGCGGTCGCAATCCGCGGCTATGACGCGCGCCTCGCCCCGGTGGAGATCCACCGCGCCTTTTTCGCGCCTGCTTCTGGCGAGTTGATCGAGGCGCCGCACCGGGTATTCAAGGGCTGGATCGATGCCATTTCGCTGCCCACGCCCGAGGTGGGCGGGCAGGGCGCCGTCGAGGTGACGCTCGCCAGTTCCGCCCGTGCCCTGACGCGGCCGCTGGCGCTGAAGAAAAGCGACGAAAGCCAGCGGCGGCGCAGCGATGACCGGTTGCGGCGCTACACCGACATTTCCGGGTCAGTCGACGTCTATTGGGGCGAAGCCAAGGCAGCGAGGAAATGACCGAACGCACCGCCCCCCTGACGCGACTGCCCGACTGGAAACCCCGGCTCACCGCCTGGCTTGGCGCCACCGCGCGGCGGCCTTTTGCCGAGGGCGAAAACGACTGCGCGCTCTTTTTTGCAGGGGCTGTCGAGGCGATGACCGGAACCGACATCGCGGCGCGCTGGCGCGGACGGTATTGCACGACCAAGGCGGGCCTGCGCGCGCTGCGCAGGGCGGGGTTCGCCGACCACGTGGCACTTGCCGCAACTCTCTTCGATGAGGTGCCACCGGCCTATGCGCGCATCGGTGACTGCGCAGTGGTGCCGACTGCGGAGGGGCCTGCGCTCGGCATCGTGCAGGGCGAATTGATTTACGTTCTTGGGCCTGCGGGCCTTTCGCGGCTGCCGCGCGCACGTGCCACGCGCGCCTTCAGGGTGGGCTGAGCGATGCCGCAAGTATTCGCCGCTGTTGGCGCCGCCGTTGCTGCATTCAGCGCCTCCGCAATCGGGACGTTCCTGACCCAGACCATAATCGGTCGACTGCTGGTCTCGGTGGCGCTTTCGGCGCTGGCACAGGCGCTGGCGCCCAAGCCTCGGTCCCCGGGGATCAAGACCACCGCCACCGCTTCTGGTGGCACCAACCCACAGAGCTTCATTATTGGGCAATACGCCACGGCGGGCTTTGCGATTGCCCCGCCGATGAGCCACGGCACGAGCGGCAAGACCCCGAACGCCTACCTCACCTATGTGATCGACCTTGGCGACATCCCAGGCCAGATGCTGAGCGGCCTGATCATCGACGACGGATACGTGGAAATTGACAACACGATCGAGAGCGTCGGCGGCAGCACGCTGTTTTCCGGGCTGCCTGGCTGGCTGACATTCCCGAACTGGCCGGATCCGTTCGGCCTGTTCCCGCACACCAGCGAGGTCACCTATGGCCGCCCGCTGCTCGGCAAATATCACGGCTACGCCTGGGTCACCTATTACGACGGCACGCAAACCGCCGCTGACCCGATGCTGCTCGCGCAATACGGCACCGATCCGGACCGGCCCTGGAAGCCCGATATGGTCGGCACCGGGCTTTGCTATGCGGTGCTGACCTTCCGCTACAATCGGGAACTGTTCAACGGCCTGCCGCGGGTGCGTTTCGTGCTGGCCGGGATCCCGCTTTACGATCCGCGCGCCGACGATACCGTGGGCGGCAGCGGCGCGCAGCGCTGGTCGGACCCGGCAACCTGGGCGCCAAGTGCCAACCCGGCGGTGCAGATCTACAACATCCTGCGCGGTATCACGCTGCCGGACGGCTCGATCTGGGGCGGTGAGAGTGCTGCCGAAGACCTGCCGACGGGCGCCTGGTTCGCCGCGATGAACGAGTGCGACGTGCCGGTGGTGCTTGCCGCGGGCGGCAGTGAGCCGCAGTACCGCACGGGCTTTGAAGTGACCGTTGAAGAGGAGCCTGCAAGCGTCATTGAAGAGCTGTTGAAAGGCTGTTCAGGGCAGATGTCCGAAATCGGCGGTGTCTGGAAAATCCGCGTCGGCGGGCCCGGCCTGCCGGTCTATGTGTTCACCGACGACGACGCCATCGTGACCGCGGCGCAGGGATTTGAGCCTTTCCCCGGCCTCGATCGGACGTGGAACGGTATTCAGGCGAGTTACCCCGAGCCCTCGAGTCTCTGGGAAAGCAAGGACGCGCCGCCGCGGTTCAACGCCGATTATGAGGCGCTCGACCAGAACCGCCGCCTAGTGGCGGATCTGAGCCTGCCCGCTGTGCCCTACGGTGCCCAGGTGCAGCGCGTCATGCGCGCCTACATCGAAGAGGAGCGCCGCTTTCGCCGCCACAGCCTGACGCTGCCGCCTGATGCCGCAATCCTCGAGCCGCTCGACGCGGTGGTCTGGACCAGTGCCGCGAACGGCTATGAGGCAAAAGTGTTCGAGGTCTCCGAATGCGTCGATGACCTCGGCACCGGATTGCAGCAGGTCAGTTTGCGCGAGCGCGACCCGGCCGATTACGACTGGACCCCCGCTGATGAGTTGCCCTGGGAGGCGTCACCGGGTGGTATCACGCTGCCCCCGGCGCCAATTCTGCCCGGGGTTACGCTCTCGACCGAGGTGCGGATCCGCAACCAGCAGCCGGTGGGCGTGCTGATCATCGACGTCGCCTGGGCAGGCGGATATGTCGACAGCGCCGAGGTGCAGTATCGCCCCACCGGCGATGCGGTCTGGCGCGATGTCGGGGCGAGCGGCGCCGGGCGTTTCGAGGTCTCGGGCATCGAGGCGGTGGAATACGACGTGCGGGTGCGCGCGGTCAGCGTGCTCGGCACCAATTCCGACTGGCTCGAGCTGCTCGGCTATCCGGTCGCGCTGCCCGGCCTGCCGCCCGCCGACGTCACCGGATTTGATATCGCCATCACGGGCGCTGTGGCCCACCTGACCTGGGACCCGGTGCCCGACGAGGATTTGTCGCATTACATCATTCGCTGGTCACCGAGCGTGACGGGGGCAAGCTATTCGAACGCGGTGACGCTGGTGCCGAAAGTGCCGCGGCCCGGCACCTCGGTCACCACGTCGGCGCGCACGGGGACGTATTTCATCAGGGCAGTCGACAAGCTCGGCAACGAAAGCCTGAACCCGGCGGCGATCGTTACCACGATCGCGGGCGTCGAGGGGCTGAACGCGGTCGAGGCGGTGACAGAGGAACCGGGGTTCACCGGCGCCGAAGTCCGGTTCAGCGAAGTGCCGGGGCTCTTTGCCGCCGCCTCCGGCCTCTTCTCCGCAGCAGGCGGCACGGTGAAACCCACGAGCCGCAGCGGCCTCGGGCTGGTGCTGACCGACTATTCCGCGCCTGGCAGCGGCATCTACGAGTTTCGCACGGTCGTCGATCTCGGCGCGCGCTACACCTCGCGGCTGACCGCGCGGGTCGAGGTGATCCGGCTCGATGACACGGCCGGGATGTTCGCGGCCGCACCAGGCCACTTTTCGGCCCGCCAGGGCCTCTTTACCGGCGATTCCAATGCCGCCGATACCGAGGTGGTGGTCGAGGTGTCGACCTCGGACGATATGGTGGCCTGGAGCCCTTGGCGCGCGCTCAGTGTGGGCGATTTCACGGCGCGCGGGTTTCGCTTCCGCGCTGTGCTTTTCACAGCCAGTGCCAATGTCACGCCCTTTGTCACCGGGCTTGCCGTCGAGGTCGACATGCCTGACCGCACCATCGCCGCGGCCGACCTCGAAGCGGGTGCCGGGGGCATGGTCGTCAACTTCACCCCCGCTCTCCGCGGCCTTTCCGGGCTTGGCGTCTCGGCGCAGGGCCTCGCGAGCGGCGACTATTACGAGATCACCGGCAAGAGCGCCGCCGGTTTCACCATCCAGTTCAGAAACGCGGCGGGGGACGGCGTGGCGCGCAGCTTCGACTACGTCGCCCGCGGCTATGGAGTAGCATCATGAGCCAGAACGATTTTGTGGTGGCGGACCAGACCTTTCCGTCGATCCTCGCCGATTTCAACGCGGCGTTTCAGGCGCTGGCCTCGGCCTCGGCCGGGGCGGCGGCACCCGGCACCACCTACCCCTATCAGCTCTGGGCCGACACCACGAACAACCTGCTGATGATGCGCAATGGCGCCAATACTGCCTGGCTGACACTGGCGAAGTTCGACACCGTGAACAATCGCTGGGAGGTGCGCAGCGATGTGGTGCAGGCGCTGAGCACTGGCGGAGTAACCGTTCGCAATTCGGCCGGGACGGCGTTGGCGACCTTCAGCGACAGCGGCATCACTCTCTTCACTGGCACCTGGAGAGTGAAGAATGCAGCGGGCACCGAAACGCTGATCGAGGGCTTTGCCGATGGCGGCATCTACCTGAAATACAACAATTCGAGCAAAGCGTGGACCACCAACACCGGGCTGACGGTCTCGGGCACGCTTACGGCCGATTTGATCAATGGTGCCGCCCTGGCTTCACAGGCCGAAGCGGAGGCGGGCACCGACAACACCAAGATCACCACGCCGCTGCGGGTGGCGCAGGCGATTGCAGCGCTGGCGCCTGCCGCGACCACACTCGCCGATATTGCCGCCGCAACAGCCGGAGCCGTTGGCACACTCGCATTTGCGCGCCGGACCACGGGCACGACCGACGTGACATTTGGAACCACCTTGGCGGGCAGTTCGCTGTCGCCAGTATCAGCAGCGGCAACTGTCAGTTCGGCGTCGGGTGTTGTAACCGCCTCTCTCGCGACCGGGACGGCCCTTTCGGGGACATGGCGATGCCTTGGCAACTACGACCACACGGTCACGGCTGGGCCTGATGGATCTGGAAACTTTGTGACTCTCGGCGGGGCAACTCTTTGGGTGAGGATTTCGTGATGGAATGGAAGAACCCGACCTACAACGCCGTTGGCACCATCGACATTGACCTAAACCACCCCTCGTTCGGCTGGATACCGTTCACCGTATCGCCTGATGATACCGGGGCGGCGTTCGACGTGAAGGCCCTGCATTACGAAATTCTGGCGGGAGACATAGCGCCGTTTGTGCCCCCGCCTGCGCCTACACCACCCCCGCTCGACGAGGTGAAATCCCGCGCCATTTCCGCCATGCTGGCTTGGGCCGGTGACTTCATGGGCCGCTTTACCGCAGACACGCCCTTGGACGAGCGGCTATCGTGGGATGCGAAAGAGGCGGCGGCGCGGGCGCATATCGCTGGCACGGCGGATGCCGCGCAAGTGGAATTGCTGCAAGCCGAGGCGGCGTTGACGGGCGAGACGGTCGATAACCTGTCGCTACTGATCCTCGCCAACGCCGAGTTGTTCCGGCAGATCGTCGGGCGCGTGTCTGGCCTGCGGCGGGTCACACGGGACGCGATCAACGCGGCAGAGACGCCCGAGGCGGTGCAGGCGGTGCTGGACGTGGCCAAGGCACAGGCTCTGGCGATGGCCGCAGCCTTGGGGATTGCCCCATGACGGCGCGTCGAAACCCGCTGCGGCAGTTGGGGCACGTCCTTTACGAGGTCGGTTTCAAGCTGGCTTCGCTGGTTTCCGAGGCGCTCAACGCGTTGGTTTTCGGCGGATCAACCCATATCACCACCTCGGCCGAGGCGGGCACCTGGTCACGTCCTTCATGGATGACCGAGGCCGAGGCCGACGCTTCGCCCAGGGTTGCGGCCTGGCGGCGGCGCGAGCGGATCATCAACCGCCTGCTCGCCTGGTGGGAAAAGGATCATTGCGCCAAGGCACGGGATGCTGCTGTGCTTCGCGCGAGATGGACACTTTACCGCTGCGGCGAGGGGCCGAAACCCGACGCCGGGACCGAAGGCTGAGGCGAAGGGCCACAGCAGTGTACGGCCCGGCGCCGCTTCGTCACGGCATGACGGTTTTTAGCTGCACATCCACTTTTCCGATGTGACTGTCGAGCCATTGGTCAATTGTATCCAAGAGGTTATAGGCGACCGTCCGGTCGAACCCATCGCGGCGAAACCGCTCCACTTCCTGGTCGATAAACTGTGTGAAATTGCAATGCTCAACCTTGTTCCGATCCGCGGCCGGGCACAGGTGAGCGAGCATGCAATCTTCTTCATAAGAAAAGTGGGTCATGGCGTAAGTGCTCAGAAACTCGATGAACAGGTCATAGGTGCCTTCGCCATGGCCAGCATCAAGCGTTTCGCGGAACTGCTCGGACATGAGGAACAGCGTTTTGTGTTGCTCATCGACCTCGTTGCTTCCGGTGGCATAGGCTTCAGTCCACTTCATATCATTGACCTTTTCGTGGGGCACTCAGAAAAAACCCTGAGTTAAATATGGTTGAAAACAGAAGAATCTTCTGCCATGGCTCCCTTTATAGTTGTGGCGTCGCGCCTTGGAAAGTGCGGCCGATTGGCTCACGCTGCAGGATAGTGGCGCTACAGGATGCGAAACAGGTTCGGTGCGCCGCGCGAGATGGACGCTCTATCGCTGCGGCGAGGGGCCCGATGCGCGGAAGGGGACGGGAAGGGTGAGTGGGGAAGCCTCGTTCTTGGTGACGAATCGGCAAAACGGCTCTAGCTGTCTGCCTATTGGGGCAACGGGGGCAGTTTATAATGCGAGTAAGTCGTTTCATCGAATATCGCCGCGCGCTCTGGTTTTCGGTCGAAAGTGATCTGGAAGCACATATTCGCGAAGTGCGCGATGGACTGCGAAACAGCACGGATCGCGTTGTCATTTTCCCCGATGGCTCATCGGTGATGGGAGCGGAGATCTCCGACCAGGGGCGATCTGGCGTGTTCCTGCACTGCGCAAGATATGTCGAACAGCAAGCCGTCGGGGTCGTGCCAATGGCGCCTGCCGAAACAGTAACACTTACGGAGCGATACCCGGGCAACGACGAGAACTTCCTGAACTCTGATTTTTTCGCACTCGTTTCCGGGGACCACGTCATCACGCTGAATGCCGGGCGCTCGGCAGGTGCGCTTCACAGATATCTGCATCAGCTGTTCCAGCGAGCAAAATGCCCGGAGTCGTGGACTCAGTTTGACATTGTGCGGATCGCTGACATCAACGGTCTCCGCCGCATCGATGCCGGTGGTGGAGTGGAAAAGGTGCAGTTGGATCTCGCGATCGAGGAAGCCAGCGCGGGAGTTGTGCGGGACGAAGCGGCAAACCCAACTATGGTTCAGAGGCTTCGTCGGCCGCTCGTTCAAATGCTTCAGTCGCTAGTTCGGGCAGACGGCAAAGCCGCTGGTGCCGCCCAAAGTCGCAAGGGAACGATGCGTGTGATGATAAGCGTTCCCGGTCGCGACCTTGAAGTTGCCAAGAGCGGTCTCGATGGCATCGCCGAACAAATCGTCGCGGACGAGGAGGCGGAGGACTATGTCATTTGGCTTCGCAGTGGGGAATCTATCAAGCCAGGCGAAATTGCAGTAAAGAAGAAGGTATCGGTGGTCAGGTCTGCAAACACCGTGCAGCCGGGCGAGGTGCGGGAGGAGATGCTGCGCTATCTTGCGGAACTCAGGCAAGCCCGGCAAACGGAGATCTAGATGAAGATCGAGGGTGAAAAGTTCACAGTTGATTGGCTTCGCGTTCTAGGGCTCGGGGCCCTCGTCACCGTGTCTGGGGTGGCGGCCTTCTACCTGCAGCCGTTGATTTCGGAGAAACCCGATGCCATCAACGCGGTCGTCACGATTTTCTCGATTCTTGCGGGGTTCCTGATCGCTGTGATTACGTTCATCGGTGATCCGGGTGCCCGCGGCTGGAAGGATCTGCAACTGGAAAAGGCCGACGTCGTCTCACGACTGCAGCGCCATCGGTTGATCTTTTATCTTTACCTGATCACGCTGGGCTTGGCGCTTTCCATCTTTCTGATCCCCGACGAGCCCGGCACAGTTTCCGTTTGGCTGGAGCGGGCATTCGTCGGCTTGGCAGTTTTCGTCTTTGGAGCTTCGTTCACGCTGCCCAGTTCCCTTATGGCACTCCAAATCGCCAGATATGACGCCGCGCTCCAAGCCGATCTTCCAGGGGCTCTGAAAGCCAAGTGACGCGCTCGGCGTTCCCCTCGTTCCGGTTACGCATCGCTGCCCCGCCGCCATTATTTGCCGCGGTCGACTTCGCCCGCGGACCACACCCGCAGCGTCACGGCGTGCCGTACTTCACCCAGCACCCCGCCACCGCCGAAGCCCAGAGTGTGATTTCGCTGAAAGTTTGTGCCGCCGATTCGTTCATGCTACGTTTTCGCGGTAACAGCGAGGGACGGGCGGATGGCGCAACAAACTCCGATTGAATGGACCGACGCGACGTGGAATCCGATTACTGGCTGCACTAAAGTCGGTCCCGGCTGCGACAATTGCTATGCGGAGCGGTTTGCCGAGCGCTGGCGAGGCGTGCCAGATCATCCCTATGAGCAAGGCTTCGACCTTCGGATTTGGCCGGGGCGCCTGAAACAGCCTGGGCTCTGGAAGAAGCCACGCATGATCTTCGTGAACTCGATGAGCGACCTGTTTCACAAAGATATCGACCGCGGCTACATTGACCAGGTCTTCGATGCGATGGAGGCCGCCGACCGGCATGTCTACCAGGTGCTGACCAAGCGCAGCTCCTTGATGCGGAACTACATTCGAGGGCGCTATGACGGCGGCAAAGTCCCCTCGCACATCTGGCTTGGTGTTTCGGTGGAAGACGCTGCCTACACAAGCCGGATCGACCACCTGAAACAGATCAATTCCGACGCACGGTTCATTTCCTTTGAACCTCTGCTTGGCGCCGTCGGCGACCTCGATCTTGGTGGCATCGCGTGGGCTATCGTGGGTGGCGAAAGCGGCCCAGGTGCGCGCCCGATGGAAAAGGAATGGGCGACGCAAATTCACGAGTCCTGCGATCGGGATGGCGTTGCGTTCTTTTTCAAGCAATGGGGCGGGGCGCGGCCAAAGTCCGGCGGCAGGCTGCTTGACGGCATGGAGTGGAACGGCTTTCCCTGGGACATCGTACCAGAGCAGGTGATGGCAAACCTCAAATAGGGCGTTTTTGAACATGCAGATAGATGAAGCCTATTTGAACCGAGAGCATTCAGGGATCAAGCATTGGTTCCTGTCTCGGTACCTTGAAGAAGCCAGCTACAAGGTCTTGCTGGCGCCAGGCATGGACCCTGTCTTTAATTACATCGATGGGTTTGCCGGGCCGTGGGACGTCTCCGATGAGCTCAACTACACCGACAGCTCGTTTGATCTCTCGGTGAGAGTCTTGAAGCGGACGCAGGATGCCCTCGCAAAGATGGGTCGCTCGGTGCGGATTAGATTTTTTCTCTGCGAAAAGGATCCTGTGACATTCAAAAAGCTCGAGGGATACGCCGCGCGGCAAAGCGGCATCGAATTAAAGGTCTTCGAAGGCGCTTTCGAGGACCACCTTTCCAGAATAGCTCAGGCGTGCAAGACGGGCTTCACCTTCACGTTCATCGACCCCAAAGGCTGGAGTTTGCACACCGAAGAAATCGCGCGCTTCCTTGCGGCGCAGAAGGGCGACTTCATCCTTAACTTCATGGCCAACCCGATCAACCGTCACGCCGGGTATGATCCTGTTGAAGCGTCCTTCGGCCGTTTTCTTGCCGATCCAGACTGGAAGTCGAAAATGGGCGAGATGGCGGCAGACCAGCCGAATCATGAGAAGGTTATGCGGCTGTTGAAGGCTCGTTTAAAGGCGCTTCAAGCGGCGAAGTATTTACCTGATTTTACGATTTTGAACTCCCGGAAAGAGCGGGTGCAGATGCGCCTCGTGCTAGGCACAAACCATCCCCAGGGGGTTGAAGTATTCCGAAGCGTGCAGCGAAAAGTCGAGCAGTTGCAACTTTCCACGCGCACCGCGATCGCGGCCGGGAGTGACCCGCAGCCGACTTTTTTCCCGAGCGCTTATCTTGATGAGATCGAGCTGAAGCGCACAGGCGTAGGTTGCCCGGCTCATGTCAGGCAGGCCGCGCGGAGGATCGCCGAAGTTCTGGAGGAAGTGGGCCGCCCTCTCAGCTTCGAGCTACTTGCCGCAAAGGTTATGGAAGACGTTCCGGTACGCCAGACCAACATGAAGGACATCCTCGTTGATCTTCGCAAGGGCGGGATGGTGGCATTCGACCTTCCTGGCACGCGCCGCAAGCCGGACACTGGCGATCTGATCAGCTTGAAACAGGGGTAACCCCCAAAACCCCGCTGCTGCAGGTTCTGGTGTCAATCACTGCAGATATTGCTGTCACGCTACAATCGGCGCTGCGGCATTGGGCTGTGGGCGTTTTCCGCTTTACTTGACGCGGAGTTCTGCCACCATATCTAGCATGGGCATGACGCGAAACCGCCGCGTCTAGTTCAACGGCCAACAAATAGTGGCGCGCGGACAACGATCAACTGGCAGGAGTGGACATGGCATACCTTGAAGACCACCTGCTCGGAGACGAGTTGCACCCGATCGACGTGGTCGAGGCGCTTGCCACCGACCACGCCTGGGATTTTGACCGCCTGACCGAAGACCAGATCGCAATGACCGTCGAGGGCCAGTGGCGCACCTATGCACTTACGCTCGCGTGGTCGGCGCAGGACGAAGTGCTGCGGCTGATCGTAACCTTCGAGCTGGACCCGCCGTCGGACCGGCTCGATGCGCTGCACGATCTCTTGAACCGCGTCAACGACCAGGTCTGGACCGGCGCCTTCACCTATTGGCGCGACCAGCGGCTGATGGTCTGGCGCTATGGGTTGGTGCTCAGCGGCGGCCAGATCGCGGGGTCGGAACAACTCGACCGGATGATTGGCACCGCGATCATGGCGGCCGAACGTTTCTATCCGGCGTTCCAGCTTGCCTGCTGGGGCAACGAATCGCCCGAGGCGGCAATGCAGGTTGCCATTGCCGAGGCCTACGGGCGCGCATAGTCTTGCCCCTCAGAGATGGGGGCAGACATGGATTTTTCAGACATTTCGGCGCGCGGGCTGGTGCTTCTGGGCTGCGGCAAGATGGGTTCGGCGATGCTGTCGGGGTGGCTTGCTGGGGGGCTGCCTGCGGCATCGGTCTGGGTGATCGACCCGAACCCGTCGGATTGGGTCAAGGCGCAGGGGGTGCACCTGAACGCCCCGCTGCCCGCTCGGCCCGCGGTGGTTCTGGTGGCGGTAAAACCGCAGATGATGGGGGCGGCGCTGCCAACGCTGAAGGCGATGGGCGGCGGTGGAACCTTGTTCGTAACGGTGGCGGCGGGCACCACGATTGCCACCTATGAGGCGGTGCTGGGGGCCGCCACGCCGCTGGTGCGCGCGATGCCCAACACCCCTGCGGCAATCGGCAAAGGCATCACCGCCATCTGCGGCAACGGCGCTGCCAGCGCGTCTGATCTCGCCACCGCCGAAGGCCTGTTGGCGGTGATCGGCAAGGTCGAGCGGCTGGCGGGCGAACACTTGATGGATGCGGTCACCGCGCTTTCCGGCTCGGGCCCGGGCTATGTGTTCCACCTGATCGAGGCGATGGCGGCGGCGGGTGCCGCCGAGGGCTTGCCCGCCGATCTGGCGATGCGGCTGGCGATTGCCACCGTGGCGGGGGCGGGCGCTCTGGCCGAAGTATCGGACGAAAGCCCCGCGCAACTGCGGCGCAACGTCACCTCGCCTGCGGGCACCACCGAGGCCGGGCTGCGGGTCCTGATGGAGCCGGAAACCGGCTTTCCCGGCCTGATGCGCCGCGCCGTGGCGGCGGCGGCGGCGCGCGGGCGGGAGCTTGGAAAGTGACGATCACCTTTGATGATTTCCTAGCGGTCGATATCCGCGTGGGGCGCATTACCCGCGCCGAGCCCTTCCCCGAGGCGCGCAAGCCCGCCTACAAGCTCTGGCTCGATTTTGGCCCCGAAATCGGCGAAAAGCGGTCTTCGGCGCAGATCACCGCGCATTACCGCCCCGAGGAACTGATTGGGCGGCAAGTGCTGGCGGTGGTCAACTTTCCGCCCCGCCAGATCGGCAAGGTGATGTCCGAGGTGCTGGTGCTTGGCGTGCCCGATCAGGCGGGCGAGGTGGTGCTGATCGGACCGGGGCACGAGGTGCCCTTGGGCGGGAGGCTTTTCTGATGCGGGTGCTGGTGTCGCGGCGGCTGACGCCGAAGGTCGAGGCGGCATTGGCGGCATTTGAAACGCACTACCGCGAAAGTGCCGCGCCAATGACCCTGTCCGAATGTCGCGCAGCGCTGGCCGGGTTCGATGCGGTGGTGCCAACGCTCGGCGATGCCTTCGGCGCCGAGGCTTTCACCGGCCCGATCCGCGCGCGGCTGCTTGCCAATTTTGGCGTTGGCGTGAACCACATCGATGTGGTCGCCGCCCGCGCCGCAGGCGTCACGGTGACCAATACCCCCGGCGCCGTGACCGATGCCACCGCCGATATTGCCCTGACGCTGCTGTTGATGAGCGCGCGGCGGGCGGGCGAAGGCGAGCGATTTCTGCGCGCGGGCCACTGGCAAGGCTGGCAGCCCACGCAACTGCTTGGCCAGCATGTCAGCGGCAAATCGCTCGGCGTCATCGGCATGGGCCGGATCGGCCGCGCGGTGGCGCGGCGCGCGCATTTCGGCTTTGGCATGCAGGTGCGGTTCTTCAACCGCTCAGCCCTGCCCGACCCCGGCCTGCCCGCGCGGCAGGTTGAAACGCTGGCCGAGGCGATGGCCGCCGATTTCGTGGTGGTGGCGGTGCCGGGGGGGGCTGGCAACTGGCACCTGATCGACCGCGCGGCGCTGGCGGCGATGCCTGCACACGGCCATTTCATCAACATCTCGCGCGGCGATGTGGTCGATGAGGGCGCGCTGATCGCGGCGCTTGAGGCCGGGCAGATCGCGGGCGCCGGGCTTGATGTCTATGAACACGAACCTGATGTGCCCGCTCGCCTGATCGCGCTTGAAAACGTCACCCTGCTGCCGCATCTCGGCACCGCCGCCGAAGAGGTGCGCGATGGCATGGGGCTTATGGTGGTGGCAAACCTTGTCGCATTTGCCGCGGGGCAAACGCTTCCGAACCCGGTCTGACCCGCCGCCGGGGCTTGACCTTCCCCCTGCCAAGGGGTGATCTGGCGGCAGTCGAGCAGGGGGCACCATGTATCAGCCAGCGATCAGAGGAACCGGGGTCTTTGTTCCGCCCGAGGTTCTGACCAACGAGGAACTGGTTGCGGCCTACAATCGCCACGCCGATTGGTTCAACGCCGAGAACGCGGCGGCGATTGCGGCGGGCACGGTGGCCGCCAAGGAACATTCCTCGCCCGAATTCATCTTCAAGGCCTCGGGCATTCTGCAACGTTATGTGCTGACCAAGGACGGGCTGCTTGATCCGGCGCGGATGTATCCGCGCTTTCGCCAGCGCAGCGATGACGAACCCAGCCTGATGGCCGAAATTGCGCTCAAGGCGGCCGAGGTCGCGCTGGCCAAGGCCGGGGTGGCGCCCGGCGAGATCGATCTTGTCATTTGCGCCGCCTCGAACATGGAACGCCCCTACCCGGCGATTGCGATCGAGATCCAGAACCTGCTCGGTGCGGGCGGTTTTGCGTTTGACATGAACGTGGCCTGTTCCTCGGCCACCTTCGGCATTCAGGCAGCGTCGGACATGATCCGCGCGGGCACGGTGCGCAACGCACTTGTGGTGAACCCCGAAATCACCTCGGGCCACCTCGAATGGCGCGACCGCGATTGCCACTTCATCTTTGGCGATGTTTGCACCGCCACCGTTCTTGGCCGTGCAGAAGATGCCACGGCCGCGCATTTCAAGATCCGCTCGTGCCGCTGCGCCACCGAGTTTTCCAACAACATCCGCAACAACAACGGCTTTTTGCGCCGCTCGCGCCCCGATGGCATGGCCGACCGCCGCGACATGCAATTCGTGCAAGAGGGGCGCAAGGTCTTCAAAGAGGTGGTGCCGCTGGTCTCGGCGCATATTCTCGCGCATCTGGCGGCCGAGGGCACCAGTGCGGCGGCGCTGAAACGGCTCTGGCTGCATCAGGCCAACAAGGGCATGAATGACCTGATTGGCAGAAAAGTGCTGGGCCACGACCCGTTGCCGGGCGAAACGCCGAACGTTTTGCAGGAATTTGCCAATACCTCGTCGGCAGGCTCGATCATCGCCTTTGACCGATCATCCGACGCGATGGCAGCAGGCGACCTTGGCCTGATCTGCTCGTTCGGCGCGGGCTATTCAGTCGGTTCGGTGCTGCTCGAACGCGCCTGATCCGGTACCGCGCCCGCATCCCCCACCGACTCGCGCCAGTGTTTGCGGCAAAGCGACACATAGGTTTCGTTGCCGCCGATCTGCACCTGATCGCCGTCGCGCAGCGCGCGCCCGTTGGGGCCTTTGCGCACCACCATCGTCGCCTTCTTGCCGCAGTGGCAAATGGTACGCACCTCGCGCATTTCGTCGGCCAGCGCCAGCAGTGCCGCCGATCCGGGGAACAACTCGCCCCGAAAATCGACGCGCAGGCCATAACACATCACCGGCACCCGCAGGTCATCGACCGCGCGGGCCAGTTGCCAGACCTGTTCGCGGGTCAAAAACTGTGCTTCGTCCAGAAACACGCAAGCGCAGGGGCCAGTTGCAAGCCGGGCCGCGATCTGCGCGTAAAGATCAGAACCCCCGTCAAACGTATCGGCGGGCGAGCCGATCCCGATCCGGCTGGCAATCCGGCCTTCACCCGCGCGGTTGTCGAACCGCGCGGTCAACAGGTAAGTCCGCATGCCGCCTTCATGGTAGTTATGCGCGGCCTGCAAGAGGTTGGTGCTCTTGCCGGCGTTCATCGTGGAATAATGGAAATAGAGCTTGGCCATGGTGCGCCAATAGCGCGGCTCCGGGGTGCGAGGCAAGTCCCTCGGGCAGCGCCTGAAGCCCGCCATGCCGCTGCCGGTAGCCCCGGCTTTGCGGCCCCCGCAGCCGCAAACGCATGACGGACCCACCCGTTGCCAACGCCGGGATGCGCCGGTTACGCACACTCGCTCCGGCTTGCCGGAACACCCAATGAATGCCAAAAGCGATGCGCGGATCTAATGGGAAACCGCGTCGGCTTTTCCCCGCCTCGGTGCGGGCAACGGATTGGGTCATGGTATGGATAACGTAGCAAGGTTTCTCCGGCAGCATTGCGAAACGCTGGTCAAGGATGTTGGCATCGAGGCCGCGGCCGCCGCCTCTGGCAAGTCGAAGGCGACGCTGGGGCGCTATTACTCGTCCGACCCCGACCACGCCGAGCGCTACATGCCGGTCGATGTGGTGGCGCGGCTCGAGGCGGTGGCCTCATTTCCGCATGTGACCAGCGCACTGGCTGATCTGCGCGGGATCACGCTTTCCTATGATGGCACGCGGCTGAACAGCAAGCCCGGCAACGTCAACGCCGATGTGGTGGCGCTGAGCCAGCGCTTCGCGATGCTGATGGCCGAATATAATCAGGCAATTGCCGACGGCACCATTACCATCAACGAAACCAAGCGGTTGCTTGCGGAAACGCACGCGATACAGCAGGTGCTGCTGGACATGAAGCTGCATCTGGAACACGGCCACGCCTGAGCCGGGCCGCAATGCCAAAGGGCGGCCGAAGCCGCCCTTTGCTCAGGTCACGCGGCCTGAACGCTTTTGGGGCGGCGCGAGGGGCGCCGGGCCGGGCGGGCGTTGCCGCCCTCGGCTGCCGGTTTGCCAGCGGGCTTGCCGTATTTGCTTACCGGTTTCGGCCCCTTGAACGCGGGCTTGCCACCCTTCGGGGCACCACTGCGCGCGGGTCTGCCGCCCGCACCGTTGCGCCCGCCGCCCGCGCGGCCCGGCGAGGGTTCGGGAATGCCCACCGGCGCGTCGCCGCCGATCACCGGGATCGCCTTCTTGATGGTCTTTTCGATGCCGCGCAGATCGCCCACTTCGCCCGGCGCGCAGAACGCCACTGCCCGGCCCGTGCGCCCGGCCCGCGCCGTGCGACCGATCCGGTGCACATAGTTTTCGGGCACGTTCGGCAGTTCGTAGTTATAGACGTGCCGCACCTCGGGAATATCCAGCCCCCGCGCCGCCACATCGGTTGCCACCAGCACCTGCACCTCGCCCGAGCGGAACGAGGCAAGCGCACGCTCGCGCTGGCCTTGGGATTTGTTGCCGTGGATCGAACCGACCGAGAAACCCCAGGTGGTCAAGAGCTTGCTCAGCTTTTCCGAGCCGTGTTTGGTGCGGCCAAAGACCAGCGCCAATTCACCGGGGTGCTTGGAAAGGTATTCCGCCAAAAGCGCCGCCTTGTCGCCCTGATTGACGAAATGCACGCCCTGATCGATCTTTTCCACCGGCTGGCCGGGCGGCGCCACCTGCACCCGCACCGGATCACGCAGGTAGCTGTCGGCAAGCTCTTCCATCAGCTTCGGCATCGTGGCCGAGAAAAGTATGGTCTGGCGCTCGGCGGGCAGCAGCCCGGCAATGCGGCGCAGCGCGTGGATAAAGCCGATGTCGAGCATCTGGTCAGCCTCATCAAGCACCAGATAGCGGGTTTCCGACAGCGTCAGCGCGCGCCGGTCCAGCAGGTCCAGAAGCCGCCCCGGGGTGGCGATCAGCACGTCAACCCCGCGCGCGAGGCGTTCCGATTGCACATAAAGCGAGGCGCCGCCCACTACACGGAACACCCGAATGGGCGAGCCCTGCGCGTAGGCGGTCAGGTTTTCGGCAATTTGCGTGGCAAGCTCGCGGGTCGGCGCCAAAATCAGCGCGCGCACGGTCTTGGGCGCGGGGCGTTTGTTCTGCTCGATCAGTCGGGTGATGATCGGCAGGCCAAAGGCCGCCGTCTTGCCAGTGCCGGTTTGCGCCAGCCCCAACAGGTCGCGTCCGGCCACCACGGCGGGAATGCCCTGCGCCTGGATCGGCGTGGGTTTCAGCAGACCAAGGCCCGCAAGGTTATCAACGACAAGGCTCGAAAGCCCCATGTTTTCAAAGTTTTCCAAAATGTCTCTTTCAGGCTGCGCCGGGCATTTGCCGATGCGCGAATAGGTTTACGCCCCCAGGGTATGGGGGCATTCGGGGCGGGGCGCAGGCCACTGGCCTGCCGGACCCCCGCGTGAATTGGGAACCATGTGCCGCCTCCGGGGCGCCCCCAAAGGGCACGGCTGCTCACGCGGCAGCGGACGACGACTAGCGGCAAATGGGGCAGATCGGGCAGAATGTCAAGCGTGTTGACCCATCAGGCGCGCTCGGCGGTATCCATCCAGATCGTCACCGGCCCGTCATTGACCAGCGCCACCGCCATGTCGGCCCCAAACTCGCCCAGTGCCACCGGCACACCAAGCCCGCGCAGATGCGCGGCAAAGTG
The DNA here is from genome assembly GCA_002842855.1 of Alphaproteobacteria bacterium HGW-Alphaproteobacteria-4. GTDB lineage: Bacteria > Pseudomonadota > Alphaproteobacteria > Rhodobacterales > Rhodobacteraceae > UBA6213. Next base: position 37,361 of record PHEE01000001.1, on the reverse strand, counting down.
CTCATAAAGCCGTTCGCCTTCGGCAGGTGCGGCGGCGGTGCTGAAGCCGGGTCGGTTGCCGCGCGAGGTATCGGCGGCCAGCGTGAACTGGCTCACCACCAGCGCGGCACCACCCACGTCCTGCACGCTCAGGTTCATCTTCTCGGCGGCATCGCGGAAGATGCGCAGCTTGGCCACCCGCCCCGCCAGCTTTTCCGCCTCGGCCTCGCTATCGCCCTGCATCGCGCAGACCAGCAGCAACAACCCGCGCCCGATTTCGCCCGTCACCCGGCCCGCGACGCTTACCCGCGCCTGCGTAACGCGCTGCACCAGCACCCTCATGCCAGCTCCTCGGCCCAGGGCGGGTTGGCCCCGGCGCGCGAAACCGTCACCGCCGCCGCCTGCACCCCCAGCCGCAGTGCCGCCTGCACAAGGTCGGCACCCACCGCTGCCACATCAGCCTTGCCCAAGGCCCCTGCCCGCGCCAATGCCGCCAGCACCCCGGCGTTGAAGGTATCGCCCGCGCCCACGGTATCGGCCACCACCACCTTGCGGGCGGGCTCGAACGCCGCCTGATCGCCCCAGAAAGCATGCGCGCCCTTGGCACCCTCGGTGATGAACACCAGCTTGGCGCCCGCCGCCAGCACCGCCCGCGCGCCCGCGTCAATCGACCCCGGCCCGTGCAGCCACGCCAGATCCTCATCCGATAGCTTGACGATGTCGGCCAGCGCCAGCATCCGCGCAATCCGGCCCCTGTAGGCGCCCTCATCGGTGATGAAACCGGGGCGGATATTGGGGTCGATCATGCACATCCGCCGCCCCGCCTCGCGCACCATCAAGGCCTCGTAGGCCGACCCGCAAGGCTCGCCCACCAGCGAAATGCCACCGAAAAACAGTGCCTGCACATTGTCGGGCAGGGCGGGCAGATCGGCGGCGGTCAGCATCCGCCCCGCCGTGCCCTCGTCATAAAACGCATAGCGCGCGTGGCCGTCCTTCAGCGTGACGAAGGCCAGGGTGGTGGGTCGCCCCGAGCGCACCGCTTGCCCCGCATCGACGTTCGAGGCCGCCAGCGCCGCCACCAGCATCTCGCCAAACAGGTCGGTCGATATGCCGCTGAAAAACCCCGCATCCACCCCAAGCCGCCCAAGCGCCACGGCCGTGTTGAACACCGCGCCGCCGGGGTAAGGCGCAAACGCCGCCTCGCCCGCCACGGTTTCGCGCGGCAACATGTCGATCAAAGCCTCGCCACAACTCAGGATCATCGCACCCCCACCGGCTCTTTTCGCCGCTGATAGCGCTATACGCGGGTCCGGGCAACCGCCGCTGCGCCCCATCGTCGCGCCCCCTTGCCAACGCAGAGGCAAATTCCCACCTGCGCCACAGGTGAGGCTCATGCACAGGAGGTCAAAATGGTTGAGAAATCCCTTGCCAGCGGCTTCTGGCCAACACTCTACGAACCCTTCCGCAGCTTTGGCACAAGGCTGGCCGAATGGGTCGCCCCCGCAGCCGAAGCAAGCGAGAAGGATGGTGCCTATACCATCGCGATGGAGCTGCCCGGCGTTGACGAGAAGGACGTCGAGGTTACGGTCGAAGACGGCGTCGTCACCGTGAAGGGCGAAAAGAAAACCTCACGCGAGGAAAAGGGCGAAACCTGGTATTTCTCCGAACGCCAGTTCGGCGCCTTCTCACGCTCGTTCCGGCTGCCCACCGATGCCGATGAGGCTGCCGTCAAGGCCGACCTCAAGGGCGGTGTGCTGATCGTCTCGGTGAAAAAGAAAGCCGCCGGGGCCGTCGCCAAGGCCAAGAAGGTAGCGATCGGCAAAGGCTGATCTTCTTCAACGCCTAAATACCCTTGGGGGGGCGGGGGGCAGAAGGCCCCCCGCCTTTCTCACTGGGCTTGTTGCCCGAAGTAGACGGCCACGCCCACAATTACCGCCACCACGATCACCGCAAAGGTGATCTTGACCCAGGACCACGGCCGCTCGCCCTGGACCTTGCCGGTCTGGCCGTTGACCACGAAGCGAAAACTGCGGCCGCGGTATTTGTAGGCGGCTGTCCAGACCGGCAGCAGGATGTGCTTGAAGGTCTCGGCCGACCAGTCGGTGTCGATGCTGTCGATCCGCTGCTCGTCGCCGCCAATGTCGCGGCGCACATCCGAGGCGATCACGTTTGCCATCTCGGCGCGCGCAATCGCGTGGCCTTCCTCAAGCTGCACAGTATAGCCTTCGGCGGTGAAGCCTGCCAGAAAGTCGGGTGTATAGGGCACCAGCTCGCCAAGCTCCCAAGGCTTCAGCGCGTCGGTATGCTTGCGCGGCAGCGACCGCGCTGCCAGCACCAGCACATCGTCGAACACCCGCGCCACCCGGCCGCGCGCGTTGCTCCAGCGGATGTGGCGCACCCGGCGCTGCTGCCTCTCGGTCTTGCCGTTGCGGGTGACCGTGACCCATTCGGTTTCGTAATAGGCATCGCCCCGTTGCCCGGTATAGGCAGACCTTGTGTCGGCATCAAAGGTCCAGAACGGCGAATAGACGCCGGTCAGGCGGCGGCCGCGCCGCGCATATTGCTGCACCCCGCCCGGCGCAAACCAGAGCCGCCCGAGCCAGCGCCCAAGGGCCGCCCGCGCCTGCTCTTCAGTCAGCTTGAAGGGCGCCAGTGCCTGCGGCCGGATCATTCGGGCAGCACCCGTATCAACCACCACCGGCGTTGCGCAGAACGGGCATTCGGTGGCGTGTTCGGCGCCCTTGAACTCGATCAGCGCGGCGCAGTTGGGGCAGCTGAGGGTGCGCACATCCTCAAGCGACCCCAGCGGCAGGTCTGCGCGCAGGCCTGCGCTCAGGTCAAGCTCCTCCAGCCCCACCGCCGCGCCGCGCCCGGTGGCGGCGGGAATCGCCTGGGCATGGCCGCAATGGTCGCACACCAGCGTCGCCTGACCCGGCGCAAAGCGCAGGTCGGCGCCGCAGGATTCGCACGGGTAGCGGTGTTCCTGTTCAATGCCCGCCATCGGTGCCCCCTTACACGCCCGGCGGCGGTGGCGGCGGCATCACGGTGAACAGTTGCGCAAGCTCGGGGATAGTCTCGGCGGCAACCCAGCCCGCATACCCCGGCGACCATACCAGCGTCGTGCGCGCAAAACCGCCCTCGGCGGCCATCCGCCCCAGATGCCCGCGCCCAAACGGCCCCTTGGTGGTGCCGCCTTCCGCGATGTGCCAGACGGTTTCCATCGGCGGCGGTGGCGGCGCCACAGGGGCAGCAGCGGCTGGGGCGGCGCCCCAGGGCCCGCCCTGCGCCATCTGCGCGCCCATCGCCAGCCCCATGCCCGCGCCCACCGTGGCCCCCATCGCGCCGCCCGCCTGGCCAAGCGCCTCGGCGGCGGCAAACTGGGTGTATTTGCTCAGATCGCCCGCAACCCCCACCGAGGTGCGCTTGTCGAGCACCTTTTCCACCTCTTCCGGCAGGCTCACGTTCTCGATGTAGAACTCGGGCAGAACCAGCCCGTATTCGGCAATCTTCGGCGCAATCGCGGTGGTCACCAGCTTGCCCAGATCGCCGGTGTTCGCCGCCATGTCGAGCACCGGAATGCCCGAGCTGGCCAGCACCCGGCTCAATTCCTGCACGATCACGTTGCGGATCTGAAAACTGACCTCGTCCGAGGTGAATTCGCCATCGGTGCCGACGATTTCGCGCATGAACACCGCAGGGTCCGCCACCCGCATCGAATAGGTGCCAAAGGCGCGCAGCCGCACCGGGCCAAACTCGGGGTCGCGGCAGATGATCGGGTTCTTGGTGCCCCATTTCAGATCGTTGAAACGGGTGGTGTTGATGAAATAGATTTCCGATTTGAACGGCGAGTTGAAGCCGTGGTCCCAGTGCTGCAAGGTGGTCAGCAGCGGCATGTTGTTGGTTTCGAGCATGTAGAGCCCGGGCTGGAACACATCGGCCAGCTGACCTTCATGCACGAACACCGCCGCCTGCCCCTCGCGCACCGTCAGCTTGGCACCGTATTTGATCGCGTGGCCCTCGCGCTCGAACCGCCAGACCATCGTATCGCGGCTGTCATCAACCCAGGCGATGACGTCGATGAATTCGCCCTTCAGAAAATCGAGAATGCCCATGGCGGTGCTCCTTCACACAAAGGTCAACTGGTGCCGCCCATGATCTGGGCGACGATGGCGGCAACGATCGGGCGCGCCTCGGCCTCGGTCATGCCGGGGCGCAGGCGCGGGTCGTAGAGAATGCGCAGCAGCAATTCGTCGTGCCGCGTCAAAAGCGCGAATTCCTCGTCGTCGTTGAAGATCGAGGGTCGCGCGGCAGGGCTGTCATTGGCAAGGCCCATGCCTTGCGCCAGTTCCTCGTGAAAACACGACTGGCGCAGAAGGTCCGGGTGCTCGCCCCGGATCACCGCTATCGCACGGGTGTAAACACTTGTATTTCCCTGCGAAAAGGCAAAAACCACGCAATATGTAGAGGTCGGCAGGTTGGTTACGGCGCGCACCGCGGCCGGGTCGATACCCGGCACCAGCGCCGCAAGACGTGGGCCGATGGCGCGGCGCTCATCTTCATTCAGCACCAGCACGGTGAAGTTGGGGTTCTGCGCGCTGACACTGACCGGGTGCCCTGAAACATACCCCAGCCGCGCGGCGGTAGAACCCAGCATGGCACGGTCGGCGGTGCGCTGCGCCAATGGCACCGAGGCGCCAAACTCGATGTTCATGCGCACCGGCGCCACCCAGCGGCGCAGCCGCGCCTCGGTTTCGTGCGCGACAAACAGGCCTCCGGACGATTGATATTCGTCATATAGCGCGATGCGAATGAAGTTTTCGGTCAATTGCGCGGCGGTGAAGGGGGCGTCTGCCGGCCGCAATTCGGTGCGCAGCTTGCCTTGTGCCAACATCTTCTCGGCCGCCGCCGCGTAGAAGCTGCGTATCGCCACACTGGTTGGCGATAGCGGCAACACCCGAGGTTCGGGAATGGCTGCGGGCTGGGGCGCCGGGGGCGCGGCGGCGCCACCGGGGCCGGGCATTTCGGTGCAGCCCGCCAGCACCAGCGCCAGCACCGCAAGCCCGGCCCGCGAAAGGGCCGGGTGCAATGCGCAGCGCGGGCGCCGGGTCGGTGCCATGCCTAGACCGCCGAGCCGATGGTGGTGCCGGTCTTGTCGCCACGCGCGCTGGCGGCCGAAAGCGTATCGCGCAGCTCCGCCTCCATCTTGGTCAGCTCGATCTCGGCTGCGGCACGCTTGCGCTTGCCTTCGTCGGCAATCCGCAAGCTGTCTTCAATGGTACCGATCAGTTCTGCGTTGGCCTGCTTGACCGCCTCGATGTCGAACACGCCGCGCTCCATTTCCTCGCGCACGATCTGGTTAGCCTGCCGCAGGTTCTTGGCGTTCGCGGTCAACAGCTCGTTGGTCAGGTCGTTGGCGGCGCGCACCGCCTTGGCGGCCTCGGCGCTGCGCTGGATAGTCACCGCCTGCGCCAGTTGGGTTTCCCACAGCGGCACCGTGTTGACCAAAGTCGAGTTGATCTTGGTGACCAGGCTCTTGTCGTTTTCCTGCACTAGGCGGATCGAAGGCAGGCTTTGCATGGTGACCTGCCGGGTCAGCTTGAGGTCGTGCACGCGCCGCTCCAGATCATCGCGCGCGCTGCGCAGATCGCGCAGTTCCTGCGCTTTCATCACCTGGTCGTTCTCGGGTGCCGCCGCGACCTCGGCCTCTTTCGCCGGAATCGTGTTGGCATCAAGATCGCGCAGCTTTTCCTCGCCCGCCGAGATGTAAAGCGCCAGTTCATCATAGAAATTGAGGGTCTTTACATAGAGCATATCGAGCGACTTGATGTCTTTCAGCAGCTTGTGCTCATGGCCCAGCAAGTCATCGGTGACCTTGTCAATCTGGCCCTGAACGTTCTCAAAACGCGCCAGAAAGTCGGCAAAGGGGGCGGCGCGGCCGATCAGCTTTTCCCACCAGCTGCGGTTGCGGCGCACATCAAGTTCGGAAACCGAAAAGCCGCGAATGGTGGTCACGATCTGGCGCAGGCTGTCACCTGCGGGGCCGACATCCTTGTTCTTCACGTCGGCCAGCATGGCCTGGCTGATCTGCTGCAATTCACCCTGTGCGCGGGCGCCGAAATTGACGATCGAGCCGGTGTCGCTGAGGTCGATCTCGGCGATGCGGCGGCGAATTTCCTCGGCCACAGGGGCGGCGGCTTCGGCCAGCGGCACCACGGCGGTGCCGGGCTCGGGCAGTACCACGGCGGTCGCTGCACTGATCGCAGCCAGTTCGGCGGCAGCTTTTTCACGAACGTTTTCGGTCATCACTTGGTCTCCACTGTTGACGGGCTTGGCACGCCCTCGCGCGCCAGCCGGTCGCGCAATACTTCAATTTCGATGTCGAGGTCTTCGCGCCCGTTTTCGATCAATTCCCGGGTCCGGGCGCTGAAATTGGTTTCAAGGTCGCCTAGCAGCGCCTCGTAATCGGCCCGCGCCTTGGCATCGCGGGTGGCGGCATAAAGATCGGCAAAACGCGCGGTCGCGTCGCGCGCGCCCATCAGGTAGACGCCCATGTATTTGCGCGCCGCTGTCAGGTCGCGCGGGTCATCCTCAACGGCGCGAAACATCTCGCGTGCGGTGGCGATGAACAGCTTCACGCGGGCTTCCAGCTTGCGGTCCTTGGCGCGCAAAATGGCATCGTTCATGCCGGCTAGCAACTTTTCGCCCTCGCCCACCACACGCGCAACACGGTCTTGTTGAAAGCTGTCGATGCCTTCCATGCCCTTGTCGCGCATCGGGTCAAGGCCGAAGGCCAGCAGGTGCAGCGCCACGCCGACGGCGGCCAGAATGACCGGCCCCAGCAGCCCGGCGCCGGGGGCAAAGGCACCAAGCCACAGCCCCGCCCCCACCAGCACCGCCCCCAACGCCTTGCGCGGAAAGGCGGGGCGGCGGGCGACGCGGCGGGCGTTGAATGCGGCCTCGGCGCGCAAGCCCTCGCGGGTGGTAAAGGCCGAGGCGGCGAAAGCGGCAAAAGCCGCAAGGTCAACCGCAAGCCCGGCCGGCGCCTCGCCAAAGGCGGTGACCAGAAACGGCACCGCCACCAGCACCAGCCAGACCGGACGCGCCGCCAGTGGATGGCGCGGCTCGCTGCCGGTGCGCAGCGCGGGGGCGGCGGGTTCGTCTTGCGAAGTGCCTTGCGGGCTGAACTTGCCGCCAAAACGTTCGGCCATCACATCCCCCCGGTAAAGGCGACATAGAGCGTTAACGCCAGCAGCAGAAAAAACGCGATGCGCCGAGTTGCGGTCTCTGACATGGGGCCCCCGGAAACTGTGCCGGAATACACCCGGCCCTTTTCTTATAGGCCTTGGCCTGCGCCTCTGCCAGTCTTTCGCAACGCGACAAGGGGGGAAAGCGCCGCCCGATTTCCCGCAAGGGGTGCAAGGGCAAGGGGCGTGGCGCTGACCACGGCTGCCCGGCGCCAGCGCGCGCGCCGCGTCACCTGCCCGGCCACCGCGTTACCGCGCGTCAGCTGCGGCTGCGGGGGCCCGGTTTCGGACCGGGTTTGGGGCCGCTGCGGCGGACCGAAGGCTTGCCCCCCGGCTTATCGCCATGCGATTTGAAGCCCCCCGCGCGACCGGCGCCAGCGCCAGCCCCGTGCGATTTGAACCCCGCAGCGCGCGGACCCGGTTTGCCCGCGCCCGCCGGCTTTGCCCCCCGATCGCCACCTTCGCGCGGTGCATAGGGCTTGCGCTCGCCACCTTCACGCGGCGCATAGGGCTTGCTCTCGCCACCTTCGCGCGGTGCATAGGGCTTGCGCTCGCCACCTTCGCGCGGTGCATAGGGTTTCCGCTCACCGCCTTCGCGCGGCGCATAGGGCTTGCGCTCGCCACCTTCGCGCGGTGCATAGGGCTTGCGCTCACCACCTTCGCGCGGCGCATAGGGCTTGCGCTCACCACCTTCGCGCGGCGCATAGGGTTTCCGCTCGCCACCTTCGCGCGGCGCATAGGGCTTGCGCTCACCGCCTTCGCGCGGCGCATAGGGTTTCCGCTCGCCACCTTCGCGCGGCGCATAGGGCTTGCGCTCACCGCCTTCGCGCGGGCCGGCACCGGGCGCGCGCACTGCGCGCGGCTTGCGCGGCGCGGTGGCGTCGGCGGTGGCCGCGTCGGTACCCGCGGCATGCGGCTTGCGCAAGAATGGGCGTTTCTCGGCCCCGCCTTCTGCGGCGCGCGGGCGCCGCTCGATGCGCTCGGGGGCACCCTCGTTGCCGGTCAAGAGCCGCTCGCCCAACTGCTCGCGCAGCACCTTGCGCTTGACCTCGACCACATCGCCCGGTTGCATATCATTCAGCCGGAAGGGCCCATAGGAAACCCGGATCAGCCGGTTCACCGCCAGCTTGACCTCATCCATCGCGCGGCGGATTTCGCGGTTCTTGCCCTCGCGAATGCCCACCGTCAGCCAGGCATTGGCCCCTTGCTGGCGGTCGAGGCTGATCTCCATCGGCTGAAAATCCTCGCCGTCAATCACCATGCCGCGCCGCAGCGGGTCGAAAGTCGCGGTATCCGGGCGCCCGTTCACCCGCACCCGGTATTTGCGCAGCCACCCGGTTTCGGGCAGTTCCAGCCGCCGCTTCAGCCCGCCGTCATTGGTCAAGAGCAGCAGCCCTTCGGAATTGAGGTCGAGCCGCCCCACGCTCATCACCCGGGGCATCTCTGCAGGCAGCGTGTCAAACACCGTCTGGCGGCCCTTTTCGTCCTTCTCGCTCGTCACCAGACCCAGCGGCTTGTAGTAAAGCCACATCCGGGTTTCCTGCGGCGCATCAATCGGCTTGCCATCCAGCGTCACCCGGTCGGCGGGGCCGACATCAAGCGCCGGGCTCTTGATGACCTTGCCGTTCACCGCCACGCGGCCTTCGAGAATGATCTTTTCGGCATCGCGCCGCGAACAGACCCCGGCGCGCGCCATCACCTTGGCAATGCGGTCGGTCTCGGCGGCAGGCTTGGGTGTGTCGGCGGGCATCGGGCGGCTCCTCGGCGGCGGCGGGCGGAAAGGCTGCTACATAGAGCGCAATGCGGAAAAGGGAAAGCACCTTGCACGGGCCGGACTCAACAGGCATTGAAACGCCATGAACGCATTTCGCAGCCATATGGACCTTGCACTGGCCGAAGCCCGCGCCGCGGGCGCGCGCGGCGAGGTGCCGGTGGGCGCGGTGGTGGTGGCGCCCGGCGGCCGGGTGCTGGCCGCCGCCGGCAACCGCACCCGCGAACTGGCCGACCCCACCGCGCATGCCGAGATTCTGGCGCTCCGCGCCGCCTGCGCCGCCGCAGGGTCCGAGCGCCTGCCCGGCCATGACCTTTATGTGACGCTCGAACCCTGTCCGATGTGCGCCGCCGCCCTTTCCAACGCCCGCATCGCGCGGCTCTACTACGGCGCGGTAGACCCCAAATCGGGCGGCGTCGCGCATGGCGCGCGGGTATTCACCCACCCCCAGTGCCACCATGTGCCCGAGCTCTATGACGGCATCGCCGCCGCCGAAGCCGAGGTATTGCTCAAGGCCTTTTTCGCCGACAGGCGCTGACCTTTTCGGCTTGCCTTGGCCAAAATATCCCCCGCGGAGCGTGCTTCGACCGCCGCAAGAGCCTCCGGCGGGGATATTTCGACCAAGGCAAGCCTCAGATGCTGATCGGCTCCAGCACCTCGGGTTCGATCACCTGCACACCGGGGGGCAGCCCTGCCCTCAGGGCGCTGGCATTCTGTTCAAGCAGAGGAAAGGTGCGGTAATGGCAGGGGATCACGGTGCGGAAGGCAAAGTATTTGCGCGCGGCATAGGCGGCGCGCGCCATGTCCATGGTAAAGTGCCCACCGCAAGACAGAATGCCGATATCGGGGCCGTGCAGCTCGCCCATCCATTCCATGTCGGCCATGATGTCGGTATCGCCCGACATATAGACAGTGTGGCCCGCGCCCGCGATCATGTAGCCCGCCTCATGCCCCGCGTAGATGGGCCCATCCGCGCCCTGCAGCGACGACGAATGACTGGCGGCGACCATGGTCACGCGCGCGCCGCCAAGGGTGAGCGTGCCGCCGCGGTTGAAACCGATGCCGTCGAGCTTGTGCTGTGTGCCCCAGAAATTGATCAGGTCATAGCTGCCGACCAACGGGATGCGCAGTTCCGCAGCAATTGCCAGCGCGTCGCCCGCGTGGTCGCCGTGGCCATGGGTCAACAGCAGATGCGTGGCCCCTGCCAGCGCCTCGGCGCGGCGCGCCTCGGGAAACATCGGGTTGCCGGTCAGCCAGGGGTCTATCAGCAGCACTGCGTCTTCGATCTCGATGCGAAAGCCGGAATGGCCGAGCCAGGTGATCTTCATGATGCGCTCCTTGTTTGGTTTACGATACCGCGCCCGCGCGACGATGCCACGCGACATTTTTTCTCGGGGCAGAGAACCGAAACGCCACCGACGGCCACTTTCATGCAAAGCTTGCCCCGAGCTGAGGAGTTGCGCTTGGCCCAGGGCCGTCACCTGATCGATGCTTTTCAGGTGGCCGAGGTCGCCATTGCGCTCGACATCGCGCCGGGCGCGGTGAAAACCCGGCCCATGCATGCGCGCACCCAGTTGCGCGCCCTACTGGAAGGAGACGGCAATGGACAAGTTTGACACGATGATCGCCGAGGCGCTGAGTGCCGAAGACCGCGCCCTGATGGCAGAACTTTCCGAACCCGGCTTTTACGCGCTGGCCTTTGGCACGATGCGTGGCCCGTCTGGCTGGGTGGCGATGGTGCTGCTCGCGGTGACAACGGTGTTGTTCCTCGCCGCGGTCTGGGCCGGGTGGCATTTCTTCGCGGCCACCGAGGCAATTTCAGCGCTGAAATGGGGCCTGAGTGCCACCACGCTGATGATCGTGGCGACGCAGATCAAGATGGCGCTGATACCGCAAATGCAGGCAGACCGGGTGCTCAACGCGTTGCGGAGGTTGGAACTGATCGCGCTCAGGCAGCACAGCTAGGCGCGGGGGCGCCAAGGCGGGCGGCGCGGGCTTGCAGCGCAGGCCCCGCGCCGCTAAACCCGGTGCCAATCTTAGCACCGGGGAACCGCACCCATGTCCATCGACATCGACACCGCCCGCAAGGTCGCGCATCTGGCGCGCATCAGGGTGCCCGAAGCAAGGCTGCCCGCGCTGGCCGACCAGCTTTCGGGCATTCTGAGCTTCATGGAACAACTCAACGAAGTCGATGTGACCGGCATCGAGCCGATGACCTCGGTCACGCCGATGCGCCTCAAACGCCGCGCCGATGTGGTGACCGATGGCAACATTCAGGCCAGCATTCTGAAAAACGCGCCCGACGCGCGCGAGGGGTTTTTCGCGGTGCCGAAGGTGGTAGAATGAGCGCGCTCAACGCCCTAACCATCGCTGCCGCCCGCGATGCCCTGCGCGCCCGCCAGATCACCTCGGCTGAACTGACCGAGGCCTGCCTCGGCGCCATCGAAGCGGCCGGGGCGCTCAACGCTTTCGTGCACCACACCCCCGAGATTGCCCGCGCGCAGGCCGCTGCCGCCGATGCGCGGCTGGCGGCAGGCGATGCGCCTTCGCTTTGCGGCATCCCCCTTGGTATCAAGGATCTGTTTTGCACCAAGGGCGTGCCCAGCCAGGCCGCCTCGAACATCTTGCGCGGCTTTCGGCCCGAATACGAATCCACCGTCACCCAGAACCTCTGGGATGCGGGCGCGGTGATGCTGGGCAAGGTGAACATGGACGAGTTTGCGATGGGGTCGAGCAACGAAACCTCGTGCTACGGCAACGTCGTCAACCCCTGGCGGCGCGGCAATGACCCGACTCCGCTCACCCCCGGCGGCTCATCGGGCGGGTCAGCCTCGGCGGTGGCAGCCGACCTTTGCCTTGGCGCCACCGGCACCGACACCGGCGGTTCGATCCGCCAGCCCGCCGCCTTCACCGGCATCGTCGGCATCAAGCCCACCTATGGCCGCGTCAGCCGCTGGGGCGTGGTGGCTTTTGCCTCGAGCCTCGATCAGGCTGGGCCGATGACCAAGACCGTGCGCGATGCCGCGATCATGCTGGGCACCATGGCCAGCCATGACCCCAAGGACAGCACCTCGGCCGACCTGCCGGTGCCCGATTTCGAAGCGGCGCTGACCGGCGACATTCGCGGGCGCAAGATCGGCATTCCGCGCGAATACCGCATGGACGGGATGCCCCCCGAGATCGAACGGCTTTGGTCCGAGGGTGCCGCGATGCTGCGCGATGCGGGTGCCGAGATTATCGACATTTCGCTGCCGCACACCAAATACGCGCTGCCCGCCTACTACGTCGTGGCCCCCGCAGAGGCCTCATCCAACCTCGCGCGCTATGATGGCGTCCGCTATGGCCACCGCGCCAAGCTGGGGCCGGGCGACGGCATCACCGAAATGTATGAGAAAACCCGCGCCGAGGGTTTCGGTGACGAAGTGCAGCGGCGCATCATGATCGGCACCTATGTGCTGAGCGCCGGGTTTTATGACGCCTATTACAACCGCGCCCGCAAGGTGCGTGCCCTGATCAAGCGCGATTTCGAGCAGGTGTTTGCGGCGGGGATCGACGCGATCCTGACCCCCGCCACGCCATCCGCCGCCTTTGGGCTTGGCGAAATGGCCGATGCCTCGCCAGTCGAGATGTATCTTAACGACGTTTTCACCGTTACCGTGAACCTCGCCGGGCTGCCGGGCATCGCGGTGCCCACGGGCTATGATGCCAAGGGCCTGCCGCTTGGTCTGCAACTGATCGGCAAGCCCTGGGGCGAAGGCGATCTGCTGAATCACGCCTATGTGCTCGAACGCGCGGCGGGGTTTGTGGGCAAGCCCGCAAAATGGTGGTAAGCGGCGCCCGGAACCTTAGGGGGAGTGGCTGTGATGCAAGGCAGATATCGGGCAGGGGCGGCACTGGCGGCGATGCTGGCGCTTGGCGCCTGCACGGGCAGCACGCCGCCTGACCGCGCCGCGGGCGTAGGCTTTGGCGATTACAATGCCTACCTCGCGCAGCGCGAAGCGGCGTTGCAGGGCAACGGGCCAATCCCGCCCGCCGTGTCGCCGCCCATGGCCACGGCTGCGGCAACACCGCAAAGCAGTGCCCCGCGAGGGGCGGCGCCGCTCAACCCGATGGGCGCAGCACTGACGGCGCCGCCCACGGCCGCCGGGGTAACGGTGCAGCCGCTTGGCGCCGCCGCGCCCACGGCCATTGCCGCCGTGCCTGCGCCGGTCACGCCGGGCGCTGCCGGGATTTCGGATGAGCAGAACTTTGAAGCCGTCGCTTCGCGCGAGTCGATCGAATCCGACAAGGCGCGGATTGAGGCGAACCGCGCCGCCTATGTCGAAGTGGCGCCCACGCCCCTGCCCGAGCGCGCCGAAAACGCCGGGCCGAACCTTGCCGCCTTCGCGCTTGCCGCAACGAACCGGTTGGGCGAGCCTGTCTTTAACCGCCTTGCGCTCAAACTTGCGAACCACGACCGCGCTTGCGGCAAATACGCCTCGGCCGACCTCGCGCAGACCGCGTTTTTGCAAAACGGCGGCCCCGAGCGCGACCTTGGCAACCTCGACCCCGACGGCGATGGCTTCGCCTGTTCGTGGGACCCGACCCCGTTCCAGTCGGCGCGCGCGCAGCCTTGAAGGCCATGCCGCTCCGGGTGCAGACTGCCACTGGCCAGAAAATGGGGGCAGCATGAACCGTTATCAGCAATTGCGCGAGGCATTCGCCGCCTACAAGGATGCCGAAAACCAGTTTTGCCGCCAGAATGATCGACTGGCAGAGCTGATCGTCGAGGGGTTGCCCGCATATCTTGGCATGCCCGACAGTTTCACTTCGGAAACTGAGGTGATCCGCTACCTGAGCTTTTACCGCGTCGAGGATGACGAGGAAGACAGCGAAGGCGCCGAAGTGCCGTTTTTGCACGACGCGCTGATCCATGTGACCGATGGCAGCTTTCGCTTTGGCCTCGGTCTGCTGTTGGAGCGCGGCCCCGAGGTGCTGCCCAAGCAGAACATGGTGGTGACGATCCATTGCCGCCGCGAGGGGGGCAAGGCCACGGTCAGCATCGGCGACCGCGAGGTGGTGGTAGGATTTGACGGCGCCGTTTGCCCCGATGTCGAAAAGGTGCAGGCCGCGCTGCATGAACTGCTCAGCGATTGGCTGAAGCGCCGCCCCGGCGAAGATGCCAACAGCCGCAAGATCGGCTTCCGGCTGGTAAAGTAGCGCCGGACGCGCCGCGCCGCCCGGCTGACGCGGGGGGCCCGCCCCGCCCCATTGACGCGCCCTGCCGTCGCGCGTATCTGATCGCTTGCGCGGATGGCCGGATGGCCGCGAGGCGGGGTGACCCGCCGCGAGGAAAGTCCGGACTCCATGAAGAAACGGTGCCGGGTAACGCCCGGCCGGGGCAACCCGAGGGAAAGCGCCACAGAGAAGAGACCGCCCGTCGCTTGCGGCAGGCAAGGGTGAAACGGTGGGGTAAGAGCCCACCGCGGGACTGGCAACAGAACCGGCACGGCAAGCCCCACCGGGAGCAACGCCGAATAGGGGCCTCGCGCGGGGGCCGGTCGGGGCAACCCGATACCGCCCGCAGGGACCTTCGACCCGAGAGGCCCGGGTTGGCGGCTAGATCGCGCGGGTAACCGCGCGGCCAGAGGAATGGCCATCGAAGGGGGCGATGCGCAAGCATCGGCTCCGGAACAAGATCCGGCTTACAGGCCATCCGCGCGTTTGGCCCGCCGCCTGCCGCCCCGGTGGCGGAATCTGCGCCCCGCGGTGGCTTTCGCGGTTGACTCTGCCCGGCGGCCAAGTAAAAGGCGGGCTTCAAGGATTTCGCGGGCGCCCGCCGCCCGCTGCTAGGAGACTGACTATGGCGAAGCCGACGACGATCAAGATCCGTCTGAACTCGACGGCGGGCACCGGGCACTTCTACGTGACCAAGAAGAACGCCCGCACGATGACCGAAAAGATGGCCGTGAACAAATACGACCCGGTCGTGCGCAAGCATGTGGAATACAAGGAAGGCAAGATCAAATAAGATCGCCTGACCGATACCGGGACAGTATCAAGGCCGCGCCGCAGGGTGCGGCCTTTTGCATTCCGGGGGGATAACACGCGTGTTAGGAGGGGCAGGGGGTTGATATGGTGGGGGAATTTCTGAGGCGTTAAGGGTTTGGAAAGGTTTGCGGGGTCACTTTCCACCGCTCGCCGCGATGCTCCGAGGGCCGGAGTGGCGACGGCCCAGTGGACCTTCGCTCGGCCCGATTGCCGAAGGCGCAAGCCGGAAAACAAGGGGATGTAGTTAGCTCAGGTGGTGGTTAAACGGGGAGCGAACACCTGGGTAGGCGCGTTTAAAGCACTTACTTGCAAGGCCCTCAACGGTCGACGGCAAAAAAAGCTGCACATTGTCGAATTCATTTCACACCCATTTTTTTATCACTAGCTCCCAGAAGCAATTTTTTTTGCCACTCAACCTCGCCCGGATAGACTGTGCCATGAGCGAGCCACCTATCGAAATTTTTAAGTGGGCCGCTGCGCATAAGACTTAAGTAAAGAATCTTGTCTTTTAAATACAGTGCATGACGAATTTGAGTAAATGCGTTCATCTTGTGGCCGAGTTCAGGACGGCTGAGGTAATCTCGATATTTTTGAACTTTTGGTAGGCACTCAGACAATATCTCTGCGAGATCTTTCATCGTAAGATTCTCGTTTTGCTGGAGAAGCTCATCCACGAAGCCATCGACCTTGAACGGCTCAAAAGGCTCGTCTGGAAAAAATTTTTCGACAGTTGGGCCAAAATTGAAAGGCGTCAGCGGTGTGATGCCTTCGGCAGTCTTTGTATCCTTGCGTCCTTCTTCCTCAAGGCCGGTTGTGTTAAGCCTAATAGTTTCAAATTCTTGATCCGCTAACTCAAATATGGCGGCCAGTCTGTTTATCCTACGCTTCAGCTCTTTGGGAATACGCTTCTTATACTTCAACCGGTGGTCGACCTCGCTCCAGGCGTCCTGAACAATTGATCGAATTTGTACTTCGAACACAAAACCGGAAAAACGCGAGTACTCTGGGAGTGCTGCCCTGCCTCCGTCGAGCTTTGCGTCAATATGAAGTCCCTTGTAGCCAAATTGGTTCTCATGAATTTCTAATGCTTCGGTTTTATCTGTCTCTTGAAGAACTTGAAGATTCTTTCTTAGAATCTCCGCGACCCTTTCAATATCAGATTCGTAAATACAAACAACACGAAGTCCGATGAGGTCCGTGATTTTCGGCCTGATTTGATAGGCTTCTGGAGAGGACTCGCACTCTTTCAAGTATTTAAGCTCAAATTTCTTAATGGATTCGTCAACTTCTTTTACTCGTCCCGAAACCTTTGGCGGCGGGTTCACCGCGTTTGAAATTAGCAAGCGTATCAAATTTTGAAACGCGGCACACGCATCAAGCAGAAGAATGTGATCTTTTGCGTAGTAATCTTTGAACTCCACGCGTGCATCTGTCCATCGGACGTCAGGAATGAATGCCTCAATTTGCTCTTTTTCCACGTTACACTCCTATGCTAAGTAATGCGAAGGATTTCCCCCCTACCTCGTGAACTTCTTATACTTCACCCGCTTCGGCTCAATCGAATCCGCCCCCAGCCTGCGCACCTTATCCTCCTCATAGGCCTCGAAGTTGCCTTCGAACCATTCCACATGGGCGTCGCCCTCGAAGGCGAGGATATGCGTGCAGAGGCGGTCGAGGAAGAAGCGGTCGTGGCTGATGATCACGGCACAGCCGGCGAAATCGTCGATGGCGGATTCGAGCGCTTGCAGGGTTTCCACGTCAAGGTCGTTGGTCGGTTCGTCGAGCAGCAGCACGTTGCCGTTCGAGCGCAGAAGTTTGGCCAGATGCACGCGGTTGCGCTCGCCCCCCGACAGCACGCCGACCTTTTTCTGCTGGTCGGTGCCCTTGAAGTTGAAGGCGCCGCAGTAGGCTCGGCTGTTCATTTCGAAATCGCCAAGGTGGATCACCTCAAGCCCTTCGGAAATTTCTTCCCAGACGGTCTTGGTGGCGTCGAGCGTATCACGCGACTGATCGACATAGGAAAGCTGCACGGTATCGCCGAGCGTGATGGTGCCTTCGTCGGGTTCTTCCTGCCCGGTGATCATCTTGAACAGGGTCGATTTACCGGCGCCGTTCGGGCCGATCACGCCAACGATAGCGCCCGGCGGCACGGTAAAGCTGAGATCCTCGATCAGGAGCTTGTCGCCCATGTGTTTCTTCAGACCCTGCACGTCGATCACCTTGCCGCCAAGGCGTTCGCCGTTGGGAATGATGATCTGCGCGTTTGAAATACGCTCGCGCACCGACTGGTCGGCAAGCTCGTTGTATTTCTGAATCCGGGCCTTCTGCTTGGCCTGCCGCGCCTTGGCGCCCGAGCGGATCCAGTTGAGTTCGCGTTCGAGGATCTTCGACTTGGCCTTGTCTTCGCGCGCCTCTTGCAGCAGCCGCTTGGCCTTTTGTTCGAGCCATGCGGAGTAGTTGCCTTCATAGGGAATGCCACGGCCACGGTCGAGTTCGAGGATCCAGCTGGTGATGTCATCCAGAAAATAACGGTCGTGGGTGACGATCAGGATGGTGCCTTCATAGGCCATCAGATGCTGTTGCAGCCAGGCGATCGATTCGGCGTCAAGGTGGTTGGTCGGTTCGTCAAGCAACAGCATTTCGGGGGCTTCGAGCAGCAACTTGCAAAGCGCCACGCGGCGCCGTTCGCCGCCCGAAAGGCTGGCCACATCGGCATCATCGGGCGGGCAGCGCAGGGCCTCCATCGCCACATCGACCTGACTGTCGAGATCCCAGAGGTTCTTGGCGTCGATCAGGTCTTGCAGGGCCGACATCTCGTCGGCGGTCTCATCGGAATAGTTCATGGCAAGCGCGTTGTAGCGATCAAGAATGGCCTGTTTGTCGGCCACGCCCAGCATCACGTTGCCGCGCACATCAAGGCTGTCATCAAGCCGCGGTTCCTGCGGCAGGTAGCCCACGCGCGCACCCTTGGCGGCCCAGGCCTCGCCCTGAAAATCGCTGTCCATGCCGGCCATGATGCGCAGCAGCGTGGATTTGCCCGAGCCGTTGACGCCCACGACCCCGATCTTGACCCCGGGAAGGAAGTTCAGGTTGATGTTTTCAAAGCATTTCTTGCCGCCAGGGTAGGCTTTCGAGACGCCTTGCATGTGGTAGACATACTGATATGCGGCCATTCTCGATGCTCCTGCCAATTCCGGTTCCGGGGGCTATCTAGAGCAGTTGGCGCGGCAGGGGAAGGGGCGGCGGTCAGCAGGGGTTGGCGAAAACCTGCACCCACCACGGCCCGGCACCGCCAGAGGCGGGCACATAGCCGATGCCGATCGCGTTGACACTGCCGCGCAGGATGTTGGCGCGGTGGCCGGATGATTGCATCCATTCCGCCATAACCCGCCCGGTTTCGCGCCAGCCGTAGGCGATGTTCTCGGCGGTGGTGCAGCTGCGCAGGCCCGCCGCGCGCACGCGGTTGCCGACCGAGCTGCCCGATGAGCCGCGGTGGTCGAAAAAGCCTTTTGTGGCCATGTCGCAGGCGTGGCCCTGGGCCGCGGCATCAAGCCTGCTGTCTCGGGCCAGCGGGGCGCGGCCTTCGCGCGCGCGCTCGGCGTTCACCGCGGCAAGGATTTCGGCGGCGACGGCAGCCGAGGGGCCGGGGCATTGCCCCGCAAAGGCAGGAGCCGCCAGCGCGAGCGTGGCGGCGAGGGCGGCAAGCAGAAGTTTGAACATGGTGGCGGGCTCCAGGTCTGGGGCAGCGATCTTTTGCCATATCGCGGCGCCGATGTGAAACCACAGAATGTAGCCAATTTTATGGCCGGCCTATTCCCGCCTGCCCCAAAGATCGTAGTCGCCCGCCTCTTCTACGGTGACGGTGGCGAGGTCGCCGGGCGCCAGCCCCGCAAACCCTTCATCAATGAAAAGATTGCCGTCAATTTCAGGTGCGTCGGCCCAGGTGCGGCAGGTTGCGCCTTCGGAATCGACCTCATCGACGATCACTTGCAGCAGTTTTCCAACCTTTTGGGCCAGTTTTGCCGCGGATATCGCCTGCGCCTTTTGCATGAAACGATCATAGCGCTCTTGCTTGACCTCGGCAGGAACATGGCCGGGCAGCGCGTTTGACCGCGCGCCCTTGACGTTTTCGTATTGAAAGCAGCCGACCCGGTCAAGCTGCGCCGCGTCGATCCAGTCAAGCAGGGTCTGAAACTCGGCCTCGGTTTCGCCGGGGTAGCCGACGATGAAGGTGGAGCGCAGGGTGATGTCGGGGCAGACCGCGCGCCAGGCGACGATCTCGTCAAGGGTCTTGGCGGCGGCGGCGGGGCGGGCCATGCGGCGCAGGGTTTCGGGGTGGGCGTGCTGAAACGGGATGTCGAGATAGGGCAGCACCAGCCCCTCGGCCATCAAGGGCACCAGATCGCGCACATGCGGGTAGGGGTAGACGTAGTGCAGCCGCACCCAGGCGCCGAGCGACCCCAGATCGCGCGCAAGGTCGGTGATATGGGCGCGGTGGCCGCGCTCGGCCGCATGTTTGAGGTCGAGCCCGTAAGCCGAGGTATCCTGGCTGATCACCAGCAGTTCCTTGACCCCCGCCGCCACCAGCCTTTCGGCCTCGCGCAGCACGGCATGGGCAGGGCGGCTTACAAGGCGGCCGCGCATGTCGGGGATGATGCAGAACTTGCAGGCGTGGTTGCAGCCTTCGGAAATCTTCAGATAGCTGTAGTGGCGCGGGGTAAGGCTGACGGCGGTGGCGGGCAAGAGATCGATGAAGGGGTCGGGCGCGGGCGGCACGGCGGCATGCACGGCATCAAGCACCGCCTCATACTGGTGCGGGCCGGTGACGGCGAGCACGGTGGGGTGCGCGCCGGTGATGTAGGCAGGCTCGGCACCAAGGCAGCCGGTCACGATCACCCGGCCATTTTCGGCAAGTGCCTCGCCAATTGCCTCAAGACTTTCGGCCTTGGCGCTGTCGAGAAAGCCGCAGGTGTTGACGATCACTGCGTCGGCGCCGCGATAATCTGGGCTGATGGCGTAGCCCTCGGCGCGCAGGCGGGTAAGAATGCGCTCGCTATCCACCAGCGCCTTCGGGCAGCCCAGGCTGACCATGCCGATGGTGGGCTGGCCGGGGCGCGGCGCATCGGGCACCAGCGCGCGGGCAAGATCGGGGCGGAGGTTGGGCGGGTTCGGGCTCATGCGCGGCATATAGCGGGGTGCGGGGCCGCGCGAAAGGGCCTCTGGTGTGGTGCCGGGGCGAGGTTCATGGGCGACCTACGCTTGGCGACGCGATGCCGAGGGGCAGCGCCCGCCCCCGTGGGGGCGGTTCTGGCGCTGCCCGGTCTGGGACCAGGCAAGGCGGCGCACCGAAAACGCCCCGCCTAATCACCGATCAGCAGAAGGTCGCGGGCGGCGAGCGACAGGGTGACTTCGGACCCGACCTTCGGTGGGTTCGCGTGCGAGTTGTTGAAGGTGTCGAAAGCCAGCACCGATTGCCCGATCTGCGCCCGCAGGCGGATCACCGAGCCGAGAAAATCGACATCGACAATGCGCCCGGTCACTTCGGTCTCGCGCCCCGGCGCGGACCCCAGGCTGACCATCTCGGGCCGCACCGCCAGCGTGACAGCGCCCTTGGGCAAGCGCCGCCCGAGCGTTGCCTCGACCCCGCCGATCGACACCCGCCCGGTGGCGGGGTCAAGCACCTGCGCCTCAAGCAGCGTCAGGGTGCCGACAAAATTGGCGACAAAGCGGGTGGTCGGGCGATTGTAGATTTCAAACGGCGTGCCAACCTGGTCGGCGATGCCCTGATGCATGACCACGATGCGGTCAGACATGCTGAGCGCCTCTTCCTGATCGTGGGTGACATAGATCGTGGTGATGCCCAGCTTTTGCTGGATCGCCCGGATCTCGCCGCGCAAGGAGACGCGGATCTTTGCATCGAGCGCGGAAAGCGGCTCATCAAGCAGCAAGACCTGCGGGCGCACCGCCAGCGCGCGGGCCAGCGCCACGCGCTGTTGCTGGCCACCCGAAAGCTGGAATGGATAGCGGTTGCCAAGTTCGGGCAGGCCGATGGTTTCAAGCATTTCGGCCACCCGCTCGGCTATCACGCCCTTGTCGGTGCCCGCGACCTTGAGGCCGAAGGCCACGTTCTGCGCCACCGTGAGGTTGGGAAAAAGCGCATAGGCCTGAAACACCATGCCGATGTTGCGCTGGTTGGGGCGCAGGCGCAGCATATCCTTGCCGTCGATGTGGATGGCGCCCTGCGAGGGGGTTTCAAACCCCGCCACCATGCGCAGGGTGGTGGTTTTGCCGCAGCCCGAGGGGCCAAGGAATGAAACGAACTCGCCCTTGTCCACGGCAAGGTTGAAATCTTTTACCACCTTGGTGGTGCCGTAGGATTTTTCGAGGTGTTCGATATCGAGAAATGCCATCAGCGCGCCGCCTTCGTGTGTTTGGAGAACCGGGTGATAAGCTGGATCAGCCCCATGCAGGCCCAGGTGATGGCGAACGCGATCACCGCCAGCGCCGCCGGTTCGTAGGCGCGGTTGGCGCCCATCAGTTGCAGGTATGGCCCGAAGGCCGGGCGGTTGAGCAGTGCCGCCAGCACGAATTCGCCAATCACGATGGCGAAAGTCAGGAACGCGCCCGAGAGCACCGCCACCAGCACATTGGGCAGGATCACGCGCGCCAGAATCGTCACCCAGCCAGCGCCAAGCGATTGCGCCGCCTCGGTCAGGGTGCCGACGTCGATGGAGCGCAGCCCGGTATCAACGGCGCGGTACATGTAGGGCAGCGACAGTGTGGCATAGCCGAACATCAGCAGAAGGTTGGTGCCCATCGCGGTGCCGGTCAGCGGCAGCCAGCTGGAGGTGTTGTAAAGCCGGATATAGCCGAACACGATGACGATGGGCGGAATCACCAGCGGCAGCAGGGTGATGAACTCGATATAGGGGCGGATGCGGGGCAGTTTCAGGCGCACCCAATAGGCGGTGGGCACCACCAGCAGCACCCCGAACACAATGGTCAACAACGCCATGAATACCGAGTAAGAGAAGGTCTGCTGAAAGCGCGGGTCTTCAAGCACCGCGCGGTAGGCATCAAACGAATACTCGCCGCGCCGCATTTTCAGCGAAAACTCGGTCATGCCGATCAGCGGCAGGAAAAAGTAGATCAGGCCGACGGCAAGCGCGAGCCAGGACCAGAGCTTGGTCATTGCATCCACCTTTCCGAACGCGCCCGCAGCCAGACATAGACCACATTGGCAAACCCGGTGACCACGATCATGCCAAAAGCGAGCGCGTAGCCCAGATGCGGGTCTTGCAGCACGTCGCCGCGGATTTGCGCAAACAGCAGGATCGGCACGATCGACATCGAAGACCCGGTCAGCGCATAGGCGGTGGCAACCGCGCCGAACGCGTTGGCAAACAAGAGCGCGAAGGTGCCCAGCAGGGCGGGAAACAGGATCGGCAGCGCCACCATGCGCCAGTATTGAAAGCCCGAGGCACCGAGGATTTGCGCGGCCTCCTTCCATTCCTTCTTCAACCCGTCAAGTGCGGGGGTGATGATCAGGATCATCAGCGGAATCTGAAAAAACAGGTAGGTCGCGGTCAGGCCCCAGAAGCTGAGCAGATTGAAGCCCATCGTGTAGATGTTGATGCCGAACCAGCTTTTGAGCAGCACCGTAACCAGCCCCAGCCGCCCCAGCGTGGCAATGAAGGCAAAGGCCAGCGGCACCCCGGCAAAGTTCGACGCGACCCCCGAAAAGGTCAGCAGCGGTCCGCGCACCCATTGCGGCAGGCCGCCAAGCGTGAACGCAGCGGCAACCGCAAAGCCGATGCCACAGCCCAAAAGCGCAGAAGCCACCGAGATTTTGATCGAAATCCAGTAGGAAGCCATGATCGACGGCGTGAAAAGGCCGATGACGTTGTCAAGCGTCGTCTCGCCCGCCGAATTGCGAAAGGCGCCGACCACGATATTCATCGTGGGCCAGATCAGAAACAGTATCGCGAAGGCCGCAAACGGCACGATGCCGAGCCAGTTCAGCGGCAAGCGCCGTCTGGCGGTTACGGGAGTGGATGCGGTCATGCGTGGGTCCGGATTCAAAAGGCAGCAAATCACCCGCCCCGGAACGCTCCGGGGCGGGCATGGCGGTCAGGACCGCTTATTGCACGTTGGCGCCTACCACGGCATCCCAACCGGCGGTGACGGCGTCCTTGTTGGCGGCCTGTTCTTCCAGCGTCGGGAAGTAGGCGGCCTCATAGGCCTCAGCCGGGGGCAGCGCGGCCATCAGCTCGGCCGGAATCTTGCCCGCCGCCGCCATCGCGTTGAAGCGCGCCGGGTGGCAATAGCCCTTGAGCCAGAGGTTCTGGCCTTCATCCGAATAGAGGAACTCCATCCAGAGTTTCGCCGCGTTCGGGTGCGGCGCATAGGCCGAGATCGCCTGCACATAGACCCCCGCAAGCACGCCCGTGGCCGGAACCACAACTTCCACCGGCGGGTTGCCCTTGAGGTTGTCGCGTGCCGAAAGGGCGTTGTAGTCCCACATCAGCACGATCGGGGTGGCGCCTTGCGCCAGCGTGCCAGCCTTGCCGATGACGGGAACGAAGTTGCCCGCCTTGTTCATCTCGGCAAAGTAGGCAAGGCCCTTGGCGCCCGATTCGGCGCCCGCCGCGCCGCCCGCCGACAGGCCCGCGCCCAGCACCGCCAGAATCGCCTGGTTCGAGGCGCGCGGATCGCCGGCCAGCGCCACCGAAGCCTTGTATTCGGGCTTGAGCAGGTCGGCCCAGTCGGTCGGCACGTTATCGACCAGATCCTTGTTCACCATGAACGACATCACGCCGTAATAGTCGCCATACCAGTAGCCGTCGGCATCCTTGATGCTGTCGGGAATCTCGTCCCAGGCGGCAACCTTGTAGGGCTGGATCAGGCCCTCTTCCTTGGCGGCCGGGCCATAGGCCAGCCCCACGTCGATCACGTCGGGCGCCTGCGGGCCGGTATTGCCCTTGTTGGCGCGAATCGCCTCGACCTCGTCGGCGGAACCGGCGTCGGGGTTCAGCTCGTTTACGGTGATCCAGGGGTATTTGGCCTTGAAGCCCGCGATCACGTCGCCATAGCCGCACCAGTCATGCGGCAGAGCGATGGTGGTCAGCGCGCCCTCGGCCTTGGCGGCGGCTTCAAGCGCCGCCAGATCTTGCGCCTGCACAAGCGCGGTGGTGGACAACAGCGCGGCAGCGCCGGCAAGCCAGTGCATCGGTTTCATCGTCATTTCAGACATTCTCCCCGTTTATTGATGTCAGGGCCCGGACGGGCACATGACTGCAATAGGCGCCTTTTGTGACGTTCCAACGACGCCGCGCCTTCGCTGGCGCCAGATTTGCCGCGAATCGCGGCGCTTGCAACAAATCTGTTACATTTCCCCTACGTTACTTTCTGCCGCGCTGCGGCATGGCGACCGCATTGTGGCCTGTTTGTCGTTCCTTTACAAATCGTTATGGCCGGATGCGTTGGTTGGGCTTTCCGTAGCGTGGGCGAGTGGCTAGGGTAGCGCCAAACGGGAGTAGCGGTATGAAACTTGTGCGATACGGCGCGGCTGGGGCAGAGCGGCCGGGGATTCTCGATGCGGGCGGGCGGGTGCGCGACCTGACCGGTGTGGTGGGCGACATTGCCGGGGCGCTGCTGCTGCCCGAAGCGCTGGCGCAGATCGCGGCACTTGCCCCCGAAAGCCTGCCGCTGGTGCCGGGGGTGCCGCAAGCAGGGCTGCGGCTGGGGCCCTGCGTTGGCGCGGTGGGCAAGTTCGTCTGCATCGGCCTGAACTACGCCGACCACGCCGCCGAATCGGGGCTGCCGGTGCCGGCCGAGCCGATCATCTTCAACAAATGGACCAGCGCCATCTGCGGCCCTGACGATGGCGTGGCGCTGCCGCGCGGGTCGGAGAAAACCGACTGGGAGGTAGAGCTGGGCGTGGTGATCGGGCGCGGCGGCAGCTACATCGCGCGAGAAGACGCGCTGACCCATGTCGCGGGCTATTGCGTCGTCAATGACGTGAGCGAGCGCGACTATCAGATGAACCGCGGCGGCACCTGGGACAAGGGCAAGGGCTGCGACAGCTTCGGCCCGATCGGTCCCTGGCTGGTAACGCCTGACGAGGTGCCCGACCCGCAGGCGCTGCACCTGTGGCTGGAACTGGACGGGGTGATGCGCCAGCAAGGAAGCACCGCGACGATGGTGTTCGGGGTGGCCGAACTGATCGCCTACGTCAGCCGGTTCATGTCGTTGCAGCCGGGCGACATCATTGCCACCGGCACCCCGCCCGGCGTCGGCATGGGGCAAAAGCCGCCAGTCTATCTGCGCGCGGGCCAAACCATGCGGCTCGGCATCGACGGGCTTGGCACCCAGACCCAAGCCGTGCGGCAGGGCTGAGCATGCCGCCTCGGCTGCGCCTCCGGCTGCACTTCGACGACGGCGCCTTTATCGGCCCCGGCAAGGCAGACCTGCTGGCGCTGATCGCCGAAACCGGCTCGATTTCCGCCGCTGCGGCGCGGATGGGCATGAGCTACAAGCGCGCCTGGTCGCTGGTCGAGGTGCTCAATGCGATGTTTTCGGGCCCGCTGGTTGCATCGGCGCGGGGCGGCGCCCACGGCGGCGGCGCGCATCTGACCGAAACCGGGCATCGGGTGCTGGTGGCCTATACCGCCATGCAGGCCGCTGCCGAAACCGCCGCCGCCCCCGCCATCATCGACCTGCAAGCGCTGCGCCCGCCCGCCCCCCTGTCTTCAACGTGAAAATACCCTCGGGGGGAAAGGCGCGGGCGGCCCCGCCGCGGGGTCGCCCGCGCCGCGGGGGCAGACGGCCCCCCGCCTGCGCCCCGGCAGCGGGCGGCATTTTTCGGCTTGCACGGCGTTTTAGCTTCGTTATGTTCGAACGGAAATAACGAAGGACACCGCTATGCTGCGCCGCACCCTGCTTGCCCTGTTCTTGTGTGCCGGCCCGGCGGCGGCCGATACCGCGCTGGTCGCTGTGGCGGCAAACTACGCTACTGCCGCCGAGACACAGGCGGCAGCTTTCAGCGCCGCGAGCGGGCACCAGATCACCTTGACCACCGGATCGACCGGCAAGCTTTACGCGCAGATCGGCGAAGGCGCGCCCTATGACGCATTGCTTTCAGCCGATGCCGCCACCCCGGCGCGGATTGAGGCCGAGGGTGCGGGCGTGGCGGGCACGCGCTTTACCTATGCGGTGGGGGCGCTGGCGCTCTGGTCGCCCGATCCGGCCCGCATCGGCGCCGATCCGCTGGCGGCCCTGACCGACCCGGGGCTGCGCCACCTTGCCATCGCCAACCCCGACCTTGCCCCCTATGGCGTGGCGGCGAAACAGGCGCTGGAGGCGCTGGGGCTTTGGCAAACGGTGCAGCCGCGCATCGTGACGGGCGAGAACATCGGCCAGACCAACGCGATGGTGGCAAGTGGCGCTGCCGAAGCCGGTTTCGTGGCGCTGTCGGCGGTGGCGGATGATACCGGGGGCAGCCGCTGGCTGGTGCCGCAGGACCTGTTCCAGCCGATCCGGCAAGATGCGGTACTGCTTGCCCATGGCGCGGGCAACCCGGCGGCGCGCGGCTTTCTCGATTGGCTGAAAACCCCCGAGGCGCAGGCAATCAACACCCGCTTTGGCTACGCGGCCGCGCCGTGACCCTGCCCGACCTTGGCCCGCTCTGGCTAACGCTGCGGCTGGGGGCAGTGGTAACGCTGGCGCTCTTGCTGCTCGCGCTGCCGCTGGCGTGGTGGCTGGCACATACCCGCACCCGGGCAAAGCCGCTGGTCGAAGCCATCACCGCGCTGCCGTTGGTGCTGCCGCCGACGGTGCTGGGGTTCTACCTGCTCATCACCTTTTCGCCCCGCGCGCCCTTGGGCGGTGCCTTTCTCACCCTCACCGGCGAGACGCTGACTTTCAGCTTCACCGGCCTCGTGCTGGCCTCGATGATCTATTCGCTGCCGTTCGCGGTGCAGCCTTTACAAGCGGCGTTCGAGGCACTGGGCCGGGCGCCGATGGAGGCCGCCGCCAGCCTGCGCGCGGGGCCGCTCGACCGTTTTTGCACGGTGGCGCTGCCGCTTTCGGCGCGCGGGGTGATGACGGCGATGGTGCTGACCTTCGCGCATACTCTGGGCGAGTTTGGTGTGGTGCTGATGGTGGGGGGCAATATTCCGGGCCGCACCAAGGTGATCTCGATTGCGATTTACGAGCATGTCGAGACGATCCGGTTGGCCGAGGCGCATGCGCTTTCGGCGCTGATGCTGGTGGGGTCGTTTGCAATGCTGCTTGCGGTCTACAGCCTCAACCGCCGCTTTCCGCAGGGCTGGGGGGCGTGATGCTGACGGTGGATGTAGCCCTTGCGCGGCCCGGATTTGCCTTGCGGGTGGCGCAAGAATTCGCCCCCGACGGGGTAACGGCCATCTTCGGCGCCTCGGGGGCGGGCAAATCAACCCTGCTGCGGGTAATTGCGGGGCTGGAGCGGGCAGCGACGGGCAGCGTGCGCTTTGGTGGCGAGGTCTGGCAGGCGCCGGGTCTATGGCTGCCGCCCGAGGCGCGCGGAATTGCCTATGTATTTCAGGACGCGCGTCTTTTCGCGCATCTGTCGGTAGCGGGAAACCTGCGGTATGCCGACCGGCGCGCGCGCGGTTTGCCGGGGCCGGGCTGGGGCGAGGTGGTCCAGATGCTCGACCTTGGGCCGCTGCTGGGCCGCCGGGTGGCCGGCCTTTCGGGGGGCGAACGGCAGCGGGTCGCGATTGGCCGCGCGCTGTTGACCCGGCCATGCCTGATGCTGCTTGACGAGCCGCTGGCCGCGCTCGATGCGGTGCGCAAGGCCGAGATACTGCCTTATCTGGAGCGGCTTTGCGGGTTGCACGGGCTGCCTATTCTTTACGTCAGCCATGACATTGCGGAATTGGCGCGGCTGGCCGAAAACGTGGTGGTGCTAGCGGCGGGCGGGGTTGCGGCGGCGGGGCCGCTGGCCGAGGTCCTGGCCGACCCCGCGTTGGCGGGGGCGCTGGGGCCGCGCGGTGCGGGGGCGGTGCTGGCGGCGACGGTCGCGGCGCATCATGTTGACGACGGCCTTAGCGAACTTGCGCACCCGGCGGGGCGGCTGTTCGTGCCGCTGATCGTGGCCGCTGTTGGCTCGCCGGTCAGGCTGCGCATTGCGGCAGACGATGTGATGTTGGCGCGGGCGCGCCCCGAGGCGATTTCGGCCTTGAACATTCTACCTGCCGAGGTCACCGCGCTTGCCGGGGGGCCGGGGGGCGTGGCGGTGGGCCTGCGCATCGGCCCCGATGCCGCATTGGCGCGGATCACCGATCGGTCAGCCCGCGTGCTGGCGCTGGAACCCGGCGCCCAGGTCTTTGCGATCTTGAAAACCGTCGCAATTGCGCGCGACGATCTGGCGGCAGCGCTGAGGCTGGACAGGCACCCCGCGCCCTAACATAGTGCGCGCGACCAGCCGAGGAGACCGCCGATGATTGCCCGCACGTTTGCTGCCCTTGCCCTGCTGTTTTCCCTGACCGGCGCCGCGGCCGCACAGCAGGTTGTGCTGCGGCTGCACCAGTTCCTGCCCGCGCAAAGTTTCGTGCCTGCCAATATCCTCGACCCCTGGGCCGACCGGATCGAGGCCGACTCGGGTGGGCGGATCAAGATTGAACGCTACCCCTCGATGCAGCTGGGCGGCAAACCCGCCGATCTGGTCGATCAGTTGCTCGATGGCGTGGTCGATATCATCTGGACCTTGCCGGGCTATACGCCGGGGCGGTTTCCGCGCAGCGAGGCATTTGAATTGCCGTTTCTCGTGGCCGATGCCGAAGGCGCCAGCCGGGCCTTCTGGGAGATTGCCGAAGCCGAAATGTTCACTACCGATTTCAAGGACATGCACATTCTTGGCACCTGGGTGCACGGGCCCGGGGTAATCCATTCCGCGCGCCCGGTGCTGCGGCTTGAGGACATGGCGGGGCTGAAACTGCGCGCGCCGTCGCGGATTACCGCACAACTGCTGGAAGGATTGGGCGCGGTGGCGCTGGGCATGGCGGTGCCGGCGGTGCCCGAGGCGCTGGCGAAAGGCGTGATCGATGGCGCGCTGCTGCCGTGGGAGGTGACAAGCTCGATCCGCGCGGCGGAGCTGGTGCACAACCACACCGAATTTCCGGGTCGCGCGGTCTATGTGGCAACCTTCATTCTGGCGATGAACACGGGCCGGTATGAGGGGCTGCCGCCCGATTTGCGCGCCATCATCGATGCGGCATCGGGCGCGGCGTTCTCAGCCAACGCCGGGCGGCTGCAACAGGGTGCCGATGCGCCGATGCGCGCCGAAGCGGTGGCGGCGGGCAATGCGGTGGTGGTGCTGAGCGAGGCCGAGGCCGCGCGCTGGCAGGCCGCAGCCGAGCCGGTGGTGACACAATGGCTGGCCGAAATGGCGGCGGTCGGGATTGACGGCGCGGGACTGCTTGCGCGGGTGAAGGCGGCACTGGCAGCGCATGGTGCTTGAGCGACTGATGCGGGGGCTGGCGCAGGGGCTGGCACTGGTGGGGGGCGCGGTGCTGCTGGCGCTGGTGGCGATGGTCTGTGCCAGCGTGGCGGGCAATGCGCTGGCGCGGCTGGGGCTGGCGGGGTTTGGCCCGGTGCGCGCGGGGTATGAACTGGTCGAGCTGGGCGTGGCTTTTGTGGTGTTTGCCTTTCTGCCGCTGGCTCAGCTTGACCGGGCACATGCCACGGTCGAGGTGTTTACCGCACGGCTGCCTGCACGCGCCAATGCCGCGTTGATGCGGTTCTGGGCGCTGGGGATGGCGGCGGCGATGGTGCTGATCGCGTGGCGGTTGGGCGCGGGCACCTCGGCCAAGGCACGCAGCGGCGAGACCACCTTTCTGCTGGCGATCCCGGTTTGGTGGGCCTATGCCGCGTGCACCGCTGCCGCCGCGGTAGCGGCGCTGGTGGCGACGTGGGATGCGCTGCGGGCGCGGCCATGAGCACGCTGGCGCTGGGCTTTGCCTCATTCCCGTTGCTGCTGGCACTGATCTTTGCGCGCGCGCCGATCGGGCTGGCGATGTTCGCGGTGGGCGCGGCGGGGTTGACGCTGGCCACCGGCAGCCCGGCAATGGTGCTGGCGCGGCTGAAAACCGAGAGCTTTTCGACGTTTTCAAGCTATTCGCTTGCGGTCATTCCGATGTTTCTGCTGATGGGCCAGTTTGCCACCCGTGGCGGCATGAGCCGGGCGCTGTTTCGTGCTGCCGGGGCATGGGTCGGGCATTGGCGCGGCGGGCTGGCGATGGCATCGGTTGCGGCCTCTGCGGGGTTCGGGGCGATCTGCGGATCGTCGCTGGCCACCGCCGCGACGATGGGGCAAGTCGCGCTGCCCGAGTTGAAGCGCGCGGGCTATACGGGCGGGTTTTCGGTGGCGACGCTGGCGGCGGGGGGAACGCTGGGCATTCTCATTCCGCCCTCGGTGGTGCTGGTGATCTATGCGATCCTGACCGAAACCAATATCGCGCGGCTGTTTCTGGCGGCGCTGCTGCCGGGGCTGCTGGCGGCGGCGGGCTACGGGGTGGTGATCGCGCTATATGTGCGCCGTCACCCCGAGGCGGCGGGGGCGCCGCAGCCGCGCGGCGGGCGCGGCCGCGCGACGCTGGCACTCTGGCCGGTGGCGGCGATCTTCGCGCTGGTGGTGGGTGGCATCTGGGGCGGCTGGTTCACCCCGACCGAGGGCGCTGCGGTGGGCGCCGCCGGCACCGGGCTGGTCGCCTGGGCGGGCGGCGGGCTGGGCCGTGCCGGGCTGGTCGAGGCGTTGCTTGAAACCGCGCGTGCCAGCGCGATGATCTTTTTCATCCTGCTGGGTGCCGCGCTTTACAACGGCTTTCTGGCGTTCGCGCGGGTGCCGCAGGAACTGTCTGCGTTTGTCGTGGGGCTGGGGCTGGGGCCGTTTGCGGTGCTGGGGCTGATCCTTGTCTTCTACCTAGCGCTTGGCTGCGTGATGGACAGCCTTTCGATGATTCTGCTGACCATCCCGATCTTCTGGCCGCTGGTTGCGGGCCTCGACTTTGGCCTTGCTGGTGCCGATACGGCGGTCTGGTTCGGCGTGCTGGTGCTGATCGTGGTCGAGGTGGGCCTTGTTACCCCCCCTGTTGGCATGAACCTGTTCGTGATCTGCGCGCTTGACCGCGAAACCCCGGCGAGCGCCGCCTATGGCCCCGTGCTGTGGTTCGTGGCATCCGACCTTGCCCGCGTGCTGCTGCTGGTGGCGTTTCCAGGGATTGTGCTGTTCTTGCTATAGCGGCCGCGCATACACGCCACTTCACGCCGCGTGACGCGCGCGCAAGGCTGTGGCAGGATGCACCAAAGGAGGGCCGAGCCATGCAGATTTCAAAGGATTTCAAAGGCCAGACCGTGTTGACCACATTCGAGATGACACCCGGCACCGCCGACGACCTGATGGAGGCATTGGCAGATGCCTACCACAAGTTCATCCGCCACCAACCCGGCTTTCTGGCGGCCGCGCTTCACATGAATGACGCGCAGACCCGCATTGCCAATTACAGCCAGTGGCAGAAGCGCGAGGATTTCATGGCGATGCTGCGCACCACCGAAATGCGCGAACGCAACCGCCACATCGCCACGCTCTGCCGCAGCTTCGAGCCGGTGATGTATGAGGTGATGGGGGTGTTGTAACGCCGCTCAGAACGGGTCTTTCTTGCCCGGCCCCGGACCGCCGACAAGGATGCTCGACCAGCAATCCATCAAGGTCGATAGCGCGGCGGACGACCCGGAAAGCGAGAAGCTGGCAATGCGGCGGTCGTCGGCGTTGGCCACCGCAACGGAATTGCCGCGTGCAAGGTCAACCAGAAACTCGTCGGCCTTGTCCTTGCCGTCGAGCGCCACCGAAATGGCCACGCCATCGGCATCGCCGCTGATCGTCCAGCGCTGGCGGTCGATGTAAACGATGAAATCGACAGCGCGCGGCGCAAGGTTCCAGCTGTTGTCGAACACGAACAGGACGACCGCGCCATCATCATAGGCGGTGACCGAGAACGTCTGGGCGCTGTTGTTGCGGGTTTCACCGGAACACCAAAGCTGGCCATCTTCGGTGTCATGCGTCAGCTCTACATACCAGGCACCGCGGTTGAAAAGCCGGGTGGTTTCGTATTTCTCGGCCAGCACCGGGGTGGCACCGAGGGTGAAAGCCAGAAATATCGCCGCGATCCGCCGCATGGTCCGCCCTGTCACAAGTACCTACCCGATGGATATTACCGGGGCGGGGCAGAAAATCAACGGCTTCGGCGGCGAGGGCATCACCCGGGGCATTGGCTGTACGTGCCTGCGTTTGGTATCTTATCTATTGCGAATATCTGATGGGCCTGCGGTCACCGTTCTGATCTGGCGGGCCAGAAACCCCGCGGGCCGGACACAAAATAACATCAGGTTTATGAAAAGGCATAGTTAAGCAATTGACGTTATGCCCGGCCGTAGCCGACAAATCTTGCGTATCGACACGGCCAGAGGATGCCGTGTCTGAACACCGTGACCTTGGGAGGGTTCCATGAAGACCAAATTGCTCGGCGCCGTTACGGCGCTGCTGATGGCGGCTGCGCCCGCGATGGCCGAATACCCCGAAAAAGCGATTCAGGGCATCATCCAGTGGGGCGCGGGCGGTTCCACCGACGTGGTGATGCGCTCGATCACGCCGCATGCCGAAAAGATTCTCGGTGGCTCGGTGGTGATGCAGAACATGACCGGCGGGGTTGGCGCGATTGCGCTTAAATATGTCGGCGCGCAAGCTGCCGATGGCTACACGCTGCTCATGGGCGCCGAAAACCCGCAGCTTTACAAGGTAATGGGCCTTGGCGACAGCGACTATGCCGATTTTACCCCGATCAACCTGATCGCGCGCGGCGTGCCGCTGCTGGTGGCGCGCCCCGATGCGCCCTACAACACCTTCGCCGAGCTTGTGGCCTATATTGCGGCGCACCCGAACGAGGTGAAGTTCGGCTCGACCGGCCCCGGCGGCCTGCCGTCGGTGATCACCGCCATGCTGTCCTCGGAAGTGGCGCTTCCGGTTATCGCGGTGCCCTATGATGGCGACGGCCCGGCGTTGACCGCGCTGCAAGGCGGCGCCATCGACGTGATGCCTGCCGTTCTGGGGGCCGCGATTGAAGGCATTCGAGCCGGCCGCATGAAGCCACTGGTGCTGATCGATACCACCGCCAACCCGGCCCTGCCCGATGTGGCGCCGATCACCGAGGCTTACCCGGCCTATGCCAAATACCTGCCCTGGGGCCCGTTCTTCGGCATCTTCGTGAAAAACGGCACGCCCGACGCAGTGGTGGACAAGCTGCAAGCCGCCTTTGGCGAAGCGACCCACAACCCCGAGTTCGTGGCGCTGATCGAGGGCCGCGGCTTCTCGATGCTGAACCTCGCGGGCGAGGACGCGCGCAGCTTCCTGACCAACTGGCAGAAAACCACTGCCTGGCTGGTGTTTGATGCCGGCGCCGCCAAGTTCTCGCCGGCTGACTTCGGCATCGCGCGGCCCTAAGCTCGTGCCAAACCAGATGCGCCGCCCCGTTGCCGAGGCCGCGGGGCGGCGTTTCACCTGGAATTGGGGGGGACGTTTTCATGCACGACAAGACCCGCAGACTGCCCGGCGAGGCCGCGTTTTCGCTTGCACTTCTGGTGCTCAGCCTCTGGCTGACGACCATTGCCTTCGGGATTTCGGGATTTGAGGCGCTGAGCGCGCCCGGCACCTTCCCGCTGGCGGTGACGGCGGTGATGGTCATCACCTCGGGGCTGATCTTCTGGCGCACGGCGCGCCTGCCCGCCGCCAGCCATATCCGCGACTGGCGCGAGATCTTGCCGCTGCGGGTGGTCGGCATGGCCCTGATGATCGGGCTTTATGCGGTGGCGCTGCAGCCGCTGGGGTTCCTGCCGACCTCGTTCGTTTTTCTGACCATCTCGATCTGGCTGCTGGGCCGCACTTCGCCGCTCTATGCGCTCGGCATTTCGGTGCTGTCGGTGGCGGGTATCTACATCGTGTTCCGGCTGATCTTTACCGTGCTGATGCCCGAAGGCGTCGTGCCTGAACGCGAGATCATCGCCTGGGTGCAGAACCTCTTTTCGGGGTCGCCAAAATGATGGATTCGCTGCACTATTTCCTGATTTCGTGGTTTGATCTGCAACTGCTGGGGCTGATCGCGCTTGGCACGTTTGCGGGCATCTATGTGGGTGCGATTCCGGGCCTGTCGGTCACCATGGCGGTGTCGATCCTGATTTCGTTCACCTTCACATGGGATATCTACCCGGCGCTGAGCCTGATGGTGGGCATCTACATGGGCGGGGTTTACGGCGGCTCGCGCACCGCGATCTTGCTTAACATCCCCGGCGCGCCTTCAGCCATTGCCACCGCGCTTGACGGCTATCCCTTGGCGCAAAAGGGCGAAGCGGGCGAGGCGATCGGCATTTCGACGGTGATGAGCTTCGTCGGCGGCGCCATCGGAATTGCGGTTCTGGCCATCGCGGCGCCCGCCGTTTCGGAATTCGCGCTGCGCTTTCAGCCGCGCGACTACATGTTGCTGGCGATTCTCGGCATTCTGCTGGTCGGCTCGCTTTCGGGCGAAAGCCTGATGAAGGGCGTGTTTGCGGGGGCGCTGGGGCTGTTGATCGGCGCGGTGGGGCTTGACCCGCTGACCGCGCAGGAACGGTTCACCTTTGGCATCATCGACCTGTGGGGCGGCATCAGCTTTATCGCGGTGATGATCGGCCTCTTTGGCATCTCCGAAGCGCTGATGCAGCTGCACCACATCGACAAGCTGGCGATCAAGCAGGCGATCAGCCGCATCATCCCGTCTTGGGGGGCGGTGCGCAAATACCTGCCGCTCAGCCTGCAAACCTCGGCCATCGGGGTGTTCATCGGCGCCCTGCCCGGCACCGGCGGCGATATTGCGGCGCTGCTGGCCTATGATCATGCCAAGCGGGTGACCAAGAACCCCGAGGTTCCGTTCGGGCAAGGCGCGCGCGAAGGGCTGGTGGCGCCTGAATCGGCCAACAACGCGGCGGTGGGTGGTGCCTTCATTCCGATGATCACGCTCGGCATTCCGGGCGACGCGGTGACCGCGATCATCATTGGCGCCATGTTCATTCACGGCCTCAACCCCGGCCCGATGCTGATGATCGACCGGCCCGAGATGTTCTGGTTCATCGTCGGCGCGCTGGTGCTGGCCAATTTCTTCATGCTGCTTTTCGGCCTCACCGGCATTCGGCTGTTCGTGAAGATCGTCGAGCTGCCGCGCCCGGTGCTAATTCCGCTGATCCTTTTGCTCAGCATCGTCGGCGCCTATGCGGTGACCAACAGCCTGATGGATGTCTATTGGGCGCTCGGCTTCGGGGTGTTTGGCTACTTCCTGAAGCTTTACGGCTATCAGGTCGGCCCGGTGATCCTTGGCGTCATCCTGAGCCGCCTGATCGACGAAAACTGGCGCCGCGCGATCATTTCCGACCGTGAGGACCTTGGGAGGTTGCTTTGGGGCACGCTCAGCTCGCCGCTGTCGGCGGTACTGTTGGCCTCGGTGATCCTGATCTTCGTGTCGCAAACGCCGGTTTGGGGCATGGCCGGGCGCGGCTGGCGCAGGCTTTGGGGGCGGAAATGACAACGCAGAAAACCGACCTGCAACTTGGGCTGATCGGCGACAATATCGCGCGCTCGCGCTCGCCGTTGCTGCATCGGCTGGCGGGGGCGCAGAACGGGCTGGCGGTGGATTACGCGCGGTTGGTGCCGCGCGACATGGGGCGTGATTTCGACGCGGTGTTTGCCGATTGCGCCAGGGGCGGTTATCGCGGCATCAACATTACCTACCCCTACAAAGAGCGGGCTGCCGCGCGGCTTGGCATCGATGACCCGCTGGTGCGCGCGATCGGCGCGGTCAACACCGTGCTGTTCACGCCAAACGGGCCAAAGGGCTTCAACACCGATCATTCCGGCTTCATCGCCGCCTACCGTGGCGCACGCGGCGATGCCAACCCCGGCACCGTGTGCATGGTCGGCACCGGTGGCGTGGGCCGCGCCATTGCCTTCGGGCTGGTGGCACTCAGGGCCCCTGCCCTGCATCTGGTCGATCAGGACCGCAGCAAGGCGACGGCTTTGGCCGAAGCACTGCGCGCGGCAGCACCGGGCATGGCCGTGCAGGTATTCGCGACTGTGGCCGAGGCCGCGCAGGGCGCGCAAGGTCTGATCAACTCGACCCCCATCGGCATGGTTGGTTACGACGGTTCCGTGTTTGCGCCTGCGGATCTGGCGGGTGCCGCGTGGGTGTTCGATGCCGTGTATACCCCTGTCGAAACCCAGTTTCTGCGCGATGCCGAAGCGGCGGGGCTGGCAATGATCTCGGGCTATGAGCTGTTCTTCTGGCAAGGCGTGCATGCATGGCAAATCTTCGCGGGCCTGCCGCTCGATCTGCCTGCGCTGCGGTTGGCGCTGTTGACCGAGGGCTGAGGCAGATCATTGCGGAGGGCAACCGAGGGCGATGCCCGCCCCGCCGGGGTGGGCGCAGCCCTTGCAAAGGGGCCGGGCAAGGGTCAGGAAGTTATCCCCGCCCCCGCGCCGCCACCGCCGCGCGCATCTCGGCCTTGATGAATTCGATCAGCTCATCGGCAAAGATCGACCGCGAGACCTCGGCGTTGACCACGCCATAGGTCTTGAACGAGGTCGGCTCGGCGATCGGGCGAACCACCACACCGGGGGTTTCCGCCGCCGCCATCGAAAACTCATCCAGCACCGCCACCCCAAGGTTCGCCGCCACCAGCGCGTTCACCGTCTGCGCAAACCGCGCCTGAATCGAAAGCTCAAACGGCAGCCCGTGTTCGGCAAAGGGCGCCGACAGGATTCTGCCGTAAGGGTCGGCGGGGTCGATGCCGATCAGCGGATGCGCCGCCAGATCGGCCAGCGCAATCTCATGCTGCGCGGCCAGCGGGTGCCCGACCGGCACCACCGCGACCAGCCGCCCCGAGGCCAGCAGATGCGAAACAAGGCCGGGGTGGTCGATCTTGTAGCTCATCGCCACCAGCTCGCCTTTTTTCAGCAACAGGTAATCGACCGTCTCTTCAATCTTCAGAATATTGATGTTCATCCTCAGCGCGGGAAATTTGAGCCGCAGCCTTTTCACCGCGCGCGGCAGGATGTGCTGCGAGATCGAGGGGGCCGAAGCGAAGGAAAATACGCCGCCTTCGCCCTGCTTGAGCGCGTCGATCGAAAATTGCAGGTTCTCGACCTTGGCGAAGACCTCGTTGATCTGCGCGAAAATGCCGTGCGCCTCGGTGGTCGGCACGAACCGGCCGTGATTGCGCGC
>PHEE01000047.1 GCA_002842855.1 Alphaproteobacteria bacterium HGW-Alphaproteobacteria-4 | reverse complement strand
CTAGTAGGCCGATATGCAAACGTCCAGTCATCGAAACGACCCAAACCGCCCACATATCTCTTCAGTAAAACAAAATTTCAAAGAGCACGAAGACAAAACATACCCGGCGCGCTTATCTCTCAGCGCATCCGGCCAGATCAATCTTCAGTTTTCGTTTTGCCTTCAGTGCCTTGCGGCGCTTTCGGCGTGCCGTCGCGGTGTTTGCCGCTGCGGTGAAGGGGTATTTACGGACCTGCGCCGAAACCTGCAAGAGGCTTTTTCGCGATCTGCGCATTTTTTTTGCTGCATCCGCAAAGCCTTCAAAATCTTGTGGTATTTGGCTCGTGGGCCACCATGCGGCGACCGTTGGCGCAATAATATTTCGCAAATCACCCCCCACCACGAAACGTTCGCGCTGGCTTGGGCGGCATTGCCGCTGCGGCACCTTTCAACGCCGCAATCGCAGCGCGAGCAGAACCAGAATCGCGCCCAGATATACGAAGGGTTCGGGCGGCCAGGCCTTGACCAGCCACAGGTAATGCACCCCCCCCAGCACCGCCGCCGGATACACCAGCCTGTGCAGCTGCCGCCAGCGCGCGCCGCCAAGGCGACGCAGTGCCCAGTCGTTCGACGTGGCGGCCAGCGGCAGCAGCAGCACAAGACCCGCCATCCCCAGCGTGAGATAAGGCCGCTTCACGATGTCGCCCAGCGCCTGCTGCCACAAGAGCGCCATGTCGAGCACCAGCCACGCCGCAAGGTGCAGCCCCACATAGCAAAATGCCAGCACCCCCAACGCGCGGCGAAACCGCAGCAGGTTCAGCCCGCCCCACCGCCTGAGCGGTGTCACCGCCAGCCCCGCCACGATGAACTGGAGCCCGATCTTGCCCAACCGGTGCTCGATCTCTTTCACCGGGTCCACGCCCAGCCCGTTGTGGAACAACAGCCACACGATCCACGCCAGCGGCAGCGTGCCTGCCAGATACACCGCCCAAGGCGGCACCCGGCGTAGCGCGCCATTCAGTACGGGCGCATAGGGCAGCGAGAACGAAAGCGCCGCCATCAGTAGTTCTTCGCCAGGTCCATGCCGGCATAAAGCCCCGCCACCTGATCGGCATAGCCGTTGAACAAAAGCGTCGGCTGACGGTTTCCAAAGAGGCCCGCGCCGATCTTGCGCTCGGTGGCCTGCGACCAGCGCGGATGGTCCACCGCCGGGTTCACATTGGCATAAAAGCCGTATTCGCGCGCCTGTTGCATGCGCCAGGTGTTGTCGGGCTGGGTATCGGTCAGCGTCATCTTCACGATCGCCTTGATCGACTTGAAGCCGTATTTCCACGGCACCACCAGCCGCAAGGGCGCGCCGTTGCCCTTGGGCAAGGGCTCGTCATAAAGCCCGCTGGCCAAGATCGTCAGCGGGTGCATCGCCTCATCCAGCCGCAGCCCCTCGCGGTAGGGCCAATCGAGCCCGCGCCCGCGCTGCCCCGGCATCTCTTCGGGCCGCACCAGCGTTTCAAATGCCACATATTTCGCGCCCGGCAGCACCCCGACCTGCGCCAGAAAGGCCGAAAGCTCGAACCCCACCCAGGGCACCACCATCGCCCAGGCCTCGACACAGCGCAGCCGATAGATGCGTTCCTCGAGCGCCTTGCCGCGCTGTATATCGGCCAGATCATAGTGGCCCGGCCGCTCGACCAGCCCGCCCACCTCGACCGACCATGGGTCGATGGTCAGTCCGCCCGCATAGCGCTCGGGGTCGGTCTTGTCATAGCCAAACTCGTAATAGTTCGAATAGCCGGTGATATCCTTCAGCGGGTTCGGCGCCGCATCCGTGGAATAGCGGCTTTTGGCGGCGCCAAGCGACCCGGCCGCGACCGGCCCCGCCAGCGCCACCCCCGCCGCCGCCGTCATGAAGGCGCGGCGGTTTAGAAAATGCGCCTTCGGCGTCACATCTGCCCAGCTCAGTTTCGGTCCCTGTGTGGTCATCGCGCTCTCCCTGCGTTTTGCAAGCTATAGCACGCGGCCAGATTTCAACGGATTCACGATTCCGCCAAACTTGTCGCAGTTTGGATCAGGCGGCCCATCCCTTGCCTTGGTCCAAATATCCCGCCGCCGGAGGCGCCTGAGATCACGACTTCGTGACTGGAAATTTCCACTCCGCGCGGCTTGGCGCGTGCACGGCCGTCGTCAAGCCCGCCTCACGCGAATATCAGGGTGATCCGGCACCCCGGGATCGCCCGTATTCCCCCCGTTGCCGCGCTGACGGCAT
Source organism: Alphaproteobacteria bacterium HGW-Alphaproteobacteria-4 (assembly GCA_002842855.1). Lineage (GTDB taxonomy): Bacteria > Pseudomonadota > Alphaproteobacteria > Rhodobacterales > Rhodobacteraceae > UBA6213. Next base: position 4,887 of record PHEE01000047.1, on the reverse strand, counting down.
CGCGCAAACCAAAGGATGACCCGATGATCCGCAGAACCTTTCTGGCGCTGAGCGCCGCCACTCTCCTTGCCACCCCTGCCCTTGCCGCCGACAAGGACATTGTCGATACCGCCATTGGCGCGGGCAGCTTTAACACGCTGGTCGCTGCCGTAAGCGCGGCGGGCCTTGTCGATACGCTCAAAGGCCCGGGCCCCTTCACCGTCTTTGCCCCCACCGACGCCGCCTTTGCAGCCCTTCCGGCCGGCACCGTGGAAGACCTGCTGAAACCCGAAAACAAGGACAAGCTGGTCGCCATCCTCACCTACCATGTGGTTGCGGGCAAGGTTCTGTCCTCGGCGCTTTCCGAAGGCCTTACCGCCCCGACCGTGCAGGGCGGCAACCTTACCTTCACGCTGGCTGGCGGCGCCAAGGTGAACGGCGTCACCATTTCGGGCGTCGATGTCGAGGCCACCAATGGCGTTATCCATGTGATCGACGCGGTGCTGCTGCCCTGATCCTCAAATGCCAGCGCCGCCCGAACCCCCGGGCGGCGCTGGCAATGCTCCAGGCCAGATATCGCCGCCGGAGGCCCTTGGCAGGCCAAAGCCGCTCCGCGGGGGATATTTAAGCCAAGGCAAGCCGCAAGGCTTAATGCAGCGCCGCCCCGTGCGGTTTTTCCAGTGTGGCGCGCGGCGCATGGCCACCCACGACCAAGCCATCCGGCCCGGCAGCCACCACCACGGTGTCGCCGTCCTTGACCTCACCTGACAAGAGCGCCTCGGCCAGCGGGTCTTGCAGGTGGCGCTGGATCACGCGCTTCAATGGCCGCGCGCCGAACACCGGGTCATAGCCCTCATCGGCCAGCCACTTGCGCGCCGCATCATCGAGCGACAGCGTGATCTTGCGCCCGGCGAGGCGTTTTTCGAGCGCCTGCATCTGGATCAGCACGATGCCATCCATATCGGTGCGGCTCAGCCGCTCGAAGATGATGGTCTCGTCCAGCCGGTTCAGGAACTCGGGCCGGAAATGCGCGCGCACCGCCTCCATCACCTGCGCGCGCGCCGCGCCGCTGTCGCTGCCCTCGGGCAACTGGCTCAGCGCCTGGCTACCAAGGTTCGAGGTCAGCACGATCAGTGTCTGCTTGAAATCCACGTGGCGGCCGTGGCCGTCGGTCAGCACACCGTCATCAAGCACCTGCAAGAGCACGTTGAACACGTCGGGGTGCGCCTTTTCGACCTCGTCGAACAGGATCACCTGATAGGGTCTGCGCCGCACCGCCTCGGTCAGCACACCGCCCTCGTCATAGCCCACATAGCCGGGGGGCGCGCCGATCAGGCGGGCCACCGCATGCTTTTCCATGAACTCGCTCATGTCGATGCGCACCATCGCGCTATCGTCGTCAAAAAGGTATGCGGCGACCGCTTTGGTCAACTCGGTCTTGCCCACGCCGGTGGGGCCGAGGAAGAGGAAGCTGCCCAAAGGCCGCCCCTCGTCATTCAGTCCGGCGCGCGCGCGGCGCACCGCGTTGGCCACCGCCGTTACCGCCGCCTTTTGCCCGATCACCCGCTTGCCAAGCTCTTCCTCCATCTTCAGCAGCTTGTCGCGCTCGCCTTCCAGCATCTTGCTGGTCGGAATGCCGGTCCAGCGTTCCACCACCTCGGCAATTTGCTCGGGGCGCACCGCTTCCGAAACCATCGCTTCGGCCAGCGTCTCGCTTTCCGCCAGCTTCCGCTCCAGCCCCGGAATGACGCCGTAGCTGAGTTCCCCCGCGCGGCCGAGGTTGCCGTCGCGCTTGGCCTGCTCCAGTTCCGTGCGCGCCGCTTCAAGTTGTTCCTTCAACCCGCGGCTCGCTTCCAGCTTGTCGCGCTCGGCCTGCCACTGCGCGGTCATTTCCGCGCTGCGCTGCGTGAGGTCGCCCAGTTCCTTTTGCAACCGCTCCAGCCGGTCACGGCTGGCGGCGTCATCCTCTTTCTTCAGCGCCTCCGCCTCGATCTGCTTTTGCAGGATCTCGCGGTCGAGCGCGTCAAGCTCTTCGGGTTTGCTGTCCACCTCCATGCGCAAGCGGCTGGCGGCCTCGTCCATCAGGTCAATCGCCTTGTCGGGCAGGAAACGGTCGGTGATGTAGCGGTGGCTCAGCGTCGCCGCCGCCACCAGCGCAGAATCGGAAATCCGCACGCCGTGGTGCAGTTCGTATTTCTCCTTGATACCGCGCAAAATGCTGATCGTGTCTTCAACCGTCGGCTCTTCCACCATCACGGGCTGGAACCGCCGCGCCAGGGCCGCGTCTTTTTCCACATACTTGCGGTATTCATCCAGCGTGGTGGCGCCCACGCAATGCAATTCGCCCCGTGCCAGCGCGGGTTTGATCAGGTTGGCGGCATCCATCGCGCCATCGGCCTTGCCTGCCCCCACCAGCGTGTGCATCTCGTCGATGAACAGGATGATTTCACCCGCCGCCGCCTCGATCTCCTTCAAGACCGCTTTCAGCCGTTCTTCGAACTCGCCGCGATACTTGGCCCCGGCAATCAGCGCGCCCATGTCGAGCGCCATCAGTCGCTTGTCCTTCAAGCTTTCGGGCACGTCGCCGCCGATGATGCGCAGCGCAAGGCCCTCGGCAATCGCGGTCTTGCCCACCCCCGGTTCACCGATCAGCACCGGGTTGTTCTTGGTGCGGCGGCTCAGCACCTGCATGGTGCGCCGGATCTCGTCATCGCGGCCAATGATCGGGTCGATCTTGCCTTCGCGCGCCGCCTGCGTCAGATCGCGCGCGTATTTCTTCAAGGCATCATAGCCCTCCTCGGCGCTGGCGCTATCGGCCGTGCGGCCCTTGCGCACATCGTTGATGGCGGTGTTGAGCTTTTGCGCTGTCACCGCACCCGCATCCAGCGCGTCTTTCGCGCGGGTATTGACCAGCGCCAACGCCATCAGGATGCGCTCGACAGGCACAAAACTGTCACCCGCCTTCTTTGCCACCTTTTCGGCCTCGTCGAGCACGCGCACCAGCGATTGGTCAACGTAAACCTCGCCGCTGCCACCCGAAACCTTGGGCACTTTGGCCACCGCCGCGTTCACCGCCTCGGTCACCCGTTCGGGCGCGCCGCCCGCAGCGCGGATCAGGTTGGCGCTCAAGCCCTGATCGTCGTCCATCAGGGCTTTCAACAGATGTTCGGGCAGCACCCGCTGGTGCCCTTCGCGCATCGAAATCGTCTGCGCCGCCTGCACGAAACCACGGCTGCGCTCGGTAAATTTTTCCATGTTCATGGGGTAACTCCTCTCGTGAAGCCCCCGGCCACGTCGCCGCCCGTAACGGCGCGGCGCTTTGCCGGGTCTTGTCACTGAAATGGCGTTGCAGCGATTGGCCTTCAAGGGGTGCGGCAAGCGGGTTTTCCCGGCCCCCGCCAAGGCTTTGTCAACACTTCGCCGCGATGTTTGCGCAGACAGCCTGCGAGGAGACAGCATGACCCATTCCGCCACCCGTATCGCAGAAGTTTTCTACAACGCCGCGCGCCGCCGGTTTGAGGCGGTGGTTGAATTTTTCGCCCCCGGCATGCCGTCGCCGTTGCGGGTGCCCGTTATCTTGGCCATCCCGCAGGCCACACCGCACCCCCACCTCGCCCGCGCGCTGGCAGCCGAGGCCGCACGGCGTGGCATCGGCAGCCTATAGGCGGCGTCGCCGCACCGCCCGGCCTGTGCTAGACTTGGCCCACCGCAGCCAGAGCCTGCCATGCCCAGCCTTGCCAAAAATCCGCGCCGCCGCCCGCCCTGCCGACATGGTGCGCCTTTACGGCCCCTGCCCCAGCGTCTAACAAGCGCCAACCCGGAGGCCCGAATGCCCGCAGATGACCGCCTGATTGTCGCCCTCGATGTGCCAAACGCCATTGCCGGGCTGGAGCTTGCGCAAAAGCTCGGCGATGCCGTCAGCTTTTACAAGATCGGGCTTGGCATGCTGACCGGAGGCGGGCTGGCGCTGGCCGATGAGCTAAAGCACCAGCACGGCAAGCGCATCTTCCTCGACCTCAAACTGTTCGATATTTCCGCCACGATTGAGGCGGCGGTGCGCGGCCTTGCGCAATATGATCTCGATTTTCTCACCGTCCACGGCGACCCGCATGTGGTCCGCGCCGCCTGCGAGGGTGCCGCTGGCTCGGGGCTGAAAATCCTCGCCGTCACCATCCTCACCTCGCTCGACCGGGCCGACCTTGATGCCTGCCTGATCCGCCCCGGCGACGTGGCCGATCTGGTGGTCGAACGCGCCGCCCGCGCTTTCGAAGCAGGCGCCCATGGTGTTATCGCCAGCCCGCGCGAGGCGGCGGCCATCCGCGCCCTGCCGCAAGCGGCGGGCCGCCTGATCGTCACCCCCGGTGTGCGCCCCGCAGGTGCCGCCCTTGGCGACCAGAAACGGGTCGAAACCCCCGCCGCCGCCATCGCGGCAGGTGCCGACCACATCGTGGTGGGCCGCCCGGTGTGGCAGGCGGCAGACCCGAGGGCAGCAGCGCGGGCGATTGTGGCTGCGATCAGGGGGTGAGGCGACCGAGGGCCGGGCGAAGGCCTTGTGCACGATCTGCCCCAAGCAAATCGGGCAAGGCCAGGCCCCTACCCAAAGTTCCGCGCAAAAACCGCCGCCAGGTCCGGCCTTGCCTGCACCTTCCGGGCGATCGCCGCCAGCTTCGGCGCCTCAGACGCAAACCACGCGGGCCTTGGCCGCCAATGGCTCATCACGCCGATGTAAATGTCGAGTGCCGAAAACCGTTGCCCCAGAAACCAGGGGCCAGCGGGTGCCGCCGCCGCCTCGACCATGCGCCAGAGCGAACAGGAATAATCGTCAATCTTCGCGCGATACGCCTTGGCTGCCTCGACTTCTTCCACGAACCGGGTCGGCACATCGGCAAAGGTGAAACAGGGGTAGAT
>PHEE01000046.1 GCA_002842855.1 Alphaproteobacteria bacterium HGW-Alphaproteobacteria-4 | reverse complement strand
CATCCGCCATACCAGCCTCCATCTGCTTGCGCAGACCTTCTGGCAGACGCGAAACCCTTCAGAAATGCAGTAAATCAATGGGGCGTGGGCGGCGCTTACCGAAGGGGGGATTACCGGACCACCTTTGTATCGGGGCTTGACGCGCTACCCGATGTCGTCACTATTGCCGCAATCACCGGAGCGATACCGGGCGGCATTTGAGCCCCGCAGCTTGCCCACACCCCGTGCGCAAGGCGCGGGGTTTTGTGTTTGAAAAGGGACCGGATGCGCAAAACCGTCGAAATCGGCCTGCTCTACTCGCGCGAAGGAAACTACGCGCGGATATCCGAGGCATGCCGTCAGGGTGCGCTGGGCGCTATCGCAGAGGTCAACAGCGATGCCGCTTTCGGTCTGGAACTGATCGCGGTTGAGCGCAATCCGCGCGGCAATATCGACCTCTATCAACCGCTCTGCGCCGAGATTCTGCGCGAAACGTCTGCCCGTCATGTGGTGGGCTGTGTCACCTCGTGGAGCCGAAAGGAGATCATCCCCACGCTCGAAAGGGCCGGGGGCACATTGTGGTATGCCTGCCCCTATGAAGGGTTCGAAGCGTCTGACAGCGTCGTCTACACCCACGCTTGCCCAAACCAGCATCTGCTTCCGCTGTTGCAGTGGGCCTTTCCGCGCTACGGCCGCCGCGGCTATCTGACCGGCTCGAATTACATCTGGGGCTGGGAGATGAACCGCGTCGCCCGCGATCAGATCGCCGCGGCGGGGGGAACAGTAATGGGCGAGCGGTATCTGCCGATTGGCGACACCGATGTGGCGCGCATTATCGAGGAGATCCGGGCAACTCGCCCCGATTTCATCCTCAATTCGCTGATCGGCCCATCCTCTTACCAGTTTCTGCACGCCTATGCCGCGCTTGGGCGCGAAGACGCGCATTTCACCGAGGCGACCTGCCCGGTTCTTTCCTGCAACCTGACCGAATGCGAACTTGGCGAGCTTGGTGAGGCGGCAGAGGGCCTCATCTCGGCAGGGCCGTATTTCAGTGGCGTGCGCGGCCAGCCGCCGGGCGCTGCGCGGGGCTTTGGATCGTCGCTCGAAGCCGCGGCGCATTCGGCGGTGATCAAACTGGCCGGGCTGCTTGCGCACCACCCCAAACACGCATCGGCGAGCTTGGGCGAGCTTCTTGCCGGGTCCGGTGCCGCGCGATCCGGGATCGACCCTGAAACGCACCATATCGCCCTGCCCGTGCTGATAGCGCAGGTTCAGGATGGCGGATTCAGGGTTCAGGAGCGCTGGCCCGAAGTCGCCGCCGACCCCTACCTGTCACACCGCGACCGCAGCCCCGCGATGCGCAGGCCCAAACTTTCGGTGGTGCGATGACGCGGCGATTTCACCTGCCCAGCCTTGGCGGCGCGCAGGCGGCAATCCTGCATCGCCCGCATGTCACGGTGCAGGCGCTGACGCGCCAGCTCGCGGCGATCGGGCTGCAGGTTTCGCAGCATTGGCCCGATCTCGGGGCGGCAGCCCTAGCCGCCGAATTCGTGTTTTTCGACGCCGACCTTGGCCACGATGAGCAATTCCCTTGGAAGCCCGGCACTGCGCCGATGCCGATGATTGCACTGATCGGGTCTGAAGCGCCGGGCCGTATCGAATGGGCCCTGAATCAGGGGGCCGACGCGCAGCTGATCAAGCCGGTGGGCGACAGCGGCGTTTACAGTGCCTTGCTGATCGCCCAGCAGGCGTTCGAGGCGCGCCGCGAACAGGCGGTGCAAATTGCCGGTCTGCGTGCTCGTTTGGCCGAGCGCCAGACCGTCGTGCGCGCCGTCGTGCTGCTTGCGGCGCGCGGGCGCAGCGAAGCCGATGCATATGGTCACCTGCGCCAACTGGCGATGGCGCGGCGCGAAACCATCGAGCAGGCTGCGCACCGGGTCGTGGCGCAATATTCGCAGGATGGGGGCCGGGATGACCGAAGCGAACATTCCTGAACAGGCGCCGCCACGGGTCGGTCAACCGCGAAGCGCCCTGTCGCGCCTGCTGGCGCGCAAGATGGCGATGGTGGGTCTGGCGCTGATACTCCTGACCGTCGCAGGTGCAATCTTTGCGCCATGGCTGACCGCGTATGACCCGAACCTGCAGATGTTCGATGGGCTGACCATCGAAGGCGCGCCGCTACCGCCCGGAGGTGCCTTTCTGCTTGGCACCGATCTGTTGGGGCGCGACCTGCTGACCCGCATTCTTTACGGCGCGCGCACGTCGCTGATCATCGGTGTTGTCGCAAACGGCCTGGCGCTACTGATTGGCACGCTGGTCGGCATTACGGCGGGCTATTTTCGCGGCTGGATCGGCAACCTGCTGATGCGGTTTACCGACCTGATGATGGCCTTCCCTGCGTTGTTGCTGGCAATTTGCCTTGCCGCAATCTTTCAGCCCTCGCTGTGGATCGTCGCGCTGGTTATCGCCATGGTGAACTGGGTGCAGACTGCGCGCGTGCTTTACACCGAGACAACATCGCTTGCGACGCGCGAGTTCATCGCGGCCGAGCGAACTCTGGGCGCGGGCACCCTGCGCATTCTGTTTCTGCACATCCTGCCGCATCTGGTGCCAACAATAATCGTCTGGGGAACGCTTGGCATTTCAACCACGGTGTTGCTGGAGGCGACGCTCAGCTTTCTCGGCATCGGTGTGCAGCCGCCGACCCCAAGCTGGGGCAACATCATCTTTGAAAATCAGACGTATTTTCAGGCGGCACCCTGGCTGGTGTTTCTGCCCGGCGCGGCAATTCTGATGCTGGCGCTCGCGTTCAATCTGGTGGGCGACGCACTGCGCGACGTGCTCGACCCTACGCAAAGGGGGCGCGACTGATGGCAGGCTATCTCATCCGCCGCCTGATTCAGGCCGCGCTGATACTACTGGGCGTGTCGCTGGTGACGTTCTTCCTGCTTTATCTGCTGCCCGCCGACCCGGTGCGCCAGATTGCCGGGCGTTCGGCCACAGCGCAAACCGTGCAAAACATTCGCGAACAACTTGGCCTCGATCAGCCCTTCGTCGTGCAATACTGGCGCTATCTTTCGGGTCTTGTGCAGGGCGATCTCGGGCGCTCGTATCTGCAAAAATCCGAGGTCGCTGTGCTGATCTGGGCACGGCTGCCGGCAACCCTGCTGCTGATGGCCGGCGCGATCAGCTGCGAGTTGCTGCTGGGGCTGACGATGGGCATTGTCGCGGCACTGCGGCGCGGCAGCATGACCGACCAGACCCTGATGATCGCGTCTTTTGTCGGTGTCTCGGCGCCTCAGTTCGTGGTCGGTTTGCTGCTGCTGTATGTGTTCGCGGTAAAGCTCGGCTGGTTCCCGATCGGCGGCTACGGCACCTTCCGCCACCTCGTGCTGCCGTCGCTGACGCTCGGGATCTTGGGTTCGGGCTGGTATAGCCGGATGATGCGCTCGTCGATGATCGATGTGCTGCGGCAAGACTATATCCGCACCGCCCGCGCCAAGGGCCTTGCGCGCCGCAGGGTTATCTTTCGCCACGCATTGCCCAACGCAATCTTGCCGATCATCGCGATGATCGGCATCGACATCGGCATTTTCATGGGCGGCATCGTTGTGGTCGAAAGCGTGTTTGGCTGGCCCGGAATTGGCCAGCTTGCCTGGCAGGCAATTCAGCGCGTCGACATTCCGATCATCATGGGGGTCACGCTGGTTTCCGCCTGCGCCATCGTTCTGGGCAACCTTCTGGCCGACCTCGTAACCCCGTTCATCGACCCGCGCATCCGCTTGCGCTGACATTCACCAAGAAACCAACCAACAGGAGAGAAGAAAATGAGACATTGGCTAACCTCCACCGCACTGGTTATGGCGCTGGCCCTGCCGGCCTATGCCCAAGACTATGTCCCCGATCCGAATGCGCGCCAAGGCGGCGACATCGTGATCACCTACAAGGATGACGTCGCAACGCTCGACCCGGCGATTGGTTACGACTGGCAGAACTGGTCAATGATCAAGTCGCTGTTCGACGGGCTGATGGACTATGTGCCCGGCACCACGACCCTGCGCCCAGGCCTTGCCAGCAGCTATGAGATTGCAGGAGATGGCACGGTCTTCACATTTCATCTGCGCCCCGGCGTAAAGTTCCACAACGGCCGCGAGATGACCGCCGATGACGTGAAATATTCGCTCGATCGTGTGACCAATCCGGCAACGCAAAGCCCCGGTGCGGGCTTCTTCGGCTCGATAATGGGCTATGACGTAATGGCCGATGGTTCGGCTGCGGCGCTCGCAGGGGTCGAGGTGGTCGATCCGCTGACCGTGCGCATTACGCTCTCGCGCCCCGATGCAACATTCCTGCACGTCATGGCGCTCAACTTCGCCTCGGTGGTGCCGAAAGAAGCCGTTGAAGCGGCGGGTGCCGATTTCGGAAAAGTGCCTGTTGGAACCGGCGCTTTCAAACTGGCGGAATGGACGATCGGTCAGAAACTGGTTTTCGCGCGCAACACCGATTACTGGCGCGCGGGTGAGCCCTACCTCGACCAGATCACTTTCGAAGTGGGTCAAGAGCCGATCGTCGCACTGCTGCGCTTGCAGAACGGCGAAATCGACGTGCCCGGCGACGGCATTCCGCCGGCGAAATTCACCGAAGTGATGGCAGACCCGGCACAGGCTGAACGCGTGGTCGAAGGCGGGCAGTTGCACACCGGTTACATCACGCTGAACGTCAAGATGGCGCCTTTCGACAATGTCGCGGTGCGCCAGGCGGTGAACATGGCGATCAACAAGGACCGGATCGTGCAGATCATCAACGGTCGCGCCGTGCCAGCAACGCAGCCGCTGCCGCCCTCGATGCCTGGTTACACCCAGAATTACACAGGCTACGCTTTCGACCCGACAGCGGCCAAGAAGGCGCTGGCAGATGCCGGTTTTCCGAACGGTTTCGAAACCGAGCTTTTTGTGATGAATACTGACCCGAACCCGCGGATTGCGCAGGCGATCCAGCAGGATCTGTCGAATGTCGGCATCAAGGCCTCGATCAAGTCGCTGGCGCAGGCAAACGTCATCGCCGCCGGCGGAGAGCCGGACCAAGCGCCAATGATCTGGTCTGGCGGCATGGCCTGGATTGCCGACTTCCCGGACCCGTCCAACTTCTACGGCCCGATCCTCGGCTGCGCCGGCGCCGTTCAAGGCGGCTGGAACTGGTCGTGGTATTGCAACCCGGCGCTGGACGAAGAAGCGGCGAAGGCTGACAGCATCAACGACCCTGCCAAGGTTGATGAGCGCATGGCAATGTGGTCGGACATCTACATGAAGGTCATGGCCGATGCGCCTTGGGTGCCGGTGTTCAACGAACAGCGGTTCACCATGAAATCGGCGCGCATGGGCGGCGCGGACGCGCTTTACGTCGACCCGGTCTCGATCCCAGTCAACTATGATTATGTGTATGTAACCGATGTGCAATAACTGCAAATACACCATCCACGGTGCGCAGCACCATTTCGGCTGGGACAACTCGTTTGTTCCAGCCGCGCGGGCGGAACCGGGATCGACGATCCTGTTCCACTGTCTGGATAGCTCGGCGGGCCAACTTGGCCCGTCGTCAACGGTTGAGCATGTGAAGACCCTCGATTTTGGCAAGATCAACCCGGTCTCGGGCCCGATCTTCGTTGAAGGCGCTGTGCCTGGAGATGCGTTGAAGGTCACCATCGACAGCTTTGTGCCTTCGGGGTTTGGCTGGACGGCAAACATTCCCGGTTTTGGGCTGCTTGCCGACCAGTTCGCCGAAGCTGCGCTGACGATCTGGAAATACGATCCTGCCAGCATGGCCCCGGCGCTGTACGGCCGCGCCGGGCGGGTGCCGCTGAAACCCTTCGCGGGCACCATCGGCAATGCGCTGGCCGAGCCGGGGCTGCATTCCATCGTGCCGCCCCGCAGGGTCGGCGGCAACCTCGACATCCGCGATCTTTCGGCAGGCACAACGCTCTATCTGCCGGTCGAAGTGGCGGGTGCACTGTTCAGCGTGGGCGATACCCACGCCGCGCAGGGTGATGGCGAGGTCTGCGGCACCGCTATTGAAAGCCCAATGGATGTGGTGCTGACGCTCGATCTGGTGAAAGGCGCAAACCTGAAAACCCCGCGCTTTACCACGCCGGGGCCGGTGACGCGCCACCTCGACGCCAAGGGCTATGAGGTGACCACCGGCATCGCGCCCGATCTTATGTCTGCTGCACGCGATGCGGTGGCAGGAATGGTTGATTTGCTCTGTGCTACGCGTGGCATGGCTGCGGTCGATGCCTACATGCTTGTGTCGACATGTGGCGACCTTCGCATCAGCGAGATCGTCGATATGCCGAACTGGGTGGTGTCCTTCTACTTTCCGCGCTGCGTTTTTGAATGAGCAGAGCCGCAACATCACGGTCCGGGGTCGTCACGGCCCCGGATGGCGCACCGGTGCTGGCGGTTCAGGGGCTGACGGTTTCGGTCAGAACCGAAACTGGACTGCAAACTTTGGTCAGCAATTTGTCGTTCACGCTGACGCGCGGCGAGACGCTCGCAATTGCGGGCGAGTCCGGCTCGGGCAAATCCATCACGTCGCTGGCAATCATGGGGTTGTTGCCGCCACCAGCAGTGCGGGTGACCGGCGGGCAGGTGCGCCTTGGCGAAACCGAACTGATCGGCTTGCCCGAATCGCAGATGCAATCAATCCGTGGCAGCCGTATTGCGATGATCTTTCAAGAACCGATGACCTCGCTCAACCCGGTGATGACAATCGGCCGACAGCTTACCGAAGCCATCGAGGCGCACGAAGCGCTGCCGCGCGCAAAAGCCCGTGCCCGCGCGCTTGCCGCGCTTGCTGCGGTGCGTATCTCATTGCCTGAACGACGCATGCGACAATACCCGCACGAACTTTCGGGCGGCATGCGCCAGCGGGTAATGATCGCCATGGCCATCGCGTTGCGCCCAGATGTGCTGATCGCCGATGAACCCACCACTGCGCTTGATGTGACGGTGCAGCGCGAGGTGCTCGATCTCTTGCGCGATTTGCAGCGCGAGCTTGGCACCGCAATCATCCTGATCACCCATGACATGGGCGTGGTGGCCGAAATGGCCGACCGGGTGGTGGTAATGCAATCGGGCCGGATGGTGGAACAGGGTGCGGTCAGTGCAGTGTTTCATGCGCCGCAGCAGCCCTACACGCGGGCACTTCTGGCCGCAGTTCCGCGCATGGGCACGGGCTCGGGGCCGGGTCCGGATCTGCCGGGTGGCCCGCCGGTTGCCTCGGTGAAAGATTTGCGGGTACGGTTTGATATGCGCGGCGGCTTGCTCGGCCGCGTCACCCACCACATCCATGCGGTCGAACAGGTCGATCTGGAGATTCAAAGGGGCGAAACCTTCGCCCTCGTCGGCGAAAGCGGCTGCGGCAAGTCCACCCTTGCCAAAGCAATGGCAGGTCTCGTGCATTTCAGCGGTCGTATCGAGATTGGCGGAACCTCACTTGCGGGGCTGGCACACGCACAGGCCCGCGCAGTGCGACGTGACGTCCAGATGATCTTTCAAGACCCGATGGCGTCGCTTGACCCGCGCATGCGCGTGGGCGATCTGGTCGCCGAACCCTTGGTCATCCACGGTGTTGGCGACCGCGCCAGCCGCCGGGCCATCACCGAGGCGCTGTTCGAACGCGTCGGGTTGGAGCGCGACCAACTTGACCGCTACCCGCACGAATTTTCGGGTGGCCAGCGTCAACGTATTTGCATTGCACGGGCGCTGGCCTTGCAACCAAAGCTGATCATCGCCGATGAAAGCGTCTCGGCGCTGGATGTGTCGGTTCAGGCGCGGGTTCTGGATTTGTTGCGCGCCCTGAAGCAGGAATTCGGTATTGCCTACCTGTTCATCAGCCATGACATGGCCGTGGTGGAAAATATCGCCGACCGCGTTGCCGTGATGTATCTCGGGCAGATTGTCGAACAAGGCAGCCGGGCGCAGATTTTCGGCAACCCGCAGCACGCTTACACGCGACGGCTGATCGAGGCGGTGCCGGTGCCCGACCCCGACCATGTCCGCGCCGCATACCCGCGCCTGTCAGGGGAAGTGCCAAGCCCGATGCGCGCGGTCGGCGACCCGCCCCTGCGGCTTGTACTGAGCGACATCGGCGGCGGTCATCTTGTAGCGAAGTGAACCTGACTCCGATGAGGTGAGTGCTGTTGATTTGCACGCAGAACTGAGCCGATAAGGCGCATAATTTTCACTGAGAACTGAGCCATGTGAACCTTTCCCCAAAGCGGTGAGCGGCGGGGGC
>PHEE01000019.1 GCA_002842855.1 Alphaproteobacteria bacterium HGW-Alphaproteobacteria-4 | reverse complement strand
CGGAAAATCGGCGGGCATCTGCTGAATCTCGCCCTCGACCCGGGTCTGTTCGGGGTATTCGACGAATACCGACGACCGCATGAGGATGCCGGGTGCAAGCTCGGTCTTGCCGGGGCAATCGCCGCCGATGGCGTTGAGGTGCACGCCGGCGCCCACCATGTTGTCGCCCAGAATCGTCGCATATTGCTTGTCGGCGGTGCAGGTGGTGATGATCTGCGCGCCCTCGATGGCGGCCTCGGCCGAGCGGCAGGGCACCACCTTCAGCCCCGACCCTGCCAGATTGGCCGCGCATTTCGTGGTTGCCGCCGGGTCGATATCGTAAAGCCGCACCTCGGTAATGCCGCAGACCGCCTTGAAGGCCAGCGCCTGAAACTCGGACTGCGCGCCGTTGCCGATCAGCGCCATCACGCGCGCGCCCTTGGGTGCCAGCCAACGCGCCGCCATGGCCGAGGTGGCGGCGGTGCGCAAGGCGGTAAGCAGGGTCATTTCGCTGAGCAGCAAGGGGTAGCCGGTCGCGACATCGGCCAGCAGGCCAAAGGCGGTCACGGTCTGCAACCCCTCGCGCATGTTCTTGGGGTGGCCGTTGACGTATTTGAAGCCGTAGGTCTCGCCGTCGGAGGTGGGCATCAGTTCGATCACCCCCACCGCGCTGTGCGAGGCCACGCGCGGCGTCTTGTCAAACTCGGGCCAGCGGCGGAAATCGGCTTCGATTTCGGCGGCCAGTTCCACCAGCACCCGCTCGAGCCCGATGTGATGCACCAGCCGCATCATGTTGGCGACCGAGACGAACGGCACCAGCGCCAGACGCGAGGGTGCGGTCATGCAAAGCCCCGGGTCGGGCGGTCGAACACCTTGCGGCCCATCAGGCTGCCGACAAGGTCGACCATCAGCCGCGTGGTGTGGCCGCGATCATCGAGAAAGGGGTTCAGCTCGACCAGATCGAGCGAGCTGACGAGGCCGGATTCGTGCAAGAGTTCCATCACCAGATGCGCCTCGCGAAAGGTGGTGCCGCCGGGCACCGTGGTGCCCACGGCGGGGGCAATCGTGGGGTCGAGAAAATCGACATCGAGCGAAACGTGCAAAAGTCCGTTTGCCGCCGCCACCTTGTGCAGAAACTCGCGCAGAGGCGCAATGATGCCGCGCTCATCGAGCACGCGCATGTCGTTGATCTCGATTTCGCGTGCCAGCAGTGCGTCGCGTTCGGCAGGGTCCACCGATCGGATACCGAACATGCAGATGTTTTCGCCCGGCACCGGGGCGGGAAACGGTGGAAACGGGGCAAACCCCTCGCGCCCGGCGATATAGGCCATGGGCGTGCCGTGCAGGTTGCCGCTCTGGGTGGTTTCGACGCTGTGAAAATCGGTGTGCGCATCGAGCCAGAGCACAAAAAGCGGTCGCCCCTCGGCCTTGGCATGCGCCGCAACCCCCGAAACACTGCCGAGCGAAAGCGCATGGTCGCCGCCCAGAAAGATCGGAAAACCTTCGGCCATGCCCGCCCGCGCCGCAGCCGCCAGCGCCTCGGTCCAGGCGACGATTTCGCCCAGATGGTGCACGGCGGGGTTGGCGCATTTCAATGCGCGCGCCGGGGCGGGCCGCGCATCACCATGGTCGGTGACGGTATGGCCCAGGTCGGTCAATGTGGCGGCGAGCCCGGCCACACGGTACGCAGCGGGCCCCATCAGGCAGCCCGCGTGGCGCTGCCCGGTATCGACCGGCGCGCCGATCAGAATGCAATGTCGTGGCATGATGTTCCCCTTTGGCCGCAGCATGGCGGCAAAGGCTGGCAGAGAAAAGCCGGATTTCTCGGCGGAACGGGGGTCGGACCGGTCGAAAAGGCGGGCATATTCGCCAATCTGGCGGATCAGGCCACCCGATGCGATTCTGCGGGGATTTGCACAAACCTCTTGAGTTTTTGTGGCATCTCACCCATATGAGCCGGGCGATGTTATCTGATCGACACTGAACCTTCATCGGCCAGTCCTTCGATTCTGCACTGACTGAGCCGGGCCGCCGCAATCGTGTGGGTGGCATATTGAAGGAGAGATCACGATGGCTACTGGCTCCGTGAAATGGTTCAACACCACCAAAGGCTCGTGCGCTGAACGACGGTCAGAAAGTGACCTTCGACATCGAAACCAGCCGCGACGGCCGTGAATCGGCCACCAACCTCGCGCTGGCCTGATTTCGGGCACTGACAGGTTGAAGCGGGGTGGGCGAAAGCCCACCCCGTTTTCGTTTGGGGTACCGGTTGCGGGCGGGTCGGTGCCCCCCGGATCAGCTGCGGATGCCTGAAAACCGCTTTTGCCAGTCTTCCCTCTCTTCATCGGCGATCTTGCGAAACAGCACTTCTGGGGTGGTGAAGGCGTGGCCTGCGGGCAGGGCGGCGAGAGCCGTGGCCACATCTTCGGGCCAGTCGCGGTTGGTGGTCTGCATGCCTGCCAGCATCGAAGCCGCCGCATCGGGAATGAAGGGTTCGGAAAGCACCGCGTAAAGCCGCACGAGGTTGAGCGACAGGCGGGTTTGGGCTGCGGCACGGGCCGGGTCGGTCTTGAACACGGTCCAGGGCGCGGCGGATTGCAGGTATTCGTTGCCAAGCACCCAGAGCGCGCGCAGATCCTGCGCGGCGCGGCGCACCGACATGGCATCCATCGCCGCCTGATAGGCGGCCACGCCTTCGGCCACGGCGGCAATCAGCGCCGCTTCCTGCGGGCCGTAATCGCCGCCTGCGGGCACCGCCTCGCCGAACTTGCCGCGGCAGAACTTGGTGATGCGCGACACGAAGTTGCCGAGCACGTCGGCCAGATCCTTGTTGACGCTGGCTTGGAAGTTTTCCCAGGTGAATTCGCTGTCCGCACTTTCGGGGGCATGGCTTAGCAGCCACCAGCGCCAGTAATCGGCGGGCAGAATGGAAAGCGCCTGATCCATGAACACGCCGCGGCCCTGGCTGGTGGAAAACTGGCCACCGTCATAGTTGAGGTAATTGAACGACTTGATGTAATCGACCAGCTTCCACGCGGCGCCCCCGGCGCGGTTTGCGCCGATGATGGTGGCGGGGAAGGAAAGCGTGTGGAAGGGCACGTTATCCTTGCCCATGAACTCGGTATAGGTCACGTCGGCCGCGCCCTTGTCGGTGCGCCACCAGCGTTGCCAGGCGGCATCATCCTGGCCGGTGGCGTCGGCCCATTCGGCGGTGGCGCTGATGTATTCGATCGGGGCATCGAACCAGACGTAAAAGACCTTGCCCTCCATGCCCTGCCACGGCGCGCCTTCAAACTGCGCGGGCACGCCCCAGTGTAGGTCGCGGGTGATACCCCGGTCTTGCAGGCCGTCGCCATCATTGAGCCATTTCCTGGCAATCGAGGTGGTCAGCAGCGGCCAATCGGTCTTGGAGTCGATCCAGGCAGCAATCTCGCCCTTCAGGCTGCGCTGGCGCAGGTAGAGGTGCTTGGTTTCGCGCACCTCAAGCCGGGTCGAGCCGGAAATGGCCGAGCGCGGGTTGAGAAGGTCGGTCGGGTCAAGCTGCTTGGTGCAGTTTTCGCACTGATCGCCGCGCGCGCGGTCGTAGCCGCAGTTGGGGCAGGTGCCTTCGATGTAGCGGTCGGGCAGAAAGCGGTTGTCATCGACCGAAAACACCTGCTTTTCGGCCACCTCGGAAATCAGCCCCTGCTCGCCAAGGGTCTTTGCGAAATACTGCGTGAGCGCGTGGTTGCGCGGGCTGGAAGAGCGGCCGAAATGGTCGAACGAAAGCCGGAAACCGCGCGCGAGTTCGGCCTGCACCTCATGCATTTCGGTGCAGTATTCGGCCACCGGCTTGCCAGCCTTGGCGGCGGCAAGCTCGGCCGGGGTGCCGTGTTCGTCGGTGGCGCAGATGAACATCACCTCGTGTCCGCGCGCGCGCAGGTAGCGGGCGTAAAGGTCGGCGGGCAACTGGCTGCCCACGAGGTTGCCAAGGTGCTTGATGCCGTTGATATAGGGGATCGCCGAGGTGATCAGATGCCGTTTGCGTATCGGGGCCATCGCGCGCCTTCTCTAGCCGTTTCAGCGCGGTTTACAGCCCTTGTGCGGGCAAGGCCAGAGGGTTTGCCCCGCTGGCCTTGGATCGTTCATTGCGCGGTATAGCCGCCATCGACAAGGTGATACGACCCGGTAATGAAGCTTGCCTGATCCGAGAGCAGGAACAGCACCAGCGCCGCGACCTCTTCGGCGGTTCCAAGCCGCTTGAGCGGGTGCATGGCGGCAATGCCATCAAGCGCTTCGGGGGGCAGCAGATCAAGCAGTGGCGTGCGGATGAAGCCCGGGCCCACCGCGTTGACACGCACCCCGGCGGCGGCATATTCGAGCGCCGCGTTCTTGGTCAGCCCGACCACCGCGTGTTTGGTCGCGACATAGGCGGGGGCGTTGGCAAAGCCCACCGAGCCCAGGATCGAGGCGACGTTGACAATTGCGCCGCCGCCCGCCGCGATCAGATGCGGCATTGCGGCGCGCATGCCGTAGAACACCCCGTCTAGGTTGACGCCCATCACCTGCCGCCAGCCATCGAGCGGGTAATCGCCCACCGGCGCGCTGGGGCCGCCGATGCCGGCGTTGTTGACCACGAGGTGCAGCCCGCCAAAGCGCGCTACCACCGCCGAAGTCATCTCGGCCACCGCGCCGGCGCTGGCGACATTGCAGGTAAAAGCCGCCGCAGTGCCGCCTGCGGTGGCGATTTCGGCCACCACCCGGTCGGCGGCGGCGCGGTCAATATCGCTGACCGCAACGCTTGCCCCCGATGCTGCCAGCTCGCGGGCGATTGCGGCGCCAATGCCGGAACCTGCGCCGGTTACCAGTGCCACCTTGCTGTCAAAACGAATATCCATTGTGACCTCCTTTGGTGCCCCTGCACCTATTGGCATATGGGGGCGCGGAGGCCGCGGATTAAGGGTCAATCGTCGCGGCCGCGCCCGAACAGCCGCCCCACGATGAACGAGGTGCGCGGCATCCAGGTGTAGGGGCGGCGGCGGCGCGGGCCGGGGCGAAGCGCCATGCGCCAGAGGCCGAACACCGCCAGCACCAGATGCACCAGCGCAATTGCCCAGAACATCGACGCGGGGCCGAAGCCCTCGATCAGCAGCGATGCCAGCACGGGCGACGTGATGGCGCCAATTGCGTAGAGGAACAGCAGCGCCGCCGAAAGCTCGACCCGCTCGGAGGCGGTGGCGTGGTCATGCGCATGCGCCGACGAGATCGAATAGATCGGCAGCGTGGCAAAGCCGAAGAAGCCAGCAGCGAGGTAAATCGCCATGCTGCCCGACCCCGCCAGCGCCACCGTCAGCGCCGAGGCAAGAATCGAGGCGAGCGACAGCCAGATCAGCACCCAGCGGCGGTCGAAGCGGTCGGCAAGCCAGCCCACCGGCAGTTGCGCGAACCAGCCGCCGAGCACATAGACCGCCAGAAACACCGCGATCTGGTCGAGCCCAAGGCCCACCTCGACGGCATAGACCGGGCCGACAAAGCGAAACGCGGCGCCGGTAATTCCGGTGACCACCACCCCCACCGCCGCCAGGGGCGAGCGCGCCCAGGCCATGGCGGGGCGCAGGCGGGGGGCCTCGGGGGTTTCAGGTTCGCGGGTGCGGGTCAGCGCCAAGGGCAAAAGTGCGGCACAGCAGAGGATGGCGAGCAGGTTGTAGCTGGCGTAGCTCGACGGCGTCAGCACGCCGATCATCAACTGCGCACCCAGCGAGGCGCCGACATCGACCACCCGGTAAACCCCGCTGGCGCGGCCCCGGGTTTCGTTGGTGACGCTGGCTTGCAGCCAGGCCTCGATGATGGTGTAGCAGCCCGCCACCGAAAGCCCGGTGAGCATGCGCATGGCCGACCAGGCGATGGGGTTGACCAGCATCATGTGTGCGGCAATGCCGATCGTGCCCATCGCCGAAAACGCCGCGAAGGCGCGGGCGTGGCCAACCGTGCCCAGCATCCGCGGCGCCCACCAGCAGCCGACGAAAAAGCCGACAAAGTGCGCCGAGCCGAGCATGCCGACCTCGGCCTTGGAAAAGCCGAGCCCGAGCCCCGAAATGGCATCAAGCGGCGCCACCGCGCCCGAGCCAAGCTGGACGAAGATCACCGACAGAAAGAGCGCCGCGAAGGAGATGAGAAGCCGCATGGCGCGAAGCTAGCCGGGGTGCGCGGGGCGCGAAAGGGTGATTGTGGGGCCTCAGGCGGCCCGTTTCATCCAGACGCGCAGTTCGCGCCTTCGCCGGGGGTCGTAGAACAGCACCCCATCGCCCGCCCCGGCCCAGGCGGTGCGGTGCTTGAGGCCATCGCCCCCGGCATCGACGAACATGCCCGAGCGCGACTGCTCGGTGATGCGGATGCCGTTGCCGTCGAGATCGAGCAGGATCGGGCGGGGAGTGAAGCCGAAGGCCGTGCTGAGGCTCGTGGCGGCCGGTTTGCGGCCCGGTGCTTCAAATGCTTGCCTTGGATTGCCCAAACGCATCCTGCCCTCGAAATGGTTCTGCGCGATACTGAGCGCTGATGAAGGCGGAAAAATCAAGCGTTGGCGGGCGGTTCGGGGCGGGCGTGGCTGCGGCACTTCAGCCCTGAGGGAGGTCAGCCCTCGGGGGCGGTTTGCGGGGTCAGCGCCGGGGCGGCGCTGCCGGGTTCCAGCAGCCAGGCGGCGGGGGCGGCGTTGCGGGCGCGGCGGCGCTCTAGGTGCCAGCGGCTGTGGCCCTCGGCATGGGCGGCGGCAAGGTGCCAGCGGCTTTCGGCGCCGGGGGCGCCGCCTGCCTCGGGGGTGAGGATGAGGCCGGTGGGGGCGCGGCCGCTGGCCTCGGCCGCCAGCTGCAGCCGCCGCATTGGGGTGAGGCCGGGGGGGGCGGCAAGTTCGGCCACCACCAGCGGCACGGCACCGCTGCGCAGCGCCTCCTCAAAGCACCAGAGCACCTCGCGGTCAGGTGCGGCGGCGGCGAGGATCAGCCGCTCGGGCGCGCAAAGCCCGGTCATGCCCGCTGGGTTGAGTGCCTGCGCGGCGCCATCGGGTGCGATCCAGAGCACCGGCCCCTCGAGCCTGCCCGCCAGCAGCAGCGCCAGCGTGCGCCGCGCCGGGCCGCAAAGCTCATGCACCCGGCCACGGGCAAACTCGGCCCCCGACCCGAAGGCCAGCGCAGGCCGCGCCCACGCCAATATCGGCGGGGCGGGCGGGGGTGGGGCCACGGGCGGCAGGGCGGTGCGAGTCGGCATGGGGTGAGTCGGCATGGGGTGAGGGTAGAGTGTTCGTGAAGTGTTCTCAAGATCGGTGGCGCGCCCGGCGCCCGCGCAGAGCGCAAAGGCGCCGCCGGGCTGCCCCCCCTCTTGCCGCCCCGGCGCGAAGCGATTAGCCATGACCGGGGGCCCGCGCGGGGCGCGCGCCCTCGCGCGCGGGCGTGGCGGAATGGTAGACGCATGGGACTTAAAATCCCTCGGGCGCAAGCCCATGCCGGTTCGAGTCCGGCCGCCCGCACCAGACTTTCCCGGGGTAGCGCCAGAGCCTGCCGAACACTATCGGCGGCGCGGTCGCAGCGGGGGCGCTGCCCCTTCGGCCCGTTCCGGGCCTTACCCCCCGGGGGATTTGGGCAAAGAAGAAGCCGGGGCCGCAGCGGCAGGAAAGCCCGCGCGGGCAGGGGCGGGGAGCAGCGTGGCGGTGCGGCGCGCGCGGGACAGAAGGCGGGTTTGAGAGCGATCCGCACTTGCCCCGAGGCGCCGCCGCGCATAGATCGCCGCAAGGCAAAAGGATATTTTGATGGCACGCGCACCCCAGACCCAGCTCGAAGATCGGCCCACGACCAAGCGGATCGGCGCCCTGCGCGCCCTTGTGCCCTTCGTGAAGCCCTACAGCGGGCAGGTTCTGGCGGCGCTGATGGCGCTTGTTCTGACCGCCTCGATCAGCCTGATCCTGCCCTTGGCGGTGCGCCGGGTGGTCGATGGCTTTCAGGCGGGCGCGCAGCTGCTCGACCAGTATTTTGGTGCAGCCCTTGTCATCGTTGTGCTGCTCGCGCTGGGCACCGGCGCGCGCTATTACCTTGTCACCCGGCTGGGAGAGCGGGTGGTGGCAGACATCCGCAAGGCGGTGTTCGACCGCGTGCTGGGCATGAGCCCGGCGTTCTTCGAGCGGATCATGACCGGCGAGGTCATCAGCCGCATCACCACCGATACCACGCTGATCCTGTCGGTGATCGGCTCGTCGGTGTCGGTGGCGCTGCGCAACGTGCTGGTGCTGGTCGGCGGTATGGCAATGCTGTTGTTGACTTCGGGCAAGCTTACGGGGCTCGTGCTGCTGGTGGTGCCGTTCGTGGTGGCGCCGATCGTGGTGCTGGGGCGCCGCCTGCGGGTGCTTGGCCGCGAAAATCAGGACTGGATCGCCAACTCCGCCGGCTCGGCATCCGAGGCGCTGCTGTCGGCGCAGACGGTGCAGGCCTTCACGCACGAGGCCCAGACCCGCGCCGATTTTGCCGGCGTGACCGAGAAGGCGTTTACCTCGGCGCTGCACCGGATTTCTACCCGAGCGGTGATGACGGTGATCGTGATCTTCTTGATCTTTTCGGGCGTGCTGGGGGTGCTTTGGGTGGGCGCGCGCGATGTGCGGCTTGAGGTGATGACGGTTGGCCAACTGGTGCAGTTCGTGATCTACGCGATCATGGTGGCAGGCGCGGTGGGGGCACTTTCCGAGATATGGGGCGAGATCCAGCGTGCGGCGGGTGCGACCGAGCGGCTGGCCGAGTTGCTGGGCGCCGAAGACCCGGTGCATGACCCCGCGGCACCCGCGGTGCTGCCGCGCCCGGTGCGCGGCGAGATCAGTTTTGACGACGTGACCTTTCACTACCCCTCGCGCCCCTCAGCCTCGGCGCTCGATGGCGTAAGCCTGCATATCGCGCCGGGCGAAACCGTGGCGCTGGTCGGACCTTCGGGGGCGGGCAAGACCACGATGATCCAGCTGATCCAGCGATTCTGGGACCCCGAACAGGGCCGCGTTACGCTGGACGGGCACGACCTGCGCAGCCTTGCCCGCGCCGATTTCCGCCGCGCCATTGCGCTGGTGCCGCAAGACCCGGTGATCTTTGCGGCCTCGGCGCGCGAAAACATCCGCTTTGGCCGCCCCGAGGCGAGTGATGCCGAGGTCGAGGCGGCGGCGCGCGCCGCCCATGCGCATGACTTTCTGACCGCGCTGCCCGAGGGCTACAATTCCTATGTGGGCGAGCGCGGGGTGATGCTGTCGGGCGGACAGAAGCAGCGCATCGCGATTGCCCGCGCGATTTTGCGCGATGCCCCGGTGCTGCTGCTGGATGAGGCGACGAGCGCGCTGGATTCCGAAAGCGAAGGGTTGGTGCAAGCCGCGGTTGAGCGGCTGGCGAGCGGGCGCACCACGGTGATCGTGGCGCATCGGCTGGCCACGGTGAAACGCGCCGACCGCATCGTGGTGTTCGATCAGGGCCGGATCGTGGCGCAAGGCACGCATGAGGCGCTGGTGGCCGAAAACGGGCTTTATGCGCGGCTTGCGCGGCTGCAATTTACCATCGGCACCGTCGAGGGTTGACCGCTGAGCGTTATGTGACGTGCCCGAAGCTGCTTTCGCTTGCCCGGCGCCGCTTTTCTACGCATTCTGGCGCAAAGGTCCGCAAGGAACGGGCCTGAGGGGAGGAATGAAATGTCGAGGTTTGGCTCGGTTGCTGACCGCAATGCGGTTGAAAAGGAACAGGCGTGGGAGGACCGTCCTCGCGCCAAGACGATGTATCAGTTTATTGCCGACGTTGCGGCGCGGCACGGCAACAGGCCGGCGAGCACGTTTCAGCTGCTGTCGGGGCCGAAGGACAAGGCCGAAACGCTGACCTGGTCCGAGCTTCTGGGCCGCGTCACGCAGGCCGCCAATCTGTTCCGCAGTCTTGGTGTGGGCGAGGGCGATACGGTCGCCTACCTTTTGCCCAACAGCAATGAAACCGTGGTCACGCTGATTGCGGGCTCGATTGCGGGCATCGTGAACCCGGTCAACCCGCTTTTGGAGGCCGAGCAGATTTCGGCGATTCTGCGCGAGACCAAGGCCAAGGTGCTGGTCACGCTGAAAGCCTTTCCGAAATCGGATGTGGCGCAGAAGGCAGCCGAGGCGGTGAAACATGCGCCGAACGTGAAGACGGTGCTCGAGGTTGACCTCAACCGCTATCTGTCGCCGCCGAAAAGCTGGATCGTGCCGCTGGTGCGCCCGAAGAACCCGATCGAGCACAAGGCCGATGTCAAGGATTTCGCTGCCGAATGCGCGCGCCAGCCTGCGGGGCAACTTATCTTTGCCGACAGTGAACATGACCGCGTTGCCGCCTATTTCCACACCGGCGGCACCACCGGCATGCCGAAAGTGGCGCAGCACAAGTATTCAGGCATGATCTACAACGGCTGGCTGGGGGCCCGGTTGCTGTTTGACGAAACCGACGTGATGATCTGCCCGCTGCCGCTGTTCCACGTTTTCGCGGCCTATCCGATTCTGATGTCGGCGATTGCCTCGGGCGCGCATGTGGTGTTCCCAACCCCGGCGGGGTATCGCGGCGAGGGGGTGTTCGACAATTTCTGGAAGTTGATCGAGCGCTGGCATGTGACGTTCCTGATTACCGTACCGACCGCGATTTCGGCGCTGATGCAGCGGCCGGTCAATGCCGATGTCTCAAGCTTGAAAACCGCGCTGTCAGGCTCGGCGCCGCTGCCGGTCGAGCTTTACAACCGCTTTGAAAAAGCCACAGGCGTGCAGATTTCCGAGGGCTATGGCCTGACCGAGGCGACCTGTCTGGTTTCGGTCAACCCGGTGGATGGCAAGAAGAAGGTGGGCTCAGTCGGGATACCCATGCCGCATACGCATGTGCGGATTCTGGTGGAGGAAAATGGCGGAACCTTCCGTGAATGCGCCACCGACGAAGTGGGCGAGATCTGCATTGCCAACCCCGGAGTGTTCGAGGGTTCGACCTACACCGAGGTTGACAAGAACCACGATCTGTTCGCCGAAACCCGGTTTCTGCGCACCGGCGACCTCGGGCGACTGGACGCCGACGGCTATCTGTGGATCACCGGGCGCAAGAAAGACCTGATCATCCGCGGCGGCCACAACATTGACCCGGCCGAGATCGAAGAGGCGATGATGGCGCACCCCGCAGTGGCCTTTGCCGGCGCCATCGGCCAGCCCGATGCTTTTGCGGGCGAGTTGCCGTGCGTGTTTGTGGAACTGGTTCAGGGCGCAAACGTCACCGAAGATGAGCTGATGGAGCATGCGCGCACCCATATTCACGAACGCGCGGCGATACCCAAGCATGTCGAGATCTTGGCCGAGTTGCCGAAAACCGGGGTCGGCAAGGTTTTCAAGCCCGACCTGCGCAAGCGCGCCATCACCCGCGTGCTGAATGAAACCCTGGCAGCGGCGGGCTTTGCCGCCAATGTGGCCAGCGTGACCGAAGACAAAAAACGCGGTCTGGTCGCGCATCTTCGCCGGTTGGGCGATGTCGATGATGCGGCTTTGGCCGCGAAGATGGGCGAGTTTACGACGCCGTGGGATTGGGCGAAGTAAGGTGCCATCACGAAAACGGCCCGCGCATTGGCGCGGGCCGCGAAAACCTTTGCCGGCGGCGCCCGGCGCGGCCCGGATGCCTTAGAGCAGCTTGAGATCGCCCGCAGACGAGCGCCCGTCGCGGCCCGATTGCAGCTCGTAAGCAACCTTTTGGTTGTCGTTCAGGCCCTTCAGCCCTGCCCGTTCGACCGCCGAGATGTGCACAAACACATCCTTGCCGCCGTCGTCAGGCGCGATGAAGCCAAAACCTTTGGTGGTGTTGAACCATTTCACGGTGCCAGTGGCCATACCCGCATCTCCATCATCAGTGTTCCCGGGGCGGAATGCACCGGGCCGTGCAGCCAGGTCTTTCGGGTCTTCCGGCTGGCCCTGATCGGGTAGGCGGTAGGAAAGGTAGCAGCAGCGCAGGCAAAAGGATGCCGCATCTGTGCCGAAAATCAATATAAAAAAGGGGGGGGCGCTGCGGCCCCCCTGATTGCTAGCGCTGGTCGGGTGGCAAGGCGTCGGCCACAAGCTCTGCGAGGGCGGTTTGCAGCGCCAACACACGGCTATGCGGTTCGCCCAGACGGCGGAGCGAAACCGTGCGGTCTTCAACCTCTTGCATGCCGATGGCGAGAATCACCGGCACCTTGCCGACCGAGTGTTCGCGCACCTTGTAGTTGATCTTTTCGTTGCGGGTGTCGGCCTCGGCGCGGATGCCCTGCGCGCGCAGCGCCGCCACCACCTCATCGACGAAAGCATCGGCGCCCGAGACGATCGAAGCTACCACCACCTGCCGCGGTGCCAGCCAGAAGGGCAGGCGCCCCGCGTAGTTTTCGATCAGGATGCCGATGAAGCGTTCAAAGCTGCCCAGAATCGCGCGGTGCAGCATGTAGGGGCGGTGTTTGGCGCCGTCTTCACCGATGTATTCGGCCCCAAGTCGCGTGGGCAGGTTGGGGTCAACCTGAAAAGTGCCGCACTGCCATTTGCGCCCGATCGCATCGGTCAGCTTGAAATCGAGCTTCGGGCCGTAAAAGGCGCCTTCGCCGGGGTCGATCTCGTAGGGGTTGCCGGTTTTCTTGATCGCGTTTTCCAAAGCGCCTTCAACGTGGTCCCAAGCCTCATCGGTGCCGATCCGCACCGCGGGGCGGGTGGAAAGCTTGATCTCGAAACTGTCGAATCCGAGGTCGCGGTAGACCGAGGCAAGAAGGTCGATGAAGGCCGCGCATTCGCTTTCGATCTGCGCGCCGGTGCAGAAGATATGCGCATCATCCTGCGTAAAGCCGCGCACCCGCATCAGCCCGTGCATCGAGCCCGAGCTTTCGTAGCGGTGGCACGAGCCAAATTCGGCCAGCCGCAGCGGCAGGTCGCGGTAGGATTTGAGGCCCTGATTGTAAACCTGCACATGGCAGGGGCAGTTCATAGGTTTCAGTGCGTTGATGCGCTTTTCTTTGGCGCCTTCCTCATCGACCTCGACGATGAACATGTTCTCGCGGTAGGCCTCCCAATGGCCCGAGCGTTCCCAAAGCACGCGGTCAACCACCTGCGGGGTGTTGACCTCGCGGTAGCCCGCGCGGTCAAGCCGGCGGCGCATATATTCCTGCAAACTGCGGTAGATACGCCAGCCGTTGGGGTGCCAGAACACCATGCCGGGCGCTTCTTCCTGAAGGTGGAACAGCTCCATCTCGCGGCCCAGTTTGCGGTGGTCGCGCTTGGCGGCCTCTTCCAGCATGGTCAGGTGCGCCTTGAGCGCTTCGCGGGTTTTGAAGGCGACGCCGTAGATGCGTTGCAGCATCGGCCGCGTGCTGTCGCCGCGCCAATAGGCACCGGCCACGCTCATCAGCTTGAAGGCGTCGGCGGGCAACTGGCCGGTGTGTTGCAGGTGCGGGCCACGGCAAAGATCCTGCCAGTGGCCATGCCAATACATGCGGATCTGCTGATCTTCGGGGATCATGCCGACCAGTTCGACCTTGTAGGGTTCGTTCTGCGCCTCGTAATAGGCGATGGCGCGGGCGCGATCCCAGGTTTCGGTGGTCACCGGGTCGCGGCGGTTGATGATCTCGCGCATCTTCGCTTCGATCGCGCCGAGGTCTTCGGGGGTGAAAGGCTCGCTGCGGTCGAAATCGTAATACCAACCGTTTTCGATCACCGGGCCGATGGTGACCTTGACCGTCGGCCACAGTTCCTGCACCGCGCGGGCCATGACATGCGCGAGGTCGTGGCGGATGAGTTCGAGTGCCGGGGCCTCATCCTTCATCGTGTTGATGGAAATGCTGGCGCTTTCGGGGATTGGCCAAGCCAGATCCCAGTGCTTGCCGTTCACCTGCGCCGAAATCGCGGCTTTGGCGAGCGAGGGCGCGATCGAGGCGGCGACCTGCGCCGGGATCACGCCCGCGTCATATTCACGCGCATTGCCATCGGGGAATGTAAGGGAGATCTGGGACATGCGGTCCTCCTCGTCGGTTTGGCGCCCACGAAACGCCCGGTTGCGGGTTATCGCACGCGTGGTAGGAAGAATTCGCGCCCAAGTCAACGGGGCGCGCTGGGCGCAAGGGGGCCATGGTGGCAGAGCATTTCACATCACCCGAGGGGCGGCGGATTGCCTATGCGCGGCTGCCGGGGCGGGGGCCGGGGCTGGTGTTTCTGGGCGGGTTCCGCTCGGACATGACCGGCACCAAGGCGCAGGCTTTGGAGGCCTGGGCAAAGGCCGAGGGGCGGGCGTTCCTGCGCTTTGACTATTCCGGGCACGGCGCTTCGGGCGGCGCGTTCGAGGATGGCTGCATTGGCGACTGGCTGGCGGATGCGCGCGCGGCGCTGCGCCTGACCGAGGGGCCGCAAGTGCTGGTCGGATCGTCGATGGGGGGCTGGCTTGCGCTGCTGCTGGCGCGCGAGGTGCCCGAGCAGGTCGCTGGGCTGGTGACGATCGCTGCGGCGCCGGACTTTACCGAAGACGGGCTCTGGGCGGGGTTTGACGAAGCTCGGCGCGCGGCGCTGCTGCGCGACGGGAGGGTGGAGTTGCCGTCGGAGTATTCCGCCACGCCCTATGTGATTACCCGCCGTCTGATCGAGGACGGGCGGCGGCATCTGGTGTTGCGCGCGCCGCTTGCCTTGCCGATGCCGGTGCGGATGGTGCAGGGCACAGCCGATGCGGACGTGCCGCAGACGGTGGCGCTGCGGCTTATGGCGCATGCCGAGGGGCCGGACCTGCGGCTGGTGCTGGTGAAGGGGGCGGACCACCGCTTTTCAACGCCCGGGTGCCTGCGGCTGATCGAGGCTGCGGTGGCCGAGGTGGCAAGGTAGGGGGGCTTTCTGCCCCCCTCTTGCGCGGTGCCCGCGCAATTCACCCCCCGAGGATATTTGCACCAAGGCAGGGGCGAGGTTGGATTTGTGCAAGCCAAGTGCGCAAACCCGGCGGCACCGAGGGGCGAAATGTCGTGATTTTATGGCTGAAGTGTATGAAGGGGCGACCCGTGGGCCGCCCGATCGAAAGGTTGTGTGCAGCCTAGACGGCGCGCAGCGGCGCGACCTTGGTGCGGGGGTCCGCGTTCTGGTCGATGAAACTGAGCACCAGCGGGCGGATCCGCTCGCGCCAGCTGCTGCCGGCGAAGATGCCGTAGTGCCCGGCGCCGATCTCGATGTAGCCGGCCTTCTTTTCCGGCGGCAGGCCGGTCAGCAGATCAAGCGCTGCGGCGCACTGGCCGGGGGCGGAGATATCGTCCTTGCTGCCTTCGACGGTTTTCACCGCAACATCGGTGATGCGGCCGATATCGACCCGGTGGCCCGCCACGGTAAAGGCGTTCTGCGCAATTTCGCGGCCCTTGAAGATGCGCTCGACGGTGGAGAGGTAGAATTCGGCGGTCATGTCCATGACCGAGAGGTATTCATCATAAAACACGTTGTGGTGGTCGCGCTCCGAGCCTTCACCCTTGGCTTCGGCGGTGATCTTGTCGGTAAAGGCGCGCCCATGTTTTTCGGCGTTCATCGAGATGAATGAGGCAAGCTGCATCAGACCCGGATAGACCAGCCGCCCGGCGCCCTTGTGTTTGAAGCCGACGCGCTGGATGACGAGGTGTTCAAGCTGACCCATGGTGATCCGGCGACCGAAATCGGTGACTTCGGTAGCGTTGGCATCGGGGTCGATCGGGCCGCCGATCAAGGTGAGGGTGCGGGGCTGCGCAGTCGGGTCGATTTCGGCCAGATAGGCGGTGGCGGCAAGGGTAAGCGGCGCCGGCTGGCAAACCGCGATCACGTTGATATCAGGGCCGAGGTGGCGCATGAAATCGACGAGGTAGAGGGTATAGTCTTCAATATCGAACTTGCCTTCCGACACCGGAATGTCGCGGGCATTGTGCCAATCGGTGATATAGACATCGGCATCGGGCAAGAGGCTGGCGACGGTCGAACGCAACAGCGTGGCGTAGTGCCCCGACATCGGCGCCACCAGCAGAATGCGGCGCGCCATCGGGGCGCGGCCGGCGACGGAAAAATGGATCAGGTTGCCGAACGGGCGGCTGATGAGGGTCTCGACGTTCACGAGGTGGTCGCGCCCGTCGGCGCCCGGAATCGAGCGGATGCCCCAGTCGGGTTTGATCACCATGCGGGCAAAGCTGCGTTCGGTCACGCGGCCCCAGGCCGACATCACCTTGAACATCGGATGCGGCACCAGACCCCAGGCGGGGTAGGACGCCATCGCGCGGGCCGAGGCACCCATCCACTCGTTCGTGTTCCTGATGGTTTCCATCAGGTCGTAACTCATCATGCCCTTCATCGTGTCTCCTGACCCGGGTTGGACCCAAACGCCGCTTTACCGCCCGGCCCCTGCGACGTTATGTTGCAATAGAGGATAGGGAGGAAATATTGCCATGACAACGGGTGACAACGGCCTTCCTGCTGCATCGCAGCAATTGACCGAGAATCTTTCCAAAGTCGAGGCATTATCGCAACGACTTGTGGCGGCATTGGCGCAAAAGCGCGCGCCGAACCCGGCGTTGGAGGCGCCGGGGCAGGATTTGTACCTCAAGGCCAGTTCCGCATTGATCAAAGAGTGGATGGAAAACCCGGCCAAGCTGATGGAAACCCAGATCAGCTACTGGGGGCAGGCGCTGAAGCACTATGTCGAGGCGCAGCAGGTTTTGGCCAAGGGCAGGCTGGCGCCGCCAGAGGATACCGGGCCGAAAGACCGCCGCTTTGCCAATCCGCTGTGGGATACCAACCCCTATTTCAACTTCGTCAAGCAGCAATACCTGATTTCGGCGCGCGCCATCGAGGAGTCGGTGGCGAAGATCGAGGGGCTGGAGCCGGTTGACCGCAAGCGGATGGACTATTTTACCCGCCAGATCATCGACATGATGGCGCCGACCAATTTTCTGGCGACCAACCCCGATGCGCTGGAACGCGCGGTGGCGACCGAGGGCGCAAGCCTTGTGAAGGGGCTGGAAAACCTTGTGGCCGACATCGAGGCGCACCGGGGCGATCTGGTGATTACCCTTGCCGACCGCGATGCCTTCAAAGTCGGCGTCAACATCGGTACCGCCGAGGGCGGCGTGGTCTTTCGCAACCATCTGTTCGAGTTGATCCAGTACACGCCGACCACCGAAACCGTGCACCGCACGCCTTTGGTGATCTTTCCGCCGTGGATCAACAAGTTCTATATTCTCGATCTGAAGCCGCAAAACAGCCTTATCCGCTGGATCGTCGATCAGGGCTTCACGCTTTTTGTGGTGGCGTGGAAGAACCCTGATGCGAGCTATGCCCAGATCGGCATGGATGACTATGTGCAGGATGGCTATCTTACCGCGGTCCGCGAGATCAAGGCGATCACGGGCGAGCCGAAGGTGAACGCGGTGGGCTATTGCATCGCAGGCACCACGCTGGCGCTGACACTTGCCTTGCTGCAAAAGCGCGGCGACAGGTCGATCAATTCGGCCACCTTTTTCACCACGCTGACCGATTTTGCCGATCAGGGCGAGTTCACCGCCTTTCTGCAGGATGATTTCGTCGATGGAATCGAACAGCAGGTGGCGCGCGACGGGGTGCTGGGGTCGTATTTCATGACCCGCACCTTCAGCTATCTGCGCGCCAACGACCTGATCTATCAGCCCGCGATCCGCAGCTACATGATGGGCGAGGCGCCGCCTGCGTTTGACCTTTTGTTCTGGAATGGCGACGGCACCAACCTGCCGGGCAAGATGGCGGTGGAGTATTTGCGCGGGCTTTGCCAGCGTGATGAGTTTGCGGGCAAGGGTTTCACCGTGCTGGGCGAGAAGGTGAAGCTTTCGGGGGTGAAGGTGCCGCTTTGCGCCGTCGCCTGCGAAACCGACCATATCGCGCCGTGGCGGGCGAGCTTTGCCGGGGTGGCGCAGATGGGGGCGAAGGACAAGACCTTCATCCTGTCGCAGTCGGGCCATATCGCGGGCATCGTCAACCCGCCGGGCAAGGATAAATACGGCCACTACGTTTCAGACGCGCCGATTGTCGATGCCGATGCCTGGCGCGCGGCGGCCAGCTTTGCCAAAGGCAGCTGGTGGCCACACTGGGGCCACTGGCTGGAGGAGCGGTCAGGCAAGCGGATCGAGGCGCGGGCTTTGGGTGATTCGGCGCATCCGGTGCTGGCGGCGGCCCCCGGCACCTATGTGGTTGACCAGCCAGAGGGCTGATTTTTGGTGCTTCCTCGGGATTGCTGCGCCGCAGCATATTTGCACTTGAAATGCTGCGGCGCAGCGTGTATGTATCTTGGCAGAAACACACCCGCCCCTGAACCGGAGATATTCAAATGGCCAAGACCCAAGACTACACCAAAGCCGTGCAAGACATGTTCGGCGCTTTCCCGATCGACACCTCGGCGTTCCAGGACGCGTTCAAGAACTCGACCGCGATCGGCGAGCGCCTGACCAAGGTCGCGCTGGAAGCCGCTGAAAAATCGACCGAGATTTCCTCGGCCTGGACCAAAGCAACGCTGGCGCGCGTTGGCGATCTGTCGAAATCGAAATCGGAACCGGCCGACTACGCCAAAGCCATGAGCGATTTCACCTCGGCCGCCGCCGAAACCGCCGCGGAAAACCTTGCCGCCTACGCCGAAGTTGCGAAAAAAGTGCAGCTGGAAACCGTCGAGTTGCTGCTTGCCGCTGGTAAAGAAGCCACCGATGACGCGTCTGCCGCAGTGAAAAAAGCCACCGCCGACGTGACCGCCGCGGCCAAAAAAGCCACCGCAACTGCCACCAGCGCCGTCAAGGCCTGATCGGTTTACCGGCCACCTCGGTGCCGGAAGCATTTGAAAGGCGGGCCTTGCGGGGCCCGCCTTTTTCTTTTGTTGCTTTTGCGCGCCCGCGTATTAGGCTTTGCTGCACC
The DNA here is from genome assembly GCA_002842855.1 of Alphaproteobacteria bacterium HGW-Alphaproteobacteria-4. GTDB lineage: Bacteria > Pseudomonadota > Alphaproteobacteria > Rhodobacterales > Rhodobacteraceae > UBA6213. The sequence goes on along the minus strand of PHEE01000019.1, from coordinate 22,023 downwards.
GCCAAAATACCCCGGAGGACCACATGGCCGAAGACGCAAAGCCGCTGCTGATCAAGCGTTACGCCAGCCGCCGTCTCTACAACACCGAAACCAGCGATTATGTAACGCTTGAAGATATTGCCGCTTTCGTCCGCGAGGGCCGCGAGGTGCAGATCATCGACCTGAAATCGGGCGATGATCTGACCCGCCAGTATCTGTTGCAGATCGTTGCCGAGCACGAAAGCCGCGGCGAGTCGGTGCTGCCGGTCGATGTGCTGACCGACCTCGTGCGCAGCTACACAACGCAGGCGCAAAGCGTGGTGCCGCAGTTTCTTGCCGCCAGCTTCCAGATGCTGCGCGAGGGGCAAAGCAAGCTGATGGAAAACCTCTCGTCCTTCCCCAACCCGATGTCGAAGATGCCGGGGTTCGATGTATTGCAGCGCCAGCAGCAGGCCTTCATGAAAACCATGATGGGGGGCTGGACTGGCAAGGACGGCGAAGAGGGCGAGGGCGAGTCTGATCCCGCCAAGCAGACAGGTCGCGACGACCTTGACGTGATAAAAAAGCAACTGGCGGAATTGCAGGCCAAATTGTCAAAATTGTAAGATAAGGGGCCCCGCGGGGCCCCTTCGTTTTTCACGCCACTTCGGCAAAGACCTTTTTGAGCGCACGCTCGAGCTTGCTGAACATTTCGTCCATCTGTGGCAGCGTCATGATGAAGGGCGGGCAGAGCACGATCGCCTGACCCAGCGGGCGGCAGATCAGCCCCTGATCGGTGCAGGCATTGGCGATACGTTCCGAAACGCTCAGCGATCCGTCGAACGGGGTCTTGGTGGCCTTGTCCTTCACCGCCTCGAGGGCGCCCATGAGCCCCTTGCCGCGCCACTCGCCGATGTTGGGGTTCTCGGCCAGTCGGGCGAGGCCAGCTTCGAAATGCGGCGTAAGATGGCGCACGTTTTCGGCCAGCCCTTCGTTCATCACCACGTCGATGGCCTTGAGCGCAATCGCGCATCCCACCGGGTGCCCCGAGGCGGTAAAGCCGTGCGGAAACTCCTCGATGGCCTCGGCAGCCGCCTGCACCCGGTCGGCCAGCTCCTCGCCCAAGATCACCGCACCCATCGGAAAGAAGCCTGCGGTCAGGTTTTTCGAACTGATGATGGCATCAGGCTTGAAGCCGTAGGTCTCGCAGCCCCAGGTGTTGCCGGTGCGGCCAAAGCCGGTGATGACCTCGTCGGAAATGATCGGAATCCCGTATTTGCGCAAGATCGGCACCATTGCCTGAAAATATCCGGCCGAAGGCACCACGACGCCACCCGCGCCCATCACCGGTTCGGCAAAGAACCCCGCGATGGTGTCGGCGCCTTCCTTGATGATGGTGGCCTCAAGCTCGTTGGCCAGCCGCTGGGTGAATTGCGCCTCGGTCTCGCCATGCTGACCAAAGCGCCAGTAGTGCGGGCTGCCGAGGTGCAGAAAGCCCGGAAGCGGCAGGCCGAAGACCGAGTTGTAGGGCTTGCCGGTCATGCTCGCCGCGACCGCAGTGACACCGTGGTAGGCATTGATCCGGGTCAGGATCTTGCGCCGCTGCGGCTTGCCCTCGGCGGCGTGCAGAAACCACAGGATCTTGACCATGGTGTCGTTCGCTTCAGACCCCGAGTTGGTGTAAAACACCCGGCCCCGGCTGAACGGCGACACCTCGACCAGCTTTTCGCTCAGCATCACCGTCTGGTCCGACATCCGGCCGAAAAACGCGTGGTAGCCTGCCAGCTTTTCATACTGCTTTTGCGCGACCTCGATCAGGCCGGGGTGGTCGAACCCCGCGACCATGTTCCACAGACCCGAGTTTGCATCGAGATATTCACGCCCGTGGGTGTCGTAGACATAAGGCCCCTTGCCATGCGTCACGATCACCGCGCCGCGTTCGTGGACCGAGGGCAGATCGGTGAAGCCGTAAAGCGAATAGCGGTCGGCCCGGGCTTCCCAGGAATTGGGGGCGGTATCGCGCATGGGGTGTCTCCTTCAAATCGTGAAGGGCAGGCTAGCGGGGTGTAGGCCGGGGTTCAATGGGGGCAGAACCCCGCTTCATGCTTGCCTTGGAAAGAAATATCCCCCGCGGAGCGCGCCCGGTGCGCCGCAAGAGCCTCCGGCGGGGATATTTTGCCTGAAGCTGTTCAGCGCGCGGCTTTTTCGGCAATGCCCGAGGTGCCTTCGCGGCGCGCCAGTTCCGCCTCGACATCGGCCAGCGTCAGATCGCGGGCGGCGAGCATGACGAGGAGGTGATAGAGCACGTCCGCCGCCTCGGCGGTCAGCCGGGCGCGGTCGCCCCTGACCGCCTCGATGATCGCCTCAATAGCCTCTTCGCCGAACTTCTCGGCGCATTTCTCGGGGCCTTTGGCCATGAGCTTGGCGGTCCAGCTGGTTTCCGGGTCGGCGCCCTTGCGGGCCGCGATGGTGGCGGCAAGGCGGTTGAGCGCGCTCATGCGAGCCTCACGGGGATGCCTGCGGCGGCCATGTGTTCCTTGGCCTCGCGGATGGTGAAGGTGCCGAAGTGAAAGATCGAGGCGGCGAGCACGGCGCTGGCATGGCCTTGCGTGACACCCTCGACAAGGTGATCGAGCGTGCCTACCCCACCAGAGGCGATCACCGGGATATTCACGGCATCGGCGATGGCGCGGGTGAGCGGGATGTTGAACCCCTGTTTGGTGCCGTCGCGGTCCATCGAGGTCAGAAGGATTTCCCCCGCGCCCTTCGCCGCCACCGTGCGGGCAAACTCCACCGCGTCGATGCCGGTGGCGCGGCGGCCGCCGTGGGTGAAGATTTCCCATTTGCCGGGGGCTACCGTCTTGGCATCAATCGCCACCACAATGCATTGGCTGCCAAAGCGGTCGGCGGCCTCGGCCACCACATCGGGGTTGGCCACAGCGGCGGAGTTGAACGAAACCTTGTCGGCCCCGGCCAGCAGAAGCGCGCGCACATCCTCGTGGCTGCGCACACCGCCGCCCACCGTGAAGGGCATGAAGCATTGCTCGGCGGTGCGGGTGACCACGTCATACATGGTGCCGCGGTTTTCGTGGGTGGCGTGGATGTCGAGAAAGGTCAGCTCATCCGCCCCCGCCGCGTCATATGCCTTGGCGGCTTCGACCGGGTCGCCTGCATCGACCAGGTTGACGAAGTTGACACCCTTGACGACGCGGCCATCGGCCACGTCGAGGCAGGGGATGATGCGGGTCTTCAGCATGGGCGGTCCGGTCTGGGGTCCGCTTCGACATAATGCGAGAAGGTGATTGGGGCAAGCTCGGAGAACGGAATTACCGGCGCCAATCGCGAGCGAAGCGTTCAATGAAATCTGCTATTTTCCAAATGGCAACAATAAAAAGGCTTGCCGGAACCACAGCTGTAAGCAACCCCCAAGCTACAAACGATCCCACGCCATCCGCAAAGCCGCCGATGTCACGGCCTAATATGACGCAGGGGTAAACACTTGCTTCGTCGAGACGGCATCCTTTGAGCGCGAGGAGCAGAATAAACGTGTAGGCCGCGCCCCAAATCACGAATGGTGCCAGCACCAAGCGGCGAAAAATGCGGTTAGTCTGCGGGCTCATAACTCAATCCCCAACGATTCGTAACGCCTCTCCCAGATCAATCGCCCCATCATAGAGCGCCCTTCCCGAAATTGCCCCCGCGATCACGCCGGTATCGCGGAGCGCGATCAGGTCGGCGAGCGTTGCTACGCCGCCCGAGGCGATGACGGGTATGGTGACGGCGCGGGCAAGGGCGGCGGTGGCCGCGATATTGGGGCCGCCCATCGCGCCGTCGCGCATGATGTCGGTGTAGATAAGCGCCGCCACGCCGGCGTCTTCAAAGCTCTTGGCAAGGTCGGTGGCCTGCACGGCGGTGGCCTCGGCCCAGCCTTTGGTGGCCACGAATCCGTTGCGCGCGTCGATGCCGACCGCGATCTTGCCCGGAAAGCGGCGCGCCGCCTCGCGCACGAGTGCGGGGTTTTCAACCGCGATGGTGCCGAGGATGACACGGGCGAGGCCCTTGGAGAGCCAGCGCTCGATGGTGGCCATATCGCGGATGCCGCCGCCAAGCTGCACCGGAACCTTGACCCGCGCCAGGATCGCCTCGACCGCGGCGGCATTGATGGGGGTGCCCGCGAAAGCGCCGTTGAGATCGACGAGGTGGAGCCATTCGCAGCCCGCCGCCTCGAACGCCGCCGCCTGGGCTGCCGGGTCGGTGCCGAACACGGTGGCGCTGTCCATGCGGCCATGCACAAGGCGCACGCAGGCGCCGTCTTTGAGGTCGATTGCGGGGTAAAGGATCATGTTGGTCTCCGTTGTCCGGGACCTCTTGCCACAGTGGGGCGGCGAATGCAAAGCGCGCTGCGACCCAACGTAAGGCTTGCGTGGAATCAGGCGGCGTGGCCGTATGGCGACAGCTATCAGGGAGGATAGACCATGAAGAAACTGGCACTGGCGGCGGCACTGGTCTTTGCGGCGGGGGCGGCGTTGGCCGACCCGGTGGAGGGGCTCTGGCGCACCACGCCCGATGACAACGGCAATTCCGGGCATGTCCAGATCGTGCCCTGCGGCGCTACGTTTTGCGGCACACTGATCAAGTCGTTCGACAACGCCGGCAAGCCGATGGCATCAGAAAACATCGGCAAGCTGATTGTCTGGGACGTGGCGCCGAACGGCGAGGGCCACTACAAAGGCATGGTCTGGTCGCCCGACCGCGACAAGACCTACAAGTCGAAACTGACGCTGTCGGGCAACGGGCTGGCGGTCGAGGGCTGCGTGCTGTTCATCTGCCGCGATGGCGGCACCTGGACGCGGGTGCAGTAAGGCGCGCGCGGGCTTCAGGGGTTCCAGCGCAGGAAGTTGGCAATCAGCCTTAGGCCCGCGGCCTGGCTTTTCTCGGGGTGGAACTGGGTGCCCACCATGTTGGCGCGGCCGATGATGGCGGTGATCGGGCCGCCATAATCGCAATGCGCCAGAAGGTGCGCGGGGTCGGCCACCTTGAAGTGGTAGGAATGCACGAAATAGGCGTGATCGCCGGTGCTGATGCCTGCAAGCACCGGGTGCGGGCGGTCGAGCACCAGATCGTTCCAGCCCATGTGTGGCACCTTCAGCGTGGCGTCAGCGGGGGTGATGCGCACCACCTCGCCGCCGATCCAGTCGAAACCTGCGGTGTCGGTGTATTCGCGCCCCCAGGTCGCCATCATCTGCATGCCCACGCAGATGCCGAGAAAGGGGCGGGCACGGCTGTGCACCGCTTCCTCGATTGCCTCAAAGAGACCACCATAAGACCCGAGAGCCTTGCGGCAGGCCGGAAAGGCGCCGTCGCCCGGCAGCACGATGCGGTCGGCGCGCGCCACATCTTCGGGGCGTGACGAAACCAGCACATCACCGCCGCCGACCTCGGCAGCCATCCGCTGAAACGCCTTTTCGGCCGAATGCAGGTTGCCGCTGTCGTAATCGACCAGCACCGTCAGCATCAAAGCGCGCCCTTGGTCGAGGGCAGCACGCCCGCCATGCGCGGGTCGGGTTCAACCGCGGCGCGCAGCGCGCGGGCGACCGCCTTGAAGCTGGCCTCGGCGATGTGGTGGCTGTTCAGCCCGTGCAGGCGGTCAACGTGCAGCGTGATGCCGCCGTGGGTGGCAAGCGCCTGAAAGAATTCGCGCACCAGCTCGGTGTCGAAGCTGCCGATCTTCGGGGTCGGGAAATCGACGTTCCAGACGAGGTAGGGGCGGCCCGAAAGGTCGAGGGCGGCGCGAATGAGCGCATCATCCATCGCAAGGTCAAAGGCGCCATAGCGGCGGATGCCGCGCTTGTCGCCCAAAGCGGCGGTCAGCGCCTGGCCAAGCGTGATGCCCACATCTTCGACGGTGTGGTGGTCGTCGATGTGCAAATCCCCCGTGGCGTGCACGGTCAGATCAATCATCGAGTGGCGGGCGAGCTGGTCGAGCATGTGGTCGAAAAAGCCGACCCCGGTGGCGTTTTCATAAGCGCCGGTGCCGTCGAGGTTGACCGTGACCGCGACGCGGGTCTCGGCGGTCTGGCGGGTGATGGTGGCGTTGCGCATGGCGTTTCTCCGCAGCTGTTGGCGCCCTTATAGGGGGCGGCGGGCGGTTTGTTAAGCCATGCGGGAACGCGCGTGGCGACGTGCGCCTCGGGCGGGGATATTTCGGTCTGAAGCAGGCATCAGTAGCCGCGCGCGCGATCTACGAGGTGGTTGAGCGGCAGACCGGAAAGATCGCGGGCGATGTTTTCGGCGATCACCTGGGCGGCGCTGGCGGGGCGCGTTTCGGCGGCGATATGGGGGGTGACGGTGACGCGCGGATGCGCCCAGAACGGGTGCTCGGGCGGCAGCGGTTCGGTGCGGAAGACATCGAGCGTGGCATGGCCAAGCTGGCCTGCGTCGAGTGCTGCGATAAGGGCTGCATCGTCGATCAGGCTGCCGCGACCGGGGTTGATGAGGCGCGCGCCGCGCGGCAGCAGGGCGAGGGTTTCGGTGTTGAGCAGGTTTTCGGTGTCGGGTGTGTTGGGCAGGAGTGTGACGACGATCTCGGCGCGGGCGAGGGCTTCGCGCAGGCCCCCGGCGCCGTGCAGGCAGGTGACAGCGGGCAGCGATTTCGGGCTGCGGCTCCAGCCGGTGACGCGGAAATGGAGCGCGGCGAGGGCGGCGGCGCAGGCACTGCCAAGCTCGCCCAGCCCAAGGATCGCCACCGAGCGTTCGCGCGCGAGCGGCGGCGTGACGTGCCCACGCCAGATGCCATCCTGGCCGAGGATATGGGCATCCATCCCCAAGTGATACCGCAGCACATGGCCGGTGACCCATTCCACCATGCCTTCGGTCAGCGCCGGGTCTACCATGCGGCAAAGCGGCTGCATCAGGGTTGGGTTGCCCACAATGCGTTCGACCCCGGCCCAGAGGCTGAGCACAGCGCGGGCACGGGTGTAGGGCGCGAAATCGGTCAGCGGGCCGCCGGGGGCATAGATGATGTAATCGACCGCTTCGGGCGGGGTGTCGGCGTTGGCCATTTCCACCGCGAGGCCCGCCTCTGCGAAGGAGGCCGCGAGAGCTGCCTGATATTTGGGCCAAAGCCGGGCGGGGGCGGCGAAAAGAACGGTTGGCATCGGTTTACCTCGGGCGGTGGACATGGGCACTTTGCACAAGGCCAAATGCCATGAGCAGGATCATCATCGCGGTGCCGCCGTAGCTGACCAGCGGTAGCGGCACCCCCACCACCGGCAAGAGGCCCATCACCATGCCCATGTTGACGGCAAAGTAGAGGAAAAAGGTGGCGCCGATGCCAAGTGTCAGCAGCGCCGCGTAGCGATCCTTGTTCGAAAGCGCCGAGTGGATGCAGAAGGCCAGCACCAGCGCATAAAGCGCCAGCAGCGAGATGCCGCCGACAAAGCCGAATTCTTCGGCCAGCGTGGTAAAGATGAAATCGGTATGCTTTTCAGGCAGAAAGTTCAGCCGCGACTGCGTGCCCTGCATGAAGCCGCGCCCGGCCCAGCCACCGGACCCGAGCGCGATTTGGGCTTGGGTGATGTTGTAGCCCGCGCCCAAAGGATCGCTGGCGGGGTCGAGGAATACGTCAATGCGGCGGAACTGATAGTCGCGCAGAAGTTGCCACGAGGTGCCACGGCTTTGCAGCACCGCCGCGACCGTGGCTATGCCAACGGCGGCCAGTGTGCCGAAATACCAAAGGCTTACCCCCGCCGCGAACATCACCAGGCCGCCGCCCATCACCAGCATCAGCGCGGTGCCGAGGTCGGGTTGCGAAAGCACCAGCGCGGTTGGCACCAATATCAGCACGGCGGGAATGGCGACCCACAAAAGCTGTGAGGTGCGCCGGATATCAAGCCAGTCGTAGTAGGCGGCCAGCGCCATCACCAGCGCGATCTTCATCACCTCGGACGGTTGCAGCCGCAGCGGGCCCAGTTCGAGCCAGCGCTGCGCGCCCATGCCGACATCACCGAAGAGATCGACCGCGATCAGCAGCACGAGCGCAAAGCCATAGGCGAGCGCCGAGAGGTTGCGCCAAAGCCAGATCGGCACCATGGCGATGATGAACATGCCAGCCATGCCCGCCCCGAACCGCTTCATTTGCGGTTCGGCCCAGACCTCCATCCGCCCGCCCGCCACCGAATAGAGCATGAGAAAACCGACGCAGGCGACCGCCGACAGCAGCACCACCAGCGGCCAGTTGATGAATAGCACCTTGCGGATGCCGGTGGGCGCCGATCTGAGGCCGTAATCGAGCAGGCTCATGCGCGGGTGCTCGTGGGAGGGGGGGCTTCGTCGGGATCGACGAGGATCATCTGGTCGCGCTGGTTCTGAATCCGGGTGCGCTGGCTTTCGGGGTAGGCAGAAAGCGGCGGCAGTTTGCCATAAAGCGCGAACAAAAGCATGTCGCGCGCCAGCGGGGCCGCCACCGCCGAGCCGCCGCCGCCGTGTTCAACCACCAGCGCCACCGCATATTTCGGCGCCTCGGAGGGCGCAAAGGCCACGAACAGCGCATGGTCGCGCTGCCGCCATGGCAGGTCGTCGTTGGCGGTTACGCCGCCTTCGCGCTCAGCAGCTGAAATGTTCCGCACCTGGCTGGTTCCGGTCTTGCCAGCCATACGCATTTCGGCGGCAACAATGCGCGAGCCGTTGGCGGTGCCGCGGGGCGCGTTGACCACCGCGTCCATGCCGGCGCGGACCGCAGCAAGATAGACCGGGTCGATTTCCAGCACAGGCGCGGGCGGGGCGGGAATTTCGACCCCGTTGCTCGAGCGGACCAGCCGCGGTTCGACCGCGCGGCCCGAGGCAATGCGCGCGGTCATCACCGCAAGGTGGAGCGGCGAGGCAAGCACGAAACCCTGGCCGATGGCCGAGTTGAGGGTGTCACCGATCACCCAGTCGCGGCCGTAACGGCGCTTTTTCCACGCTTGCGTGGGGGCCAGCCCCTCGGCCACCGCCGACATCGGCAGATCGTGCCGCTGGCCAAGACCCAGCCTGCGCGCCATGTCGGAAATCTTGTCGATGCCGACGCGCTGCGAGACCTCGTAATAGAACACGTCGCAGGACTGTTCGAGGCTTTGTTGCAGGTTGACGTTGCCGTGCCCCGCAGGGCGCCAGCAGTGGAACTTGCGCCCGCCAACCTCGACGAAGCCGGGGCAGCGGATGGTTTCCTTGGGGCCGATCACACCGGCTTCCATTGCGGCAAGGGCGGTGACCATCTTGTAGGTTGAGCCGGGCGGGTAAAGGCCCTGCACGGTCTTGTCGGCAAGCGGGCGGTGGTCGTTTTCGTTCAGGCCGCGATAGGCGGCGGACGAGATGCCGCGCACGAACAGGTTGGGGTCAAAGGTGGGGGCCGAGGCGATGGCCATGATATCGCCATTGGTCACGTCGATGATCACCGCCGAGGCGCTTTCTTCACCCAGCCGCGCCTGCACATAGTTTTGCAGCCGGTAGTCGATGGTCAGTTGCAGCGCGTCGCCGGGGTCACCCTCTTGCCGCGAAAGCTCGCGCATTTCGCGCCCGGCCGAGTTCACTTCGACCCGCCGCGAACCCGCGCGCCCGCGCAGCGCCTGTTCCATCTTGGCCTCGATTCCGACCTTGCCGATCTGAAAGCGCGGAATGCGCAGCAGCGGGTCGGGGTCTTCGATCCGGCCAAGGTCAAAGTCGGAGACCGGGCCGACGTAGCCGAGCACATGCGCAAAATCGCCGCCGCGCGGGTAGAAGCGCGACAGCCCCACCTCGGGCGTGACCCCCGGCAGGGCGGGGGCATTGACCGCGATGCGCGAAAACTCTTCCCAGCTGATCCGTTCGGCGATCGTGAACGGGGTGATCGGGCTGCGGCGGCGAATTTCGGACAGGATCGACTCGGCCTCGGCATCGCTAAGCGCGATCAAGCGGCGCAGGCGGTTCAGCACCGCCGCCACATCGCCGGCATCCTCGCGCGTTATGGTGACACGGTAATTCGATTCATTGCCCGCCAGAAGGTAGCCGTTGCGGTCGTGGATCAGACCGCGCGCGGGGGGCAGCAGGCGGATCTTGATCGAGTTGCCCTCGGACAAGAGCCGGTATTCGTCGGCGTGGGCAAGCTGCATGCTGCGCATGCGCAGCGCCAGCACCGCCACTGCACCCACCTGCAACGTGCCCAGCAGCAGGCCGCGGCGACCGATCTTGCGCGCGCTTTCGGCGCTGTCGCGCGGCGACCGCCTCATAGCCGCCTCCCGAAAGCATCGACCTCGCCGGGCGCGGCGCGGCGCAGCCCGATGGCAAGGTATCCGGCGATCACCACCAGCGGATAGGCGGCGATGGTGGCGAGGGTGTGCAGCAACGACAGGCCAAGCCCCGGCTGCGGCACCATCAGAACTGCCAGCACCACACGGTTTGCAAGCACCATCGCCAGCAACAAGATGCCCACCGTCAGCCATTCGAGCGGGAACGACAGGTCGCGCAGGCTTGCCTCGCGGGCGCGCAGAAACTCGGTGCCGCCAAGCACGATCAGCGCCCAGAGGCCGGGCGGGCGCTGGAACATCAGATCTTCGACCAGCACCACCGCGACGATCATCAAGGCGGGCACATATTCCGGGCGGCGCAGCAGCCACGCCAGCGTGATCGCCAGCGTAAGATCGGGGCCGGGCCAGCCCGAGGTGCCGCTGGACAGCGGCAACAGCCGCAGGAACAGCACCACCAGCGCCACCCCCAGAAAGAGCGCGCGGTGAAACATGATCTGGCGCGAAAGTGGATCAACCATTGCTGTCGGGCCTCGGCAGCGCCAAGGGCGCGGTCAGCGGCGCGCCCGACCCGGCCTCAGCGGCCTCGGGCGGCGGCGGGATCAGCACCCCTACATCCTGCAACTGTTCGACCGGATGGCTGCGCAGCACGCGCAGAAAATCGAGCCGCTCGTAGTCGGCGGCCAGCCGCACCCGCAGACGGCGGTCATTGCCCTGTGCCACTTGGCCCACCAGAATGCCTGCGGGAAACACCCCGCCATCGCCCGAACTTACCACGCGGTCGCCGGGGCGCACGAATTCGGGGCTTTCCAGAAACTCGACCAGCGGCAAGGTCGAATTATCGCCCGAAAGCAGGGCGCGCTGGCCGGAAGGCTGGATGGTCACGGGAATCCGGCTGGAGCTGTCGGTCAACAGCACGACGCGGGCGGTGGTGCGCCCGACGCCGGAAATGCGCCCGACAAGGCCGAGCCCGTCCATCGTTGCCCAGCCATCAACCACGCCGTCGCGCGAGCCAACATTGAGCAGCACCGATTTGCGGAACGGCGAGCCGCTGTCGGCCAGCACCACGCCCGAAACCGAGGTCAGCTTGGGGTCGAGCCGCACCGCATTTTGCGCGAGCAGTTTGGCGTTTTGCTGCTCCAGTTGCACGGCGGCCTCTTTCCAAGCCTTCATCTGCTGCAATTCGCGCCGGAGCTCTTGATTTTGCTCATATATCCGTGCGTAAGACTGAAACCCCCCGATCATGCCGAAGACTTTTGTCACCGGCACCATCGCCCAGTCGAAGGTTGGCACGAAACGGTCGATGAAGGCGGCGCGGAAGCGTTCGACCCGCGGGCTGTCGATGCGCCAGACCAAAAAGGTGAGCGCCAGCACGATTGCCATGACCGCAACGAGGATGCGGCGCACGGGTCGGGCAAAGTCGATGTCGTCGCGGTCTCGTGCCAATGTGGCCTCGTCTCAGGGGCGGCCCCATCCGCCGCGGCACGGCGGTGGCTGTGGCGCGCTCAGCTGTCGTAGTCGATGACGTGGCGAAGCTGTTTTTCGAATTCAAGGGCCTTGCCGGTGCCCAGTGCCACGCAGTTCAGCGGTGCCTCGGCGATCGAGATCGAAAGCCCGGTCTGCTCGCGCAGCGCCAGGTCGAGATCGCCCAGCAGGGCGCCGCCGCCGGTCAGCATCACGCCACGGTCAACGATGTCGGCGGCAAGATCGGGCGGGGTCGCTTCGAGCGCGGTCATCACCGCCTCGCACATCTGCTGCACGGGTTCCGCCAGCGCCTCGGCAATATGCGCCTGATTGATCTCGATTTCCTTCGGCACGCCGTTCAGAAGGTCGCGGCCGCGGATCAGCATGCCAATGCCACGCCCGTCGTCGGGCATGCGGGCATTGCCGATTGCAAGTTTGATGCGCTCGGCGGTGCTTTCGCCGACCAGAAGGTTATGCTGGCGGCGCAGGTAGGAAATGATCGCCTCGTCCATGCGGTCGCCGCCAACGCGCACCGAACGGGCATAAACGATGTCGCCAAGGCTGAGCACCGCAACCTCGGTGGTGCCGCCGCCGATATCGACGACCATGCTGCCGGTCGGGTCGGTGATGGGCATGCCAGCGCCAATTGCCGCCGCGATCGGTTCTGCCAGCAGGCCCGCGCGCCGGGCGCCCGCCGACAGCACCGACTGGCGGATGGCGCGCTTTTCCACCGGGGTCGCGCCGTGGGGCACGCAGCAGATGATCTTGGGTTTCGAGAAGGTCGTGCGCTTGACCACCTTGCGGATGAAATGCTTGATCATCTCTTCGGCGCTGTCGAAATCGGCGATGACGCCATCGCGCATCGGGCGCACCGCCTGAATGCTGCCCGGTGTGCGGCCAAGCATCAGCTTGGCATCCTCGCCAACCGCCAGCACCACCTTCTTGCCGTCCTTGACGTGATAGGCCACCACCGAAGGCTCGTTCAGCACGATGCCTTTGCCCTTTACGTAAATGAGCGTGTTCGCGGTGCCGAGGTCGATCGCCATGTCGGACGAAAACAGACCAAAACCTGCCATTGTGATATTCCGTTCCCCAAACCCGATCAGCCCCCGACTCGGCACCCCGAACCTTGGTTGACACTCCATATACGGTGCAGCGTGCTGCGGCGAAAGGCAAAATGCCAACGCCCTGGTGGGTGGCCCGGCGGTAAACCGCCGGGCGGCCCCTCACGAAGGCGTGTTCATGAACACTGTCTTGCGGTCCGCGTCGGGCGCGGTTTTCTCGCGCCGCAGCCGCAGGCGGTTCAGCGCGCCGACATAGGCCTTGACGCTGGCCAGAATGGTGTCGGTATCGGCGGCGGAGCCGGTGACGATGCGCCCTTCCTCCTCCATCCGCACCGACACGGTGGCCTGCGCGTCGGTGCCCTCGGTGACGGCGTGCACCTGATACAGTTGCAGGCGCGCCTTGTGCGGGTAGAGTGCATCGACCGCGCGGAAGGCGGCGTCAACCGGGCCGTCGCCCGAGGTGTCGGCAGCGTGCTCGACCCCATCGACCAGCAGTTTCAGCTCTGCCGACTGGCCTTCCGAGCCGCAGATCACCCGCAGCCATTTCACCTGCAAATAGTCACTGTCGGTGTTGGCGGCGGTGTCGGACATCAGCGCGATCAGGTCGTCGTCATAGACCTCTTTCTTGCGGTCGGCGAGCGCCTTGAAGCGCACGAAAACATCGCCCAGCTGGTTGTCGGCCAGATCAAAGCCGAGGTCGGAAAGCTTGGCGCGCAGCGCGGCGCGGCCCGAATGCTTGCCCATGGCGATGTTGGTTTCGGTAATGCCGATGTCGGCGGGGCGCATGATTTCGAATGTCTCGACATTTTTCAGCACGCCGTCCTGATGGATGCCGCTTTCGTGCAGAAAGGCGTTCTTGCCCACCACCGCCTTGTTGAATTGCACCGGAAAGCCCGAAACCTGGCTGACGCGGCGCGAGAGGTTCATGATCTTGGTGGTGTCGATGCCGGTCGCGTAGGGCATGATATCCTGGCGCACCTTCAGCGCCATCACCACTTCTTCAAGCGCCGTGTTGCCCGCGCGTTCGCCCAAGCCATTGATCGTGCATTCGATCTGCCGCGCGCCTGCGGAAACGGCAGCCAGCGCGTTGGCTGTGGCCATGCCAAGGTCGTTGTGGCAGTGCGTGGCAAACACCACGTCGTCGGCACCGGGGACGCGCTCCAGCAGCATCCGGATAAGGGCTGCGCTTTCAGCGGGGGCGGTGTAGCCCACGGTATCGGGAATGTTGATCGTGCTGGCCCCGGCCTTGATCGCCGCCTCGACCACGCGGCAGAGGTAATCATGCTCGGTGCGGGTCGCATCCATCGGCGACCATTGCACGTTGTCGGTCAGGTTGCGGGCGTGGGCCACGGTATCGTGGATCACCGCCAGCATCGCCTCGGGATCAAGCTTGGTAATCTCGCGGTGGAGCGGCGAGGTGCCGATGAAGGTGTGGATGCGCGGGCGCGGCGAGTGGCGCACCGCTTCCCAGCAGCGGTCGATGTCCTTCAGGTTGGCGCGCGCGAGGCCGCAGATGACGGCGCTTTTGGCGACCTTGGCAATCGCGCTGACGGCTTCGAAATCGCCTTCCGAGGCGATGGGAAACCCGGCCTCGATGATATCGACGCCCATCTCATCCAGCAGCAGCGCGATTTCCAGCTTTTCAGACTGGCTCATGGTGGCGCCGGGCGACTGTTCGCCATCGCGCAGGGTGGTATCGAAAATCAGAACGCGGTCGGGGGATTGGCTGGTCATTTTGGTTCTCTCGGGAAGGGACTGGCTTCATTCGGGGTGCTGATCAGTCCGAGCGGTCGCACCCAAAGGCACGCTCAGACGCGACCAAGAAGAAGCAGACCACGGGCAGTGCGCGCGCAAGACAGGGCGTCGTGCGGGGCAGGGCAGGCAATGAAAGGGTGCCGCGTGCAGGTCATGGGGGCGGACTATAGGCAGGGCGCAGAAAAAGAAAAGCGCAAAAACGCCTCAGTCGAGCGTCTGCCGATAGCGCATCAGCGCGGCCACCACGATCACCGCCATGATCACTGCAATCGCCGCCATGTCGGGCGCGATGTCGCGGATTTCGGCGCCTTTGAGCATGACCTTGCGGGTCAGGCGCAGAAAGTGCGTGGCGGGAATTGCGGTGCCGATCGCCTGCGCCCAGCCCGGCATCCCTGCGAACGGGAACATGAAGCCCGACAGCAGGATTGAGGGCAAAAGCGTGAAGAACGAGATCTGCATCGCCTGCATTTGCGAGCGCGACAGCGTCGAAATCAGGAAACCGAGTGCGAGGTTGACAACGATGTAGATGTTGAAGCCCAGAAAGAACGCGAGGCGGCTGCCGATGAAGGGCACATCGAACAGCAGCTTTGCCGCCAGCAGAAACACCAGCGTCTGCACATAGCCCACCAGCACATAGGGGATGATCTTGCCCAGCATCACCTCGGCCGGGCGCACCGGGGTGGCGATCAGCGCCTCCATCGTGCCCTTTTCGGTTTCACGCACGATCGCAACGGCGGTAATCATCACCATCGTCATCGCCAGAATGATCGCCAGCAGGCCGGGCACGATATTGGTGCTGGTCTTGCCCTCGGCGTTATACTGTCGGTGCACGGTCACGGTGAAGGGGTCGGGTGACTTGGCAGCGGTGGCGGTGGCACCGGAAAGGGTTTCGGCAATCGCGGTGGCGGCAATGCCGGGCATCGCGCCGACGGCGGCGGCGGCGGCGGTGGGGTCTGACGCATCGACCGACAGCAACAGGTCGGGCGAAAGCCCGCGCGCCACGTCGCGTTCAAACCCCGGCGGGATCACCAGCACGAAACTGGCGCTGCCCTCGCGCAGCGCGCGGTCGCCTTCGGCGGCGCTGGTGACGGTGCCGATCACCTCAAAATACCCCGAGGCCTGCATGCCCGAAACCACGGCACGCGCCACCGGGCCGCTATCGGCCATTTCGACCAGCGTTGGCAGGTGGCGGGGGTCGGTGTTGATGGCAAAGCCGAAGATCAGCAATTGCATGATCGGCACCCCGATCATCAGCGCGAATGTCACCCGGTCGCGCCGCATCTGCACGAATTCCTTGGCGAGCACGGCAAAAAAGCGGGCGGGCGAAAAGCTCATGCGGCGTTCCCCGAAAAATTGTCGGTGGCGCCTGCCATGAGGTAGATGAAGGCTTCCTCAAGCTCGGCCTCTTTCTTTTGCCAGCGGTGCAGGCCGCGCGCCATGCCTGCCTTTGCCACCGCCTCAAGCGCCACCGCATCGGTGCCCGACACATGCAGCACCGCGCCAAAGCGCGCCACCTGGCCGACGCCGGGGGTAGAGCGCAACTCGGCCTCGAGCGCGCCGATCTCAGGGCCTTGCACGCGCCAAGTGTGCAGGCCGATCATGCCGGGGATTTCCTGCGCCGGGCCTGAAATCAGCTTTTTGCCATAGGCGATATAGGCGATGTGGTCGCACTGCACCGCCTCATCCATGTAATGGGTCGAGACGAGCACGGTTACGCCCGCCGCCGAAAGCCGTCGTATTTCATCCCAGAAATCGCGCCGCGCCTTGGGGTCAACGCCTGCCGTGGGTTCATCCAGAAGCAGCAGCGCGGGCTTGTGCAGCATGCAGGCGGCCAGCGCCAGCCGCTGCTTCCAGCCGCCCGACAGCGTGCCCGCCAGTTGCCCGGCGCGGTCGGCAAGCCCCAGCTCCTCCAGCGCCTCGGTTACCGCCGCGCGGCGGCCCTTCATGCGATACATACGGCCGACGAAATCGAGGTTTTCGCGGATGGTCAGGTCTTCATAAAGCGAAAACCGCTGCGTCATGTAGCCGACGTTTTCCTTGATGCGCTGCGGCTCGGTGCGGATGTCGTAGCCAAGGCAGGTGCCGTCGCCCTCATCTGCGGTCAAAAGGCCGCACATGATGCGGATGGTGGTGGTCTTGCCCGACCCGTTTGGCCCAAGAAAGCCGTAGATTGCGCCTTTGGGCACGTCCATGTCGAAGTGATCGACCACGGTGCGGGCGCCAAAGCGCTTGGTGATGCCGCGCACCGAAATGACGAGATCGTCGGTCATGGCCAGGGCGTCAGCGTGACGGGTTGGCCCGGTTGCAGGCCAGCGCCTGCGGCAAGGCTGGCCTCGGCGCGGTAGACCAGCCGCGTGCGCTCATCGCGGCTGTAGATGACGGGCGGGGTGTATTGCGGGCTTGCGGCAAGCCGCGTGAGCGTGGCGGTAAGGCCGGGCGGGCAGGTATCGCACGACAAGAGGAAGCTGGCGCCGGGGGTCAGGCGCGGACGGTCGGTCTCGGGCACGAAAAAGAGCACGGTCAGCGGGCCTTCGGGAAGAATCGACAGCACCGGGGCGCCGACGCCTGCGACCTCGCCGGGGTCAAAGTAGAGCTTTTCGACGCGGCCCGAAACGGGGGCGGCCACTGCACGGTCGGCCAGCGCAGTGCGGGCGCGATCAGCCTCGGCCTCGGCCGCCTCAAGCGCGGCTTCGGCGGCGGCGCGTTGCGCGGGGCGGGCGGGCAGTTCGGCCACCGCCAACTGCGCCTCGGCCTGTGCCACCTGCGCCGTGGCTGCGGCGAGTGCGGCGCGCTGTGCGTCAAGCTGTGCTGCGGTTGCCGCGCCGCTGGCAATCAGCCTTTCCGAGCGGTCGAGTGTGCTTGCGGCAAGCTGGCGTTGCGCCTCGGCGCTGGCGCGGGCGGCGCGCAGCACCGCGATTTCCTCGGGCCGGGCGCCGGTTTGCAGGTTGTCGAGGTTGGCCGCCGCCGCCGCTACCTGTGCCAGTGCGGCCGAAAGTGCCGCTGCCTGCGCGCTGTCGTCGAGCCGGAACAGTGGCTGCCCCGCCGTCACCGCAGCCCCTTCGGCAACGGCGATTTCGCTTAGCCGACCCGCACTGGTGGCCGCGACATAGAGGTAATCGGCCTCAATGTAGCCGTTATATCCCGTTGTGTCGGGCGCGCCGAACCCCGGAAATACCAGCGCCACCAACCCGATGATAAAGCCCGGCATCGCGCTCATGGTTGTCCCTCCAGCATTGGTTCCAGCCCGGCATCGAGGATGGCCAGATGCGTTTCGATCAGCCGGTCAAGCGCCAGCCCGCCCTCGGGGATGACGCCGAACACCTCGGACAGCAGCAGATGGGCGACCAGTGGCCCCATGATGCAACGCGCCGCCATTTCGGGGTCAACCCGGCGGATAAAGCCCCCGGCCACACCCTGCGCAATCAGCGCTTGCAGCGCGGGCAGGGCGCGGGCCAGCACCTCATCACGGTAGATCTGGGCAATCTCGGGCGCGGCCATCGCCTCGCGGACCACCAGTTTGGGCACCGCTAGCGTATGCGGGTCGGTCAGAGCGTCGGCGGCGAGGCGCAGAAAACGCGCGATCAGCGGCCTGGGGTCGCCGCGAAAGTGCGCAGGCATTCCTTGGGCAAACCCCGCCACCGGCCCGATGGCGCGCCGCACGAGCCCCTCAAGCAGGGCTTTCTTGGATGGGAAGTAGAGGTAGACCGCGCCCTTCGAAAGCCCGGCGCGCCGCGCGATCTGGTCCACCGTGGTGTGGCCATAGCCCTGCGCCACAAAAAGCGCGAGGGCGGCGTCGAGCACCTCGTCGGGGCGCGCCTCGGCGCGGCGGCGAAACTTGGGCGCACCGGCGGTGGCAGTGGAATCGGGGTCAGCTTCGCTCATAAGCGATTACTAACTGACTGGTCAGTTAGTTGCAAGTGGCCGATACGGCGACAGTCTGGTTCCGGTCCAAGGCGAATGCGGGCGCGCAACCCCGCACCCCCCCGTGGGGAACGGTGCGGCACATGGGGGGTGAAGGAGGCGGGCCCATCGCCTGGCCCATTGCCGGGCGATGGCCTGGTTTGCTGGCCTAGTTTGCTGGCACGGCGGGGGCTTCGGGGGCCGAAGGCGGTGCGGCATCGGGTGGCTCGGCGACACCCGCCACCGGCGCATCCTCGCGCCACACGCCTTCGATCACGCTGCCCGAGCGGTAGCGCATGACACCGGTGCCCTGCCGTTTGCCCGCCACAAAGCCGCCTTCGTAAACGTCGCCTTCGGGGTAGGTCGCGATGCCTTGCCCATCAGAAAGCCCGGCCACCCAATCGCCCTCGTAGCGGTAGCCAGCGGGTGTGGTCAGCGTGCCCTTGCCTTCGCGCAGGCCCTGCACAAAGCCGCCTTCGTACACCGACCCGTTGGCATAGACCGCGCGGCCAAGGCCATGGCGCTGCCCGTTTTCCCACGCACCCTCGTAGGTGTAGCCATCGGGGTAGCTCATGCGGCCCTGGCCATGGTTGCGCCCGGCAAGAAATTCGCCCTCGTAGGTCATGCCGTTGGCGTAGATGGCGACACCACGCCCCTCGATCACGCCGCCAACCCAGCCGCCTTCATAGATGGACCCGTCAGGGTAGGTGATGCGGCCCTGCCCCTCGGGCTGATCGGCGACAAACTCGCCGTCGTAAACGGTGCCGTCGGGGTAGACCACGCGGCCTTCGCCCTCGATCCGCCCCTCAACCCAAGCGCCTTCATAGAGATAGCCGTCGGTGCCGCGAAACACGCCTTGTCCGTGGCGGCGGTCGGCGACGAAACCACCTTCGTAAATGTCGCCGTTGGCGTAGGTGACCTTGCCCTGACCCGACCGCTTGCCATCGAGCATGGTGCCTTCGAACACGTCGCCGCCCGGCTGCGTCAACCGCCCGGCGCCGCTCATCTGCCCGGCCAGCCAGCCGCCTTCATAGATCATGCCCTCGGCGGTGGTCAGCCGCCCCTGTCCTTCGCGCTGGCCGTTCACCATCTGGCCTTCGTAAACCGAACCGTCGGTGTAGGTAATGGTGCCGATGCCTTGTTTGACGCCCATCACCCAGTCGCCGGAATAGACGTAGCCATCGGCGCTGCGCATCTCGCCCTTGCCGTTGTGCACGGCGTTCACGAAACCGCCGCTGTAACTGGTGCCGTTGGCGTAGATCGCGATACCTTC
The DNA here is from genome assembly GCA_002842855.1 of Alphaproteobacteria bacterium HGW-Alphaproteobacteria-4. GTDB lineage: Bacteria > Pseudomonadota > Alphaproteobacteria > Rhodobacterales > Rhodobacteraceae > UBA6213. The sequence goes on along the minus strand of PHEE01000019.1, from coordinate 2,350 downwards.
GCCGGTAATCTCGCCCGCGACCCAATCGCCTTCGTAGCTGGCGCCATCGGCAAAGACGATGCGGCCCTTGCCCTCGGGCTTGCCCGCGACAAAGGCGCCCTCATAGACCGACCCGTTGGGAAAGCGCGCCCGGCCCTGGCCCTCGATCACGCCATTTGCCCAGTCGCCGACATATTCGTAGCCGTTGGTCAGCCGATAGCTGCCGTACCCGTGTTGCACACCATCCTTGAAGGTGCCTTCGTAAAAGCCGCCGTCCTCGTATTGCTTGGTCACCACCTGCTGTGCGGTGGCGGCAGATGCCGCAAGCGCCAGCGCCAACCCGAATCCTGCAAACTGCGCGCGTTTCATTGGCCCTCGTCCGATAATTCCGCCTGGCGGTTGCGGCAGGATAAGGGCTGGGGCGCGGCGCCACAAGCCGTTCGCGCGGTGGCCGCGCCCTGCGGCGCGATCACAGCTCGATCGCGGTCAGATCCTCGGCGATAATCAGCCGCCCGTGAAAGTCGGCGCGCACATCGCGCTCCAGCGCGGCAAGCATGGCATCGTCGCTGCGCGGGCGGTGGTGGGTAAGCACCAGGGTCTTGACCCCGGCAGCCGCCGCTATGCGGCCCACGCTGTCACCGCAGGCAAGGGTGTGCCGTGCGAGGCGGCGGAAATGCTCGCCCTCGATCTCGGGGGTGGCCAGAAAACAGCACTGCACCAGGATGTCGGCGCCATCGGCCAGCCGGGCAAGGCCGGGGCAGGGCACGGTATCGCCGGAAATCGCAACCACCTTGCCTTCGGCCTCGAAGCGGTAGCCAAGGCAGGTCCAGCGGGCGCGCAATTGCGCCGACAGGTCGAGCCCGTCGCCATGCGAGACGACCTCGGCGCTGACCCGCCAGTGCCCGGTATCAAGCACCGAGCCGGCGCCGATGTCCTGCGCCAGCACCGGCGCCCAGCCGCCGAAGGTCGGCTCGCCCTGGTCGCGCCAGGCAATGTCCTTGTCGTAAACCTCGGTTTGCAGCACCCGCACCAGCCTTTCGGTCTCTTGCGGGCCGCGGATTTCCAGCGCCTCGCGGCGCCCGGCAAGCCAGGAATTGAGCATCACGTCATAAAGGTCGCCGATATGGTCGAAATGGTGGTGGGTAAGGAACACATGCCGCAGCGACCCAAGTGGCACCCCGGCCCGCGCCATTTGCACCATCACGCCGCGCCCGGCGTCGAACAGGATGTTTTCGGCGCCAAGACGGATCAACACGGTCGAGGCCATGCGCCGCGGATCGGGGCGCGGTCCGCCGGTGCCAAGCACAATGATCTTCATGGGCGCTCCCGTGCACGGTTACGGCGGCATCCGGGGGTGCGGATGCCGCGAAAGCCTAGGGTGCCGGGTCCGGGCTGGCAAGGCGGCGTTGCCGCCGGGGCTTCCGCTCGGGCGCCGTTCTGCTAAACCCAAGGCCGAACCCCACCGGAGGCCGCGCCCTTGACCGACCGCTTTCGCCTGACACTCGCGCAACTGAACCCGACCGTGGGGGCGCTGGCCGCCAATGCCGCCAAGGCGCGCGCTGCGTGGGTTGCCGGGCGCGATGCCGGGGCGCAGATGGTGGCGCTGCCCGAGATGTTTCTTACCGGCTACCAGACGCAAGACCTTGTGCTGAAACCCGCCTTCGTGGCTGATGCAATGGCGCATATGCAGCGGCTTGCCCTCGACTGCGCCGATGGCCCGGCACTGGGCATCGGCGGGCCCTTTGCCGACGACAGTGGCCTTTATAATGCGTGGTGGGTGCTGCAAGGCGGCCGCGTTGGGGCGCGGATGCTCAAGCATCACCGCCCCAACGGCGACGTTTTCGACGAGGTGCGGCTGTTCGACGCCGGCCCGATTTCCGGCCCCTATCGCGTTGGCCCACTGCGCATCGGCACGCCGGTCTGCGAGGATGCCTGGTATGAGGACGTGGCCGAAACGCTTGCCGAGACCGGAGCCGAGATCTTGCTGGTGCCCAATGGCTCGCCCTATCGGCGCGGCAAGCTCGATCTGCGGATGAACGTTGCGGTGGCGCGGGTGGTCGAAACCGGGCTGCCGCTGATCTACCTCAACGCGGTGGGCGGGCAGGACGACCAGCTTTTTGACGGCGCCAGTTTTGCGCTGAACCCCGGCGGCGCGCTGGCGCTGCAATTGCCGCCATTCGAAGAGGTGGTCGAGCACGTCGATTTCGTGCGCACCCCCGAAGGCTGGCGCGTGCTGCCCGGTCGCTTGGCACCGCAACCCGACACGTGGGAACAGGATTACCACGCGATGGTGTTGGGGCTGAGGGACTACCTGGCAAAATCCGGGTTTTCCAAGGTGGTGCTGGGCCTGTCGGGCGGTATCGATTCGGCG
>PHEE01000045.1 GCA_002842855.1 Alphaproteobacteria bacterium HGW-Alphaproteobacteria-4 | reverse complement strand
TGTCCATGATCCCCGCACCCACAAGCGGCAGGCCACACGCTACATCCTGGGGTTCGAGGATGGATTTCCACAAGAGCCAACTCCGGAAACCGGAGACGGGTTTGATGGAACGGACGATGAACAAGACGCAGGCCCAACTCCGGATTCCGGACATGGAGCCATCTCCGGATTTCCGGCAAAGCCATCTCCGGATTTTGCCCAAAGCCATCTCCGGAATCCGGAGACTAACCTTGTAAGAGAACCTTTAAGTAAACCAGTAAAGGAGGAGGAGGGCGCGCAGGCGCGCGAGGCCGATTTTGATCGGTTCTTCGCAGAGCTGCTGGGCGCGCTGTGCCTCGACCCCACCGACCTGCCGGGCTGGTGGCAAGGCTTGCCGCTGCGGCTGCATGTGCGCCGCTGGATCGACGATCTCGGGCTGACCGAAGACCGGATCCTCGAGACCGCCGCCGAGACCCGGCGCACCCACCCCAAGCCGCCCGATGGCCCCAAGGCGTTGGACCGTGCCATGGAGCGCGCTGCCCAGCGCGCGGCACAGGCGGCCACCGCCGACGCAAGCAACCAGAAAGCCAAACCGGGGCGCAAGCGGGACGAGGGCACCCGCGCCGGCCCCGATGAACTGGCCGCCTTCTACGCCGACCTTGTCAACTCCGACCGGTTCCTGCCCGGAAGCATGATCTCGAACACCATGCGCGACGCGATGCTGGCGCGGGGCCTTGTGACACCCGAACGGCTTCGGCAGCGGGGGGTGCGGTGAATGGTGTGGTGTCACGTCCCCGGCACGGACTTTCCCTCTGCGCGGGCGGCGGAGGCCTTGATCTGGGCGTCATGCTGGCCGAGCCAGGCTATCACACCCGTGCCTTTGTGGAATGGGAAGACTGGCCGCGTGCCGTTCTCATTGCGGCCCAGCGCGCAGGCTACTTCGCTCCGGCGCCAATCTGGGACGATCTGCGCAGCTTCGACGCCCGCCCCTTCCGCGGCGCCTTTGACACGGTGCTGGCCGGGTATCCCTGCCAACCCTTTAGCGCCGCCGGAAAGCGCGGTGGCGCCGATGACCCCCGCCACCTCTGGCCCGAGGTCGCCCGTGTCATCCGCGAATGCGCCCCCGAATGGGTGTTTCTCGAAAACGTGGCCGGGCACGTCACCCTCGGCCTTGAAGCCGTGCTGCGAGAGCTTTGGCGCATGGGCTACACGCCTGCGGCGGGTCTGTTCAGCGCGGCAGAGGTCGGTGCGCCGCACCAGCGGTTGCGCATCTTCATCCTGGCCCACACCAATGAGCCTGCATCCGGGCACGGCCAGCTACAACCCGGCCGGGAACAGCGACTTTACCCGCAAGGCGGAAGCGCTGGCGCTGGGCATCACAAACTGGTCGACGCCCAAGGCGACGGATGGCGCGAAGGGTGGTCCGAGCCAGAGCTATGGCTCGGGCGGGAGGCCGCCCCTGCCCGCGCAGGCGGCGCAATGGCCAAGCCCGCAAGCGCGGGATTTTCGCTCGGGCGACACGCCGGGATGCAAGCGGCAGTTGCGCAAACGGGCGCAGGGCTGGTCGCAGAACCTCAACGACACGGTGGCGCAATGGCCGACGCCAGCGGCGCAGAACTGGAAGGGGTCGAGCGAGGCCAGCATTACGCGCGCCGATGGCAAGAGCCGGATGGACATTCTGCATTACCGGGCGGAGCAGGGCTTCACCCGCCCGGACCCGACGAACACGCCGCCTGGGCTGCAGCCCTCGCATCACGCCCCGATCTCGCGCCCGCTTTGGGCTTCGATGATTGCCTCGCATGGGCGCGCCGTCTCGCGGCGGATCCTGAAGGGCCGCTCAAAGCGGCGGCTGAACCCGCTCTTCGTCGGATGGCTGATGGGCTGGCCCATCGGGCACGCGCTCTGCGCGTGCTCGGCAACGGAGTTCACCCTCTGGCAGCGGCACATGCGTGGCGCACTCTCGGCGCTGCCCATGGCCTCGGGCCCGTGGATCTGGCGGCCCGTGCATGGGGCGGATGGCCCGGCGCAGATGGCCCTGTTTGAAGGATTGCAGCCATGAGCTTCCAAGGCAGGAATAGCCGTGCCGGCGCGACAAAGATCAAGCGTACGCTGGGCGTGCAGGCAGCGCTGGAATGGGCATTTCGGGTGGAAAAGGCACAACTGGAACTGCCGCCGCCGAAGGACGTGACCGACGAGGGCTTCGGCTTTGGCCTCGAATATGTGCTGCTGCAGCGCGCCGAGCTCGGCTGCAAGATCGACGGCGGCAAGCACAAGATCCGCATGGCGATCCAAGTGGCGGAACTGGCGCGTGCTGGCATAACGCCTGACTGGATGCCGGGCGTCACCCCACGCTGCGTCCCGTTGGAAATCAAGAACAATCAGCATGGTGGGCGGGCGACGACCATCGTCGTCGGCACCGAGCGGGTGAAGACGCGCGGCAAATGGCGAACGGTCGAGTTGCTGGCTTGCCCGGTCACATGGCGGCCGCATCCGGAACAGATCGCATCCGCACGGCGCGGTTATGACGATTGGTGGCAGGCGCTTGATTGGGTGCGGGAGGGGTTGATCGCGGGCGGAATGCTGCGGGAGGTGGAGGTGACGACGGCGATGCCCAAGGCGCAGCCGTGGCAAACCCGGTGAGCCACCGCCATTCAAACGCCCCTTAATGTCTGGATTTCACCCTCAGGCTGAAATACGGTTCAATGACAGATAGAAAAAAGGCGAATTGCCCAATGGCATCAATGGAAAACGGCTCTGATCTCGGCATTGAAGCCAGCCTGTTCAAGACCGCCGACAAGCTGCGCGGCAATATGGAGCCATCAGACTACAAGCACGTTGCCCTTGGCCTGATCTTTCTCAAGCATATTTCCGATGGCTTTGAACTGAAACGCCAACAACTGCTGGCTGAAGACCCCGAAGGCGCCGAAGACCCCGACGAATACCTTGCCGAAACGTATTCTGGGTGCCGCAGGAAGCGCGCTGGTCGCATCTTCAGGCAACCGCCAAGCAGACCACCATCGGCAAGCTGATCGACGTGGCCATGATGGCCATTGAAAAGGTCAACTCGACCCTGAGGGGCATTCTGCCCAAGGACTACGGCCGCCCTGCGCTGAATGCTGTCATGTTGGGCGATTTGTTCGACCTGATTTCCGGCATCGCCCTTGGGCAAGATCGCGGCCAGGCGCGTGATCTGCTCGGCCGCGTCTATGAATACTTCCTCGGGCTCTGTCAGAGCAAACAGGCTTGAGCAGGTTCGGGCGCCTGGATAGCATCGCGGGATAACCAAACCCAACCCATTCCGGTACTTCAAGACCTCACGCGAGATCATCCGCCTAGCGGTAATGATGTACGTTCGGTTCCCCTTGTCGCTCAGAAATGTCGAGGACCTGTTGCATGAGCGCGGGATCGACGTCAGCATAAATCGGTCCGTTTCTGGTGGGGCCGATTTTGCCCGCTATTTGCTGCTGAAATCCGACGGAAGCGTGTCGACGGGTTGCGAGCGCACTCCAACTTGCAATGGCATCTTGACGAAGTCTTCGTGAAGATCAACGGCGAGACACATTACCTTTGGTGCGCCGTCGATCACGAAGGCGAGGTTCTCGAGAGCTTCGTCACCAAGCGCCGCGATCGCGCAGCAGCATTGAAATTCCTCAGGAAATCAATGAAGCGCTACGGTCGACCCGAAACCTTCGTGACTGATCGGCTGAGGTCTTACGGTGCGCCGATGAAGTCGATGGGCCGAGCCGACAATTGAGAGATGGGGCGCTGGAAGAACAGCCGCGCTGAGAATTCGCACCAGCCGTTTCGAAGGCGGGAGCGGGTGATGCGCCGCTTTCGACGGATGCGGAGTTAGCAGAAATTCGCATCCATCCATGCCTCGGTCCAGAATCATTTCAATCAGGAGCGCACCCTTTCGTCACGCTTGAGCTTTAGGACCAGCCGCGCCGCTGCTCTTGCTGAGTGGCGCGGGCTTTGCGCCGATTTGGCGTCGGCCTCACTGTCCTGACTGAGAACGGTTCGCATTGGTCTGACAGCACACAACAACGCGCTGCAGGCTCATCTCAGCGGTATGTCCGGCCAATGCCGCATCGCCAATCACAGTCGGGCCCGTGCATGAGGATGGTGCAGTTCTGGACCATGAGTACATCCGTCTGCTTGGGAGGTGACTTCGCTATTCGGCCGATCCGGTGCGTCACGCAGATTCGCGAACGACGAAGTGGCTCGGCACGACGATATGGCGGAATGCGCCGGTGATCTCGCCCGACATGCGTTGCAGCAGTATCCGCCCGCAGACGACGCCTTTGTCATAGGCGCGATTGTCTACCGTGGTCAGTGCCGGGCTGACCAGCGCGGCGCTTTCGATGTCGTCGAAGCCGATGACGGCGACGTCGGACGGAACCGATAGTCCGGCAATCTTCAACGCGTCCATCACGCCAATGGCGGTGAGATCGTTGGCGCAGATGATCGCATCGACCGGTGGCTCGCGCCCAACCAGCTGGGCCGTGGCGGCCCGCGCGCCGGCGCGCGAGTAGTCGGAGCGCAGGATGAGGTTCGGATCGAGCGCCACGCCTGCCGCGAGCATCGCGTCTTCGTAGCCGGCGAGGCGACTGTCGCCAGGGCCGACGCCTTGAGCGGCACCGACGAACGCGATGCATTTGCGGCCCGAGTTCAGCAGCTTGCGCGTCGCCTCGGACACACTGACCCGGTCGTCGCCCATCACCCTGTCGCCGAGGTTCGGGCCTTCCATCGGCCCGAGCATCACGAACGGAATGCCACTGGCGGCGACGTCCGCGAGATCGTCGTCGCTGGCCCGGAAGAGAGAGACAATCATCCCGTCGACCGCCCGCGACACCATGTCCCTGAGCGCGCGCAGCTCACGCGCGAGATCGGCGTCGGTGCTGCAGATGATCAGCTGATAGCCGGCATCGCTGATTGTGTCCTGCACGCCGCGCGCGACCATTGGATAAAACGGGTTGGTGATGTCGGGCACGATCAGCGCCACCGCCAGCGTGCGCTGGGTGCGCAGCGATCGTGCGACCGCGTTGGCGCGGTAGTTAAGATCGGCCACTGCTTTTCGGACATTCGCAAGGGTTGCGGCCGAAACCGGGCGCCGGCCGGTCAGCGCGTGCGAGGCAGTCGTCGGGCTGACGCCTGCCGCGGCAGCAACGTCTGCGATTCTCACTCGAGCCATCTTGTTTGTTCCAAATCGATTTCAAGCCGCCGCCAGATTGCGGTTTCCGTCCCCGGATTGTCAATCATGGCGACGGGGATTTGGCCGCCGAGAAGCTTTGCTGCGATGAATCCAGCTTGACACAAATCGATTTGGAACTATCGTTCACACAGGAATGGGAGGGCGGACGGCGAGAATCGCGGGTTGGTCCCTCGCAAAAGCGCTCGGGAATGTCCTGCGCGCCATCCTAGGGAGGGAGGCTCTTCGTGAAAAAGAAATGGCAATCCGGCCTGGCGTTGGGGCTAGGCATGTCGGCCTTGGCGGTGTTGGGCGTGGTGTCCACGCCGGCATTTGCCGCCGACCCGGTAAAGATCGTGTTCGTCGGGGATTCGTCTTCGTCCGATCCGGTCTGGTCGTTCCGCGTGCAGGCGCTGCAGGATGCGGCGACGGCTGCGGGCGCCAATTTCAGCTTCCAGTTCGCAGCAGGCGACTTTGCCAAGCAGGCGCAGCTGATGGATCAGGCGGTTGTCGGCGGTGCCAACGCCATCATCGCTCCGATGTGGGACGAAAACATCTTCGTCGAGCCGGTGACCCGGGCGGCCAATGCCGGCGTCGCTGTCTACGGGCTGATGGGCATGGGCCCGAAGAACAACCTGTCGGCCGACATCCAGGCGAAGGTTGGCTGGGACGATATCGACCTGGTCCAGTGGGGTCAGAAGATCGGCGAAGTGTCGCTGCCCTTCGTGGCCGACGGCGGCACGATCATGTGGCCGGCCGAGGTGCCTTCGGCAACCTACATCACCGAGGCCATCAAGGGCTTCCAGCAGTACTTCACCGAACACGGCAAGACCGTCTCGATCGATGTCGTCGAGACTACCAACGACGCGACGACCGCCACCTCGCGCATCGCCGCCTATCTTACCTCGCATCCCGACACGAGCGCAGTTATCACCTCCGGCGCGATCGCGGCTGACGCCGCTGCCGTCGCCGAGCAGCAGATGGGCGTCGCCCCCGGCAAGATCCCGGTGATCGGCCAGGTGGTCAGCCCGAACGCCGCCGCGGCGGTGAAGAGCGGCATCATGGTCGTCGGCCTCAACATCGACGATGTCGGGGCGATGAAGCAGGCGATTGCCGATGCCGTCGCGATGGCTGGCGGCGGCGAGGTACCGCACCGTACGGTGGACTACCTTGTCATCACCAAGGACAACATCGAGCAGACTGTTCCGCCGGGCTTGCGGCAGTGACCGGGCGGTCCAGCTGACATGACGCCCAGAGTTGCAATCCACGCCAAGGCGACTCTGGGCGAAAGTCCGTGGTGGGATGGGATGGCCGGCGCAGTGTGGTGGGTCGATCTTCCGGTCGGCACCATCCAGCGCCACGACACAAGGACGGGCAGGACCGAAATGTGGGATGTCAACGAGCCGGTAACCGCATTGTTGTTTGACGAAGACCGCCAACCACTTGTCGCCTGCGCCGGGGGCATTCGCAGGCTGACACCCGGCGGCGGTCGTCAGGCGGTGGTCGTGATCGAGGCGGGCGAGGCCGGGCGGCGGCCGAACGATGCCGCGTGCGACTCGCGTGGCCGGCTGTGGATCTCGACGCTCGACACGTCGTACGCATCGGGCCAGGGTCGGCTTTATCGCGTTTCGGATCGTGGCGCCGAGCTGATGGCAGGCGACTTCACGATCCCCAACGGAATCGGATTCTCGCCGGATGAAACGCTCATGTACGTAGCCGATTCCTACCAGGCGAGCATCGACGTCTTCGACTTTGATCGCGTCGCAGGCACAATTTCCAACCGCCGGCGGTTTGCCGATGTCGAGCGCGCCGACGGGTTTCCGGACGGTCTGTGTGTCGACTGCGAAGGCGGCATCTGGTTGGCTCTGTTCGGCGGCGGCGCGGTCCGCCGATACTCTCCCGGGGGCGAGGTGGTCGGACAGGTCGACCTGCCGGTGACGCAAGTGACAAGCTGCGCATTCGGCGGGGAAGCGATGGACGTGCTCTACATCACCACCGCCAGGATGGGAGACGGCCGCCCGCTGACGTCGGCGGAGCTTGAAGCGCAGCCCAATGCGGGCGACGTTTTCGTCGTGCAAACCGATGTCGTGGGTATGGTGCCGCATCACTTCGCCCATGCGCACCCGGCAGCGGGAGTGGGCGCATGACCGACGCGAAGATGCCTCTTTCTTCCTCTGCCCCGGCGGTCGCGGTGCCGACCTCCGTGCCCGGCTTGTTCCAACGGCTCACGCGGCAGCCGTCGCTGATCGCATTCTTCCTGTTGATCCTTCTGGTCGCGGGATTCGCCTTGGCGACGCCGAACCACTCCTTCGCGACAATCCCTGTGCTTCAACTCTTCCAGACCTACACGCCCGAGATCGCGCTGATGACGATGGGGATGAGTGTTCTTCTGGTCGTTGGCGAGATCGATCTTTCAATCAGCTCGGTCTATGTCTTTTCCTCGGTCATCTTCGCGTCCCTCAACCACGCCCTCGGCCTACCTTTGTGGCTGTGTTTCCCGGTGGCGCTTGGCGCCGGACTGCTCATGGGCGCCATCAACGGTCTACTGGTCGCCTTCACTGGCGTCAGCTCGCTCATCATCACGCTTGGCACGATGTGGGGCTTCAACGCGGTCATGAATCTCGCCATTGGCGGCAAGTCGGTGCCGCTTGCCGATGCCAACCCGAACGGCGGTCTGCAGTGGGTTCTGACCGGACAGGTGCTGGGCGTCCGCATGCAGTTGGTTTGGATGGTGGTCATCGCGGTGCTGCTGTGGCTGCTGCTGCATCACACCCGAACCGGTAACCGCATCTTCGCCACCGGCAGCAACGAGCGCGCGGCGCGGATGATGGGAGTTTCGGTCACCTGGACGCGGGTTTTGTGTTTCTGTCTGCTGGCGCTGCTCGCCGCGTTCGCGGGGGTGCTGGCCGTCAGTCGCACGAACGTCGCCGTGCCGCAGTCCGGTCAATACACCATGCTGCTCGCGCTTGCCGGCGCCGTGGTCGGCGGCACGAAACTCACCGGCGGCAGTGGCGAGCTGTTCGGTGCCTTGTGCGGCGCCTTCATTCTTCAGGTGCTGAGCCTTGGGTTCATCCAGCTCGGCCTCAACGACTATTGGGTTACTCTGGTCACGGCCTGCGCCATCATCCTCACGGCGTTTGCCTATCTGCGCATCGACAGGCGGCTCAAGCGATGAACACGATAACCAGGTCGATTGTCGAGATGCGCGGCGTCAACAAATCCTTCCACGGTGTGCGCGCTCTCGACGATGTCGACTTTACGGTCGGCGTTGGAGAAGTCGTCGGGCTGCTTGGTGACAACGGCGCCGGCAAGAGCACGCTTATCAAGATCCTGACGGGGTTCCTGAAGGCCGACACCGCAAGCATCAGGATTGATGGCGTCGATCACCAGTTTCGCAACCCGCAAGAGGCGCGCAATGCCGGGGTCGAAACCGTGTATCAGGAGCAGGCGCTTGCCGACGACCTCAGCGTTGCGCGCAACCTGTTCCTCGGCAAGGAGCTGGTCCGCAAGGTCGGGCCTTTCCGCCTGCTCGATGATGGCCGCATGCGGCGCGAGAGCGAGGAAATGCTGCGCGACCTTCGCCTGGCGGTCGATCCAGACAAGCCCGCGCGCGACTGCTCGGGCGGCGAGCGGCAGGGCATATGCATCGCCCGCGCCATCCACTTCGAGGCAAAGTTGGTCATTCTTGACGAGCCGACGAATGCGCTCGGCGTCGCGGCGGTGAAGCGGGTGCTCGACCTGATCCGCGACCTCAAGGCACGCGGCATCGCGGTGATCTTCATCGGTCACAATCTCTACGAGGTGCTTGAGGTTGCCGATCGCGCAGTGGTCATGGTGCGCGGCAAGAAGGTCGTCGACGTGGCAACGCGCGATACCTCGGTCGGCGAGCTGACCGAGTTGCTGATGCAGCGAAGCGGCATCGGAGGCTAGAACTATGACCCAACCCATCCGCTCCGAAGTGCTACTCCGGCAGTCCGACCGTGGACACGACGCCGTGCGGGCAGAAGATTTGCTGAGGCATCAGATTGTCGCTTTCCATGAGGTCGGGCGCACGATCCCATCTCTCGCCGGCTCGGCGCGCGAGCGGCTCATGACGCTGGAAACGCATGTGGATTTCGAGGACATCGCTGCCGGTGAGCCGTCGACAATCGAAGGGATCGTGTCGGAGCTCGCGGCGATGGAAGGCGCAGCGCCGGTCGATGCCGGCACTGTCGCCGATCGCGTCCTTGGCGGGTGGCTCGGCCGTTGTGTCGGCAATGGTCTGGGCAAGCCGTTCGAACTGCCGACGTGGAGTGCGCGGAAGATCAGGGATTATCTCGAACGCGCCGGCGCCTGGCCGCTTGCAGACCATGTGCCCGTCCTGGACCCAATGCCGCCCTCGTTCGAGCTGCGCGAGGACTGCTGGCAGACGACGACGCGCGGCCGGGTCGCCTACGCAACCCGCGATGACGATCTCGACTATACCATCCTCAACCTGATGCTGCTCGAACAGTACGGCGTTGACTTCACGACCGAAAACGTCGGGCGCCTTTGGCTGGATCTGCTGCCGTTCGGCAAGACATTCACGGCCGAGGCTGCAGCCTATCGCAATCTGACCGAGGGGCTCGCCGCGCCCGAGACCGCGACCCGGCTCAACCCTTATCGCGAGTGGATCGGGGCGCTGATCCGCGCGGATGCCTTCGGCTTCGTCAATCCCGGCCGGCCGCTGGCCGCCGCGCTTCTGGCGGCGCGCGACGCGCGGCTGTCGCACACACGCAACGGTATCTATGGCGCGATGTGGGCCGCCGCCGCCGTCGCGGCGGCTTTCGCCGCCAGGAGCCCGTCGGAGATCGTCGCCGCCGCACGCGCTGTCGTGCCACCGCGCTCACGTCTTGTTGCCGCGATTGATCGCATCGTCGCGCTGCATCGGCAAGGAGCGCCGTGGAGTGACGCAATCGCGTTAATCGAGTCAATCGATCACTACTACGTTCACGTCATCAACAACGCGGCGGTCATCGCCGCCGCCTTGCTGTGGTCGGACGGCGAATTCACGCGCGGCATCGCCTTGGCCGTCTGCGCCGGGCTCGACACGGATTCGAACGGTGCCACGGTCGGAGCGATCCTCGGCGTCTACAATGGCGCAAACGCGATCCCCCGCGCATGGACGGACCCGCTGAACAACGAACTCCGCACAGCACTTTGCGGGCAAGCATCGCTCTCGTTGAGCGACCTCGCCAAACGAACGGTGGCTCTGATTGCGCTCAAATGACCGCGTTGTGCCTCGCCAGCTCGCGTGGGGCAGGTTTGCCCCTCAGGGCGTCCCACCACATCAGGTGCCGCTTCACCAACTTCCTCACCATCCACTTCGACTGGCAGCAACGCAAGAACAGCCGGCGCAGCATGCGAAGTCCACAGTTCGATCCCTGTCCCATCCCCTGCAGTGCTTGGGATACCTCCAAACCCTCAAGTGACATTGGTGCCGCTTTTCATCCTATCCGGACGTAGACTAGAACCTGTCATTCGCTACACGCAGGCGGAGTGACAACTTTGAGCCAAACACGTGCCCCCTCCCAATGGTTCCTCCCCGCCCCCATTTTTATACGGGGGGGCGCAGCGCGGCATTTCGCTAGCGACAGGCACTTTCACCGGGGAATCCCACGACCTTGGCGCGCTGGATTCTTTTGCGGAATCCAGTGAATCCAGTTTGCGGAAGCCACCGGGCCGGAAGCCAGGCATCGGAAGCCACCCGCCGAGAGGCCTTTGAATCCAAATGCATTTTCCGTTTGATAAAGCTGTCCCTCTTGACCTACCCCTTGATCATCGAAGAGTTGCACCCGCAGGAACCCCCTCGCGAGCGCTTTCGTTTTCTCCACATCGCGGATCCTGATCGTGTCGTTGGTATCGCCCAGCGCGCTTCGGCATGTCCGCTCTGCCCCACATGGAAGCGACCCGATGGACCTGGTCTTTGCACCAAGTCAGATCGAGACTCGGCCTCTCGACCGGCTGCGCCCTTATGCCCGCAATTCCAAGATCCAAGGCACTGACCAGGTGGCGAAGATCGCGGCCTGCATGGCGAAGTTTGGCCGGACCGTGCCCTGTATCCGTGCTGGCATCATCGGGCGGCGCGATGCGCAACGCAGCCATAACAACTCCGCCAACCTCATCCAGCTGTGGCTGACCCAGTTTGACCGCAGCGAGCTGACAGATGAGGAAGCGGAAGCCAGCGTCATCGCGGAGTATGAGGCCCGCATTGCCGCCCTCGAGCGCAAGGTCGGCCAACTCACAATGGAGCTGGATCTTGCCAAAAAAACACCGCGGATGCCGACCGCGAATGGCAG
>PHEE01000044.1 GCA_002842855.1 Alphaproteobacteria bacterium HGW-Alphaproteobacteria-4 | reverse complement strand
ATGTGGCATATCCCTTTCTCAGCTGAGAATTGACGGCGACTCGACACCGCCATGATATGCCGCCCCTCAGGGCATCACCAACTTTCGCCCGTTTCTCCCGGATACATGACAGTGCGCTTTACGCCAACAAAGTGCTGCGGAAGTATACCGTTGATCTGCTGTTCTGTTCGAATTGCTCACCTTATAGGTCGCTCGCGCTATGATCTAGTCTCGGTCGTCGATAGAGCGCCGATCCGGCAACAAGTCACAGTCAATGCGCCCAATCCCGGCACGAGTGGTAGACGGAACTGTGTGGCGCCAAACGGGTGATGGAGGAACAATATGCTCGGCCCAAACCAGATCTTAAACACTTAGTCGAATGCTGCATTGCGGCATGGCATGTCAAGTTGCGCAATGGAAATGTATTACATGCGAACGCAAAGTGCACTCGAAACTCGGAACGCCTCCGCAAACAGGGTGATCTGATCAGATCTAAACAATGGCCTGTTATGACCGATGGTATCCTTTGCAGACCCACGAGATGCTGTTCGACGCCCACTGGCATGCGTTCCGGGTCTTTGGTGGCGTGCCGGAACGTGGGATCGCGCGTGCTCAGTTCGAGAACAGTGGCGTCCTCATGCCAAACGCCAATTCGAACAGCGATCATCGCTCGCAACAGATTATTCCTCTGAGAATCAATGGTTTGAGAGCTGTTCACCGGAAGCGCAGCGGTTAACAGGTCCGGAGAATATCCGCCTGGAGAGAACGCGTATGCGCCTTCCGGGGCGAGGGCCGGTTAACAGCCCCTCCCGCATAACCCTCGAATACAACGGAAAAATCCGGCCGCAGCCGGATCGGGAGAACGCTTTCGCGAAGGCAAGTGGCGGAGGGGAAGGGACCGCGGGCGACCCGTCTCTGGGCGCGAGACCGCTGCCCGCAGGTTGGTCGGGTGCAACACGAAAGGCGCCGCGCAGTAGCGCGCGGCGCCCTTTTTGTCTTGCCCCCAAGCTTGCGCGCGAGGCGCGAGTGGAGCGGCGGTCGGGAGGAAGCCAACACTGAGGCCGGCGCCATCCTCAGTCCGGATCAGCGTTCGAGCGCCGCGACCCCGGTGTAACGGAACGCCTCTTCGCGCATGCCCAAGATATCCGCCTCGGGCATGTCACCGGTGGCGATGGTGATGCGACCGATGAACACCAGCGGCAGTTCGTCTGCGCGCCCCTCGAGGTCATAGCGGATTGCTTCGGCCATCGCGACACCAAGATCGTCGGCCATGCGCATCGGGGTTGCGCGCAACTCGCCCAGCAGCAGGGCCTCAAGCTCGTCGCCTGTACCGCCCCAGCCGGTCACCATGACCCTGTCCTGCTCCGACATCGACTGCACCGCCGAAAGCGCGCCCATCGCCATCGCGGTGTTGGCGCTGTGGATCAACGTCACCTCGGGATAGGCCGAGATGATCAGCTGCGCCCCGGTGGTGCCGCCCTCGCGCTGGAAATCGCCGTAATGTTCGTAGGCGAGTTTCCAGTTCGAGTTCTTGGCCAGACAGCTGCTGAAGCCGCCCGAGCGCTGGTCGTCGACCAGCCCCGGTGTGCCGCGAAGCATCGCATAGGTGCCCTCGGTGCCGAGCGTCTTCACCACCCAGTCGCAGATGATCTGCGAGCCTGCGTAGTGCGAGAAGGCGGTGTACAGCATCGGCTGGTTGTCGCCGTACTGCTGCAGCACCGTGTCCATCGTCAGCACGAACACCTTCTTGCCGGCATCGACCAGCGCCTTGATGTTTTCTGCCTGAATCAGCATCTCGGTGGGGCCGAAGACGACGTATTCATAGTCTTCCTGGATCACCTGATCGGTGAATGTGGTCTGCAACTGATGGTCGCCGATGCCCGAGGCGAACTGCACCGCGTCGTACGGGATGCCGTTCTCCTTCAGCCGCGCCTCCATCGCCAGAAACGCGCGAAGCCAGGCGTCGGAAACGTCGAGGCTGGGGTAGATCACGGCGATCTTCACCGGCGCGGCGACGGTCGCGGCGACCTTTTGGCCGGGCGCACCGACAACCGCCTGAAAGTCGGTGAGTGTCGCTTCCTCTTGCACCTGATAATACCACCAGAATGCACGCTTGTCGTCATCCGGAAGCGGGTAGAGCGGCAGCGTCTGTGCGCCGAGCCCGCTGGCGGAAAGGGACAGTATGGCGGCCAGCGCCGCACTTGTCGCGGAAAGTCCTGCACGTCTCGTCATTATCGTCTCCTCCACTTGGTTGAATAGCTGCAGGCTTGCTTGCCTGTCGTTATGTTATGTTTCGTCTTTGCCGTCGTCGTCGCCGGATCGGTTCATGTAGCTGTAGAACCCGATCGAGGCGATGATCACGATCCCCGATGCCACCAGTTGCCAGAAGAACTGAAAGCGAAGGATCACCAGTGCGTTCGTCACCATTGACAGCAGCAGCACGCCCACCAGCGTGCCGAGCATGGTGCCGCGCCCGCCGAACAATACCGTGCCGCCCACCACCACCGCAGCAATAGTGTGCAGCGCCAGACCTTGCCCGACCGTTGCCTGCACCGCATTGAGCCGCCCGGTCAGCAAGATTCCGGCAATCGCCGCAGCACCGCCCATGATGACATATTGCAAGGTCTTGTGCCGACGCACGTTGATGCCCGAAAGCAGCGCCGCCTCACGGTTGCCGCCGATCGCGGCGGCGTAGCGCCCGATATGGGTGGAGCGGTAAAGCACAACCCCGACCGCCAGCGCCACAAGGCCGACCACCGCCGAAACCGGGATGCCGCCCAGCACCCTGCCGCGCCCGATGAACGGGATCGGTTCGGGGAAACGCGCAAGCACGGCGCCGGCCGCCAGCACCAGCGCGATGCCGCGATAGATCTGGTCCATCGCCAGCGTTGCCAGAAGGTCGGGCACATGCAGCCGGGTGATGATCACGCTGTTGACAAAGCCGCACAGCAAGCCGACCACCACCGACGCCGCCATCGCCAGATAGACGTTCACGCCGTAGTCCTTGATCAGCATCGCCATGACGATCGCCGAAAGTGCTGCCACCGCGCCGATCGAAAGATCGATGCCGCGCGCGGTGATAACAAGGGTCATCGCAGTGCCGAGAACCATGAAGATCGCGGCATCGTGCAGGATGATCATCAGGTTTGGAACATTGAAGAATCGCGGCTCTGCAAACGCCATGATGATGCAGAGCACGATGACCATGATCATCGGGCCAAGCAGGTTCACATAGCGGCGCAGTGCCGGCAGCCGCGTCATGCGGGAGGTCTCGGGTGTGGTGATGTGCTGATCGGTCATTGCTGCGCCCCCAGAGTCGAAGGTGTTGTTGCGTGTGCGCCGGCGCCAACGGCCGAGCCGACGATCATGCCCAGAACCTCGGTGCCCGAGGATGTGGCGGTATCGACCTCGCCGATCTTGCGGCCGCCGCGCATCACCATCACGCGGTCCGCCACCGCGAACACATGTTCAAGGTTGTGGCTGATCACGATCACCGCGATGCCACGGTCACGAACCGCACGGATCAATGCCAGCGTATTTCGCGTTTCCTCGGGGCCGAGTGCGGCGGTGGGCTCGTCCATCACCAGCACCTTGAGGTCGGCCACCAGAACCGCGCGCGCGATCGCCACCGCCTGCCGTTGGCCGCCCGACAGGTTGAGGGTCGGCACGGTGGCATCTTCAAGCTTCACGCCGGTGTTCTCGATCAGGATGCGTTCGGTCTCTTCGCGCATGCGGCGGTTGTCGAGAAACGGGATGCCAAGAATCCTGCGCACTGGCTCGTTGCCGAGAAAGACATTGGCTGGAGCGGGCAGGGCGTCCACCAACCCGAGGTTCTGATAGACGGCGTTGACGCCAACTCTTATCGAATCGCGCCTGCTCGACATCTCGACCTTGGCGCCGCAGATGAATATCTCACCCGCATCGGGTTGATAAACGCCGGTCAGGATCTTGATAAGGGTCGACTTTCCTGCCCCGTTGTCGCCAACGATGGCGAGTATCTGCCCTTCGTGCAGCGTCAGATCGACATCGGTCACGGCCCGCAGTCCGCCGAACGATTTGGTGATGCCACGCATCGCCAACAAAGGTTGCTTTTCGCCTTCCATCTCCACCCCTATCTTGCACATTCGATTGTGCTCATGATCTCCACCCGAATTGCGCCCGCTCCCCAAGCGCCGCTCAGGACCATCCCATATTCATCCATTCACCATCCGGTAGTCGGCGGGTAGACTGCCTTCGATAACCGCACGCGCGTTCGGCAGGTCATTGCCTTCGACTTTCGCGTCAGCCTCGGCAGCGGGCAATCCGTGGTCGCGCCACCTTGCCAACAAGCGATCTCGCAGTATCGCCTCGGGCACGTCGAGAAACACCGTGACGTCGAAAAGCGGCGCCAGATCACCCCAGGGCGTGCGCTCGAACAGCAGGTAATTGCCCTCGACCACGATCACCTGCACCTCGGCCGGGATCAGCCGCGCCCCGGCGCGTGCGATCTCGATTGTCCGGTCGAAAACCGGCACCGCTACTGCCGCCTCGTCGCGCGCGCGCAGCCGCCGCAGCGCATGCGCAAGCCCGCCCACATCGAAGGTTTCCGGCGCGCCCTTGCGCGGGCGCAGCCCGGCGGGAACCAGAAACAGGTCGTCGTAGTGGAACCCGTCCATCGGCAACACCGCAGCCATGCCGGGCGCGCCTGCATTCAGCCGCTCTACAAGCGCCTCGGCCAGCAGCGACTTGCCCGAACCCGGCGCCCCGGCGAGCGCGATGATCACCCGCCCGCCAGCCGCTGCCCGCTCTGCCAGAAGCGTCGCGAGCCCGTCGAGTCCGATTTCCGGTGTTGGTGTCATGCGCCCCTCAGATCAACCGGTATTGCCTTGCCTTGCCACGCAGGAACGGCAGGCCATTGTCCATCACCTCGGCGAAGTCGCTTGCGACCGGCCGCCAAACCGCCAGCCCGTAGCCGACCTCGGGCGGCATGTTGATGAAGCTTTCCATCGCCAGCCCGCCGCGAAAGCCGATCGCGGCAAGGGTGGCAAAGATTTCGTCCCAGTCGCAGGTGCCCCAGCCGGGGGTGCCGCGATCACTTTCGGACAAATGGATATAGCGCAGATGGTCGCGCGCATCGAGGATGCCGTTGCCCGCACCCTTTTCCTCGATGTTCATGTGATAGGTGTCGAGGTGGATGAACATGTTGTCCACCCCCACCTTCTCGATCATCCATTTTGCCTGCGCGCCGGTGTTGATCAGATGCGTTTCGTAGCGGTTCACCGGCTCGATGCCGAAGGCCAGCCCCTTCGCCTTCGCATGGCGGGCCGCTGCCTCGAGTGCGCGGGCGATGTTGTCGTATTCCGCTGCGGTCGGCGGCAGCCCGGTGCGCTCGCCGATGCCGCCGTAAGTAACCCCGGTCAACGCCTCGGCGCCCATCGCCGCGGCGGTATCGATCGAGTCGATCAGATGCGCGGCGGCGCCATCGGGGTTGACGCTGGCCCAGTTCGCCTTCGGCAGTCCAAGCGAACAGACAGCGCGCATCGCGTGTTTTTCAAGCAGTTTCCGGCTGTGCCCGGTATCGACGATTGCGGTGTTCAAAAGCGCGATCTCGATGAAATCCATCTTGTAGGCCGCCGCCGCCGGAATCGTTTGCTC
Organism: Alphaproteobacteria bacterium HGW-Alphaproteobacteria-4; assembly: GCA_002842855.1. GTDB lineage: Bacteria > Pseudomonadota > Alphaproteobacteria > Rhodobacterales > Rhodobacteraceae > UBA6213. The sequence goes on along the minus strand of PHEE01000044.1, from coordinate 4,814 downwards.
CGCCCCAGCCCGGTCCCAATGCATGGTCCACATGCTGGTATGAACGCCGAACCCTTCCATCGCCTGCTCCTCCCTGTCGATCTTCTTGACCCGCTGCGCGCCGCTACTCGAGGTTGGTGTGCCGCGTGCGCATGTCGTCGGCGGTGATGCCTAGGCGGTCCTTGAGCTTGAGCACCATGACCTCGAACAGCACGAACAGCGCTCCTTCGAACAGTGACCCCATCGGCAGAACCGAGGTCTTGGCGGAGCCCTGATCGTCTGCCATGGTCTGCGCGGGCAGCAGCACGATGTGGTCTGCCAGCGCCGCGCAGCGGCCCGCCGGCTGCGCGGTGATGAACAGGATCGCCGCGCCCGCCGCCTTTGCCACCTCCATCAGCGCCAGCGCGGTCGAAATGTAGCCCGGCCCGCAGGTGACGATGAACAGGTCGCCCTTGCCAACCGCGGGCGTCGTCATGTCGCCCTCGACTGCGGCGCCAAGCCCCATGTGGAACATGCGCATCGCAAAGCCCATGATCTGCAGCCGCTCGCGCCCGCCGCCAAACACCACAACCTTGTTCGCCGCCGCGATCATCTCGATGGCACGGTCTACCTGTGTGTCGTCGAGGCGCGCAAACACCCCGCCCAGTTCATCGAGTGCGGTCTGGTATTTTCCCATGCCTTGCCTATCCCCTGTTGCGCCGTTCCGGCAAGCGTGCCTTCGCCAGCATTAATTCACCCACGCGCCTCCGCTTTCACAGAGCGCACAATCGATTGTGCTGGCGGCGCTAAAAAAACCGGGGATGCAGACCCCAGTCCTGCAGGCGCTCGATCGGTCCCCGCGCGTCACTTTGCACAATCGATGTTGCACAGTAAACCGAAGATGATCTAAGGTGTCAAGCGCGATGATCGGGAACCTCCAGAATGCAGCAACACCCTAACCGCAAGCCAACGATTTATGATATTGCACAACTCGCCGGAGCCTCGCCCTCGACCGTCAGTGCGGCCTTGGGCGACGCATGGAAGGCGCGGCGGATCAGCCAAGCAACGGTCGAAATGATTCGCCGCATCGCGGCAGAGCAGGGCTATTCGCGCAATATGCAGGCGCGCGGGCTGAGGCGGGCGCGCTCCGGTCTGGTCGGCATGCTGATCCCGGTGCACGACAACCGCTTTTTCGCCTCGATGTCGCAGAGTTTCGAGGTCAATGCACGGCAGCGCGGTCTGGTTCCGGTGATCGCAAGTTCGCTGCGCGACCCCGCCGAGGAAAGCCGCGTGGTGGAAACCCTGATCGCCTATAACGTCGATGCCTTGTTTGTCGCAGGTGCTGCCAACACTGAGGCGATCTCGGTGCTCTGCGAGCAGGCAGGCATGCGCCACATCTTCATCGACCTTCCGGGGCGCAGCGCGCCCTCGGTGCTGTCCGACAACTTTGGCGGCGCATCGAAGCTGACAAACAGGCTGTTCGACGAGATGCCTGCACCAGGTGACGGGCCGCGCGGTCGCCCCTATTTCCTTGGCGGTTCCGAAGCCGACTATGCCAGCGCCGAGCGGATCGCGGCATTCCGTGCCGTTTGTAGAGAGCGGGGGGCAATGGTCGGCAGCCGGCAGGTCATAGCCTGTGGCTACTCGCCGCGACGCGCCACCGAAGCCGTGGCGAAACTACTCGACGATCTTGGCGCGCTGCCGCCGCTGCTATTCGTAAATTCGTTGCGCGCCTTCGAGGGTGTTCTCGGACACTTCGTGACGCTGCCACCCGAAGCCTTCGCCGAAACCGTCATCGGCTGCTATGACTACGATCCCTTCGCCGCCTTTCTCCAGTTTCCTGTTCACATGGTGCGCCAGAACGCGCACGGGCTGATCACAAGTGCCTTCGAGTTTCTCGACGCAGGCATCACCGACCCGGTGATTGCCGAGGTCGCACCGGACCTTGTCCCACCGCGCACCATCTTCCGCGGCCCGTTCGCGGAACTCGGCTGAGCGCTGGCCCTGTTGCTCGTAGCGACATCGTCTGTTGATTTGCACTGCCCCTTGGCCCACATCTACTCTACCGTTGACAGGCTTGGCTTGATCCAGCTTCTGTCATTCCGCGCGCACCATCGGCGCAACATCTTGCGCGGGCGACGACTTCAAATCCGCATGAACCATTGCTGCGCAGGTGCTGGTAGCCCGCCAAGATCGTCGGGGTTCATGGCGAAGGAAAAAAGCGGATTCTTGCGAAATCGTGGCATCCGCGGCTTGCAGGGTGGGCAGACCTGTCAAAGCGACCAATTGCACCGGCGGTTTGCACAGCGCCAAGCTTAAGCCCCCCCGGAGGGCTATGCCCGAAAGTTGGTGACGGCCTGATCAGGCGGCTTTGATTTCGTGCTTGATCCCGTCTCGGAATTCAACCCCATGGATGATTTCGGGCAGGCGGTTCTGGCCATCGAGTTTGCGCCATTTCTTCCTGGCTGACAGCATCAGCGGGTGGGTCATCGTCAATGCCGACTGGCGGCTGAGGCAGCCTTTGGCCTTGGCGATTCGATGCCGGACGGTGGCGAAGGTGCTTTCGATCGGGTTCGTCGTCCTGATCTGCTTCCAATGCTCGGCGGGGAAGTCATAAAAGGCGAGCAGATCGGCCCGGTCCTTGGTCAGGCATTTGACCGCCCGGTCGTATTTCACGCCGTAAGCCTCGATGAAGAAATCGAAGGCGGCGTCGGCCCCAGCCTGGCGCAACAAATCCGTCAGCGGGTCGGCCGAAAATCCCTCTGGCGCGAAACGCGAAAACCGTAGTCTTCGTCATGTGGCATATCGTTGTCTCTGCGAGAACTGCGCCTTGATATGCCCCCCAATTCCCCCGTCACCAACACTCAGCGATTGCTAACGGGGCGTAGTGACCGCGCTTACCAAACGATCACCTCTGGCGGGGTCTCTAAGGATCGTCTGATCAACGCGTTCGGCTGCACCGAGATGGCGGCCTGATCGCTTCGGGTGCCGCGGCACGGGTTGGCAATAGCAGATCTCGTGGACTTCGGGCCGCCATGTCGGCGGCTTGGCAGATTTCGGTCGGACTCCTCCTCACGCCAGCAGTCTCCTTCGGACCAGGAACAGGTTGCCGAGGGCGAACAGCGTGAAGAGCTGGGCCCGGTTCTTGGCCAGCCCCCGATAGCGCGTCTTCATGTAGCCGAACTGCCGCTTGAGGACGCGGAACGGGTGCTCGACCCTGGCTTGCCGAGAAGCTGGCGGGCTGGCTTACGACCAATGCCAAGAAGGGACGCAAAGAACGGCAGACGCTGAAGAAGATGCATGCCGATCTTGTCGCTCTTGGCTTCACAGGTTCATATGCCCGGGTGGCAGCCTTTGCACGTATGAGCCGGGCCAGAAAACGATCTGGGGGATCGTTTTCCCGGCGATTGGGAAAGCAGATCGGCAGCGCGAACAGCAGACGACGGGGCGTGGGACCTTTGTGCCGCTGCATTTTGACCCGGGGGAGGCGTTCCAGTTCGACTGGAGCGAAGACTTTGCGGTCGTCGGCGGCGAGCGCGTAAAGCTCCAGGTCGCCCATATCAAGCTGTCGCACAGCCGGGCCTTCCTCCTGCGGGCCTATCCTTTGCAGACCCACGAGATGCTGTTCGACGCCCACTGGCATGCGTTCCGGGTCTTTGGTGGCGTGCCGGAACGTGGGATCTATGACAACATGCGCACAGCGGTGGATCTTGTGGGCCGCGGCAAGGCGCGGCAGGTCAATATCCGCTTTTTGGCGATGACGAACCACTATGTCTTCGAGCCTGACTTCTGCAATCCAGCAGCGGGCTGGGAGAAGGGCCAAGTCGAGAAGAATGTCCGGGATTCCCGTCACCAGATGCTGCAAGGGATGCCGGACTTCCCCGATCTTGCCGCGCTGAACGTCTGGCTGAAACAGCGCTGCATCGCGCTGTGGCACGAGACCGCCCATGGCACGCTGCCGGGAACAATCGCGGATGTTTGGGCTGAGGAACGGGTGGCCCTGATGCCGCTGCCTGTGGCCTTTGACGGCTTCATCGAGTTGAGCAAGCGCGTCTCGCCCACATGTCTGATCAGCTTCGAGCGCAATCGCTACAGCGTTCCGGCGTCATTTGCGATCCCCGCTTGAATTCCACGCCGCCGCCAAACCAGACGAAATGCGCGGACTTGCGCAACTAACTGACTTGCCTCGCATTTTCTTTCACGCCTTCGTTCAGACGCAACCATGTCGAGTTGCTCAGATGGAGGACAATATGAGACGGAACTGTATAACCCAGAAAGAACTCGCCGACCGCTGGACCATCTCGCACCGCACCCTGGAGCGGTGGCGGTGGGCTGGCGAAGGCCCGGCATACATGAAGCTCGGCGGACGCGTCGTTTACCGCGTCAGCGACATCGAGGCGTTCGAACAAGAGGTCATTCAATCCACGGCCGACCAGCGGATCGCCGCGTCCTGACGCCATTCCCGACCTCTTGCACGCGCGTCGCGCTCCAAAGCTCTGATTTGCGGCGCATTTCGATTGCGCCACCTTCCCGGCTCGGCTAGCCTCGGCTCAGGCCCAGTAAATGGGCGCGCATAGTTAGCGTGCGCATCGCCCGAGCCGGGAGAGCGTGATGGACAACGACAGGTCGGAACTTCGCTGGGGCGTCGAGCAGCGCCTCGAGTTCATAGAGTTCCGCCTGTTTTGGGAGGGACATGTGAATCGCAGAGATCTGATGGACCAGTTCGGGGTCTCGGTGAACCAGGCGTCCACCGACCTGAGAAGTGGTTCGGTTGATCTGAACAAGTTTCGGGCGTTTTCTAAGTGGATTTCCGCCTTTGTTATGCCGCTACCGCATCGGGCATCGGCAGGTTGAAG
>PHEE01000043.1 GCA_002842855.1 Alphaproteobacteria bacterium HGW-Alphaproteobacteria-4 | reverse complement strand
CAGCGCAAACACGTTAGGAATGGTATGCTGTCACCGATCGCCTTCGAACAGCAGCAGAAACTGAAACTGCAAGGCGTCTAGCAAACTAGGGGCTATTCAATCGTCGTACGACCTTCCACCTCAGCCGTGCTTCACCATCACGTGCCGCACCACGGTGTAATCTTCCAACGCATAGCTGCTCAGATCCTTGCCGTAGCCGCTTTGTTTGAGACCACCATGGGGCATTTCATTGACCAGCATGAAATGCGTGTTCACCCAGGTGCAGCCATAGCGCAGACGGGCGGCCGAGGCCATGGCGCGGCCAACGTCGCGGGTCCAGACCGATGAAGCGAGACCGTAGTCGCTGTCATTGGCCCAAGCGATTGCCTCGTCCACATCCGAGAACGGGGTGATCGACACCACCGGTCCAAACACCTCGCGCCGCACGATCTCATCTTCCTGCTTGGCACCGGCAACTACGGTTGGTCGGTAGTAAAAACCCTGATCCATCGCAGCGCCGCCGGTGGTCACCTCGATATGGCCAAGTTCGCGCGCACGATTCACAAAGCTGGCCACCCGGTCGCGCTGGCGCAGGCTGATCAGCGGCCCGATTTCGTTGGTGGTGTCGTCGTCGTTGCCGAGTGCGATCGAGGACACGGCCGAGGTCAGATCGGCGACCAGATTATCGTAGACCTTCCGGCCCGCATAGATCCGGCAGGCGGCGGTGCAATCCTGCCCGGCGTTGTAAAAGCCGAAGGCGCGCAGCCCCTCGACCACTTCGCTGATGTCGGCGTCGTCAAAAACGATCACCGGTGCTTTGCCGCCCAGTTCCAGATGCGTGCGCTTGACAGTTTTGGCGGCGGCGTCGAGCATCTTCTTGCCGGTCGCCACGTCGCCCGTCAGCGAGATCATATCGACCCCGGGGTGGTTGATGAGCGTGCTGCCAACGGTGTGCCCGCGACCCGAAATCACGTTGACCACTCCTTCGGGCAATTCCTCGGCCAGGATATGTGCCAGTTTCAGCGCCGTTAGCGGGGTTTGCTCGGAGGGTTTGAAGATGACCGTGTTGCCGCCTGCAATTGCCGGAGCAAGCTTCCAGGCCATCATCATCAAAGGGTAGTTCCACGGCGCTATCGAAGCCACCACACCAATCGGGTCGCGGCGTATCATCGAAGTGTGGCCCGCCAGATACTCGCCCGCCACCATGCCCTGCTGGGTGCGCACTGCGCCCGCAAAAAAACGGAAGCAATCGACAATCGCAGGGATCTCATCGCCGCGCGCGGCGTTGATCGGCTTGCCGCAGTTCAGCGCCTCAAGCGCCGCGAATGCATCGGCGTCGGCATCGATTCGGTCGGCAATTCGCAGTAGCGCCGCCGAACGCTCGGCTGGGGTGGTGCGCGACCAACCCAAAAAAGCCTTGCGCGCGGCCGCCACCGAGCGGTCGATCTGGCCGACCGACGCCTCGGGGACTTCAAGGATCAGGCCGCCGGTGCGCGGGTTCAGCACCTGCTCGCGGGCGTCTTCGCCCGCCTCAAAGCTGTTGCCGATCAATAGCCGGGTGTCGATTTTCATGACGGTCTCCCTTGCAGTTACTTGCCACCGCCCGCGGTTTCAGAGCCACCGCGGGTCAGGTAATAGGCGATGAGAATAGGAATGAAAGTGGTTGCGAACACCACGATTGCGACGACATTGGTTACCGGGCGTTGGCGTGGGCGCACCAGTTCCTGCAACATCCAGATCGGTAGTGTGCTTTGCTGGCCCGCGGTGAAAGTGGTCACGATTACCTCGTCAAACGAAAGCGCGAAGGCCAGCATTGCGCCCGCGAGTAGCGCCGACCCAAGGTTGGGCAGCAGGATATGGCGGAAGGTCTGAAATGCGTTGGCGCCAAGGTCGGCGGAGGCCTCGGCGATCGAACCCGAAAGCCTTCGATACCGCGCCACCGCGTTGTTGAACACGATCACGATGCAGAAGGTGGCATGGCCAAGGATGATCGTCAGAGTTGAAAACGGAATATCCATCAACGAGAACGCCGAGCGCAAGCTCATGCCAGTGATTACGCCGGGCAAGGCGATCGGCAGGATGATCAGCAGCGAAAGCTGATCGCGCCCAAAAAACCGCGCCCGCGCCATGGCGGCGGCACAAAGCGTGCCGAGCACCAGCGCCATAAGCGTGGAAATGCTCGCCACCAGCAGCGACAGATAGAGGGGCGGCCAGATATCGGCGCGGTTCCACGCCACCGCAAACCATTTCAACGTCAGGCCCGGCGGCGGAAACTGATAGGTGCGTTCCTCAGTAGTGAAGGCGTAAAGGAAGATCAGCACGATCGGCAGATGCAGGAACAAGAGCCCGCCGACTGCGGCCAATGTCAGGCTTTTTGGGGCTCGGTTTTCAGAGTGCATCGAAAGCCCCCGCGCGCTTGGCAAGGCTGAGGTAAATCAACATGATGATGATCGGCACCACCGCGAAGGCGGCCGCCAGCGGCAGATTGCCCGCCGTGCCCTGCAATTGATAGACCGCAAGCCCGATGAAGCGCGCCGAGGTGCCGACGATCTGCGGAATGATGTAATCGCCCATCGTCAGCGAAAAGGTGAAGATTGAGCCGGCAATCACCCCCGGCATCGCCAGTGGCAATATCACCGTGCGGAAAGTCTGTGCCGAGGAGGCGCCAAGGTCGGCCGAAGCCTCCAGCATCGACTTCGGCACCCGCTCCAGCGCAGCTTGCATCGGCAGGATCATGTAGGGCAGCCAGACATAGACGAAGACAAGGAAGGTGCCCAGAAACGAGGTCGAGAGCGAGTTGCCGCCAACCCCCGGCAGCGCGAGCGCAGCGTCGAGCAGGAAGCCAAGGCCCAGCCCGTCGGCAACCCAGGTGACGATGCCCTCTTTCGCCAAGATCAGTTTCCAGGCGTAGACCTTGACCAGATAACTCGACCACAAGGGCAGCATGATGCCGAGGTAAAAGACCGCCTTCCATCGCCCAGTGGCATAGCGAGCGGCATAATAGGCAATCGGAAAAGCGAGCACCGCCGAGGCCAGAGTGACCGAGGCCGACATTACCAGCGTGCGACGGATGATGTCGAAGTTCGCGGGCCGAAACAGCTCGACGTAGGTCTTGAGCGTGAATTCACGCACAACCAGCCCGGAAAATTCGTCGATCGAGTAGAAGCTCTGCAGCAGCAATGCCGCCAGAGACCCGATATAGACCACACCCAACCACAGCAGCGGCGGCGTGATCAGCAGCAGCAACAGTACGCGCGGTCTGCGCCAGAAAATGGCTGTCAGGCGGTCACCGGGGCCGCGCTCGGGTAGCAGCGCCGATTTCATGCCTCCTCCATCGGATGCAAATCTGCTGCATCGAAGACGATGCCGACCTCGGCGCCCTGCTCAGGCAGCGGTGAGCCGGTAGGCACCAGAACCCCGAGTTCGGCGCCGGTCACGACCACCGTTACCCGCGTGCCCGCGCCAAGGTAGCGCAGGCCGGTTACCGTTCCCGCCAACGCCGCTGTGCGGGTATCGGTCAGGCGCAGCGCTTCGGGGCGCAGACTCGACCACTTTGGCGCGGCACCCAGACGTTGCGCCAGTTTGGGCGGTAGCACGTTCGACGAGCCGACAAAATCGGCCACAAAACGGGTGCGTGGCTGTGCATAGATTTCGGAAGGGGTGCCAATCTGGGCAATCTTGCCGTGGTTGAACACAGCCAGCCTGTCGGCCATGCTTAACGCTTCGGTCTGGTCATGCGTAACGAATACGAAGGTAATGCCAAGCCGTTTTTGCAGCGCCTTCAATTCATCCTGCATTGCCTCGCGCAGCTTGAGGTCGAGCGCCCCGAGTGGCTCATCGAGCAAGAGCACGCGCGGTTCGTTCACCAGCGCGCGCGCGAGCGCCACGCGCTGGCGTTGCCCGCCCGAAAGCTGGCCCGGTTTGCGCTCGCCAAACCCGTCGAGCTTGACCAGCGCCAGCATTTCCTCGGCGCGGGCGTTGCGCGTGGCGCGGCCAACGCCCTTGACCATGAGCCCGTAGCCCACGTTTTCGCGCACGTTCAGATGCGGAAAAAGCGCGTAATCCTGAAACACCGTGTTCACGTTGCGCCGGTTGGGCGGCGTGTTCGAAACATCCTGCCCGAAAATGCGGATCGCGCCGTGTGTGGGCTTTTCGAACCCCGAAATCAGCCGCAGGCAGGTGGTCTTGCCCGACCCCGATGGCCCGAGCATGGCAAAAAAGGTGCCTTCGGCAATGCTCAGGTCAACCTCATCGACGGCGCGCACGGTGCCAAAATGGCGCGACACTGAGGCGAATTCTACGGCAACGGTCATGGTAACGTCCGACAAATCAAGACCGGGGCGCAGCTCGCGCGCCCTTTGGCCGATGGGAATGGGGTGCGCGTGGTCGCGCACCCCGAAGGTGCGCTCAGCGGCCGCCGATCACGCCGATATAGTCCGACACCCAGCGGTAATAGGGCACGCATTCGCCCTGCGCGCAGGTGCTGACCGGGGTGGTCCAGAAGCGGATCTTGTCAAAGTCATCCATGCCGTTCGCGGTGCAGCCCGCCGCATCAAGCATGCCGCGCCCGTCAGTGCAGGCGGCGGGCACCGAAGGGTTGGCGCCAAACCAGACCGCGAGGTCGGATTGCAGGTTCGAGGCGAGGCTGTGCTCGATCCACTTGTAGGCGCAGTTGGGGTTGGCGGCGTCGGCGTGCAGCATCGTGGTATCGGCCCAACCGGTCGCGCCTTCAGCCGGGATCACCGAGGCCACCGGGACACCTTCGCTTTGCAGCAGGTTCACCTGGAACGGCCACGAACCCGAGGCCACCACGCCTTCGTTCTTGAAATCGTCCATCTGGATGAAGGCGTCATGCCAGTAGCGCCCGACCAATGTGCGCTGCACCCGCAGCAAGTTGAGCGCTGCCGCATATTGCGCCTCGTTCAACTCATACGGCGAGGTGATTCCCAGCTCGGGGCTGTGCGCCATCAGGTATTGTGCGGCATCGGCAATGTGGATCGGCCCGTCATACGCCTGCACCCGTCCTTTGTTGGATTTGCCGTCAGGCAGGGTCATTTCCTCGAACACCACATTCCAGGAGGTGGGCGGAGCACCCTTGAAGGCTTCGGTGTTGTACATCAGCACGTTCGGCCCCCACATGTAGGGTACGCCGTAATGCACGCCGTCCACTACATACCATGGCGCATTCTTCAGCCGCTCATCAACGGTTGACCACGACGGGATCAGATCAACGTTGATCGGTTGCACCCGGTGCCCGGCGATCAGCCGCAGGCTCGCATCGCCCGAGGCGGTAACAAGGTCGAACCCGCCCTCGTTCATCAATGCCACCATCTCGTCCGAAGTGTTGGCGGTCTTGACGTTGACCTTGCAGCCGGAGGCGGCCTCAAAACCTGTGACCCAGTCAAAGGCAGCATCGGTTTCGCCGCGCTCGATATAGCCTGCCCAGGCAACGATATTGACCTGCCCTTCCGAAGCGCCGATTGCGGTAATCTGCGCAGCAGCCGGGGCGATTGCCATCAGCAGGGCAAGCGCGCTGGTTCCCATCAGTTCAAGCGTTCTCATTCTCTCACTCCCTGTGGTTTGCCCCGCGCCGGGCGAGGCTTCTTGCTTTTGGCGATTTGCGCAAAGCCTAAGCCCGCAGCAAAAGACTTCGCAATATCAAAACGCAGAATGTAGCTATCGGCGAAACCGATAGGCCGTCCGGGCGGCGCCCAGCATCTTCGCCGCGCTGCGCCGTTACAAGCAATCAGCGCGCGGGTATGGTGCCCTGTGCGGAACGGATGAAATTGGATGCCACTTGACTGAGCGGCGCGCCTTTGCGCCATGCAAGGCCGACCTGAACCGAGGGCAAATCGCTCGACACATCGCGAATTTCGATTCGGTCGCCCTCCAGCGACCACGGGCGATAGACCAAGCTTGGCAGAATTGCCAGCCCGGCGCCAGTGGCAACAAGGCTGCGCACCGCTTCGACCGACCGGGTGCGAAATGCGACCTGCGGCTTCACAGCAAGTGCCGCCATCAAATGGCGCATGCTCTCTTCGATTTCATCGACCATCAGCTGGATCAGCGGCTGCCCCGCAAGCTGCTCCAGCGCAATCGCCTCTTGCTCGGCCAAGGGGTGACCAAGCGGCAGCCAGAGTCGATAGGGCGAGACCAGCAGCGCCTCGACATGCAGCGCCATTCGGTCGCGCACCGATGAGGTCAGCAGCACCGCCACATCTAACTCGCCGCCGATCAAAAGGTGTTGCAGGTAATCGCCGCTGTCCTCGATCACGTTCAGCTCGACCTGCGGATGCGCGCGCCGAAACCGTGACAGAATGTCGGAAAGCACATAGCCCGCGACCAGCGATGTGACGCCCAGCGAAAGCCGCCCCGTGACCTGCGCGGCGTCGTCCTGAAAGGCGGTGCGGGCGGTCGCTACATCCTGCAAGATCTGGCGCGCGTGGCGTAGAAAGACGCTGCCTTTATGGGTGATTTCCATACCCCTCGCCTGTCGGTCAAACAGCGTCACGCCAAGGTCATCCTCAAGTGCGCGCACCGCCTCGGTCACCGAGGACTGCGAAATGGAAAGCGCACGCGCAGCACCGGAAACCGAGCCCTGCTCGGCAGCCGCCACGAAAAACTGTAGCTGGCGAAGGGTAAATGCCACGCAGCCCCCTTGGTTTTCGGCTCCACGCCGAGGCGAATTACGGTGAAGAAAGCGTACTGCACGTGCAGACCTTCTGCCAGCTTGCGTGCCTGCTTTGTCAGACAAATCTGGCTTGAGCCTGGCAGGACGGTCGCCCAGGCTTACACGAAGAACCAACACAGCCCGTTCAGGAATATCAAAACCTCGCCTTTCGCGCCCATCTTCCATAGTGAGCGGACGATGCCGATGCGCCGGGACTGCGCCAAACGCGGTGTCCGCAGCTGACGTGGCGTCGCAGCCTGCGGACCAGAGAAGACCCGATCTGGCGCGGCGCGAATGCGTTCACATCTGAGATTAAATGGTCATTTTGAAGGTGTCCGGCAGGCTTGATTTTGCGAGGTGGATTTGGCCAAGTGGATTTGGAAAACTGGATTTGGTGGATTTGGCAAAAGAATCCAGCGCGCCAAAGTCGTGATTAGCTAAGCTACTGATATCATACAACTTAACCGTCAGATCTCCGCCAGGTGGATTCCGCCTGGATTCCCCGGTGAAGAAGCCAGTCGCTAGCGAAATGCCGCGCTGCGCCCCCCCGCATACCTTCGGTGTCGGGGAGGAACCATTGGGGAGGGGGGCAGGCGAGTGCCAGTTCAAAACAATCTGAGGTGGTAAGCGCCTGCGGCAATCTGCCACACCAGAGTACTGATAATCGACCCTGCGTCGCGATTTCTGAAAAGCTACACTGAACGTCCCCTTGTTCATGTATGCACTTAAGTTGCCGCTGGACCGCGATTTCTGAACGGCTACACTGCGGCCGTATAACGCCTGGCGCCTGGGAAAGTTGCCGCTGGACCGCGATTTCTGAATGGCTACACTGGCCAGGGAAGCGGTGGCAGGGTCGCACCGGTTGCCGCTGGACCGCGATTTCTGAATGGCTACACTAGTGATGTTGCCACTCGTTGCGGCCTTGAGTTGCCGCTGGACCGCGATTTCTGAATGGCTACACTTCGACAGGTTGTCAGCGCGAGCGCCGACAAGTTGCCGCTGGACCGCGATTTCTGAATGGCTACACTCAATACAATGAAGTCAACGGAGTGTGAAAAGTTGCCGCTGGACCGCGATTTCTGAATGGCTACACTCCTCGCATATCAGGCCGCCAAGGCCCGCGAGTTGCCGCTGGACCGCGATTTCTGAATGGCTACACTCCTGCGCATGAAAACCACAACCCCGGTAGTTGCCGCTGGACCGCGATTTCTGAATGGCTACACTACATATCACCGGAAGCAATCGCGGAGTTGAGTTGCCGCTGGACCGCGATTTCTGAATGGCTACACTCGCCCGCAGTAACAGCCGCCGCCGCCTTCCGTTGCCGCTGGACCGCGATTTCTGAATGGCTACACTAGAGGCCGAAATCACAGCTCGGGCGCGCTAGTTGCCGCTGGACCGCGATTTCTGAATGGCTACACTGATATCGCCTATCTACGGCGAGCGGACCAAGTTGCCGCTGGACCGCGATTTCTGAATGGCTACACTATCCAGAAACACGTCATGCGACAGCGCAGAGTTGCCGCTGGACCGCGATTTCTGAATGGCTACACTCAAGAAGGCTGCCGATGTGATACGCGATCTGTTGCCGCTGGACCGCGATTTCTGAATGGCTACACTGGCGATCAAAAGTATTCCGCTGCGTCTGAAGTTGCCGCTGGACCGCGATTTCTGAATGGCTACACTGATGCCAGCGGTATCAACCCGCGATGTATAGTTGCCGCTGGACCGCGATTTCTGAATGGCTACACTTAGGCAATGCCGGTGCTGCTTCCGCCCGCGGTTGCCGCTGGACCGCGATTTCTGAATGGCTACACTGCCGAGCGTTTTGATATCAGCGCCCTGGTAGTTGCCGCTGGACCGCGATTTCTGAATGGCTACACTCTGCGCAATTACGATAGCGGCACGATGGAGTTGCCGCTGGACCGCGATTTCTGAATGGCTACACTAATTGCCGCAGTCGTAATGCGCCTCATCCCGTTGCCGCTGGACCGCGATTTCTGAATGGCTACACTGGGCGCGTCTCTGGCCTGCGGCGTATCACGGTTGCCGCTGGACCGCGATTTCTGAATGGCTACACTAAAGGCGATCACGGACAGCATGCGCGCTGGGTTGCCGCTGGACCGCGATTTCTGAATGGCTACACTCAGTCGGTCAACTCAAAGTGGGCAGGGTCAGTTGCCGCTGGACCGCGATTTCTGAATGGCTACACCTTGGATTCAAGTTTCAAGTGCAACGGTTGATGTGAAGGCCGCGAGTTCTTCGGCCATGGCTTCCTCGGGTGTTTTCCATCCGAGGGTTTTGCGCGGGC
>PHEE01000042.1 GCA_002842855.1 Alphaproteobacteria bacterium HGW-Alphaproteobacteria-4 | reverse complement strand
TTTTCAGCGCTGCACGGTGGCCTCGGTGGCAGGCCACGCGATGTACGAACGCTCGAACCCGTTCCACGAATTCGTGGCGGGCGGCATGCTTGACATGACCCATTGCAACTACACCCAGGAAAGCGAAAAAACCACGCGCGTGACGGGCATGGAGTTCGTGCCCGCCGAAGACTTCCGGGTGAAGCTGGAAGGTTCGGGCAAGGTCGGTGAGCGCTTCGTGGGCATGGCAGGCATCCGCGACCCCTACACCATTGCCAACGTCGATCGCGTGATCGACTGGGCGCGCACCCAAACGCGCGAGCGTTTTGGCGATACTGGCTGGGAATTGCATTACAACGTCTTTGGCCGCAACGGCGTGATGGGCGACATGGAGCCGCTGCGCGACAAACCGGGGCACGAGCTGTGCGTGGTGGTGCAGGGCGTTGCCCCGACCCGCGAGATGGCCGAAGAGGTTACCATGACCGGCACCCGCCAGCTTTTCTACGCGCGCCTGCCCGATGTGAAGGGCACCGCTGGCGGCGTTTCCTTCGTGCTTGACGAGGTGCTGCACGCCAGCCCCGCCTACCGCTGGACGCTCAACCACACCATGGCGGTGTCAGACCCGCTGGAGCTGTTCCCCACCCATAGCGCCATCGTCGGCTGAGGATTTGCCATGACCAAACCCATGAACACCCGCACCAAGCTTTCGGATCTGGCAAAAACCATCCGTTCCAAGAACGCTGGCACCGACAAGATCACCTTCGACATCATCTTTCGGGAAAAGGCGACCTATGAGGCGGTAAAACGCTCGGGCGCGATCAACCGCGAATCTGTGTGCGCCACGCTCAACGTTGACCCCGCGCGGCTTACCGATTTCGTCGAATACGACCCCGGCTATGCGATCAAGTTCACCATCCTGCGGCTGCGCCCCTCGGGCAGCGCGGGCGATGGCGATATCTTCGGCGCGCAGCAATACGCGCCCTTCCTCGATTTCGAAATCGACATGACCGCCTGAGCCATTCTGGGGCTTGGGTTCCGGCTGCGGCGGTCCTAGATACATGCCAGGCGGGCGGTTTGCCCGAAAGGCATGGAGATTTCGCATGACGCAGCCAACGCTATTTTCGCCCGTTACCCTTGGTTCAATCGCTTGCGCCAACCGCATCGCCATGGCGCCGCTGACCCGCAACCGGGCGCGGCCCGAAGATGACACGCCCTACGGCCTGCACGCCGAATACTATGCGCAGCGTGCCTCGGCCGGGCTGATCATCACCGAAGGTTCGCAGATCTCGCCCACTGCCAAGGGCTATGCCTGGACCCCGGGCATCTATTCGCCCGCGCAGATCGCAGGTTGGAAACTGGTGACCGACGCGGTGCACGCGAAGGGCGGCAAGATCGTGATCCAGCTTTGGCATGTGGGGCGGGTGTCGCACACCAGCCTGCAACCGGGCGGGGCGGCACCGGTGGCACCTTCTGCGATCGAGGCCGGTTCGCGCACCTTTACCGGCGAAAAGTTCGAGCTTACCTCGATGCCCCGCGCTTTGACCCTGGCCGAGATCGCAGGCATCGTGGCCGACTATGCGCAGGCCACCCGCAACGCCCGCGCGGCGGGGTTTGACGGGGTCGAAATACACGCCGCAAACGGCTACCTGATCGACCAGTTCCTGCGCGACGGCGCGAACCAGCGCAGCGATGCCTATGGCGGCAGTATTGCCAACCGCGCGCGGTTTCTGACCGAGGTGCTTAAGGCGGTGACCGACGCATGGGAGCCGGGGCGCGTGGGCATACGCCTTGCCCCGTTTACCGCCTCGAATGGTATCTCGGAAAGCGACCCGATGGCGGTATTCGGCCACGCGATCGACGTGATCGACGGTTTTGGGCTGGCCTATCTGCACATGGTCGAGGGCCAGACCGGCGGCCCGCGCGAATTGCCGCAGGGCTGTGCCATAGAGCCGCTGCGCGCGCGCTTCAAGGGCGCCTACATCGCCAACAACGGCTATGACCGGGCGATGGCTTTGGCAGAGGTCGCCGAAGGGCGGGCCGAGATGGTGGCCTTTGGCCGCGCCTTCATCGCCAACCCCGATCTGGTCGAGCGCCTGCGCCGCGATGCGCCGCTGAACAAGCCCGACATCGCCACCTTCTACGGTGGCGGCGCCAAGGGCTATACCGATTACCCGTCGCTCGCTGACCTGCCCGCCTGACCAGTTCAGGCGGCAGTGCCCACCGCCACCGCAATGCCCGCGAAATGGCATGCGGCGGCGGCGGCCACAAAGCCGTGCCAGATCGCGTTCTGGAACTTCAGGCTTTGCCATTTGTAAAAGATCACGCCGACCGAATAGAGCAGCCCGCCGACCACCACCAGCACCAGCGTGGCGGTGGGCAGCGCCATCGACACCGGCTTGATCGCCGCCAGCGCGGCCCAGCCCATCAGCAGATAAAGCACGATCGCGAGGCGGTCGAATCGGCCCGGCAACAGCATCTTGATGGCGCTGCCGCCAAGCGCACCGGCCCAGATCACGCCGATCAGCACCCAGTTCCAGACCTGATTGCCCAGCATCGCCAAAAGCGCGGTATAGGTGCCTGCGATCATGAAATAGATCGCCGAATGGTCGAACCGCCGCAGCAACCATTTAAGCTGCGAAGGCGGCGTCAGGTTGTAGGCGCAGGAAAACCCGAACATCGCAAAAAAGCCCGCGGCATAAATGCCGGTGGCAATGCCATAGCCCGCGCTTCCATGCAGCGCGATGTAGGAAAACAGCGCGGCAAAGGCGATCAGCCCGGCCAGAATCGCTGCAATGTGCACCACACCATCGGCCACGATTTCGCCTTGGCTGGGCGCGCGCTTGTGCAAACGTGGATGTGATTGGGGCAGCGACATAATGGGGCATCCATGTGGTTAAGGCGGTTGGGCAGAGCCCACCTTACCGCGACTCATGCCCGGCGCGTAAGGGCACGATTGCGCGACGTGGGGTAAAGTTGCCGCAGAGGGCCGTGCTCTGCCCGGAAAAATGGCACAATGCCATGGCACTGGCGCCGCAGTGCCACGGAATTGCCGCTTCGATATTGACCTTTGCCGCGTCGCACCCAATGTGTCGCTGAACTGATCCGTTCAGCATCGCGGGGCGTATAGGCTTTTGCGTGCGAGCGCGTTCGCGCAAATTATGGGACACAATAATGGCTGGGTTTATCAAGGGCCACACGATTACGGCACTGGTTGTGCTGGTGGCAGCGGCGGCGTGGGTTGGTACTGGAGAGTTCACCTCGGTGGGCAGCAAGTTGGCCCATGCGGCGCAGCAGCAACCGACACCTGCTTCTGAAGGCGCCCCCGCAGCGCCTGCCGCGGCCCCGCGACCGGCAATACCTGCCGAGACCGCAGCACCTCTGCGCCGCGTGGTCGAAGCTGTCGTGCCCGAGTTTGCCGAACACGCGCGTCTTATCCGGCTGTCTGGGCTTACCGCGCCCGGCAAGCGTGCGGTGCTAGCCGCACGCGCCAGTGGTGCGATCGAAACGCTGGCCATTTCCGCGGGCGATGGGATCGCCGCCGATACCGTGGTGCTGACGCTTGAGGGCCCCGAGGCGAGGGCCGCGGTGAGCATTGCTGAAACCGCGCTCGACCAGCGCCAGCGCGAACTGGAAGTGGCCGAAAAGCTTTTTACTGCTGGCAACCGCACCGAACTGCAACTGATCGCCGCGCGCGCTGCCGCCTCTACCGCTCAAGCGCAGCTAGAGCAGGCTCGGGCCGCGCTTGACCGGCTGCAATTGCGCGCGCCCTTTGCGGGCGTGGTTGATAGCGTCGATGTGGAGCGCGGCGAGTGGATCACCGCCGGAACCAAGGTGGCCACGCTTTTGTCGCTCGACCCGATCGAGGTGAAGGCGGAAGTCAGTGAGCTGTTCGTGCGCTATCTGCGCCCCGGCGCGGAAGCCGAGGTGACATTGGCAAATGGTGTTGAACTGCGCGGCACGGTGCGGTTCGTGGGCAAAGAGGCATCGCCCCAGACACGCACCTTCCCGGTGGAAATTGCCCTGCCCAATCCGGGTAGCCAGATTGGCGCGGGCATGACGGCCGAGGTGCGGCTTTTTGCCGACCCGGTGCGTTCGGTCACGGTGCCGCGCTCGGTCATTACGCTGTCCGACGCGGGCGAGCTTGGGCTTCGCGTCGTCGGCGCCGACAATATTGCGCATTTCGCATCAGTCGAATTGCTCGATGACACGCCCGGCGGGCTGGTGCTTGGCGGCGTTCCCGCAGACGTGCGCATTATCATCGCCGGGCAGGATCTGGTCCGCGACGGCGACCTTGTTACCGTTGCCGGCGATGCCGGCACTGTGGCGCCTGCCGCGAAGGTGACCGAATGAAACTGGTCGAGCTTGCGATCCGGAACGCCCGGCTGACGATTTCGATTCTGATCTTCCTGATGGTCGCGGGCGCAATTTCCTACGCCACGATTCCCAAGGAAGCCGAGCCGGACATCAAAATTCCGATCATCTACGTCAGCATGTCCTATCAGGGCATCTCGCCCGAAGACAGTGAACGGCTGCTGCTCCGCCCGATGGAGTCGGCGCTGAAGACGATTACCGGCATCAAGCAGATGACGTCATCGGCGTATACCGGCGGCGGCAATGTGCTAATGGAGTTTCAGGCCGGCGCTGACTTGGCCAAGGCGCTTGATGATGTGCGCACCAAGGTTTCCTCGGCGCGCGGCGACCTGCCGAACGGGGTTGACGAGCCGACAGTCAATGAGGTGACGCTGTCCGAGTTTCCGGTGCTGGTGGTAACCCTTTCGGGCGACGCCCCTGAGCGGGTGCTGACCCTTGCCGGGCGCGAGCTGCGCAACCGGATCGAAGATATTGCGGGGGTGCTAAGTGCCGATCTGAAAGGGGTGCGTGACGACCTGGTCGAGGTCATCGTCGACCCCGCCCGGTTGTCGTCGTATGGCCTGAGGGTCGATGCGCTGATCGCCGGAGTTGGCGCTAACAACCAGCTGATTGCCGCAGGCGCCCTCGAGGGTGACGAGGGCCATTACGCGATCAAGGTGCCGTCACTGATCGAGACCGCAGAAGATGTCGCGAACTTGCCGGTGGTGGTTTCCCGCGACGCCACGGTGCGCGCGCGCGACATTGCAACGGTTCTATCGACCAAGAAGGCCGCGACCACGGTGACACGCCTCAATGGCCTGCCCGCCGTGGCAATCGAGGTCAGCAAGCGCAATGGAGCGAACCTGATCGAAACCGTCGATGAGGTGAAGGCCGTCGTCGAAGAATTCCGTGCGCTGCTGCCCGAAGGCATTGACGTGTCGTTCAGTCAGGACAAATCGACATCGATCCGCCAGTTGCTCGCCGATTTGCAGAACTCGGTCCTGACCGCAGTGATTCTGGTATTCATCGTCATCCTGTTCGCGCTTTCTGGCCGCGCCTCCATCCTGATCGGCCTCGCCATTCCGGCATCGTTCCTGATGGGCATCCTTTTTCTGTCGCTCTACGGCGCGACGGTGAACTTGATCGTGCTGTTCAGCCTGATCCTCGCCGTAGGTATGCTGGTCGATGACGCGATCATCGTGACCGAATACGCCGAGCGGCGGATGAGCGAGGGCATGGACAAGCGCGAGGCCTTTGCGCAGGCCAGCCACAAGATGGCGGGGCCGGTGATTGCGGCCACCATGACGCGGGTTGCGGCATTCTCGCCACTGCTGTTCTGGCCGGGCATTGTGGGCGAGTTCATGAAGTTCTTGCCGATCACGTTGATTGCAACGCTTTCGGCCTCGATGCTTTACGCGCTGATCTTTGCGCCCACGCTGGGCGCGATTTTCGCCAAGCCGGTGCACCAGCAAAGCGGCCCGCGTGACGGGCTATATATGGCAGTGGTAAAACGCGCCGTGCGCCACCCGGTCATCGTGGTTCTGATCGCCGTCGCCAGCCTTGTTGCGGTGCCGATGGGATACGGCAAATACGGTGCAGGGGTCGAGTTCTTCCCCGCAGTCGAGCCTGACTATGGTTTGCTCTATGTCCATGCACGCGGCAACCTGTCGGTTGATGAAAAAGACGCGCTGGTGCGCAAGGCAGAAGAGCGCATTCTCGGCTGGCCCGGCATCGAGACCGTATATACCCGAACCGGATCTGGCGGTGGATTTGGCACCAGCGTTGCGGCCGACGTGATCGGCACAATTCAGTATGAGTTCGTCGATTGGCGCGAGCGCAAGGCCGCAAGTGAGATCCTCGCCGATCTGCGGGTGGCGATGGAGGGCATTCCCGGCGTTGATATCGAGGTGGCGGTGCCGGTGGCGGGCCCTTCGAGCGGCAAGGCAATTCAATTGCGGTTGTCGGCGCCTGTTCCGACCGGGCTTAACGCTGCGGCACGGCAGATTGCAGACGAATTGGCGAAGTTTCCCGATATCATTGATATCGACAACGGTCTGCCGCCGCCGGGGGTGGACTGGGAATTGCAGGTCGACCGCGCCGCCGCCGCGCGCTTTGGGCTGACGCCCGGTGCCGTGGGTTCGATGGTGCGTTTGGTGACTGGCGGGCTGAAGCTGTCTGATTATCGCCCCGCCGGTGCCGACGATGCCGTTGATATCGTGCTACGGCTTCCGCCCGAGCAACGCACGATTTCGGCGCTCGATCAGCTGACAATTGAAACTGCCGCCGGGCCGGTTCCGATATCGAACTTCGTCACCCGCTCAGCCGCCCCGACCACCGGCACGCTGACCCGCATTGACGGGGTGCGCACGGTGACCGTGCAGGCGGGTCTGCGCGAAGGGGTGCAGGCGGCCGCGGTGCGCGCAGCGATTGCCGAGCGACTGGCGGACGCCGGTTTGGAGCAGGCGGGCATCCGCTGGAAGCTTGCGGGTGAAGACGAGATGCAGGCCGATGCCTCGGCCTTCCTCGCCAAGGCCTTCGCTGCCGCGATGGCGCTGATTTTCGCGGTGCTGCTGGCGCAGTTCAACAAGTTCATTTCGGTCGGCCTCGTGCTCTCGGCGGTGGTGATGTCCACTATCGGGGTGTTCCTTGGTCTGCTGATCATGGGCCAACCCTTCATGGTCGTAATGACCGGAATTGGCATCATCGCGCTGGCCGGGGTGGTGGTGAACAACAACATTGTGCTGATCGACACCTACGACACGCTGCGACACGAGGGCATGGACAAGATCGAGGCAATTCTTGAAACCTGCCGCGAGCGGGCGCGCCCGGTCGTGCTGACTGCGCTGACGGCGATTCTGGGGGTGCTGCCGATTGCCTTCGGGTTGAACCTCGAGCTTTTGACGCATGAAACCACCTACGGCGCGCCCTCGACGCAATGGTGGATCGCGTTCTCGTCATCTTTCGTCTACGGCCTCGCCTTTGCCACCATCCTTACGTTGATTGTCACACCGTCGATGCTGATGCTTACGACGCGTGCCAACGGCCCCCGGCGCAAATGGTTTGGGCGCAAGAAGGCAGAAGCACCCGCCCCGGTGCCGCGGGCCTGAGCGCTGACCCGCACTTACCGTCAAGGCCAGACGCCGCGCTACGTCGCGGCGTCTGTGTTTGGCAACGCTTAGCCCGCGCCCATCGCCCTTTGCACAACGCCCCCGATCGGCTAAGAGCAGCAGCAGTAGCGAAAGGACCGCGCCGATGGCTGTCAGCATGCTTTCCACCTTCATCAAGCCGATGCACCCCGAGGGGCGGCGGTTTGTGGCGATTGCGGCTGCTGCGGCGGCGGTGCTGTTCTGGCTCTGGCAGCCGCTGGGGTGGCTGGGGCTGGGGGTTACGGTCTGGGTCTACTATTTCTTCCGCGACCCGCCGCGTGTTACGCCGCAGGGCGAAAGCCTTGTGATCAGCCCCGCTGATGGTGTGGTCAGCCTGCTCGAGCCCGCCGTGCCGCCCGCCGAACTGCAACTGGGCGACGCGCCCTTGACCCGCGTCTCGATCTTCATGAGCGTGTTCAACTGCCATGTGAACCGCCTGCCGGTGGGGGGTAGGATCGTTACCGTCGCCTACACCCCGGGCAAGTTCCTCAATGCCTCGCTTGACAAGGCGAGTGCCGATAACGAACGCAATGGCGTAACGGTGGAAATGCCTGATGGCCGCCGCATCGGCGTGGTGCAGATTGCGGGCCTGGTGGCACGGCGGATCTTGTGTTTCGTTGCGCCCGGGCAGGAGCTGATGGCGGGCGAACGCTTTGGCCTGATCCGCTTTGGCTCGCGGCTGGATGTATACCTGCCTGAAGGCGTTCAGCCGCTGGTCGCTATTGGTCAAAACATGATCGCCGGCGAGACGGTCCTGGCCGATCTTTCCGGAACTGCAACCGCGCGCCTCGGCGCGATGCGCTAGGGGGTGCCATGAGCGAACCGGAAGCCCACCGCAGCAAAGAACCACTCCCGTTTTTGCTGCTGTTGCCCAATCTGGTGACGATGGCCGGTCTGTGCCTTGGCCTGACCGCGCTGCGTTTCGCCTTTGCCGGGCGGTTCGAGGCCGCTGCGGTCCTGGTCCTGCTTGCAGCGGCGATCGACGGGCTGGACGGGCTGATTGCGCGGCGCTTGCGGGCAACCTCGAATTTTGGCGCCGAACTCGACAGCCTCGCGGATTTTCTGAACTTCGGCGTGGTGCCGGGACTTCTGATCTATGAATTCACGCTGGGTGCCGCAGGGGCAGGGGCGGGGGCGGGATTCGGTTGGGTGCTGGTGCTGGTCTATGTCAGTTGCGCCTGCCTGAGGCTTGCGCGCTTCAACGTGGCGCGCGCAGCCCCGCCGGCGCCGGGCAAGCCGTTCTTTACCGGGGTACCTTCGCCAGCGGGCGCAATACTGGCGTTGCTGCCGCTGTTTGCCGATCGCGCGGGCATTCTCGATACCACGGCGCTGCCGACCGCTTCGGCGCTCTGGCTTGGGCTGGTCGGGGCGTTGATGATAAGCCGCATCCCGACCTTTTCGCCGAAAAGCCTGCGCGTTGCACAAGGGCGGGTGGGGCTGGTGCTGGTTGGAACGGCGATCCTTGTGGGGATGCTCTTCACGCGCTTCTGGCTGACGATGGTGGCGCTAGATCTTTTCTATGCCGCGATGATTCTGCGCACCGTGATCCTGCGCCGGGGCCGCGACCTCGGCTGATCGGATGGGGCAGGGGGTGCGCGTGCCGATTCTCTTCTGGCGGCGCGAGGCCGGCCCTGCACGCCTTCTGATATTGGCAAAAACACTCAATGAAAGCAGTGGGTTGCAACAAACATGTGACAGTCTGCAAATTGCCTCTTGCGCCGCCGCGCCGGTCTACGTAAAACCACCTTCACCGACGCAGCGAAGGTTGCAGCGGTGCGGTGCTGGTGCCGAAAGG
>PHEE01000041.1 GCA_002842855.1 Alphaproteobacteria bacterium HGW-Alphaproteobacteria-4 | reverse complement strand
CATGTGGCATATCCCTTTCTCAGCTGAGAATTGACGGCGACTCGACACCGCCATGATATGCCGCCCCTCAGGGCATCACCAACTTTCGCCCGTTTCTCCAGGGCGGAGAGGCCGGACGGTTACATTCTTGGCCAGCCCAAAATGCAAAAAGCCCCCTGCTTTCCAGGGGGCCTCGTCAAACGTTGAGGTGGCGTTGATGTAAAATGCAAGTGTTGATACACAAGTGTTTTTGTCGGGTTATAACCATTTGGAAAGGTTAGATATTTTGGTTGCGGGGACAGGATTTGAACCTGTGACCTTCAGGTTATGAGCCTACCCAAGAGCTTTGCACCAGATATTTTTAAATCAATGACTTACAGCGCAAGCCTTTGAAATCGCGCCGGTTGCGTTCCTTTTCTGGCCGATCTCCGCCGCGTTTCGACGGTACCACCCGCGCAAAAACGACGTATCGCGGTTGAGGTGGCGTTGAGTTGGCTGCCAAGAAAATAGATCACCTTCAACTCAGATCCCGAGATGGGGATATGTCAGGCTCATGTACGAGTATTTTTGCGGCGACTTCAGCGCCGCCCAGCAGACCTAGGCTTGGACCGGGGTGGGCGTGCGCGCGGATGCTCCCCCCCTCCACGCCACTCCGTCATCCCACCGGTGAGCCAGTCTTCGAAATAGTAGAGCCAGAGGACTGCCCATGGAAGTACGGTTTCGTCGAATGCGTCCGCCAGTGTCCATTCCCGAGTGCCGGGTAGATACAGGCAAAGCCTAGCTGGCACCTGCGAATAGACGTGCGGCAACCAATCCCCATCTGCGAGCAGCGAAAGGTCAGGGTCATCGACATAGATTTCCGGAGTTCCGCCTTGCTGATATTTTAAGCGAACCCGATAGTCACGGGATAATGGTGTCGGTGCCACATCCGTCACCCATGTCAGCTGGCCTGCACGTAGTGATCCTCTGCCAGGAAATCGATTCCGCGCTTGGAGGAGATGGTATTGCTTTGCTGCGGTTAGGGCCCGGCGGGCATCAAACATCGGGCCTGCCGAAAAAAGTATTCGCCCTCACCGGCGCCGCAGCGGAGCTCGCGGTCGCGGTGATCAATCCGACCTTGGGCGCAACCCAAAGGCTTTGGTTTTTCCTAGCGGCAGAAATTGCAGCCGTTTGGTCATCCAGAACCTTATTCACCGGGCGGCTGCCCAGCAATGACCGGAGCTCGGCTGCGATCGCATCACGCCCGTCAAGGTCAGCAAGGCGCGCAAATCCTGCCTCAGCGACCCGCTGCCAATGAAAGAAGGCATCTGCCCGTGCCCCGTCGCGGTTCCATTTCTCCGCGAAGTTTTCTCCTTGGGTGGCGCGGTTCCATACGGCCCATTTTCCGTCTGACTGAGGACGTTCATCGATGAATGCAGGAAGCATCTTCACGACGTGCAGCAAGAGATCGAACTCGTTGTCGAATACATGCTTCTCGACAAGGTACGCGTATGCCCGTGCCGCCAGCTCTGTTATGATGACCGAGATCGGCGGCGACAGGGTTGACTTATCTTCGAAGTAGACGTCGCGATGGCGCTTCAGTAGCTGCACGGCACGGCGCAGTACCCCCTTGATAAGTTCATATGCCGGGTATGGTTCGACCGAACTCCGATCGGCCATCAAGGCGTCTTTGGAAACTTCGTCGCGGAACCGAGGGACAAGCAACGCCCGCCGATCGAAGCGATCCCTGAAGCCTTTGGGATGTGAGGGCTTCCAGCGACGCAGCTGCTTATCCGGAACCAACAGCCCTCCATTTCCACAATCTGGGTTTGGAATCGCTGGAGTGATATCGAGGTGGAATTCATTGGCGTATACGATCCGCCAGCAGCGGGCCATTTCTTCCAAAATCTCAGAATACCGTGCGTTTTCTGCCAGCCGCCGCCCAACCAACGCCTTCACCTCGCTAGGCGACGCATCTCGCGTCAGGGTCGGCAAAACGCACATGAGGTCCACATCATGCTCATCGCCACCCAAGGGGCGAACATTTGTGCCAGTGGCGGTCGACCCAGCCAAGAACACCTGGCTTGCCTTGAGTCGATCTTCATCACTGTCGACCAGCCACGAGCCAACGGCGGTGTATCTCGTCTCGGCATCCTCTCGACGGGAGGGGTTAAGGTCGAGCTCTCGGCCAATGGCCTCCAGGAGCTGGAACAAAGCTACCTTGCACTGGTGAAGGCGCTCGTCGAAGCGATGAATCTGGTTCATGCGGCATCCTCCATCGGGTTCAAGTCCGTTCCAAGATGATGGCAGGGGTGAAAGCCCCCTTTGGCTCGGTGCTCGTCGTAGATTGTCATCGGCAGATCAGCCTTTGGCATCCAGACCCTGCCAATTTCAACAGCCACACTGACGGGGACCACCGGGAAGAGGTGGATACATGCCTTTCGCCCATGACGTCGGCTGATTTCGTCGTAGATGCTGCGCAGAGCCGCCCGAAGTTGGGCGAGGTCTTCCTGCGACCCGATGCAATCCCGCTGAGGTTCTGCGATCGACAAGCGATAGATCGGAGCCGAGGGCAGCACTGATCGCGCCCTATCAAAATCCACCGTCGCGCTAAGGCCCAGAATGAGGCCGATATCATCACCTTCGCCGGTGATTTCATCTAGGACCAAATCCAGCGGCGGCTTTGCGGGCTGCCAACGCCACCCCGACGGCTCTCGCCGCAGCTGAAAGACATCTGCGGGGGTAATGTCGCCAAGCAATCGACCCAGTTCGATAAGCAGGGGCTGTGGGGCAAGTGCGAAGATCGACAAATGGTTGGTATCGCCATCTTCGATCCGCATCTTGACCCTGCGATGATACTGGCGCCGAAGATTCTCAATCTGAACTTGCCAGTACAATTTCTCGTCATCCCGGCTAACAAGGTTGTCCATACCAAGAACGATAGGGTCACGTTGGTCCGGGTACCTTTCCGGCAGGACAGCAGCTTTGGCACGTTCGGGGCTCAATGGACCACCGTGCTCCCCAATGCCTGCTCCAAACAAAACGACCGTCGTCTTGCGATCTGGCGGTATCTGAGCCGCGATTTCGACTTTGGCCTCGTGCTGGCGCTTGAGCTCCACGAGCAGTTTTTCCGGAAAATCCCACCAGTGCAGCGTGTCATCAATCGCCTTATGATGATCATTGCAAAGCAGAATCAGGTTCTCGATCTTGTCGACCAATAAAGGCGAGCGAACCAAGTCCCCTCGGGGTCCACCGGGCACCGCACCCACGATATGGGCAACAAACCCCAGATTCAGTTCATCCTTGCCCGTCAACAAGTCACCGGTTAGCGGCCGGTGACACATGTAACATACCCCTGCGCCACGACCCCAAAGTGCCCGCCGGGTGTTGTCACTCACAGTTTTTCGCGCTTTCGTTGCCATCTGCTTACCTCATGTGGCCATTCGGCCTGAGCGTGCGTTGATCCAGTCCCAGGCAGCCTGCGGCAACCACCCCGCGTAGTCGCGGGACACCCTGATGACCAGAACATTGTCGGTCTGGTCGACGTTGGCGGAGATTTGCGTCCAGATTCCCTGCGCGCGGAGCTCAGTATCAACCAGCCAGCATGAATCCAGATAGTGCCACCATGGGCCAAGGCCCTTGATCGCCTCATGCAACTTCTCATAGTCTTGACCGGGAGATTTCAGGTCATAGTTGATCGCGTATATCACCTTCGCCTCATCGAAAAATGGCATTGGCGAAAGTTCTTACCCCGCCTGAACACCTATGCGGACAGGACAGGTGGGCGCGGACGTCGAAAATCTGATGTCCGCAAGCTTGGTGCGGCGCCGCATTGTGAAGTACCGGGGGAGAGCTTTGAGCCCACTTGATACAGATGAAGCGAAGGATGTCAGCCAAGTCTCCTCCGAAATGAGGGGGATGTCTGTGGGCGATCATGCGCGCCTTAGGAAGGTGGCCATGTATTGTGCTACAGGGGACCTTTCGGCAGATGACCTCCTACAGGAAGCCTTCTGCCGCGCGTTGGCCGGCACGCGACGCTGCCCCCGCAAGGTCGACGTTGTCCGCTTTCTGGCGGAAGCAATCCGTAGTTTGGCACATGGCGAACGAGAGAAGTTGGCCGCGCTCCCCAAGACGGAACGCATCGACCCCAATCCAGTGACAGGGCCAGCCGTCGACCCGCCGAGTGACCGACCAGATGCCGAGGAGCGGCTTTTGATTGAAGAGAAGAACCGCAAAATTCTTGGCGGAATACTGGGAATTTTCGAAGACGATCCCGTAGCGACCCTGATCATCGAAGGAATCATGGACGAACTTTCGGTGGATGACATGCTCGAACTGACAGGAATATCGAAGACGGCCTATGACACGAAGCGCAAGTTAATCCGTCGGCGCGTGGACAAAGCCTATCCCGAGGGGATGAGACTATGACCGGTCGCAATAATACAGAGGGCGACAAGATTGCTCGCCTCGCCAAGGCGTTCTCGGACGACATCATGAGTTTGTCGGACGACGAGGCATTGGCCGAATTTGCGGAAATGGGTGGCGATGCCACTTTGAATGCTAGGATTGGGGCAGACCTGCTCGAACGCGCATCTATCTCGATCAACATGCAGCGTATGCTGCAGGCCAAGGCTGGTGTCGCGGCAGACAAGCTTCGCTCCGCCCGGTCCACAGCGACGATCGGCATAGCGGAAGCCAGGGCGCGCCTGCGAAGCTTTTTGCAGCAACCTGGTCTCCAGCTAACCCTAGCTGCCCGGAACGAAAGCGAACTTTCTGATCGCGACGTCCTGAGCGCCCTCGCTGACCTCGAAGAGCTTGGTCTGCTACCCAAGAACGGGGACGGTGAAAGGGAATGAAAAAGCTGACGGCGGCAGAGGAGCTACTCTGTAGTCTTGGTGTAACCGAACCAAAGGACATCGACCTCGAGGCAATTGCTTTCCACGTGAACGCCACTGTGCGATATCGCCCGTTGGATGGCTGCGAAGCACGGATTGTTGGGACTAACACAAAGGCCATCATCACTGTCAAGGAGGATAGTCACCCGCGGCGAAAGCGCTTCTCCATCGCACATGAACTGGGTCACTGGCACCATCATCGTGGAAAATGTCTAGTTTGCCGGGCAGAGGATTTTGCCCCTCGAAGGCTGGCTTCCCCGGAGCAAACGGCGGATCGGTTCGCGGCTGATCTCCTGTTACCAAACTATCTCTTCCGACCGCTGGCTCTGAGCCAAAACCGTTTGGACTTTCCCAGCATCCGACATTTGGCAGACGAATTTGATGTGAGCATTACCGCAACTGCCATCAGGATGGTCGAGACTGATTTGGCTCCACTAATGCTCATATGCCACACGAAACAGGGGCGAAAATGGTTCGCACGATCAAGGAGCGTGCCGGAGCACTGGTTTCCCCAAGAACAATTGGACAGCGAGAGCTACGCTTTTGATGTCCAGTTCGGAACTGGCCCTGAACCCCGCATGCCCCACAAGATTGGTGCCGACGCGTGGTTCGACCGCGGGGGGGCAGATCGTTACGAGTTGCAAGAGCAAACTGCGCGAGTGGGGCAAGGCGAAACCCTGACCCTATTGACTTTTACCGATAGTAGTATGCTGTCCTAAGGGAGTCCATCAGGCACTGAGCATCGCGCTCTTGTGCTTTCGCACCATCCATTCTGAACGGTGTTCGCAGCGACCTGAGGTAACTCCGTCATTTTCAGGTTGAGCCATACACCCGTCCCAAGTTTCAAGCCTCAGTTTGGCCCGCGTCAACCGTTTTAGGGTTCCGACCTGCCTAGTCGCCGCATTTTTGAACCGAGCCCTCGGCTTTGATTTGGCTGGACGCGGGCCAAGCGGTGATCGCACCTGGCACTCGCATCTCCACTGAAGGCACCTGAAACTGGATTTAGGGTGGCATGCCCTCCTCAAATGACCGCCACCCTGCGCCACCCCGCCACCCCACCTCGCATGCTTCGCTTGCCTCGGGCGCGAATCTACGCCTCATGGGGTTGCGTAGGAGGGTGAGTTGATGGTCAACCGATTGCGATTGAATGAAAAACTTATCCGCGAGGCCGAGCCGGCCAAGGGGCGGGATTATCAGATCTTCGACACAGATGTACGCGGCTTTGCCGTTTGCATCTACCGCTCGGGGGGCCGGGCCTTCACCATCGACTATCGCCATGCCGGTCGGCAGCGGCGGATGACGATCGGGCGCTGGCCGGAATGGTCGACTACCGCGGCGCGCGAACGGGCGAAAGAGCTGCGCCGCGAGATCGATGCCGGAGCAGACCCGCTCGGGCAGAAAGAGACTGGCCGCGATGCCCCGCGGTTCAAGGATCTGATCGCGCGCTATACCGAAGTGCATCTGCCGCACTTGTCCGCCCTCAACGCCTCGGACCAGAAGTCGATGTTGGCGAAAATGGTGGCGCCGGACTGGGGCAATCGGCTCGTGACAGAAATCACCCCCTATGATGTGGAAAAGCTGCTGAACAAGGTGGCGGCGGGTCGGGCTCGACCATCGAAGGCCAAACCGAACAACCGGGCGCGCAAACTTCAGGGGCCAAAGCCGACACCCGTGCGCGCCAACCGCACGGGCGAGGTGCTGCGCAAGATGTTCACCTATGCAGTCAGTTGGGGCTGGCGCGAGGACAATCCGGCCTCCAGCTTTCGCCGCCGGATCGAGAACCCGCGCGAGCGCTTTCTGAACCACGAGGAAATCCGCAAGCTCGCCGAAGCGCTGGAGGCGGCCGAAGATCGGCGCGCGGCCGATATCATCCGGATGTGCATGCTGACCGGCGCGCGGGTGGGCGAAGTCCGTCAGGCCCGGTTCGAGCATTTCAACCTCGAGCATCTGAGCTGGTCAAAGCCCGCCAGCATGACCAAACAGCGGAAAATCCACCGCCTGCCGATTTCCGATGAGGCGGCCGCCATCGTGCGCCAGCGCCAGTTGCTGGTGCCGCGCGGCTGCGCTCTGCTGTTTCCCGGCGACGTGCCCGGCCAGCCGGTGAAGGAAATCCGTCGCTTCTGGGCGGCGATCCAGAAAACCGTCGGCATTCCGGATGTCCGGATCCACGACCTGCGCCACACTTTCGCGTCCCTGCTTGTCAGCGGCGGCGCCTCGCTGGAGATGATCGGCAAGCTGCTCGGTCACAGCCAGATGCAGACCACGCAGCGCTACGCTCATCTGATGGACTCGCCCTTGCGCGCGGGCGTCGATGCCGTGGCCAGCGCCTTCCGGCCCAGGCCGAAGCTGGTGCATGATGCCGATGCGGCGCAAAAGACCGCCTGACACGCATCGCATTTATGTGCCGGTGATCAGCAAGATGCTCGCAGCGCTTTCCAGATCGGGGTCAGCCTGCGCCGGATCGTGCGCTCATCCGGCACCTCACTTCCATCGCCGTTGAGAACGAACCATTCCTGTACCTCGCCCAGCCATTCGGCTTGAGTCGCGGGCAAGCCCTGATCGTAGATCCTCACCATCTGCGCGATATACATCCCGTCCCAGTCATAGCGCGCGGTTGAGCCGATATGCGACGCCGGGCGGCGCAGCAGATCGCAATCCGCCTCGAAGCGGCGCACCTCATCCGCCATGATCAGCAGATCCGCCAGCGTGACCTCGAACCCGCTAGGGTGTTCCGGCAAGATGACCCATTCGGTCTGGCCGACCGGTCGCACGCGCCACAGCTTGCAGCTGCCCGGGCTCGTGTCACTGCGGCGGAACATCTGCAGGATGTCGGTCACTGACACGGCGACAAATCCTGCCAGCGTCTGCAATTCATGCGTCACGGGCGCGATCGCGGTGACGATGTCGAACCGCCCGACCGACGCCCAGCCCGCAATGTCGGCCAGAGTGCAGTCCCAACGGGCGGCAGCTTCCTGCAATGTGTAAAAGACCTTCGGCGGCAATCCCATTCTGCTCAGGCTCCTGTCCAATCGCGCGTTGACGTCCCAGCCGAGGCGTGTCGCGGATCTCACTTCTTTGACGCTCAGATGCGCGCACGAGGCCGACCGCAGCCCCGAGGGGGCGTCGCCATCAAACCTGAGCAGGCATGAACGGGGCGAAATGTCGGTCACGCGGGGCCGATTCGGCAAGGCAACAACGCTGGGGATAAGCTGTTTTTGTTCTTGACATGTTCTTGCTCGGATTCGCGCGGGGCGTGCCTTCAGCCGGCCTAACGGCGCTGGGCGCGCCGTGCCGCGGAAAGTCAATAAAACAAGGGGTGGCACCGGTGGTTGCAAATGAGCGCCACCCTGCGCCACCCCGCCACCCCTGCCGATCTGCTCTCGCTGCCGGGCGACAGCCGCCCATCCCGGGCGGCGATCAGGAGGCAGAGATGATTCAACCACAGACAGAATCGGAGACGACCATCGCAGCCCTTCTCTCGGGCTGGATCACCCGCAAGGACCTGGCCGATGCACTCACCGTAACGGTCGACACGCTGGGGCGCTGGGAGGCACGTCGCTTCGGCCCGCCCTGTGTGCGCGCTGGGCGCATGGTGCTGTATCGGCGCCGCGCGGTTCAGGACTGGTTGGCCGCGCAGGAGATGCCGCGCGCCAGAACGGCGGGTGGGCGGAAATGACCTCCATGATCAAGTCTGTCGCCTGTGTTGCCGCCAGCACATCCGACTGGCCCGCCGACCGCCTCGCCGAGGCGCGCGCCGTCATCGCCGATGTCGCCCATCACGGCGACCACCTGATCCGGCTCGCCTGCAAGGTGCTCATCGCCCACGGCGAGACCGCCACCGAGCGCGAAGATGCGCAGCGGCTTCTGGTGGTGATCGACGCGCGGCGCCCGGTGCGCCGCGCCCAACGCGAGGATCAGGGGAGGGCTGGGCTATGACGCGCCGTGGCACCCCTGAGGCCGATCTGCAGCGCGCCGTCGTGCAGGCGCTGCGCTTTGCCCTGCCTCGTACGGCCATCATCCATCATTGCGCCAACGAGGTGACCGAGCCGGGGCCCCGCGGCGCCAGGCGCCAGGCGATCCTGGTCGGCATGGGCGTCCATGCAGGCTTTGCCGATTTGATCGTGCTTAGCGCCGGGCGCGTCCTGTTCCTCGAGCTGAAATCGCAAAAAGGCCGCCTGCGCCCGGAGCAGGAGGCGTTCCGCGATGCCGTGCTGGCGCAGGGCTTCGGCTGGGCGCTGGTGCGCTCGGTCGACGATGCGCTGGGCGCACTGGCCGATCATGGCTTTACGTCGCGCATTGTGGCCCCGGCGCGGAGGCCCGCACCATGAGCCACCGTGCAACCAACTGGGCGATCCAGCAACGCGGGCTGAAGCCCGCCACCAAGATCGTGCTCTGGTTCTTGTGCGACCGGCACAACCCGGATTTCGGCTGTTTCCCGACGCAGGCTCGGCTGGCTGACGATGCGGAAATGTCGATCTCCGCCCTGAACGACCATCTCGCC
>PHEE01000018.1 GCA_002842855.1 Alphaproteobacteria bacterium HGW-Alphaproteobacteria-4 | reverse complement strand
GGCGGCGGCGAAGGCCGCACTTCGGGCGGCCGTCACCCGGTTACCCCGTGGGGCAAGGGCACCAAGGGCACCAAGACCCGCAAGAACAAAGCCACGGACAAATACATTGTCCGTTCGCGCAACGCCAAGAAGGGTCGGTAATCCATGGCACGTTCTGTTTGGAAAGGCCCCTTCGTTGACGCCTATCTGCTGAAAAAGGCAGAAAAGGCACGCGGCACGGGCAAAGCTGAAGTCATCAAGATCTGGTCGCGCCGCTCGACCATTCTGCCGCAATTCGTGGGCCTCACCTTTGGTGTCTACAATGGCAAGAAGCACATCCCGGTGAACGTCACCGAGGAAATGATCGGTCAGAAGTTCGGTGAATACTCGCCGACGCGCACCTACTACGGCCATGCTGCCGACAAGAAAGCGAAGAGGAAATAACCGTCATGGGTAAGGAAAAAAATCCGCGCCGCGTGGCGGACAACGAGGCGCTGGCGAAAGCCAAGATGCTGAAAACCTCGCCGCAAAAGCTCAACCTCGTGGCTGAGTTGATTCGTGGCAAAAAGGTAGAACGGGCGCTTGCCGACCTGACCTTCTCGAAAAAGCGGGTCTCGGACGACGTGAAGAAATGCCTTCAGTCGGCCATCGCCAACGCCGAGAACAACCACGGTCTGGATGTCGACAGCCTGATCGTGGCCGAAGCCTGGGTGGGCAAGAACATTACCCTCAAGCGCGGCCGTCCGCGCGCCCGGGGCCGCTTCGGCAAGATCATGAAGCCGTTTGCGGAAATCACCATCAAGGTCCGTCAGGTCGAGGCCGTCACTGCCGAGGAGCGCGCGTAATGGGTCAGAAGGTCAATCCGATCGGTATGCGCCTCCAGGTCAACCGCACCTGGGACAGCCGCTGGTTCGCCGAATCCAAAGACTATGGCAACCTGTTGCTTGAAGACCTCAAGATGCGCGACTTCATCCGCAGCGACGCCAAGATGGCCGGCATCAGCCGCGTCATCATTGAACGCCCGCACAAGAAGTGCCGGGTTACCATTCATGCGGCGCGTCCCGGTGTGATCATCGGCAAAAAAGGCGCCGATATCGAGACGCTGCGCAAGAAGCTTGCCAACCTCACCAAGTCGGAACTGCACCTCAACATCGTTGAAGTGCGCAAGCCCGAACTTGATGCGCAACTGGTGGCCGAATCGATCACCCAGCAGCTTGAGCGGCGTGTTTCGTTCCGCCGCGCCATGAAGCGCGCGGTTCAAAACGCGATGCGGATGGGCGCGCTTGGGATCCGCGTCAACGTTGGTGGCCGCCTTGGCGGCGCCGAAATCGCGCGGGTGGAATGGTATCGCGAAGGTCGGGTGCCGTTGCACACGCTGCGCGCCGACATCGACTATGCGCTGTCGGAAGCGGAAACCGCCTACGGCATCATCGGCGTCAAGGTCTGGATCTTCAAAGGCGAGATCATGGAACACGACCCGCAAGCGCATGACCGTCGTGCAAGCGAAGCCCAGGAAGGCCCTGCGCCCCGTGGCCCGCGCCGCGACGCCCGGTGAGGAGTAAAATAGATGCTGCAACCTAAACGGACCAAGTTCCGCAAACAGCACAAGGGCCGGATTCATGGCGAAGCCAAAGGCGGCTTCCTGCTGAACTTCGGTTCCTTCGCCCTGAAAGCAACCGAACCCGAGCGCGTCACCGCACGGCAGATCGAGGCGGCCCGCCGCGCGATCACCCGCCACATGAAACGTCAGGGCCGGGTCTGGATCCGGATTTTCCCGGATGTTCCGGTCTCGTCGAAACCCGTCGAAGTGCGGATGGGTAAAGGCAAAGGCGCAACCGACTACTGGGCGGCCAAGGTGAAACCGGGCCGGATCATGTTCGAGATTGACGGCGTGGTCGAATCAGTGGCGCGCGAAGCGCTCCGCCTCGGGGCCAACAAGTTGCCGGTAATGACCCGGATCGTGGCCCGCGAAGACTGGTAATCCGCCTGACGCTCGGTCGACGTAGCGACATTCACACCCCCCGGTCCATCCCGGGGGGTGTTTGCATTCCGGTCTGTGCGCTGCCGTCGTGTCGGCCGAGCTTTACGCATGCGGCAAGTTGCGTGCTTGTTCAGGTCTGCGCGGCGCGCAAGACTTGCACCCGGAAGCGATGGAATGACCGCATGACAATCGCGTCACACCCGAAGCTCAGCGCGCCAACACCGGGTGGGCGGCTGCGCCGCGTGGTCTGGGCGCTGGTCACTTACCGCGCCTATCATGCCGTGCTCTATGCCCTGTTTGCGCTGGTCGTGGCGCGCATGACGGCAACACCCGTTCGTGGCAGCGACTATGCGGCAATCGTGCTGGCGTCAGTTGCCATCTTCGTGTGGAACACGGTCCTTGATCGGGCCGAAGACGCTATCGCACGACCGGACATGAGCGCTGCCATTTCTGACCGGCACGCCAGTGTGGGCCGTTGGTTGGGGGTGGTGCCGGCGGTGGCGGCGCTGGCGCTGGCATCGGTCGGCGGTCATGTGGCCGCGGTGCTTGCGCTGGCCTTCGTCCTTGTCGCGGCGTTTGGCTATTCCAACGGTCTGGGCGGGCAACCGTGGAAGCGGTTCCTCGGGATCAAGACCCTGGTCGCGGTTTCAGGCTGGGTCTGCCTGACCGTTCTCTTTCCGGTTCTGAACGCGCCTCCGGGCCTGACGCCTGCCGAAATGTCTGTAGAACACTGGGCCGCCGTGATCTGGGTGACGGGCTTTTTCGCCGTGGGCGAAACGGGTTCCGATATCAAGGATATCGCCGCAGATGCCGCCGTGGGCGGAAAGACCGTCGCAACAACCCTGGGCGGGGGCGGTGCCGTCGCGGTAACGGTTGCGCTGTCGCTGCCAGGATTGGCCGCGATCGCAACGCTTGTGGTCACGGGCGCGCTGGCGCCACGGTTCTGGTTCATGGCCGCCTCGCCCGCGGTTCTCGCGGCGGTCTTCGCGCTTTCGTGGCTGGCGGTGCGCGATCCGAGATTCTGCCTGTTGCGAAATCCGCGTCTGCAGGACCAGGTGGCGCATCTATGGCTTGTGGTGCTACTGGCGGCGGCGGTTTGGCTGGGCGCCTGAAGCGTAGTGGCAATCAGCGCTTGCCTTCGCGCTGTGCCTTCCGTATAGAGCCACATCCTGCGGGTTCCGGCGACGGAATCAGCAGAGTTATCATTGACTCCACCAGATGCAGGGTTACCCGCAATGGGGCCTTCTGGTGATGTTGAAAGGAACAGGCGCATGAACGCCCAGGAACTGAAAGCAAAGACGCCCGACCAGCTCCGCGATGAGCTGCTGGCGCTCAAGAAGGAAGCCTTCAATTTGCGCTTCCGTCAGGCCACCGGCCAGCTTGAAAATACCGCCCGCATGCGTGTCGTCCGCCGTGACGTTGCGCGCATCAAGACGGTGCTGAACCAGAAAGCCGCCGAAGCGGCGGCGAACTGAGGAGAGACCCATGCCCAAACGTATCCTGCAAGGTGTCGTCACCTCGGACAAAAACGAACAGACCATCACGGTTCTGGTCGAACGCCGCTTCAAGCACCCGCTCTTGCAAAAGACCGTGCGCAAATCGAAGAAATACCGCGCGCATGACGCGCTGAACCAGTTCAAGGAAGGCGATACCGTCCGCATTCAGGAATGTGCGCCAATCTCGAAAACCAAACGCTGGACGGTGGTCACTGAAGCGCAAGCTTGAAGCCATCCTCCAGTTTGAACGAAACCCTGGGGCCCCTTTGAAACGGGAACGTCCCCACAGGTCGGGAGAAACCAAATGATCCAGATGCAGACCAATCTGGATGTAGCTGACAACTCCGGCGCTCGCCGGGTTCAGTGCATCAAGGTTCTGGGTGGTTCCCATCGCCGTTACGCCAGTGTTGGCGACATCATCGTGGTGTCGGTGAAGGAAGCCATTCCGAAAGGCCGTGTGAAAAAGGGCGACGTGCGCAAAGCCGTTGTCGTGCGCACCGCCAAGGAAGTTCGCCGTGAAGACGGCACCGCCATCCGTTTTGACCGCAACGCCGCCGTTATCCTGAACAACCAGGGTGAGCCGGTCGGCACGCGCATTTTCGGGCCGGTGGTGCGTGAATTGCGCGCCAAGAACTTCATGAAGATCATCTCGCTTGCGCCGGAGGTGCTGTGATGGCAGCCAAGCTTAAAAAGGGCGATAAGGTCGTCGTGCTGACCGGCAAAGACAAGGGCCGCAAGGGCGAGATCGCACTGGTAAACCCGTCCGAAAACAAGGCCGTGGTCGAGGGCGTGAACATGGCGATCCGCCATACCCGCCAGACCCAGACCGAACAGGGCGGGCGTGTGCAAAAAGCGATGCCGATCGACCTGTCGAACCTTGCGCTCGTTGATAAAAACGGCAAGGCAACCCGGGTTGGCTTCCGTGTCGAAGAGGGCAAGAAGGTGCGCTACGCCAAGACCACCGGGGAGGTAATCTGATGCTCGACCAACCCACCTATACCCCGCGTCTGAAAGCCTATTACAAGGCCACCATCCGTGCCGCGCTGAAAGAACAGTTCGGCTTTACCAACGACATGCAGATTCCGCGCCTCGAGAAGATCGTGCTGAACATGGGCGTTGGCGAAGCGGTGAAGGACACCAAGAAGGTGAAACAGGCTGCCGAAGAGCTGACCCTGATCGCTGGCCAAAAGGCCGTGATCACCAAGGCCAAGAAATCGGTTGCCGCGTTCCGCGTCCGCGAAGAAATGCCGCTGGGCTGCAAGGTCACGCTGCGTGGCGACCGGATGTATGAGTTCCTTGATCGTCTGATCACGGTGGCACTGCCCCGCGTGCGCGACTTCCGCGGCGTCAAGGGCAGCTCTTTTGACGGTCGCGGCAACTTTGCCATGGGCCTGAAAGAACAGATCGTGTTCCCCGAAATCGACTTCGACAAGGTCGATGAGGTTCTGGGGATGGACATCATCATCTGCACCACCGCGAGCAAAGACGCGGAAGCGAAGGCACTGTTGAAAGCTTTCAACATGCCCTTCAACAGCTGATCGCGGGAGGAACAGGAACAATGGCCAAGAAATCCATGATTGAACGCGAACTGAAGCGCGAAAAGCTTGTGAAGTTGCATGCTTCCAAGCGCGCCGCGCTGAAAGTCGTCATCGAAGATCAGGCCCGCCCGATGGAAGAGCGCTTCAAGGCGTCTCTGAAGCTGGCGGCTCTGCCCCGCAATTCCTCCGCCACCCGGCTGCACAACCGCTGCCAGCTGACGGGCCGCCCGCATGCGTATTATCGCAAGCTCAAACTTTCGCGGATCATGCTGCGTGACCTGGCCCAGTTCGGCCAGATCCCGGGCATGGTCAAGTCGAGCTGGTAAGGAGATCGCGACATGTCGATGAACGATCCTATCGGCGATATGCTGACCCGTATCCGCAACGCGCAAATGCGCGGCAAATCCACCGTGGCGACCCCGGCTTCCAAGCTGCGCGCCTGGGTGCTGGATGTGCTGGCGGGCGAAGGCTATATCCGTGGCTATGAAAAAACGACCGGTGCCGACGGCCACCCGGAAATCGTAATCTCGCTGAAGTACTTCGAAGGCACCCCCGTGATCCGCGAAATCAAACGCGTGTCCAAGCCGGGTCGCCGCGTGTATGCCTCGGTCAAGGAAATCCCCACGGTCCGCAATGGCCTTGGTCTTTCCATCGTCTCCACGCCCAAGGGTGTGATGACGGACGCGGCCGCACGCACCGCCAATGTTGGCGGCGAAGTTCTTTGCACCGTGTTCTGAGGAGGGCAAGATGTCTCGGATTGGGAAAAAACCTGTCGAGCTGCCCAAGGGCGTCAGCGCCACGGTGAGCGGGCAGTCGGTGGAAGTGAAGGGGCCGAAAGGCACCCGCAGCTTTACCGCAACAGACGATGTGACGATCACGCTGGAAGGCAACGAGATTGTCGTGAAGCCGCGCGGCACCTCAAAGCGTGCGCGTCAGCAGTGGGGCATGGTTCGGTCGATGGTGGAAAACCTGACGATCGGCGTGACCACCGGCTTCAAGAAGGAAATGGAAATCCAGGGCGTGGGTTACCGCGCCGCGATGGCGGGCAACGTGCTCAAGCTGTCGCTGGGTTACAGCCACGAAGTCAACTTCGAGGTTCCGGCGGGCGTGACCGTCGCGACCCCGAAACAAACCGAAATCGTTGTGGAAGGCATCGACCAGCAACTCGTTGGTCAGGTTGCTGCGAACATCCGCGAATGGCGCCAGCCCGAACCCTACAAGGGCAAGGGCATCCGCTATAAGGGTGAGTTCATCTTCCGCAAGGAAGGCAAGAAGAAGTAAGGGGCGAGAGAAATGGCGAACACCAAACGAGAGCTGTTCCTCAAGCGCCGCATGCGCGTACGGAACAAACTGCGGGCGATGGCCAACGGGCGTGCGCGCCTTTCGGTGCACCGTTCGAACAAGAACATCAGCGTGCAGCTGATCGACGATGTGCGCGGCGTGACGCTTGCTGCCGCTTCGACCCTGGAAAAAGACCTGGGTCTGGTGGGCAAGAACAACGTCGAAGCCGCCGCGAAAATCGGTGCTGCAATTGCTGAGCGTGCCAAAAAGGCTGGGGTCGAAGTATGCTACTTCGATCGCGGCGGTTTCCTCTTTCACGGTAAGATCAAG
The DNA here is from genome assembly GCA_002842855.1 of Alphaproteobacteria bacterium HGW-Alphaproteobacteria-4. GTDB lineage: Bacteria > Pseudomonadota > Alphaproteobacteria > Rhodobacterales > Rhodobacteraceae > UBA6213. Next base: position 55,678 of record PHEE01000018.1, on the reverse strand, counting down.
GCTTTGGCCGATGCTGCCCGTGAAGGCGGCCTGAAGTTCTGAGGAGTTGAAATATGGCAGAACGTGAAAACCGCCGGGACCGCGCCCCGCGTGACGAAAACCCCGAGTTTGCCGACCGTCTGGTCGCAATCAACCGGGTGTCGAAAACCGTGAAGGGCGGCAAGCGCTTCGGCTTTGCGGCGCTCGTGGTGGTCGGCGATCAGCGCGGTCGCGTCGGCTTCGGCAAGGGCAAGGCTAAAGAAGTGCCCGAGGCGATCCGCAAAGCGACCGAACAGGCGAAACGCAGCCTCGTGCGCATTTCGCTGCGCGACGGGCGCACGCTGCATCACGATATCGAGGGCCGTCATGGCGCCGGTAAAGTGGTGATGCGCACCGCCGTGGCTGGTACCGGCATCATCGCCGGCGGCCCGATGCGCGCGGTGTTTGAAATGCTCGGCGTGCAAGACGTGGTTGCAAAGTCGATCGGTTCGGCGAACCCCTACAACATGATCCGCGCCACGATGGACGGTCTTGCCAAGGAATCGAGCCCCCGCCAGATCGCGCAGCGCCGCGGCAAGAAGGTGGCCGAGATCCTGCGTAAGCCGGAAACCGAAGCCGTGGAAGCATAAGGAGCAATGACAATGGCAAAGAAAACCATCGTCGTGGAGCAGTATGCTTCGGCGTCCCGCCGCCCCGACGTGCAGCGCCGCACCCTGATCGGGCTCGGCCTCAACAAGATCCGCCGCACGCGTGAGCTGGAAGATACGCCCTCGGTGCGCGGCATGGTCAATTCCATCCCGCACCTTGCGCGGATCATCGAAGAACGCGGCTGAGGCAACCGCTGCCTTACTTTTGAAGCGCCCCGGTTCACCGGGGCGTTTCTTGTTATTCTGGGCAGGCCGAATCCTGCCCCTTGCCCCCGGAGACAGATCTTGCCCGCATTGGACCTTGCGACAGTGATCCGCGAACTCATCATCCTGTTCGTGGTGATCGACCCGATAGGAACGCTACCGGTCTTCTTTTTTGCCACTCGGGATGTGCCCGAACACCTGCACTGGCGCTTTGCCCTGCGGGCGGTGCTGGTGGCCGGCGCGGTTCTGTTCTTCTTCCTGATCGCCGGGCAGTTGCTGTTGGAAGGTATCGGGTTGCGCCTTGGATCCTTTCAGATCGCGGGGGGCGTTGTGCTGTTTCTGTTCGCGATGACAATGGTTTTCGGCGAGGCGAAGCCTGCGCGTGAAATCGAGGAGGCCGAGCGCGACCATATGGCGGGCGCGGTCTTTCCCCTGGCGATACCGTCGATTGCCTCGCCCGGCGCGATGCTCGCAGTCGTCATACTGACCGACAACCACCGCAACACCCTCTCGGATCAGGCCATGACAGGGGTGCTCTTGTTCCTTATCCTGCTGGCCACGCTGGCGATCCTGCTGCTGGCGCGGCCGATCAAGCGGCTGATCGGCAACACCGGCGCCAATATCGTCAGCCGTGTCATGGGAATTATCCTCGCGACGGTTGCGGTCGATTCGGTGATGTCAGGCTTTGAGGCGCTCGGCGTGCTCGAGTTGCAGGGCGCAGGGATCTAGGCTAGCGCCGCCTCACGGCATGCGTTCCGCGCAAGGCGGGGCTACCGGATCTGCTCTGGTTGCTGCGGTGCAGCAGGGCTATTTCTCCAGCAACGAAATATGAACGCTCGGAGACCAAGATGCCCGCCGTCCAAAGCGAAACCGGCCTGCTGCAAGAAATAGCCCACGCAATCCGAAGTGTCGGCGATGCGGTCAGGAGGTTCTTTGCCGCAGACCCCGCCCCCTACTGGGCCGACTATCTGCGCGAAGAGCGTAGAAAAGGGCACTGAGTCCCCCCTGCAAGGAAATCACATGCCGCCCCGGTCACAAGGCCGGGGCGGTTTCGTTCGGGGTGCTCGCCACGCTTGCATCGGGCCGGGGCTACGTCTATACGCCCCCGGTGGCCCGAGACCGGGGGCTGCGAGACTCAACAAGAAACGCCGTGTTGCCCGCATCCGTCGCAGGTATGGGTATTCCGGCACAGGAGATGCGACATGAAACTGCATGAACTTTCCGACAATGCTGGCGCCGCCAAGAAGCAGAAGCGCGTGGCGCGCGGCCCGGGTTCGGGCAAGGGCAAGACTGCTGGCCGTGGTATCAAGGGCCAGAAATCGCGTTCGGGCGTTGCCATTGGCGGCTACGAAGGCGGCCAGATGCCGCTTTATCGGCGCCTGCCGAAACGCGGCTTCAACAAGCCGAACCAGAAGCATTACGCAGTTGTGAACCTGGGCCTGATCCAGAAGTTCATCGACGCGGGCAAGCTTGACGCCAAGACCGAAATCACCGGCGACGTGCTGGTGGCCTCGGGCCTCGTGCGCCGCGTGCTTGATGGCGTGCGCGTGCTGGCCAAGGGCGAGATTACCTCGGCGGTCACGCTCAATGTCGCGGGCGCCTCGGCTGCGGCCATTGAGGCTGTCAGCAAGGCTGGCGGCACGCTCAAGGTTGCGGCGGTTGCGGCGGCGACTGAATAAGCGGTTGTAGGTGCCGCTCGTGGCGCCTACATAGCATCCAGTTTTCCAGGCGCCGCCAACCGGGGAACGGTTCGGCGGCGCTTTCATGAAAGAGACCGGGCATGGCATCTGCTGCAGAGCAAATGGCGGCGAACCTTAGCTGGGGCGCCTTGGGCAAGGCGACCGAGCTTCGCCAACGCATCTTCTTCGCCCTCGGGCTGCTGATGGTATACCGACTGGGCACCTACATCCCGGTTCCGGGGATCGATGCCGTTGCGCTGCGCCAGTTCATGGAGCAGGCGGCGTCGGGCATCGGCGGGATCCTTTCGATGTTTACTGGCGGCGCGCTGGGCCGGATGGGTATCTTCGCGCTTGGGATCATGCCCTATATTTCGGCCTCGATCATCGTGCAGCTACTGACTTCGATGGTGCCTGCGCTTGAATCGCTGAAGAAAGAGGGCGAGGCGGGCCGCAAGAAAATCAACCAATACACCCGCTACGGCACCGTTCTGCTGGCGTTGTTTCAGGCCTGGGGCCTGGCGGTCAGCCTTGAGGCGGGCAGCCTTGCACACGATCCGGGGCTGTTCTTCAAGCTCTCGGTGGTCATCACGCTTGTCGGGGGCACGATGTTCCTGATGTGGCTGGGCGAGCAGATCACCGCGCGCGGCATCGGCAACGGCATATCGCTCATTATTTTCGTCGGCATCGTCGCCGAAATTCCGGCCGCGCTGGCGCAGTTCTTCAGCCAGGGCCGTTCGGGCGCCGTTTCCACCCCGGTCATTCTGGGCGTGATGGTCATGGTGGTCGTGGTGATCGGTTTCGTGGTGTTCATGGAACGGGCTCTGCGCAAGATCCATATCCAGTATCCCCGCCGTCAGGTCGGCATGAAGGTCTATGACGGCGGTTCGTCGCACCTGCCGATCAAGGTCAACCCGGCGGGTGTGATTCCGGCGATTTTCGCCAGTTCGCTCTTGCTGCTGCCCACCACGATCTCGACCTTTTCGGGCGCGCAGACCGGGCCGATCATGTCAACCGTTCTGGCCTATTTCGGGCCCGGGCAGCCGCTCTATCTGCTCTTCTTCACGGCGATGATCGTTTTCTTCACCTATTTCTACACCGCCAACGTGGCGTTCAAATCGGATGAAGTGGCCGACAACCTGAAGAATCAGGGCGGCTTCGTGCCCGGCATTCGCCCCGGCAAGAAGACCGAAGACTACCTCGACTATGTGGTGGCGCGCATTCTGGTGCTCGGCTCGGCCTATCTGGCGCTGGTCTGCCTGCTGCCCGAAATCCTGCGCTCGCAGCTTAGCATTCCGTTCTACTTCGGCGGCACCTCGCTGCTGATTGTCGTCTCGGTCACGATGGACACGATTAACCAAGTGCAGTCGCACCTGCTCGCGCATCAGTATGAAGGCTTGATCGAAAAATCGCAGCTGCGCGGCAAAAAGCGCACCGGCCCGAAAAAACCGCCGTCGCGGCGCTGATTGCTGAAGGCGGATATGGCAAACATCATTCTGCTGGGCCCCCCCGGCGCGGGCAAGGGCACGCAGGCGCGGTTGCTGGTCGAGCAGCGCGGCATGGTGCAACTGTCTACCGGCGACATGCTCCGCGACGCCAAGGCCTCAGGCAGCGCCATGGGGCGACGCGTGGCCGAGGTGATGGATCGCGGTCAGCTGGTCACCGATGAAATCGTGATCGGGCTGATCGAGGAAAAGCTGTCGGCCGGCGCCGGCGCCGGGTTCATTTTCGACGGGTTCCCGCGCACGCTGGCGCAGGCCGACGCGCTGGCACGGTTGCTGGAACGGATCGGCCAGCGGCTGAGCGCGGTGATCGAGATGCGGGTGGATGACGCGGCGCTTCTAGCCCGTATCACCGGGCGCTTCACCTGCGGCAACTGTGGCGAAGTGTATCACGATGTCACCCGCCCGACCGCCGTGCCGGGCAAGTGCGATGTCTGCGGCGCGACCGACCTTCGCCGCCGCGCCGACGATACCGAAGAAAGCCTGAAACAACGGCTGATGGAGTATTACAAAAAGACCTCGCCGCTGATTGGCTACTACTACGCAACGGGCGATCTGTTCAGCGTTGATGGTCTGGGCGCGGTCGAAGCCGTCGCGGCCGAGATTTCGGGCGTGCTCGATGGCGAGGGCGACTGAGCGAACCCCTTGACGGCGCGCGCAATAGCTTTTACTGCACGTCGTCTCACCGAAGAATCGTTCCGGCTTCGGTGGTTTGGCATTTCCGGAACGTGAGTGGCCCGAAGGCTGAGCTTTCGGGCTTTCGGTTGTGAAAAAAGGTTCTGGCACTACGGAACCGCAACAAAAAGGAACACACGTTTGGCACGTATTGCTGGCGTCAACATTCCGACGGGGAAACGCGTCCCCATCGCATTGACCTATATCGCGGGCATTGGCCCGTTCATCGCGGAACAGATCTGCGCTTCGGTGGGCATCGACCGCGCCCGTCGCGTCAACCAGCTTTCGGATAGCGAAGTGCTGGCGATCCGCGAATACATCGACGCGAACCTGACCGTTGAAGGCGACCTGCGCCGCGAAGTGACGATGAACATCAAGCGCGCGATGGACCTTGGTTCCTATCGCGGCCTGCGCCATCGCCGTAACCTGCCCGTGCGCGGCCAGCGCACCCACACGAACGCTCGCACCCGCAAGGGCCCTGCGAAAGCGATCGCTGGCAAGAAGAAATAAGGGGAGGGTTCGCTAATGGCTCGTGATAAAACCCGCGTTAAGCGGAAAGAACGCAAGAATATCGCTTCTGGCGTTGCGCATGTGAACTCGTCGTTCAACAACACCAAGATCCTGATTTCCGATGTGCAGGGCAACGCAATTGCCTGGTCGTCGTCGGGCACGATGGGCTTCAAGGGGTCGCGTAAATCGACCCCCTATGCTGCGCAGATGGCCGCCGAAGATGCGGGCCGCAAGGCGCAGGAACACGGCGTGAAAACGCTTGAGGTCGAAGTGCAGGGCCCCGGTTCGGGGCGCGAATCTGCGCTGCGTGCGCTGGCTGCGGTGGGGCTGAACATCACCTCGATCCGCGACGTGACGCCGATGGCGCATAACGGTTGCCGCCCACGCGGCCGGGGCCATTCGCATTTAACCTCGGGCGTCCCGGACTACGGACATGGGTCTGGGACAAGTATGGAGGCGGAACGCATGATCCACAAGAATTGGGCTGAGCTGATCAAGCCGCAACAACTCGTCGTCAAGGTCGGCAACGACCCGGCGCGGCAGGCCACCGTGGTCGCCGAGCCGCTTGAGCGTGGCTTTGGCCTTACGCTCGGCAACGCGCTGCGTCGCATCCTGATGTCGTCGCTGCAAGGTGCCGCCATCACCTCGATCCAGATCGACAACGTGCTGCACGAGTTCTCATCTGTGGCAGGTGTGCGCGAAGATGTCACCGACATCGTGCTGAACCTCAAGGGCGTCAGCATCAAGATGGACGTCGAGGGGCCCAAGCGCCTTTCGATTTCGGCCAAGGGCCCCGGCATCGTCACCGCCGGCGACATCTCTGAATCGAGCGGTATCGAGGTGCTGAACAAGGAGCACGTCATTTGCCACCTCGACGACGGCGCCGATCTTTTCATTGAGCTGACGGTCAACACCGGCAAAGGCTACGTTGCCGCCGACAAGAACCGCCCCGAAGACGCCCCCATCGGCCTGATCCCGATCGACGCGATCTATTCGCCGGTGAAGAAGGTCAGCTACGAAGTGCAGCCCACCCGCGAGGGGCAGGTGCTCGACTACGACAAGCTGACGATGAAGGTCGAAACCGACGGCAGCCTGACCCCGGAAGATGCGGTGGCCTATGCCGCGCGCATCCTGCAAGATCAGCTTTCGATCTTTGTCAACTTCGATGAGCCGGAATCGGCCTCGAAGACGGACGCGGAAGACGGGTTGGAATTCAACCCGCTCTTGCTGAAGAAAGTAGACGAGCTGGAGCTGTCGGTCCGTTCGGCCAACTGCCTGAAGAACGACAACATCGTCTATATCGGCGACCTGATCCAGAAAACCGAAGCCGAGATGCTGCGCACCCCGAACTTTGGCCGCAAGTCCTTGAACGAAATCAAGGAAGTGCTGTCGGGCATGGGGCTGCACCTTGGCATGGAAGTTGAAGATTGGCCGCCGGAGAACATCGAAGATCTGGCCAAGCGATTCGAAGACCAGTTCTGATCAAAAAGGGGGGCGCGCGCGCCCCCCGAATGCCCGGAGATGCCGGGGAAGACTGGGCGAAAGCCCCAAGGTGAGCGGCCCATGCGAGGGCAGCCGGACAATGCAAATTAGGTTAGGAGAGCCAAAATGAACCACGGAGCCGGCCATCGCCGCCTGAACCGCACCCACGAACACCGCAAGGCGCTGTTCGCCAACATGGCGGGGTCGTTGATCGAGCATGAGCAGATCAAGACCACCCTGCCGAAAGCCAAGGAACTGCGCCCGATCATCGAAAAGCTGATCACGCTGGCCAAGCGCGGCGACCTGCACGCCCGCCGTCAGGCTGGTTCGCAGCTCAAGCAGGATCAGTATCTGGTCAAGCTGTTCGATATCCTCGGCCCCCGCTACAAAGACCGCGCCGGCGGCTATGTGCGCGTGCTGAAGGCGGGCTTCCGCTATGGCGACATGGCGCCGATGGCGATCATCGAATTCGTTGACCGCGACCTTGCCGCCAAAGGTGCTGCCGACATCAAGCGTGTTGAAGCCGAAAACAGCTGATCGGATCGTCACCGCGAAGAACGCCAGAACCCCGCCCCGGAGGCGGGGTTTTGCATTCTGCCGGCAATCGCCCGGCAGCGACACATCGCCGCCCTTGCGTGCGCCAGATCGGCCCGCAAATGCCGCACACGCGAATGCCGGGCTTGCACCCCTTGACCCCGGCGCGGGGAGAGACAATTTAAGGTTGACGGCAATCTTGGCAACTTGTCTAAAAAGACATGACCACTCACGCTGGAATCGATCTTGAACTCCGAAAACTGGGACGGCTCGCGCCCCAAGGTTTCTATATTGGTCTGCATATTCGGTTCACCTCGCCGCTGATGACATTTCAGACCTACGACCCGGCCTGGGTTAACCACTACACTGAAAACGGCTACGTCTTGCGTGACCCGATGACTGCTTGGGGGTTCTCGACCACGGGCACCATCCGCTGGAGCGACAAGCGGCTGATGGACCCGTTTGGATTGTTCAAAGAGGCCGCAACCTATGGCCTGAAATACGGGATGACGGTTGCTTGCGGCCCGATCCGGTCGCGCACGGTATGCAGTTTTGCCCGCGCCGATCGGGAATTCACCGATGAGGAAATCGCGGTGATTTCGGGCATCGTGCACCGGTTGCACGACATGACCGAACCCCCGGAAAAGCTTACGAGAGCCCAGATTGAGGCACTCAACTGTATTGCGGGGGGCGACCGTCACGCAGCTGCGGCCGCAAAACTAGGTATCTCGGAAAGCGCGCTCAAGGCACGGCTCACCTCTGCTCGGGACCGGTTGATGGCGCGCACTACTGCCGAGGCAATTCAACGGGCCAAAGATTACCGACTGCTCTGATTTTCGCCCTTCGCAAGGTTACGACCCACATGAAACCTTACGGAGGCTGCCATGCTTACGACTACGCTTTCTTTTGAAAACCTGCACAACCACGGCGAGCTTTTTGCCAACATGCTTCGCGCGAGACGCGAGTTGTTCATAGTTCACAACAAGTGGAACCTGCCCGAAGCAATGGGCATGGAATATGACCAATACGACACACCTGCCAGCCGCTGGGTAGTGGTGCATGACGAATTGGGCCGGGTGCTGGCGGGTAATCGCCTGACCCCCACCACCGCCAAATGTGGCATCTACACCTATATGATCCGCGATGCGCAGCGCGGCCTGCTCGACACCATTCCCGCCGAGCTTCTGTATGAAGAAGCGCCGGTGACCGAAACGGTCTGGGAAAGCTCGCGCCTGTTCGTGTCGCACCATGTGCCGTTGGCTGACCGCCGCCGCGTGCACGCCAAGCTGGTGGCCGACCTTGGCGCGGCGGCACGCCAGGTGGGGGCAAAAACCTGCCTGACGCTGCTCAATGCAAACTGGCCGCTCTGGGCGGGGCGCGTGGGGGTGAACATGTCGCCGATGGGGCCGGTGATGGTCATCGATGGCGTGCGCAATCAGGTGGTGGCGATGGACTTCTCGGCCAACCTGCATTGAGCCCCGCTTGGCCGGCCCCATCGCGGGGTCGGCCGATCACTGGGCGCTTTTGTCTGCCTTGCAGCAGGGGTAGGGTGGCAGCATGGCCGATCTGTTTGATACGCCCGATGCCGCCCCGCACCCGCTGGCCCCGCGCCCGCTGGCTGACCGTATTCGCCCGGCCACTCTGGCCGAGGTGATCGGGCAGGCGCATGTGCTTGGCCCCGAGGCGCCGCTGGGCGCGATGCTGGCGGCCGGGTCGCTTTCCTCGCTTATCCTCTGGGGGCCGCCGGGGGTGGGTAAGACCACGATTGCGCGGCTTCTGGCCGATGCCAGCGACCGCAGTTTCGTGCAGATAAGTGCAATCTTTTCGGGTGTGCCCGAACTGCGCAAGGTGTTCGAAACCGCCCGGTTGCGGCGCCAACAAGGGCGCGGCACGCTGCTGTTTGTCGATGAAATCCACCGCTTCAACAAGGCGCAGCAAGATGGCTTTCTGCCCTATATGGAAGACGGCACCATTTTGCTGGTCGGCGCTACCACCGAAAACCCCAGCTTCGAGCTGAACGCGGCCCTGCTCAGCCGCGCGCAGGTGGTGGTGCTGGAACGCCTGAGCCTGGCTGACCTTGAACGCCTTGCGCAGCGTGCCGAACAGGCGCTGGGGCTGGCGCTACCGCTCAAGGCCGATGCGCGCGAGGCGCTGCTGGAAATGGCCGATGGCGACGGGCGCGCGCTTCTCAACCTGATCGAACAAGTCGCGGCATGGAAGCTGAAGGCGCCGCTGGAGACCGAGGCGCTGGCCGCCCGCCTGATGCGCCGCGCCGCGAAATACGACAAATCGGGCGACGAACATTACAACCTGATTTCCGCCCTGCACAAATCCATTCGTGGTTCAGACCCCGACGCGGCGCTTTACTGGTTCGCGCGGATGCTCGAAGGCGGCGAAGACCCGCGCTACCTTGCGCGCCGCCTGACCCGGATGGCGATTGAAGACATAGGGCTTGCCGAACCGGCAGCGCAAACTCAGTGCCTGCACGCTTGGGAAACATATGAACGTCTCGGCAGCCCCGAGGGCGAACTGGCACTGGCGCAGGCGGTGATCTATCTGGCGCTCGCGCCGAAATCGAACGCAGGCTATGCGGCCTATGGCGCGGCACGGGCCGAGGCAAAGCGCACCGGGTCGGAGCCGCCGCCCAAACACATTCTGAATGCGCCCACCAAGCTGATGAAAGATCAGGGCTACGGCGCGGGCTATGCCTATGACCACGACGCCGAAGACGGCTTTTCGGGCCAGAACTATTTTCCCGAATCGATGCGCCGCCCGGTGCTCTATCAACCCGTCGAGCGGGGCTTTGAACGCGAGTTGAAAAAGCGCCTCGACTGGTTCGCCAAACAGCGCGAAAAGCGCGGCGGTTGACTTTGGCCCCCCGCGCGGCCAATAGGTGGCGATGATCCAGACCCTTCTTTCCGTGGCCCTTGGCGGGGCACTTGGCGCCACGTCGCGCTATCTTGTCAACATCGCGCTGCCGCGGGTGCTCGGGCATGGCTTTCCCTATGCAACCATGGCGGTAAACGTGCTCGGCAGTCTGCTCATGGGCGTTCTGGTCGTGGTTCTGGCCGAGAAATCGGGTAACCGTTTTGCGCCCTTTCTGATGACTGGCGTGCTGGGCGGTTTTACCACCTTCTCGGCCTTCTCGCTCGACGCGCTGACAATCTGGGAACGTGGTCAAGGCGCGCTTGCGGCGGGTTATGTATTGGGTTCGGTGGCGCTGTCGCTGCTGGGCATTGTAGCAGGCATGGCGCTTGCGCGGGGGTGGTTCGCATGAGCGGCGTGCAGGTGTTGAAGGTGGGCGACGACGAGGGCGAGCAGCGGCTTGACCGCTGGCTGAAACGCAATTTTGCGCAACTCAATCAGGGCGCAATCGAAAAGCTTTGCCGCACCGGCCAGATCAGGGTCGATGGCGGCCGCGTCAAGGCCGCCACCCATGTGCTGCCGGGGCAAGAGGTGCGGGTGCCGCCGCTGCCCGAAACCGCGCCCGAGGCACCCGCCGCCCCCGCCCGGCTTTCGCGCATCACCGAAGCCGACGAACGGATGATTCAAGCGGCGGTGCTGTGGAAAGACGAGCATATCATTGCGCTGAACAAGCCGCCGGGGCTGCCAAGCCAGGGTGGATCGGGGCAGGGCGAGCGGCATGTGGACGGGCTGACCGAGGCGCTTAAGTTCGGCTACAAAGAGCGCCCCAAGCTGGTGCACCGGCTAGATAAAGATACTTCTGGCGTGCTTTTGCTGGCCCGCACCGACCGCATTGCCCGCGCCCTGTCCGAGGCATTCCGCGAACGCGTTACCCGCAAGATCTATTGGGCGATTGTTGCGGGTGTGCCAAGCCCGCGCAAAGGCACGGTGCGCTTTGGTCTTGTGAAGGCGCCGGGGCGTGGTGGCGAGGAAAAGATGCTTTGCATTCACCCTGGGCAGGTGACCGAAACCGAAGGCGCCAAGCGCGCCACCACCGATTACGCGGTGCTTGATGCGCTGGGCAGCCGCGCTGCATGGGTAGCGCTGGTGCCGATTACCGGGCGCACACACCAGTTGCGCGCCCATATGGCCGAGATCGGCCACCCGATCATCGGCGATGGCAAATACGGCGGCTCGGGGCAGGAAAACCTTGGCGATGGCTGGGGCGCGCAACTGGGCGGCGACATCAGCCGCAAGCTGCACCTGCACGCGCGGCAGATCCGCTTTACCCACCCGATCACGAAAAAGCTGACCACGATCGTGGCACCGCTGCCCGAGCACATGGCGCGCAGCTGGAAAACCCTTGGCTGGTCGGCCGGCGACGTGCCCGCGGACCCCTTCGAGGACGAGGCATGAGGCGGCGCCTGGCGGTGTTCGATGTTGACGGAACCCTGTCCGACAGCCAGCACCACATTCACGCGGCGATGACGCAGAGCTTTGCGGCGCAGGGGCTGGCCGCGCCCAATCTGGAAGCGGTGCGGCAGATCGTGGGCCTGTCGTTGCCGCTCGCGCTCGTGCGGCTGGCGCCGCAGGCCGACGCGAGGCTGATCGATGCGTTGGTGCAGGGCTACAAGCAAAGCTACTATGTCGCCCGATCCGACAAACCCGCGCCGCTTTTTCCCGGCGCCGCCGAAGTGCTGGCGCGTTTGGCAGCGCGCAGCGATATTGTGCTAGGCATCGCCACAGGAAAATCGCGGCGCGGGCTGGATGCGCTGCTGACCCACTTCGGGCTGACGGCGATATTCGTGACCAAGCAGGTGGCCGACGATCACCCGTCCAAGCCAAACCCGGCGATGTTGCTGGCGGCGCTCGCCGAAACCGGGGTGGCGGCGGCGGATGCGGTGATGATCGGCGACACCAGCTTTGATATGGAAATGGCGGGTGCCGCCGGCGTGGGCAGCATTGGCGTGACCTGGGGTTATCATGCGCCCGAGGCGCTGACGGCGGCGGGCGCTGGGCGGCTGGTGGCTGATTTCGCAGCACTTGAAGCGGTGCTGAACACGCCCTGGGGCAGCGCATGAGCAATTGGAAGGCCAAGCGATTCTGGAAAGCCGCAGCGGTGACCGAAGGCGCGGACGGTTTTGGTGTCGCACTTGATGGCCGCCCGGTGAAAACCCCCGGCAAGGCGCCGCTGGTGCTGCCGACGCGGGCGCTGGCGGCCGCCATTGCCGCCGAATGGGGGGCGCAGACGGGTCAGATCGATCCGCGCCAGATGCCGCTGACCCGCGCCGCCAACTCGGCGCTCGACAAGGTGGTGCCGCAGCACGCCGAGGTGGCCGCGCTAATTGCCGACTATGGCGGCACCGACCATCTGTGCTATCGCGCCACCTTTCCCGCGGCCCTGCGCGCGCAGCAGGATGCGGTGTGGCAGCCGCTGCTCGACTGGGCGGCAACGCGCTTTGGTGCACCGCTTCGGGTTGCCGAAGGGGTGGTTCCGATCGACCAGCCGCCAGAAGCACTGGCACGGCTGGCCGCTGTTGTCGCGTCGATGGATGCCTTTGAATTGGCGGCGCTGCACGATCTGGTGGGCATCACTGGCAGCCTGATCCTTGGCCTAGCGGTGACTGAGCGCCACTTGAACGCGGCCGATGCTTGGACCTGCGCGCGAATCGACGAAGACTGGCAGATATTGCACTGGGGTGCCGACGATGAGGCCCAGGCCCACGCCTCTGCCAAGCGCGCCGCCCTGCTGGATGCCGAACGGTTCTGGCACTTGGTCCATTTGCGCGACTGACGCGGCAGCCATCTGCCAAAATCGAAGGCAAAGATAGAATTGACTGATACGCGCTAACAATCGCCAAGAATGTGCCCTTGACGCGGCCTTTCGATTTCGACCAAACTCCGCAACACCGGGGCAAAACCCCGAACCGTGTCATCAAGGCCTTTGGGCCGACAAAACCGCCTGATCGTAACTGGCGGCAACTCAGGAAGAGGTACACATGAAGAAATCCGTATTTTTTGGCACGCTCGCCACTGCTGGCCTGGTGGCCGGTTTCGCAGCGGCCAGCACGCTTGACGATGTCAAGGCGCGCGGCGAACTGAACTGCGGCGTGAACACCGGCCTTGTGGGCTTTGCCGCCCCCGATGCCAATGGCAACTGGTCGGGCTTCGACGTCGCCATCTGCAAGGCCGTCGCTGCCGCCGTTCTGGGCGACCCCAGCAAGGTGAAATATGTTCCCACCTCGGGCCAGACCCGCTTTACCGCGCTCGCTTCGGGCGAAGTTGACGTGCTCGCACGCAACTCGACCTGGACCTTCCTGCGCGACAACGACCTGAAGCTCGACTTTGTCGGCGTCAACTATTACGACGGTCAAGGCTTCATGGTGCCCAAAGCGCTGGGCGTTTCTTCGGCGAAAGAACTCGACGGCGCTACCATCTGCATTCAGACCGGCACCACGACCGAGTTGAACCTGGCCGACTTCTTCAAAGCCAACAACATGACCTATCAGCCGATCGCGATCGATTCGAACGCAGAAGGCGAACAGCAGTATCTGGCGGGCGCCTGCGACGCCTACACCACCGACGCGTCGGGCCTTGCGGCCACCCGCGCCGCTTTCGCGAACCCGGCTGACCACATCATTCTGCCGGAAATCATCTCGAAAGAGCCGCTGGGGCCGGCAGTGCGCCATGGCGACAACCAGTGGGGCGACATTGTCCGCTGGACGCTTAACGCGCTGATCGGGCGACCTTGGCCCGATGATGGGCCTCGACAACCTCTGGGCAAAACGCGCCATTCTGGCGGGTGGCAACTACGGCGAAATCTTTGCCGCAACGATCGGTGAATCGACTCCGATCGCGCTTGCCCGTGGTCTGAACGCGCAATGGACTCAAGGCGGTCTGCTTTACGCGCCGCCGTTCCGTTGATCTGACCTGAAACCAGCTGGCGCGCGGGCCACCCCGCGCGCCTTTTTGCCTGCAAAGACGAACACCTGATGGCGCGGGGCACAAGACCCCGAATACCGCGGCGAATGCCGATAGCGCCGGTCAGGCAGGGGAACGTAGAATGGCCATTGCCTCCGACGCGCCGAAGCAAAGCTTCCGGCTTAGTCAGCTTCTTTATGATACGCGCTATCGCTCGACGACCATTCAGGTCGTTGTGTTGATGCTGTTTATGGCGGTGGCCGCTTGGCTGGTCGATAACACCATCACCAACCTCGCCGCGCGCGGCAAGGATTTCAACTTCGGTTTTCTCGGCATCCGGGCGGGCTATGATATCGGCCAGCGGCTGATCGCCTATGATTCCGATAGCACCCACGCCCGCGCCATGCTGGTCGGCTTGCTCAATACCTTGCTGGTCGCGTTTCTGGGCTGCATCGTGGCGACGGTGGTCGGCGTATTTGTGGGCGTGCTCAGGCTTTCGAAAAACTGGCTCGTCTCGCGGCTGATGACAGTTTACGTCGAAATCTTCCGCAACGTGCCGGTGTTGCTCTGGATTCTCATCATCTATGCGGTGTTCACCGAAGCCGCTCCGCTGCCCAACGCCTTCCGCGAGGGCGGGGCTGCCTCGATGATATTGTTTGATACGGTGGCGGTCACCAACCGCTACACGGCAGTGCCGGACCCGCTTTTCTACCGCAGCCTTGGCAACATCGACATCGGGATATTTCTGATTTCCAGTGACCTGCTGGCGATCATCGCTGCGGTGGTCGCCGGGTGGTATGCCAACCGCCTTGTGCTGCGCCGCGCAACCGCCGTGCAAAATGCCACCGGCCTGCGCCCCGTGACGTGGTGGAAAACCCTTGCGCTGCTGATCCTGCCCGGTGTGCTGACACTCTGGGCGCTCGGGTTCCACCTTGGTTATCCTTCGCTGCGGGGTTTCAACTTTACCGGCGGCATCAATGTGTCAAACTCGTTCATGGCGCTATGGCTGGCGCTGTCGCTCTATACCGGCGCCTTCATCGCCGAGATCGTGCGGGCGGGTGTGTTGGCGGTTTCGCATGGCCAGACCGAGGCGGCCTACGCGTTGGGCCTGCGGCCAGGGCGCACCATGAACCTCGTGATTCTGCCGCAGGCGCTACGGGTCATCATTCCGCCGCTGATCTCGCAGTTTCTGAACCTGACCAAGAACTCGTCTCTGGCCATCGCTACCGGTTATCTCGATTTGCGGGGCACGCTGGGCGGCATCACGCTGAACCAGACCGGGCGCGAGCTGGAAACGGTGCTGTTGATGATGCTCATCTACCTTGTGCTGAGCCTGCTGATCTCGGGGGCGATGAACATCTACAACGCTTCCGTAAAGCTGAAGGAGCGTTGAGATGAGCGAGCACCGCACCGCCGCCTATGTCCGCACCGACATGCTGCCCGAAAAGGCGCCGCCTGTCAGCGAAATGGGGGCAATACGTTGGCTGCGCGAAAACCTGTTTTCGGGGCCGCTCAATACCTTTCTGACGCTGGCGGGGGCGTTCGTGCTCTATTTCCTGCTGAGCGAGGCCTTCCCCTGGTTCCGGAATTCGGTCTGGGTTGCGGCTTCGGTGGGCGAATGCCGCGATATCATTACCGCGCGCTGGGGCGAAGGCGCGACGGGCGCCTGCTGGGCAATCATCCGCGACCGCTGGAACATGTTCATGTTCGGCTTTTACCCGCGCGAGCTTTATTGGCGCCCGACGTTGGCGCTGGGCCTGCTGCTGTTTGCCGCCGCGCCGGTGCTGTTTTCCGAAAGCCGTCGCATCCGCATGATCGTGCTGGGCGTGATGACCCTGTTTCTGGTGCTTGCCTTTCCGGCGCTGGGCGTGGGCGGGCTGGCAACCGGGCTTATGCTGCTGGCGCTGGTTGCGATGCTGGTGGTCGCTTGGTCGCGGCCCTGGGGCCTGTTGTGGTTGACCGGCATCTACCCCGGACTTGCGGTCTGGCTATTGTGGGGCGGCTCTGTCTGGGTGCCGGTGCTGGCGATGGCGGGCTTTGTGCTGGCCTGGGCCGCATTCACCGCCACCCGCGGCCGCGGCGCGATCATCTCGGTCGGCTCGGCAGTGGCGGCGGCGCTTGCGTGGTGGTTTTTTGCGATGGGCCCGGTTTCGCAGGTGCTGGATACCTATCTGCCCTATGCCATCGACGCGGTGCGGTCGGATAAGTTTGGCGGCTTCGTGCTGGCGCTGACAATCGGCGTGGCGGGCATCGTGCTCAGTCTGCCGATCGGGGTGGTTCTGGCGCTGGCGCGGCGGTCAGACATGTTGCTGGTCAAGGCGCTTGCGGTCGGGTTCATCGAGTTTATCCGCGGCGTGCCGCTGATCTCACTGCTGTTCGTGGCGTCGTTGCTGCTCAACTATTTCCTGCCGCCGGGCACCAATTTCGACATCATCCTGCGCGTCATCATCATGGTAACGCTGTTTGCCGCCGCGTATATCGCCGAGGTGGTGCGCGGCGGTCTCGCGGCACTTCCGCGCGGACAGTATGAGGCGGCCGACAGTCTTGGTCTGGATTACTGGAAGGCGCAGCGATTGGTGGTGCTGCCACAGGCGTTGAAAATTTCGATCCCCGGCATCGTTTCCACGTTCATTGGCATGTTCAAGGATACCACGCTGGTGGTGTTCGTGGGGCTGCTGGACCCGCTGAAAGGCATCACCGATTCGGTTCGCGCATCGTTCGAATGGAAGGGTGCCTATTGGGAGCCCTATATCTTTGTCGGCTGCATCTTCTTCATCTTCAACTTCGCGATGTCGCGGTACTCGATGTATCTCGAACGTCGGCTGAAGCGTGACCACCACTAAGGAGCCCCCCATGTCGGAAACGCAAATCGAGCGCAAGATCGACCGATCGCATATGACGGTCAGCGACGAGGTGGCGATTCAGATCACCGCGATGAACAAATGGTTCGGCACCTTCCATGTGCTGCGCGACATCAACCTGACCGTGAACCGCGGCGAGCGGATTGTTATTGCCGGTCCCTCGGGGTCTGGCAAATCGACCCTGATCCGCTGCATCAACCGGCTGGAAGAGCATCAGTCGGGGCAGATCATCGTTGATGGCACCGAACTGACGAGTGATCTCAAAAACATCGACAAGGTGCGGTCCGAAGTTGGCATGGTGTTTCAGCACTTCAACCTGTTCCCGCATCTGACAATTCTGGAAAATCTTACGCTGGCGCCGATCTGGGTGCGCAAGGTGCCGAAGAAAGAGGCCGATGAGGTGGCGATGTACTACCTCGAAAAGGTCAAGATCCCCGAACAGGCGCTGAAATACCCAGGCCAGCTTTCCGGCGGCCAGCAGCAGCGGGTGGCGATTGCGCGCTCGCTCTGCATGAAGCCCCGTATCATGCTGTTTGACGAGCCGACGAGTGCCCTTGACCCCGAGATGATCAAGGAAGTGCTCGACACCATGATCGGGTTGGCCGAGGACGGCATGACCATGTTGGTCGTGACCCACGAGATGGGCTTTGCTCAGGCCGTGGCGAACCGGGTGATCTTCATGGACCAGGGCCAGATCGTCGAACAGAATGAGCCTTACGAGTTCTTCAACAACCCGCAGTCGGAACGCACCAAACTGTTCCTGAGCCAGATCCTCGGGCACTGAGGACTGAGGGCGGGGGGCCAGCCCCCCGCACCCCCCGGGGTATTTGTGCAATGAAGATGACGCCGATGTTTCAGCCGCGCCCTGCGGGCAGGAAGAAATCGAGCACCGAGCCTTCGCCAAGCTTCAGGTCGGCCCAGCTATTGATCTGGAAATCGACCACGAGGGTTGCCGAAGTCGGGTAGCGCGCGAAATCGGGCGTCAGTGGCGGGTGAGCGCATAGCTGGCGGGCAAAATCTGCAATGCCGGGATTGTGCGCCAGCACCATCACCGAGGCCGCAGTGGCGCTCTTGAGGGTTGCCAGCAGGGTTTCGGGCGCGGCCTGATAAAGCTCTGGTTCATAGCGCACCTGCGGGCGCACTTCGAGCACGGCAGCGGCGACGCGCTCCCACGTTTCGCGGGTACGCAGCGAGGTCGAGCAGAGCACTTCCTCGGGTTCGTACCCACGTGAAGCCAGCCAGTCGCCCAGTTCGCGCGCCGCGCGCTGGCCGCGCGCGTTGAGCGGACGATCATGGTCGGAACGCGCGGGGTCGTCCCATGCAGACTTTGCGTGGCGCGTGAGGATCAGGCGGCGGTGTCCCTGCGGTGTCATTTGTGAAATTGCCTCATGTGCCAAGCCGATTGCCCGGCCAACCTGCCATAGGCGGCACTGGCTGGGCAAGCGCGGCGAGCGCCGCAGCCAAAAGAAAGACACGCATCGCCCGCCGGGGTATCGAGAAAGCGGTGGCAGTCTGCCACATTGTAGCCGGCGGGGCCGAGGGCCGCGACTGGGCAGGCGGTGCGGCAGGGGGCGGCGCAGCTTATGCAGGGGCTTTGCGGGCGTGCGGGCAGTGCCACCGCCTCGGGCAGTGCGAGCGCGCCACGCCAGGAGGCCCATAGCCCCATACGGTGATGCACCAGGAATGAGACTGGCGCGCGCCAAGCCTCGCCCGATCGCAGTGCCCAGTCATAGAAGGGAAGCCAGGGCGGGCCGCCGAACGGGAACAGTGCGGTCGCGGCAAACCGCAACGCCAGCGCGCCGATGACGCGCGTCGACCAGCGGTCGAGCGGGTCGGGGGCGGCGTCGGCAAACTCGGGCGCGGCGGCGACATGGGGCCAGAAACCAGGCTCGTCGGGCGATAGCAGTACCAGTGTGCCGGTGCCCGGTGGGGCGCCATCGGCCGGAGTGGGGTGGAAGGCCCCCGAAACGAACAACCGATGCGCCGCGGCCGCGGCCCCGATGGCTGCGAGGCTCACCGCGAGCGCGGCTTCATGCGCGGCTCGGTCGAGCGGATCAGGCTGCCCGCGCCGTGGTCGGTAAAGAGTTCGAGCAAACACGCATTGGGCACCCGGCCATCGAGGATGACCACGGCGCGCACGCCCTCATCCAGCGCCTTGAGCGCGGTCTCGGTCTTCGGGATCATGCCGCCCGCGATGGTGCCATCGGCGATCATATTGCGCACCTCATCGGGGCTCATTTGCGTGACGATCTCGCCCGACTTGTTTTTCACGCCCGCCACGTCGGTCAACAGCAACAGGCGGTCGGCCTTGAGCGCCCCTGCAATGGCCCCGGCGGCGGTATCGCCGTTGACGTTGAAGGTTTCATTGTCGTTGACGCCGGTGGCGACGGGGGCAACCACGGGGATGATGCCGGCGTTGTAAAGATCGCGCAGCACCTGCACGTTCATCTCGACCGGGCGGCCGACAAAACCCAGCTCGGGATCGTCGGGTTCGCACACCATCATGTCGTCGTCTTTGCCCGAAATGCCCACCGCGCGACCGCCCTGATCGTTGATCGCCTGCACGATGCGCTTGTTGACAAGGCCCGACAGCACCATTTCGACCACCTCGACGGTGGCATGGTCGGTCACGCGCTTGCCACGCACGAACTCGGACTTGATGCCCAGCTTGGCCAGCAGATCGTTGATCATGGGGCCGCCGCCATGCACCACCACCGGGTTCATTCCAACCTGGCGCATCAGCACGATGTCGCGGGCGAAATCGGCCATTGCTGTTTCGTCGCCCATGGCATTGCCACCAAACTTCACCACCACCACGGCACCGGTATAGCGTTGCAGGTAGGGCAGGGCCTCGGAAAGGGTGCGGGCGGTGGCGATCCAGTCTCGGTTCATGCTTTGCGGTCTCATGCTGAGGGTCCTCGGGGCGCGTGCGCGGTGCGCGGCCAGTGTTACGGCCAATCGCGTGCCCTGCCAAGAGGCTGGGGCGCGGGCGGGGCTGCCCTCCGGGGGGGATATTTCGACCAAGGCAAGCCGGGGGTCAGGTCAGCGCGGCGATGATGGCGCGCAGGGTTTCGATGCCGTCGCCTTTTTCGGACGAAGTAACGATCAGTTCGGGGTAGGCGGCGGGGTGTTTGGCAAGCGCCGCGCGCACCTGCTCGATGGTTGCTTCGCGCTCGGACAGGCTGACCTTGTCGGCCTTGGTCAGCACCACCTGAAAAGTAACGGCGGACCGGTCTAGCAGGGTCAGGATCTCGTCATCGACCGCCTTCACGCCGTGGCGGGTATCGATCAGCACGAAGGCGCGGCGCAGCGTGGCCCGGCCCGAAAGGTAGGCCTTGAGCAAGCGCTGCCACTTTTCCACGACAGCTTTGGGCGCCTCGGCGTAGCCGTAGCCGGGAAGGTCTACGAGGTAGGGACCGGTCGTGGTGAAGTAGTTGATTTCCTGGGTGCGACCGGGCGTGTTGGAGGCGCGCGCCAGCGCCTTGCGCCCGGTCAACGCGTTGATCAGGCTCGATTTGCCGACGTTGGAGCGGCCGGCAAAGCAAACCTCAAGCCGGTCGGGCGGCGGCAGTCCGTCCATCGCCACCACGCCCTTGAGAAACTCGACAGGGCCTGCGAACATCAGACGCCCCTTTTCGCGGGCCTCCATTTCAGGTTCGGGTGCGAGAGGGAACTGCATCTGCATCAGAGAATCTCCACCGTGTCGCCGCGGGCAATGTCGCCACCGGTCAGCACACGGGCATAGACGCCGAAATCCTTGTGGCCCCAGAGCGATTCAAGCATTGCGAGGGTATCGCAATCTTCGGCGCCGGTTTCGGGGTTCACGCAAGTGGCGCGGCACCGGGTGATGGGTTGCACGATTTCAAGCGTGGCGGTGCCGACGCGGATGCGCTGCCCGATCAGGGCGCGTTCGCGCAATGGCTCCCAGCCATCAACCCAGAGGTTGCCGCGCCAACGGTTGATGTGCAGGGCCTGCCCGGCGCGGCGAGAAAGCGCCGCAAGCGACGTGAGCGACACCAGCGACAGGAACGGGTCAGGCCAATCGGCCAATGCCTGCCCCGGCACTTCGACCACATGGCTTGGCGCGGGGCGCCCCACGGGCCAGAGCGGCGTGAGCCACGCGATCAGCCGGGCGCGGTCGGCATCGGATGCCATGTCGAGCGTGATCGTTTTGGCACGGGGGTGGCCTAGCGTCACCCGGTTGCCTTGGCAGGCGGCGGTCACGGCCATCAGTTCGGGCCCGGCGACGCCGCGCAGGAAGTTTGCTTTCGGCTGCCATGCCTCTGGTTGCCCCTGAAACTTCGCCGCCACATGGGCAATTGCCCAGCGGCGGTCGAAAGCCAGCGCGCGCCCCTCGGCAAGGGGCGCGCGCTCGATTTCCTCAACCCCCACCGCCTTGATCGGGTGGCGCAGGATATGGGCCAGCCGGGCGGTCATTTTTTCGGCGGCGGCGCGGGCTTCTTGCGGAAACCTTCCAGAATGTTGCCAAAAAGATCCGGGCGTTTGTGGTGCATCGACATGATCGTGTACTGCTGGATGAAGGTGATCGTGTTGTTGGCGATCCAGTAGACCACGAGGCCGGAAGCAAACGACCCCAGCATGAACATGAAGACCCAGGGCATCCAGGCGAAGATCATCTTCTGGGTCGGGTCGGCGGGGGCGGGGTTCAGCTTTTGCTGGAACCACATCGAGATGCCAAGCAGGATTGGCAGCACACCAAGCGACAGAATGAAGAAAATCGAACCCTGTTCGGGTGGCGCGAAGGGCAGCAGGCCAAACAGATTGAGAATCGACGACGGGTCAGGCGCCGAAAGGTCGCGGATCCAGCCGAACCATGGCGCATGGCGCAGCTCGATCGTGACGTAGATCACCTTGTAGAGCGAAAAGAAGATCGGGATTTGCAGCAGGATCGGCAGGCAGCCCGAGGCCGGGTTGACCTTTTCGCGCTTGTAAAGCTGCATCATCTCTTGCTGCATCTTTGCCTTGTCGTCGCCCGTGCGCTCTTTCAGCTTTTCCATTTCGGGCTGAAGTTCCTTCATCTTGGCCATCGAGATGTAGGATTTGCGCGCCAGCGGGAACACCAGCAGCTTGATGACCACGGTCAGCGCAATGATCGCCCAGCCCATGTTGCCAATGGCGCCGTGCAGCCAGTGCAGCAGCCAGAACATCGGCTTGGTCAGGAAGTAGAACCAGCCCCAGTCGATCGAATCGATAAAGCGGTCGATGTGGGCATTGGCCTCGTAGGCGCGGATGGTTTCCCATTCCTTGGCGCCCGCGAACAGCATCGAGGAGGCGCTGGCGGTGGCGCCAGGGGCAACCTCGAGCACCGGCATGCGCGCTTCGGTCTGGTAGATGTCGCTGCCGGGAACGTATTTCACCACCGAGGTAAAGGCCTGCCCCGGCATCGGCGCCAGCGTGGTCATCCAGTATTTGTCGGTAAAGCCGGTCCACCCGTTTTCGGTAACGGTGACAACATCCGCCGGGCCCTCGGCCGGCACCGTGTCGAGCTTGGTGATGTCCTTGTATTTCAGCTCTTGCAGCTTGCCGTCCGACATCCGCACGGCGCCTTCGTGCAGCACATAGACCGAGTTTGTGCTGGGTATGCCATGGCGGGCGACGATGCCGTAGGGGGCAAGGCGCACGGCGGCGGCGGTGGCGTTGGTGACCGACTGGGTGACTGTGAACAGGTAATTGTCGTCCACCGCGATTTCGCGGGTGAAGGTCAGGCCCGCGCCGTTGTCCCAGCTCAGCGTCACCGGCTTGCCGGGGGCAAGGGTGGCGCCAACCGGCGCGGTCCAGAGCGTGCGCGCATTGGGCACCGCGGCGGCGTCGAGCCCGCCAGCGGGGCTCCAGCCATAGACGGCGTAATAGGGTTTGGCCGCGGTCAGATCGGTGCCGCCGACTTGCGCAAGCAGGCGGACGTCGGGCGAGTTTGCGGCAAGCGTTTCACGGTAGCCCACCAGCGACAGGTCATCGATGCGCCCGCCCAGCAGCGAGATCGAACCGACGAGGCGCGGCGTGGTGATGTCAACGCGGGGGGCTGAGGCAAGCTCGGTTGCGGCGGCGGCGGTGGCGGCAACTCCGGTATCGGGCACGGCGGCGGTAAGCGCTGGTGCGGCAGGTGCCGTCTGACTGATCGCATCGGGGGCCACCGGCTCCACCGGAACCGGCGGCGCAAAGACCGTGTACCACAGCAAGATCACCACGAACGAAAGCACGGTCGCGAGAATGAGATTCTTGTTCTGATCGTCCATCGGGGAAGCACCACCAGCCAGTTCAGGGTTGGGCTGGTTCAACAGAAGGGTGGCGCAAAGGTCAAGCGGTTTTCCCTGTTCAGCAGGCGCAGCGCTGCCGATTGACGCCAAGGGGTGGTGCAGACCGCACCAGGCCAGGGGGCACGCGGGTGTGGCGGTCCTGCCGCGCGGTGCAGGCGCCCGCGCCCGGTGCCGCGCGTCAGGTCGGCAGGCGCCGTGGCGACCCCTTTCATTGCGCGCGGGTCATGCCCGTCCGCGGTGCCGCGCTGGGGCAGGCCTCAGCGCTTCTTTCGCCCCAGGCGCGGGGTTGCATGCAACTTGGCCCGGTGGCGCTCGATCCAGTCGATCGTGTCTTCATAGGCCATGGCGCGGGCGATTGCGGGGCCTTGCACATGGCCGCAGCCAAGCTGCGCAAGCATGGCATGTTCGCCGACACTTGCGACCCCGTCGGCCAAGGTTTCAACACCCAGCCGTTCGGCCAACGACAAGATCGCGGCGACAGGGCGCTGCTGCTCGGGGTCGGTATCGACATGTGCCACGAACCCGCGTTCGAGCCGCAACCGGCGCACCGAGAACTTGCGGATCGCGGAAATCGGTGCGGGGCCGTTGCCAAAGCCCGCCAGATCGATGTTGCATCCAAGCTGCGCCAGCTTGGTGACTGTATGGCTTGCCATTTCCTGCCCGGTATCCTGCGCGGCGGTCTCGGGCACCAGCAGGTGTAGCCGCGCCGCTGCGGTTTCAAATCGGTCAAGATCCCATTTCAGCCGCTCGGGCAGCTTGGGGTTACGCAATTCGTGCAGCGAGATCGGCAGCGCCAGCGTTGCCGTGTCAAGCCCGGCCCGGGCCCAGCCGCGCAATGCCGCAAAACCCTGGTAGAGCAGAACCTCGCCCAGCCGCGCGTGTAGGCCGCAGGCGGCAATGGCGCCCTCGAATTCGGCGGCGGTCAGAAACCCGCGCTCGGGATGCAGCCAGCAGGGCACCAGCTCAAAGCCCGAAATCTCGCCGGTGTCAGACGAGAGCTGTGGCAGAAAATGCGCGACGATCTGGCCTTCTTCCAGCGCCGCTCCAGCCTGCGCCACAAGATCAGACCGGGTGCGTGCTACCTGCGCGATCTCGCTTGAAAAGGCGCGAATCGCACCGGGACCGAGCCGCTGAGCCTCGTCGGCGGCGGCTTCGGCGGCGGCCAGCATGGCCGCGCCATTCCGCGCAGGGGTGCGGCTGAGCAGGCAAAAGCCGACATGGACCGAGACGTAAACGGTGCTCGCGTCAAGCGAAAGCGGCACTTCCACCGCGGCCTGCAGACGCGCCGCGATTTGCAGCACGCTTTCCAGATCGGCGCGGCGCACCGGCGCAAGCACCACGGCAAAACGCCCGTCCTCAAGCTGCGCGACGAGATCGTTTTCGCGCAGCGCGCCGTGCAGGCGTTCGGCGGTGCGGCGCCGGATCTGTGCAAAGCCCGCCTCACCGGCACTTGCCGCCAGTGCCGCGCCGTCATCAAACCCGATCACGAAGGCGGCCGTGCCGCGACTGGTTGCTGCGGTATCATCAAGCGCTGCGTCAAGCGCGGTTTCCGCGGCGGCGCGCAGGGGCAACTGTGTTGCCGGATCGAGCACGGGCACCTCGGGTGCCGTTCCAAAACCGGGGTCGCGCGCCAGCCACGACACGGCGACTGCGGCGCTTACCACCAGAATTGCGCCCGCCAGGCCGTACCAATACCCGGCAAGCCCTGCCGCCGGAACAAACGCCAGCATGTCGCGCCGGGTCATCTCGCCCAACCAGGCCAAACCACGGATATCTTTCAATGCCATTGCCCGTCACCTCGCACAGCGGGCGCAGGGGCCCCCGTTTCGATGACGCTAGGCGGGTTTGGTCAGCGGGCGGTTAATCGTCGTGCCGCAGTTTCGGCGGCATTTGCGTAAAATCCTCTCTGTTTGCCGTGCCTGGGGCAGCAAGCGCAAGCCCGGCAAAGTCGAACAGGGCGGGGTCAAGCAGGTGCGAGGGGCGCGCGTTCATCAGCGCGCGGAACATTACCTGGCGGCGTCCGGGGCTGCGCGCCTCCCAGCTATCAAGGATCGCCTTCACCTGTTGGCGCTGCAATCCGTCCTGACTGCCGCACAGGTCGCACGGGATGATCGGATAGTTCATCGCCCGCGCAAACCGCTCGCAATCGGCCTCGGCGACGAAGGCCAGCGGTCGCAGCACGAACAGGTCGCCCTCTTCGTTCACCAGCTTCGGCGGCATCGTGGCCAACCTGCCGCCGTGAAACAGGTTCATGAAAAACGTCTCAAGAATGTCGTCGCGGTGATGGCCGAGCACCACCGCGCTGCACCCCTCTTCGCGCGCGATACGGTAGAGGTTGCCGCGCCGCAGCCGTGAACAAAGGCTGCAATAGGTGCGCCCTGCCGGGATCTTGTCCATCACCACCGAATAGGTGTCCTGAAACTCGATCCGGTGTTTCACCCCCATGCGCGCCAGAAACTCGGGCAGCACGGTGGCGGGAAAGCCGGGCTGGCCCTGATCGAGATTGCAGGCGACCAGTTCCACCGGCAACAGGCCGCGCCATTGCAATTCGTGCAGCACGGCAAGCAGGGTGTAGCTATCCTTGCCACCCGAAAGGCATACCAGCCAGCGCGCGCCGCGCGTGACCATGCCATAGGCGTCAATCGCCTCGCGCACCTCGCGCACCAGCCGCTTGCGCAGCTTCTTGAACTCGGTCGAGGTGGGCGCGCCCGCGAACAGCGGGTGAATGTCGCCTGCGTCGTCATCCAGCATCATGGTCGCCCTTGCAGGGGGGCACCGGGTCATAGCCGTGCCCGCCCCAGGGGTGGCACCGCAGCACCCGGCGCGCGGCCAACCATGTGCCCTTGAAGGCGCCATGCTTTTCCAGCGCCTCCAGCGCATAGGCCGAACAGGTGGGTTGATACCGGCAGCCATGCCCGACCCATGGGCTGAGCAATAGCCGGTAAGCGCGCACCGGGACGGCAACGATATGGGCAAGCGGCGTCATTTCGCGGCTCCATGGATCTGCGCCAAGGCGCGGGCCAGATCGGCGCGCAGGTCGGCATAGTCGCGCGCGATGGTGGCGCCGGGGCGTCCGACCAGCACATAATCCCAGCCGGGGCGCGCGCCAAGGGGCAGCACTTCGCGCGCCAGTGCCCGCAGGCGCCGCTTGGCCCGGTTGCGCGCCACCGCGTTGCCGACCTTTTTCGAGCAGGTAAAGCCGACGCGCACGGTGGATGGGTCGGCAGCCTCGTCGGCGCCGCGTGCCCGGGCTTGCAACAGGAACCCCGGCGTGCCCTGCCGCCGGGCCGAGGCCGCCCGCAGAAAGTCGGGGCGAACGCGTAGCGTTTCCAGCGCCAACCTACCCTCGGGACAAACGGAAACCGCCGGTGCGCTTCCCGGTTCCCGACCCTCAGGGCCAGTCGCGGGAGCCTCCGGCGGTTTCATGCCGTATGCCGTTTGGCTTAGGCCGAAAGCTTCGCGCGGCCCTTGGCGCGGCGGGCATTCAGCACACGACGCCCACCTTTGGTGGCCATGCGCGCGCGAAAGCCGTGGCGGCGGGCGCGGACGAGGTTCGACGGCTGGAACGTGCGCTTCATCGTGGTATCTCCGGTTCAGGCAGCCCGAAAGGATCGGAATCGAGCGCCGCAGTCATTCGAAGCCCGGTGTTTAGTCGGGCTTGCCGCCCAAGTCAATTCGCCACCGCCGGGTTTTTTTGCAAACCCCCGCCGATCTGCTGCCCCACCCTGTTTTTCCCCTGAAAGCTTTGATAACGCTATTGGGGCGCGGCGCATCCGCCAGGCGGCTGCGGTTCGCGCGCGGGGAAGGCATGGTTGTCAACACGCTCTCGGGTCGGTTCGCGCTGCTCACCACGCTGTTCGTGGTGCTGGCAGAGGTATTGATCCTGCTGCCCTCGCTTGCGGCGTTCCGGCAAGACTATCTGCTGGCGCGGCTAGAGCGCGCGCAAATCGCCTCGCTTGCGCTCTTGACCACCAACGCGATGATCGAGCCCGAGTTGGAGGCCGAACTTTTGCTGAATGCGGGCGTGCTCAACGTCGTTCTGCGCCGCGACGATGTGCGCGAACTGGTGCTTTCCTCGCCTGTGCCGTCGCCGGTGGCGACCACTTACGATCTGCGCGAGGCTGCGCCCCTTGGCCTGATCCGCGATGCCATGATGCTGTTGTTTGAGGGCGACGAGCGGGTGATACGGGTGATCGGGGCGCCGGTGCAAGGTGGCGGGCAGTTGATAGAAGTCACCTTGAAAACCAAGCAGATGCGGGTCGCAATGATCGAATACGGGCTTCGGGTTCTGGCGCTTTCGGCGGTGTTTTCGGTGGCGACGGCAATATTGCTGTTCGTCGCGGCGCGCCGCCTGATCGTGGTGCCGATCCAGCGCGTGGTGCGCCACATGACCGCCTGGGCCGAGGCGCCCGAAGATGCCCGCCGCATCATTGAACCTTCGGCGCGGGTCAACGAACTGCGCGAAGCCGAAAGTGCGCTCGCCTCGATGCAGCGCCTGCTGGTGTCATCGCTTCGGCAAAAAGAGCGGCTGGCGCAGCTCGGGCAGGCGGTGGCCAAGATCAGCCACGATCTGCGCAACATTCTGACCACCGCGCAGCTTTTTGCCGACCGCATGGAAGACAGCCAGGACCCGGCGGTCAAACGCGCGGCCCCCAAACTGGTCGGGTCGATCTCGCGCGCGGTGAACCTGTGCGAAAGCACGCTTGCCTTTGGCCGCGCGCAGGAACCACCGCCGTCGCTGACGCGCTTCATGTTGGCTGGCCTGATCGACGAGGTGATTGAAAGCGAATCGCTCAGCGCCGAAGCGGAGGGGATCGAGTTTGTCACCGACATCGCACCCAATCTGGTGATCCGCGCCGATCGCGACCAGCTGCACCGGGTGCTGTCAAACCTCGTGCGCAACGCGCGGCAGGCGATTGCCGCAACGGGCAAGCCCGGCACTATCGAGTTGGGCGGTGGCGAGGAGGAAGCGGGCTGGTGGGTGCGCGTGGGCGATACCGGCCCCGGCCTGCCCGAACGCGCGCGCGAACACCTGTTCCAACCGTTTCAGGGCGGCAGCAGGCAAGGCGGCACCGGCCTCGGCCTTGCCATTTCGGCCGAGCTTTTGCGCGGCCACGGCGGGCGGCTTGATCTGGTGCGCACCGATGCCGATGGCACTGAGTTCTTGTTGCACCTGCCGCGCGAGCTGGCCGAAGACCCGGCCTAGTCTTGCAGCCTGCAAATGGCTGCCTTGCCGTGCCCAACGGCGGAAATGCCGCGCCGCAGCGTTTCATGCATGTAACTGCGCGGCAAACGCCCGCGCCTGTACTGCAAGAGGCGACGATATGACACTGCGATCCTGGGCAACCCCAATGGTAATCGGAGCATTTCTGGTTATGGCAGTCAGCGGGGTGCTGATGTTCTTTCACCTTGGCGGCGGGCTGAACACTTTTGCCCATGAATGGGCGGGCTGGGCGCTGGTGGTGGGCGGCATCGCACACCTGATGCTGAACTGGCGACCTTTCACCAGTTATCCCAAACGGCCGTTGGCAGCTGGCATCATCGGCGTGTTCGCGGTCATCCTCGGCCTCAGCTTCATTCCGCTGGGCGGTTCTGAGGAAGGCCGAGGCGGCGATTTGCGGCTGGTCATGGGGGCAATGGGCAACGCGCGCGTCGCAACGCTGGCCGAGCTTTCCGGCCAGACCCCCGAGGCTGTGATTGCCGCCCTTGCCGAACAGGGCATCGCCGGGGCAGGCACGGACGATACCGTGACCAGCCTTTCTGGCGGAAGCCGCGAACGGCAAGGGCTGATCCTCTCCGCCGCCTTCGCGGGCATGCGGACCAGCGAATAGGCACGGTGTAACGGGGCGGGGCAGGGCCGCGTATTTTGCCCTTGCAATGCCCCGCCGCCGCGTCTAAATGCCCCCCAAGTGTGCACCCGTAGCTCAGCTGGATAGAGCATCAGACTACGAATCTGAGGGCCGGGCGTTCGAATCGCTCCGGGTGCACCAATAAATACAAGGGCTTGGGCAGAGATGGCCAAGCCCTTTTCTTTTCGGCGCAACCGCTGAGGCGGACCGGGCGCCAGCCCCGCGCCGTTGGTGCACGGCGGCATTTCGCCCAGCCAACCGACCCTGTTGGCGATAATCTGCCGCACTCGGAGAACATGCGCCGCAATGCGGCGTGCACGGGTTGCCCCCTTGCGCCGCTCAGTTTAGGCGGGGGTAAGGTTGCGCAACGGGCCGAAAAAGGCCCTACCAAAGACACGGTTTCTCCATGTTCGGCGGGTAGAAAACTGGCCGACCTGCGAGGGACCCATGATCAGAAAGCTTGCCCTTGGCATACTCTTCGCCATGATCGCTACCGCCGCCGTAGCCCAAAAGG
The DNA here is from genome assembly GCA_002842855.1 of Alphaproteobacteria bacterium HGW-Alphaproteobacteria-4. Taxonomy (GTDB): domain Bacteria; phylum Pseudomonadota; class Alphaproteobacteria; order Rhodobacterales; family Rhodobacteraceae; genus UBA6213. The sequence goes on along the minus strand of PHEE01000018.1, from coordinate 26,145 downwards.
CGGGCGTCGGCGCTTGGGAAAACCCAAGTTACACGATCCTGGAATGGATCGAAGACGCCCCCGCGCTTGGCTGGTATTACAACTGGCGCACCGACCAGATCTGGCACGAGGGCGGGCAGAGGCGCTCGGTCGAGTTCGTGCCGATGATCCACGGCGCCAGTGAGATCAATGATCGCATCGATTCAACTCTGCGGGTGCGCGCGCTGTTGGGCTTCAACGAACCCGATGGCCCAGGCAGCCACCAATCCGGCCTCAGCCCGGAACAGGCGGCTGCGCTTTGGCCGCAGCTTGAGGCGCGCGGCCTGCGGCTGGGCAGCCCTGCCACCACGCAAGGCGGCACGCTGGGGCGCAACAGCTGGCAGCGGAAGTTCATGAACCTTGCCGAGGCGCGCGGCCTGCGGGTCGATTTCATGGCCGTGCATTATTATTCGCGCGATGGGGATGTCGGCGCCTTCAAGGCGTGGCTTGAGGCCGTCTACGCCGAATATCGCCGTCCGATCTGGGTGACCGAGTTTGCCTTTATCGACTGGGGCAACCCCGGCCGCGCCACACATGCACGCAATGCAGCCTTCGCCGAGGCGTCGATTGTGATGATGGAGCGCCTGCCGTTTGTCGAGCGGCACGCGTGGTTCGCGGCAAACCCCTACCCGTGGCAGGGCGCTACCCCTGAGGTCAATCTGCTCGACAACGACCTGCGCCTGACCGCCGTAGGCGAAGCCTTTGAGCGCGCGCTGCGCCGGGCCAGCTCGCTGCAGGTGGCCGATGCCGGGCGGTAACCGCGCCGATCAATCCTTGGCGCGTTCCTGATAGGCGTAATCATCGGTCGAAATCACGATGCGGGTGCCAACGCCGATATGCGGCGGCACCATTACGCGCAGGCCGTTCGAGCAGATGGCGGGCTTGTAGGAAGATGAGGCAGTTTGCCCCTTCACAACCGGTTCGGTCTCGGTGATCTCGACCGTCACCTTTTGCGGCAGTTCAATGGCAATTGCGACGCCTTCGAAGGTCTTCAGATACACCTTGATACCCTCGTTCAGAAAAACCTTGGCGTCACCCACGACATCGGCCGAAACCGTGACCTGTTCATAGGTTTCGGGGTTCATGAAATGAAACCCTTCGGCGTCGTCATAGAGAAAATCGTATTCGCGCTCGTCCACCGTTGCCTTTTCCACCATTTCGGTGGTGCGCCAGCGCTCGGAAACCTTCACCCCGTCGGCAATGCGGCGCATGTCGATACTGGTGGTGGGGGTGCCCTTGCCGGGGTGGAAGTTCTCGGCGGTGAGCACGACATAAAGTTTGCCGTCGAGTTCGACTACGTTGCCTTTGCGAAGCGATGAAGCAATGACTTTCACGGGTTCGGTTCCTTGCGATTGCGGCCCCCGCGGCGTATGAGGCGCGGGCTTTGGCCTTGCACCTAACGCATGTTCCCTGAAATCTCCAGCCGAAAGCCGTACCGCCGATGGCCCCGATAGCAGAAAACCCGAGCCCCTCGCCCTGGTGGTCACCCGTCCGCCATGCCGACCGCAGGCCGCTGTTGCTGGCGCGCAACCGGGTGCAGGCGGCGCTGCGCGGCTGGTTTGCGACCGAGGGCTTCACCGAAGTTGACCCGGTCGGGCTACAGGTCAGCCCCGGCAACGAGGCGCATCTGCACGCCTTCGCCACCGAGGCCACCGGCACCGATGGCGTGGCGCGGCGGCTGTATCTGCACACCAGCCCAGAATTCGCGATGAAAAAGCTGCTGGCGGCGGGCGAAACCCGCATTGCCGCCTTCGCCCATGTCTGGCGCAACCGCGAACGGGGGCCGCTCCATAGCCCCGAGTTCACCATGCTCGAATGGTATCGCGCGGGCGCGCCGTACGAGGCGCTGATGGCCGATTGTGCCACGGTGCTGCGGCTGGCCGCCGAAGCGACCGGCGCCACCTTGCTGCGCTACCGCGACCGCACCTGCGACCCCTTCGCCGCACCCGAACGGCTGAGCGTGGCCGATGCCTTCACGCGCCACGCGCAGATCGATCTGCTGGCCACCCTCGCCGCTGATGGCACGCCGAACCGCGAGGCGATGGCGGCGGCGATGCGGGCGGCAGGGTTGCGGGTGGCGCCGGATGATACCTGGTCGGACATGCTTTCCCGTGCGCTTGTGCACAAGGTCGAGCCGCACCTTGGCCTTGGCCGCGCCACTATTCTCGACCGCTACCCCGCCGCCGAAGCTGCACTTGCGCGGCGCGCGCCCGACGATGCACGGCTGGCGGAACGGTTCGAGCTTTATGCCTGCGGGGTGGAACTTGCGAACGGCTTTGGCGAATTGACCGACGCCGCCGAGCAGCGCCGCCGTTTTGCGCTTGAGATGGACGAAAAGCACCGTGTTTACGGCGAGCGCTACCCTCTTGATGAAGATTTTCTAACCGCGCTGCAACACATGCCCGCCGCAAGCGGCATCGCGCTGGGGTTTGAACGTCTGGTGATGCTGGCTACCGGTGCGCCGCGGATTGATGACGTGATCTGGGCGCCAGTGGCCTGACGCGCGCCCATACCAACCGCGCCCACACCAGCCGCGCACGCGCCGCACGCGAGATCGGCTTCACCGGTTTGGCAAATCGGTCAGCGCGAGAAGCACTGCGACTGGCGACCGAACCCGGCGGGCGAGCAGACATACGAACCGCCCCCGAGGTTCAGCCCCGAACTGATGCTGGCCGAGACCGGCACAGCCGCGCCCGCGCGCTGGCCAGACTTTCCGGCCCGCCAGTCAAAGCTGATGACAATACCTGCGGGCCGACCGGTTTTGGCTGTGGTGGTTTCCGTCAGTGCCGTGGCGAAGCTGGTGCTGGCCAGTAGCGTGGCTGCGGCCAAGGAGAATTTCTGGGTGGCCTTGGCCGCCCGCAGAAGCGTGGTCATTGCTGCTCGTCCCTCGTTTTGACCGCAGGCGACGCGGGCGCGAGATGGTCAAATCCTTGACCATGTGGGCGCTGCTCACCTGATGCGGTATTGCGAAATCCTTACCTGCGGCAAGGTTTATCCGTCAATTGCGCCAAAACGCGGGCTTAAGCGGGGCAAAAGTATGGGGCGCCGTAGCGCCCCAAAAAAACCTTTCATCTGCGGCGTTTAACCGCAATTGGTGGTGGTGGCAGGTTTCCGCCTATACCACCGCGGGTGCGGCAGGTTGACGCAGGGCATGCCCCAGATGCTGGCGCCCGCGCCCGTTTGCGAGCGTCACGGCAGCACGCGGTGCTCGACGCGCCAGTCAGGCCGCCCAAAGCCATCGGGCCATGCGTAGACCTCGGGGAAGTTGAAATAGACCACGCCGACCAGGTTAGGATATTCCGGGTAGGCAACCCGAACCGAATTTTCCCAAGCCTCGACATAGGGCGCCTTGCCGACATAGCCAAGTTCCGCGACCACCACCGGCTTGCCAAAGCTGGCAGCCCGGTTGTAGCGCGGGGTCAGGATATCGGTAAAGCTTCGGTCGCCGCCGTATTTCGCCTGATCCCAGGCTTGCAGGCCGAACACCGAAAGGCCCACAAGGTCAACATACTCGTCGCCGGGGTAGTAAAGCTCCATCCCCTCGTCGCCCAGCGGCGACCACATCACGGTGATGTTCGGCGCCACAGCGCGGCAGATGTCGATCATGTGGCGGTAGGCTTCGATGTAGTCGGCAGGCTGCCACCCGGCCCAGATGAACTGGCCGTTGTCGTCATCCATCTCGTGCGCCCAGCGCAGCGTCACCGGGCTTTGCAGCGTGTTGAAGACGCCGCAAATGGTGCGCATGTTCACATCGTAGATGCCGTTGCGAATGCCCTCGCGCAGGAATTCAGGTGTGTTGCGCTCGCTGCGCGACCATGTCCAGGGTTCGAGCGTGATGAGCAGCGCGCGGTTTCGCGCCAGCGCGTAGGCGTCGGCGTCGGTCAGCGAGGGCAGGAACACGTCCTCCCAAGGCAAGAACACATGCTCGATGATCGGCACCGGGTCATTGGCAAATGTGCCCTCTGGGTCATAGGCCCCAAACGGCACGGTGCCGGGCGGCGCGGCAAGTGCGGGCGCCGCAACCAGCATCCCCGACAGGGCGAGCGCCAGAATTCCAGCGCCGTGGCCCGCCGCTCTGGTAACGTTCAATTTCGTTTTCATATCGAAAACTCCCCTGTTATGCCCCGGCTGGGGCGCTCAGTTCCAACCCGGATCGAAGCGGAAGCGAACCTCCGGCCCGCCGGCCTTGCTGCCAGCACCTGACACCACATATTCGGCGCGGGTCAGGCGCAGCGGTTCCATGCCGAAAGCAAGAGCGTGCGCGCTTTCGGGCGCGCGCAGCACAAGCGCCGTCACCGCCATCACCGCAAGCGCTGCGGCCAACCCGAACTGGGTGATCGTGTCGCGCGCCTGTTGGCGCCATGGCGTGCCGCTTTCCTTGCGATGATGCACGACAATTACTCCGACTATCGCAGTATAGATGATGGCGTTGAAGGTCAGTAACAAGTAGAAGCCGCGCGCTTCATGCACCCCCGGCACCAGAAGCACGGGCAATATGCACCCCAATGCCAGCGCCACATAAACACCCAATACCTTGGCCGGCAGGCGGCGGCTGACATTCGTGCCTTTTGGGGTAATGCGGAAATCGACGAACTTTCCGCTCAGGCGATCGAACACCGCCATCACACAGCCCCAAAGCACCCATGGCCACTGCAGCGACATGAACAGCGCCTTTTCCCAACTTATGACGCGCGCATCGACCGGGCGCATCAGGCCATCCCATTTCAGCATGAAGGCAAAGAAGGTCAGCACGGCGACAGTGGGCAGCGCGTGGCCGATAAAGGCGGGGTAGGTGACATCGGCAAAGCGCATGTCAAACACCACCGCGCCGATCGGCATGAAATACATCAGCGCCGTGGTCAGCGCGAACAGCGGATACCAAAGCTGGCAGAACACGAACAGAAACTTCAGCCGCATGGGCAAATGCGCGACATAGCGCGAGGTGTGCGACAACAGCAACGTCAGCAGGCTGCGCGACCACTGGAATTCCTGCGTGACCATGTCGGTCAGCGTCGCCGGGCCGTCGCCAAACGCAATGGCATCGATTGCATGCACGCCGCGCCAGCCGCCCGCGTTCATCAGCATCGAGGTAGAATGGTCCTCGGCCAGCTCGGGCCCCAGCCCGCCGATATCGCTCAACGCTGCCGTGCGCACCGCGTAATGCGAGCCGATGCACATCGGCGCAAGCGCCCCGGTATAGCCGGTCTGGAACACGCCGTGAAACGCCGCCTCGACATGTAGCCGTGTGCGCGCCGCCCAGCTTTGCGCGGCGTTCGCGTTGCAGATGCTTGGCGCGCTTACATAGCCCACGCGCGGGTCGGCAAAGGGCCGCAATATCTCGCGCAGATAGCCGGGTTGTGGCACATGGTCGGCATCAAGCTGGCTGACGATATCGTAATCATCGTAGCCGAAAAGGTCATAGAAATAGGCAAGGTTGCCCTCTTTGCAGCGGGTGCGGCGCGGCCACTTGGGCTGGTGGTAATCCATCACCCCCTTGCGCGAAATGACCCTGACCCCGTGCGCGGCGCACCACTGCAAGGTCTCGGCGCTCGGGTCTTCATCGGCCAGCCAGGTGTCGTGCGGATAGTCCTGTGCCAGCATCGCGCGCAAGGTGTGCTGCAAAACCTCGAACGGCTCCGACGGGGTCTTGGTCACGATCATCGCAACGCGGTATTGGCCGGGCACCGGCGCTGGTGCTGCCGAAACGCGCGCGCGCAGGAACACCACCACAAAATAGATCTGCATCCAGTAGACCCAGACCAGCGGCGCAGTGACTGCCGCGTAGCTTAACGGGTTGAGGATGTTTGCGGGCTGCAACCACCAACTCCAGAAGAACACGCCGGTACCCACCCAGAGAGCGACCAATGCCAGATACCGCCAGCGCATCGCGCCGGCCAGCACCGGGCGCAGCAGCGGGCCGGGTGCCGGGCGGGTTACACTTTCAGCGGTGTCACGCATGTCGCGCATGTTTTACGTCCAGACCGAACCATGGCGCCGCATCGCGCAGAATGCGGTCGAGCGTCGAATGGGTGGTACGAAAGCCAAGCACTTGCGCAGCCCGTGCCGGGTCGGCGGTCAGCACCGGCGGGTCGCCCGGGCGCCGTGGCAGCTCGCGCATGGGCACCTTGCGGCCGCTCACCCGTTCTACCGCCGCCACGATCTCGCGCACCGAATGGCCCTGCCCGCTGCCAAGGTTCAGCGCAAGGTTCACCCCCCCATCCATCAGATGCCCCAGTGCCAGCACATGCGCGCGGGCAAGGTCTGCCACATGGATGTAATCGCGGATGCAGGAGCCGTCGGGGGTGTCGTAATCGGTGCCCAGAATGCCAAGCGGGCCGCCTTGCCCCGATGCTGCCATCAGCGCCAGCGGAATCAGATGCGTTTCGGGGTTGTGCCGCTCGCCCAGTTCGCCCTCGGGGTCGGCCCCCGCCGCGTTGAAATAGCGCAGCGCGACATAGCGCAACCCGTAGGCGGCGGCATGGTCGCGCAGCATCTGCTCGCAGATCAGCTTGGTGTGGCCATAGGGGTTGATCGGGCGCTGCTGGGTATCTTCGGTAATCGGAAGCCGGTCGGGCAAGCCATAGGTGGCACAACTTGACGAAAACACCACCCGCCCAACGCCGCTGCTGCGGCAGGCGTCGAGCAGCGCGATCATGCCCGAAACATTGTTGCCGTAGTATCGTGCCGGATCACGCACCGACTCGCCGACATAGGCATAGGCCGCGAAATGCATGACCGCGTCAATCCGGTGCTCGGCCAGCGCCGCGCGCAAGGCCGCGCCGTCGCGCACATCCGCCACCACCAGCGGCCCCCAGCGCACCGCGTCGGCGTGCCCGACCTCAAGCGTATCATAGGCCACCGGCACATGCCCGGCGCGCGCCAGCGCCTTGCAGGCATGCGATCCTATGAACCCCGCGCCGCCCGTAACCAGAACGTGCGCGGTTTTGTCCATCAGGACACCTGTTTGAACGGCTCGCTGATCGAGCCCATGACGCCTGAAAAATAGGCGATCGTCGCATCAAGCCCCTGATCCAGCGCGACCCTCGGGTTGAACCCAAGCCGTTCGCGCGCGCGGGTAATATCGGGGCGGCGCTGACGTGGGTCATCGGTCGGCAACGCGCTGAACACGATGGGCGAGTGCGAGCCGGTCTTGGCCAGCACCTTTTGCGCCAGTTCAAGCACGGTGAACTCGCCTGGGTTACCCAGATTCATCGGGCTGCTGCAATCAGGCGGGCTGGCCATCAGCGCCATCAACCCGTCAACCAGATCGTCAACGTAGCAGAACGAGCGGGTCTGCGAACCGTCACCGTAAACGGTAATCGGCTGCCCCATCAGCGCCTGCACGATGAAGTTGGAGACCACACGCCCGTCATCATGCGCCATTTTCGGCCCGTAGGTGTTGAATATCCGCGCCACGCGCACCTCAAGCCCGCGATGCGCGCTGAATTCGTAAAACAGCGTTTCGGCGGCGCGCTTGCCCTCGTCGTAGCAGGCGCGCGGCCCGAAGGTGTTGACGGCGCCACGGTAGCTTTCCTGTTGCGGCGAAATTTCGGGGTCGCCGTAAACCTCGGAGGTCGAGGCTTGCAGAATGCGCGCGCCCTTTGCCTGCGCCAACATCAACAGGTTCTCGGCGCCCCGCACCGAGGTCTGGAACGTGTGCAGCGGGTCACGCTGGTATTTTTCAGGCGAGGCCGGGCAAGCGAGGTTGTAGATTTCGGAAATCGGTTCATCGAGCCAGATCGGGTCGATCACATCATGCAAGCGGAAGCAGAAATTACGGCTTTCCGCGAGCTCGCGCACATTGCGCAGGCTGCCCGTCATCAGGTTATCAAGGCAGATCACCCGCCGCCCTGCCGCAATCAGCCGCGCGCAAATATGCGAGCCAAGAAAGCCCGCACCCCCCGCGACCAGAACCGATTTTTCTTTTCCGCCATGAAGCGCGAACTCGGCGCTGCAATTCGGACCGAACGCGAGAACTTCACCAGCCATGTCACGTCCCCCTTTGTCGATCAGGGGAAGGCGCAACCGGGGTCAAGAAATGGTTGGATTCCAGCAGCTCCCAAACACATCCGGACATGCAACCCCGATCGATTACCATTCCCCTACAAGAGGAACTATAACCGAAGCCAAGGTTTTCAAGTAGTTAAAAGAATTTGTCGCACCTGTCCATTTAGGCAGGTTGAAATGGTGGAGACTCAGGGTTTGCCACAATAGGTAGTAGTTGCACAGATTTGTGATATTATTGCGGCGATAATTTGTCGCGGTTGGGGCCCGCCAACTTGTTGGAATTTGAATGATTCGCCGCAGAGTTGTCGGGCGAGGCCAAACGCTGGCCCCTTGCGCGTCGCTTCCCCGAACCGCGTGCGACATCGCCGCCACCCCTTGCACAAAGCGGTAATTGTTCCGACACTCGCGCCGATACCGAAAGGCCCTGCCATGATCACCCCCGACCCGAGCTTGCGCGCGGCCCCGATGGCTGATGACGCCGACCGCGCCCTGCGCCCGCAAGTGCTTGAAGAGTTTGTTGGCCAGCACGAGGCGCGGGCCAACCTGCGGGTGTTCATCGAAAGCGCAAAAATGCGCGGGCAGGCGATGGACCATACGCTGTTTCACGGCCCCCCCGGCCTTGGCAAGACCACGCTGGCGCAGATCATGGCGCGCGAGCTGGGGGTGAATTTTCGCATGACCTCGGGGCCGGTTCTGGCCAAGGCCGGCGATCTCGCCGCGATCCTGACCAACCTTGAGCCGCGCGATGTGCTGTTCATCGATGAAATCCACCGCCTTTCGCCCGCCGTCGAAGAGGTGCTTTACCCCGCGATGGAGGATTTTGAGCTTGATCTGGTGATCGGCGAGGGGCCCGCCGCGCGCACTGTGCGGATCGAGCTGCAACCCTTCACGCTGGTCGGCGCAACCACGCGGCTGGGGCTGCTGACCAACCCCTTGCGCGACCGCTTTGGCATTCCCACCCGGCTGGTGTTCTACACCGAAGACGAGCTTGACCTGATTGTGGCACGCGGCGCGCGGCTGCTGGGCATTCCCGCCGAACCTGCGGGCACGCGCGAAATTGCGCGGCGCGCACGCGGCACGCCACGCATTGCCGGGCGGCTTTTGCGCCGGGTGGTCGATTTCGCGCTGGTCGAGGGCGATGGCACGCTGTCGCGCGAAATAGCTGACAGCTCGCTGACCCGGCTGGGCGTTGACCGCATCGGGCTTGACGGCGCCGACCGCCGCTATCTGGGGCTGATTGCCGAGCATTACGGCGGTGGCCCGGTGGGGGTGGAAACGCTTTGCGCCGCGCTCTCGGAAAGCCGCGATGCGATTGAAGAGGTGATCGAGCCTTTCTTGCTGCAACAAGGCCTCGTGCAGCGCACGCAGCGCGGCCGGGTGCTGGGCGCGCGCGCCTGGACGCATCTGGGGCTTGCGGCGCCGCGGCTGGCGGGGGCGCCCGATCTGTTCGACTCGGGCGATTAGGGCGCCCGCCACGCCTCAGGTCGAAAGTTTCGCGTGCACCTCGGCAAGGTCGATCTCGCCCAGCGGCATCTTGTTGTCGGGGTTGTCGAAATCATAGCGGAACAGCTGGAAATCCTTCTTGTAGATTTCCCAGATCAGATGCCGCGAGAGGTCGTCGAAATAGGCGCTGACCGGGTGCGCGCGCTTGGGGCCGTGGCCCTCGCTTTCGTTGAACCGGGGAATCTTCGCCAGATCGATCGGCACTGGCGTTTTCACCGCGTCGAGCACCTTCTGCATGCCCTCGTCGAATTTTTCGGTAAAGAAGATCGCGTCATAGCTGCCGCCATTGGCGATGAAGGTCGAGATATGCCCCGACATCGCCGACCAGTGGATGTCGGGCTCCATCGGGCGGCGCCAGCGGATGGTGTCGCGCGCAAACAGCAGGAACCTGCGGAACGAGGCGACCTGGTCAAAGTCGAAGCCATTGTCGGGGCTGCCCACGTCGATCCCGTATTTTTGCGCCAGCTGCGGCACAAGGTTGCCGCGGTAGCGTTTGCCGTTGCGCTGGATGCCCGCGATCTTGTCGAAGAATGACGAAAGAATGCGCGCATAAGGGTTGCGCACGCAGGTAAAGGCATACGAACTGTGGCGTTTCACCGCCTCTTCAATCGGGCGGTGGCTGGCCTCGATCGACCATTTGTGCAGGCCGCCGGCGGCGTCGTGCACGTCACCGTCGAAAAACGCGCCGTGGTCCGAAAAGTACATGATCTGCCCGATGGTAGAGCAGGCGCATTTCGGCACCACGCGGTAAAGCATGGACTGGCTTTCGGTCATCCAGGTGCCGGGAAAACCCATTCTCGCGCGTCTCCTTCGTGCCGGGCACGCACATTCCTGCACGCTGGCGCAACATTTGGCCCTAGAAAGCAAAGAAACTCTGTCTTTTCAACGTATGTTCACGCTAGTTAAGCGAATAATCTGGCAAAGTCGCGTTGAGTGTCTCCAAAATGGCAAAAATCGCCTTCATACTTCTGTGCCACAAGGACCCGCTGGGCGTTATCGCGCAGGCCGAGCGGCTGACCGCGACCGGCGATTTTGTGTCGATCCACTTTGACGCGCGGGCCAGGGCCGCCGATTTTGCCCAGATCCGCGCAGCGCTGGCCGACAACCCTTCGGTCACCTTTGCGCGGCGGCGGCTCAAATGCGGCTGGGGCGAGTGGAGCCTGGTCGGCGCGACGCTTGAGGCGGTCCGGGCCGCAGAAGCGGCGTTTCCGCGCGCCACACATTTCTACATGCTGTCGGGCGACTGCATGCCGATCAAGACCGCCGAATTCGCACATGACTTCCTTGATGCCGAAGATGTCGACTACATCGAAAGTTTCGATTTCTTCGCCTCGGACTGGATCAAGACCGGGATGAAGGAGGACCGGCTGATCTATCGGCACTGGTTCAACGAACGCAACCGAAAGTGGTGGTTCTACGCCAGCTACGAATGGCAAAAAAAGCTGGGCCTGCAACGCGCCGTTCCTGCGGATCTGGAAATGATGATCGGCTCGCAATGGTGGTGCCTGCGCCGTCGCACCATTGAAATGCTGCTTGCGTTCATAAACGCGCGCCCGGATGTGATGCGGTTCTTCCGCTCGACCTGGATCCCCGACGAGACGTTTTTTCAGACCATCGTGCGCCATCTTGTGCCCGACGCCGAAATCCGCACCCGCACGCTGACCTTTCTGATGTTTTCCGATTACGGGATGCCGCTTACCTTCTACAATGACCAGTATGATCTGCTTTTGGCGCAAGACTATCTGTTCGCCCGCAAGATCAGCCCCGATGCCGTGTCGCTCAAGGCGCGGCTTGCCGCGCTGTGGGTGGCGACCGACGCCGCGTTTCCGATTTCGAACGAGGGCCGGAGCCTGTTTCATTTTCTCACCGGGCGCGGCCGCATCGGCCGCCGTTTCGCGCCGCGATTCTGGGAAACCGAGTCGAGCCTTGGCCGCGAACGCGAACTGATGCTGGTGGTGTGCAAGAAATGGCACGTCGCCAAACGGCTGGTTGCGCGGGTGCGCGACTTTGCAAAGATCCCTGTGGCGGAATACCTGTTCCACGAAGCTAACAGCCCGCTGCCCGACCTCGGTGGCATCCAGTCATCAGTCGAAAAACGCAATCGCCACCGCCGTGCGCTGATGCGGATGCTGTATGATTATCATGGCACTAACCGGCTGGTGATCTGCCTCGACCCCTCGGCGATCGAGTTGATGCGTGATTTCACCTCGGACCGGGCACAGGTGCGGTTGCTGGAAATCGAGTGTGATTTCACCGATGAATACCTGCTTGGCCACGCAAGGCGGGTGGGCCTTGCGGGCGAGCGCACACCGCGCGAGGTGGCGGACCGGCTCTTGCCGACGATCCGCTATGACCTGAAGTTTGAAAGCGACCGTATCCGAGATGCCCATTTCACATCGCTTTACCGAATGCGCCAGAGCGCCGACATTGCCGAAAACACCCGCGCGCTGGCAGGTTTTCTGGGCGTGCCCGCTGACGTGGCACACCAGATTGCCGCCGCTGACCACCTGTTTGCCGACTGAAAGGAGCGCCTGCGATGGCCTATGTCTATGACCCCACGAATATTTTTGCCCGTATCCTGCGCGGCGAAATCCCCAATGACACGGTGCTCGAAACCGCGCACACACTTGCGTTCCGCGATATCCACCCGCAAGCACCGCTGCATGTGCTGGTCATCCCCAAGGGGCCCTATGTCACCTATGATCATTTCGCCGCCGAGGCGAGCGAGGCCGAGATCATGGATTTCATGCGTGCCAGCGCGAGGGTCTGCGACATGGTCGGTGCCGCACCGGGGCAGGGCGGGGGCGGCTACCGCGCCATTTCCAACGCCGGTGAGGCGGGCGTGCAAGAGGTGCAGCACTACCATCTGCACATTTTGGGTGGGCGCGTGTTGGGGCGGATGCTGCCGCGCTAACGCGGTCAGTGCGCGATCGCCTCATCGCGCACGAACATGTTGGCCCAGGCGCGGTCGATCAGTTCTGGGCTCATCTGGTGCGGCATGCCCTCGAAATTGCAGATGGCAATGATCTGGTCGATCAGGAACACCGGCTGGTAGTTGGCATAGACGTTGGCGATGGTGGGGTATTTCACCTTCATCAGGTGCAGCATCGCGCGTTCGTCCAGCGGCACGCCCTTCTTGCGCGCCACCATCGCGAAAATCTTGAGAAAGTCCTGCTGGCTTGGGCCGTCGATCTTGATCTTGAAAAAGATCCGCCGCAGCGCTGCCTTGTCGAAAATCTCGTTGGGGTGGAAGTTGGTGGAAAAGATCACCAGCGTATCGAATGGCACCTCGAACTTTTCGCCCGATTGCAGCGAAAGAATGTCGCGACTTTCTTCCAGCGGCACGATCCAGCGGTTGACGAGCTTTTGCGGCGGTTCCGCTTGCCGCCCAAGGTCGTCAACGATGAACACGCCACCGGAGGATTTCAGCTGCAACGGCGCGGTATAGGTGCGTGCCGTGGGGTTATAGGTAAGGTCGAGCATGTCGAGCGACAATTCGCCCCCGGTAATCACGGTGGGCCGCACCGAAAGCACATAGCGGTTGTCGAACCGGTTGCCGCTGCGGCGCAGGCTGGTAGGGTCATCGACGCTTTCTGCGGCGGCGGTGTGCACGATCGGATCGAACACGGTGATTACCTGCCCTGCATATTCGATCGCGCGCGGAATATAGATGCGGTCACCCAGGGCATCGCGGATGCCGTTCGAAATGGATGATTTGCCGTTGCCCGGCGGGCCATACATCAGGATCGAGCGGCCCGAACCCACGGCGGGCCCGAGGTGGTCCATCAGTTCCTTGGGCAAGATCAGGTGGCCCATCGCATTCGTCAATTGCTCGCGCGTAATCTGGATGTTGCGGATCGACTGCCGCTTGATCTGCTCGCGGTAGGCGGCCAGCGGCACCGGCATCGCGCCGTAATACTCCGATTGCGCCAGCGCATCGAGCGCGCGGGCCTTGCCCGCATCGGTCAGCTGATAGCCCATCTCGCCGCCCGAGTTGGCGTGCAGCGTGCCGGTAGCCTCCAGCAACCGCTGGCTGCGGGCAAGGTCAACCAGTTCCTGCGTCACCGGAATTGTCAGCGCGATGGCGCGCGAGATCGCCGAGCAGGTGTCAAGGTTGGTGCGGAACATGGTCTTGAGCAACAGATCGCGCATCATCACCAGCGAAATGCCCGTTTCCGAAAGGCTTTTCGGCGGAACGGGTGCCAGCACCCCTGAGGCCATCATGTTCATCGCTGCCCGACCCTTTTTGCCGACCGCGCCTGCGCGCTGCCAAGTTGCCCCGAATGAAGGGATTCACAGCGGCAAGTTGCGCGGTTAATGTGGCCAAAACATGGAACGGATGCGGAGAGGCTGCGATGCAAAAGGCAAGTGCGCTGTTGCTGGGTGGCCTGCTGTTCGGCCTGATCGTTCTCATGGGTGGTGCGATGCTGCTCAAAGGCGGGCTCTACCTTGGCAAGCACGAGGGCGATACCCTGCATCTGGCCGACATGGTGCTGCGGATGGCCGAGGCCGGGCAGTGGCCGCACCTCGATTTCACCACCCCCATCGGTGTGCTGGCGCTGGCGCCGATCGCGTTTTTCGTCTGGCTGGGGGCGGGGCTTGGCCATGCGGTGATCTGGGCCGAGGTGGCGGTGGCACTGGTGCTGCTCGCGCCACTGGCGCGCGCCGCCGCGTCGCGGTTCGAGGCGACCGGGGCGCTGGCCTATGGCGCCTATGTGGTGGTGCTCTGCCTCGCGCTGGTGCACGGCGAGGCCGAGGCCTCGGTGTCGCTGTCGATGCACTACAACCGCTGGGCATGGGCGGTGGCCTATATCATCGTGCCGCTGGCCGTGCTGCCGGGCGCGGGCGAGCCCAGACCCTGGCTTGATGGTGCGCTGATCGGCTTTGGCATGGCCGCACTGGCGCTGATCAAGGTCACCTTTTTTGCCGGGCTTGCGCCGGCGATCCTGCTTGCCTTTGCTGCGCGCGGCGAAGGCCGGGCGTTTCTGGCGGCACTCTTTGCCGGGCTTTCGGTGGTGGCGCTGGTCACGGTGCTGGCGGGGGCCGCCTTCTGGCCTGCTTACCTCGACGATCTGCTGAGCGTGGTGACAACCGGCAGCCGCATCGTGCCCGGCATGTCGCTGGTCGCGGTGGTCGGCGCGCCCGCCTTTCTGGGCGCATCGCTGGTGCTTGTGGCCACGATCATCTTTCTGCGGCAGTCTGATCGGCTGAGCGAAGGCTTGCTGCTTTTGCTGCTGGCGCCGGGCTTTTTCGTCATCACCTGGCAGAACTACGGCAACGATCCGCAATGGCTGGTGCTGGTCGCAGCGTTCGCGCTGCAACTGCGCCCCGACCCGTACCGCCACAATGGCCTTGGCATGCCGCTGAAGGCCAGCCTGACCACGGCGGCGGTGGCCGCGCTGGCCTTTGCGACGCCCTCGATCTTCAACCTTTCCTTCAGCCCGTTCCGGCAGGCCTTCGCCAGCGCCTCAGGCATGGTGCCGCTGCTTTCCGCGCGACCCGAGCACGCCGACCTGCTGGTGCACGAGGCGCGCCTTTACCGCGTCAACAGCTTGCAGCCGCTCGATCTGCCGGGGCTGCCCTACGCGGCCTTTCGCACGCGTGCCGACCGCGATGAACCGGTGCCGCTGAATGGCGAAACCCTGCCCGAATGCGAATTGCAGGCAGGCTACAGCGCGTGGTTCGAAACCGCCGCCGCCGACCTTGAGGAGGCGGGCTTTGCGGGCAAGCGCATCCTTGTGGCCGACCTGTTTTCCTCGCTCTGGCTCTATGGCCCGTTCCCGCCGCTGCAAGGCGGAGCGCCGTGGCTTTATGGCGGCGCGCCCGGTATCGATGCAGCGGAATTCGTGCTGGTGCCGCTCTGCCCGACCACGCTGCGTTCGCGCAACGACATGCTGGCGGCACTGTCCGAAACAGGCTGGACACTGACCGAGGCGCGCCGCAGTGCCACCTACGTCTTGCTGCGCCCGTTCAGGCCGTAAAGGCAACCAGCGCCAGATAGGCCCAAAGCGTGCCCACCAGCGCCAGCCCAAGCGGAAAGTCGGCGCGCGCCCACGAAACCCAGTCGGGCGCAAGGCCACGCAGGGCGGGCACCTTGCGCACCAGCCGGTGCGCCACGAACGCCCCCAGCAGGAACGCCGCCAGCAGCAACAGCACGAGGTTCATGTGCGCCGCTGCGAAAAACGGCGCCATCGCGGCGCCGAACTTGGCATCGCCCGCGCCGAAATGGGCGATCGCGTTGAGAATGATCCCCGCCACCAGCACCACCGCAAAATGCACCCAGCGCCAAAGCCACACATCGAACGGCAGCAACAGCGGCCCCGCGATCAGATAGACCCCGAGCAATGACGCCACCGCCACGTTGGGAATTTTCATGGTCTTCAGGTCAGACCACGCCACCCATGCGCAGATCGGGGTGACCAGCACCAGAAACGCCAGCGCCGAGGCTGGCACGGAAAGACCGAGCACCGTTTAGCCCCGGCCGACGTTGGCATCAAGCGCGGCAAGCGCGCGGGCGGCTTCGTCAAAGTGCTGCGGGTGGGTGTCGACCGCCTGCTTCAACAGCGTGCGGCCAATGTTCACATCGCCCCGTTTGATCGCCGAAAGCGCCGCCGTGTATAGCAGTTGCGCCCGCTCCACCTGCGTCATCGGCATCACCGGCATATCGTATTTGCCCTGCGCCGAGCGCGCGAGAACAAGGTTGTTCTTGGCGGTGAACAGGCTGGCGTCATGGGTCAGTGCTTCGGTGAACAGCCGCTCGGCGCCCGCGTGGTCGCCGCGCGAAAGCTTGGAATAGCCCCAGTTGTTCAACACGTTGGCGGGGGTGGTGGTCAGACCGGCAGCGATTTCATAGAAACTGTCGGCCTTCTTCCAGTTCTTGCGGAAGTCGGCCACCATCGCCTCAAGCCGATAGCGCGCATAGGTTTCATGCGTCGGGGGCACCGCGTTCAGGGCGGCCTCGGCGCGCTCCCAATCGTTCATGCGAATGAGCGTGTCGGCAAAGTCCACGCGGTCGGCGCTGGTGGCGTCGGGGTGCGCCAGCACCGCCTCCCAGACCGCGGCCGCATCCGAGGGCTTCTTGGCACGCACCAGCGATTTCGCCAGCCCGCGTTTCAAATCGATCCGGTCCGGCTTTTCGATGCTGGCGCGCAAAAAGTAGGCCACTGCCTCGTTGGGGTCGCCCGCGGTCAGCATCACGTCGGACAGGTTGGTCTCATCGATCACGTTGATGCTTGCCATCGCCCGCGCCACATCGGCGTCGGATTGCTGCTGGCACGCCTGCAGCGCAAAAACGCTGCCAATGCAGAGTGAAATCAGAACGGGGTGGCGCATCTTTGTGCGTCCTTTTGCTCGTTGCCTCAGGGTCTGGTCATCAGCAGGTATTGCCCGTTCCCGCGGTTGACCAGCGAATATGCCTCGCCGGGAAGATCATACGACGGGTTTTCCATCTTGGCGAGCGCCCGCCGCAGATTTTCGCGGATCGAGTCCGTTTGGCCACTATCGAGCGCGTAGGCGGTCTGAAATACCCGCGCGGCCTCGGCGAATTTGCCGGTTTCCATCAACACTACGCCCAGATTGTTCCACGCCGGCACAAAGCTGCCGTCAATCCCGATCGCCTGCCGCAAATGCCGCTCGGCCTGCCCGAGCCGCCCCAGCTGCAACTCTGCCGACCCGATCGCCGCGATCACATCTACCGTGGCCCCCTGCTCGGAAGCCGCGCGGTAATAGTTTTCAAGTGCCAGCTCGTATTCCGCCGCTGCCATCAGGCGGTGCCCCACTGTCAACCCGTCCACCGCTGCGCCGGGGGCATTGCCGGGGGCATAGGGCGAGGCGGGGTCACGCCCAAAGCCGCCCGTCGGCTGACAGGCGGCCAGAGCCGCAATCGCAAGGGTCGCAGCGGCAAAAGCGCCGCCGGGCCGGAAAATTGTCATCGCCTCACATGTTCAAGCTCGCGAATGTCTTCATCATATCGTTTACCGAAGGGCCGACAAGGATGATGAGCAGCGGCGGAACGGTGAACATCATGGTTCCCAGTGTCATCTTGGTGGGAATCTTGTTGGCGGCCTCTTCGGCGCGCATCACGCGCTTGTCGCGCATGTCGCCAGCATAAACCCGCAGCGCCTCGGCAATCGAGGTGCCGAAGGTCTGCGACTGAATCATCACGGTCACGAACGAGTTCACGTCCTGCACGCCCGACCGCTCGCCAAAGGCGCGCAGCACCTGCGACTTGTCCTTGCCGGCCTTGATTTCATGCGCCACCAGCCCGAATTCCTCGGCCAATGCGGGGTAACCGGCCTGCAATTCCTTGGAAACGCGGATGATGCCCTGATCAAGCGATTGTCCGGCCTCGACGCAAACCAAAAGCAGGTCAAGCGCATCGGGAAAGCCGTCTTGAATATCTTGTTGCCGGGTCTGCACCCGCCGCTCGACCCAGTATTTCGGCAGGTAATACCCGGCGCCGCCGGGCAGCAGCACGTAGAGGATCATCTTCGTGGTCGAAACCTCGCCGCCCTGCGCCGCAAACAGCGCAAAAGCCACACCCAGCGCCAGCATGCCCAGCCCCAGCCCGAACTGGATGGCGTGGAAGGTGCGCACCGCGTTCTTGCCGCGGTAGCCCGCGCGGGTCATCTGGAGCCGCGCATCCGACATTTCCTCTTCGGACTGCGGTTCTAGGAAGCTGGCGAATTTCTTCAGCTTGTCGCCACCGCCGCTGCCAACCCGCAATGCCTGTTGCTTGCCATCCGATGCTGCGCGCTGTGCCGCACCCCGCGCGGTGGCGCGCAGCTTGTCAAGCGGGTCCGCCTTCTGGCGCAGAAATGACGGCAGCACCGCAAGCATCAGCAGGATGCCGATTCCGGCAACTGCAATTACCGGTCCAAGCGGGCCCAGGCGATCGGTCAGCATGGTGATGATCGGCTCAAGAAACTGCATGGCGTCCCCCTAGACCTTGATGTTCGTCATGATCTTCATGAAGAGCATGTTGATGCCCAAAAGCACGAAGACGATGATGGCGGCGGGCACGAAAGCGGCGGTTTCCTTGACCCCGTCGTAGTAGTCGGGTGACACCACCTGAATGATCAGCAGCACGCCAAGCGGAAAGCCCGACAGGAACTTGCCCGACCATTTGGCCTCGGCGGTAATCGCCTTGACCCGGCGAAACAGGCGAAAGCGCGCGCGGATAACCTTGGAAAGCCCTTCCAGAATCTCGGCCAGGTTGCCGCCCGAGCTTTGCTGGATCGAAACCGAAACCGCCAGAAAACGCAAATCCTGCATATCCATGCGCTCAGCCAGATCGGCAAGCGATTCCGCTACGTTGCGCCCGTAGGCCGCTTCGTCGGCAATCATCCCGAACTCGGTCCCGAGAGGGTCTGCGACCTCTTTTGAAACGATCTGGATCGCCGAGGAAAATGGGTGTCCCACGCGCAGGCTGCGCACCATCAGTTCGATCGCGTCGGGCAGTTGCTCTTCGATCATCGACATGCGTTTGTTGGCCTTGCCGCTGACCCAAAGGTAAACCGCCCCCACGCCCATCGCCACCGCCAGCGCCAGCCGCACCGGAAGTGCTGCATCGGTGCCGATGGTCAGGCCCAGATAGGCCACCACGACCAAGAGCCCCATGACCGCGACCAGCGCCTTGGGCGAAAAGGCGATATTTGCCTTTTGTGCCTTTTCGGCCAACAGCGAATACAGCGGGATGCCCTTCGAGTTGCGGTGTTGCGAAATTTCCTTGCGCAACTGCTCCAGCACCGCCTCGCGGCGACCGCCCTTTTCCAGCAACTCCAGCCGGCGGTTGACGCGGCTGTTGAGCGAAATCGACTTGCCGAAAACCAGCAGGTAAATGCCTTCCACCAGCAGCAGCACGGCCACAAAGATGACGCCGTAGATGATTGGGGTCGGGCTGATGATCATGGTCAGTTCCCCACGGGTTCGTAGATCGAGGCGGGAAGGTCATAGCCCCATTGCTTGAACCGGTCCGAGTAGTGCGAGCGCACGCCGGTTGCGGTGAAGCGCCCGATGATCTTGCCGTCAGGGGCAAGGCCGAGGCGCTCGTAGCGGAAAATCTCTTGCATCGAGATCACTTCGCCTTCCATCCCGGTCACTTCGGTGATCGAGGTCATGCGCCGCGAACCATCCTGCAAACGGCTGGCCTGAACGATCAGGTTGACCGCGCTGGCGATCTGGCTGCGCATTGCCTTGGTCGGCATTTCGATGCCCGACATTGCCACCATGTTTTCCAACCGGCTCACCGCGTCGCGCGCCGAGTTGGCGTGGATCGTGGTCATCGAGCCGTCATGGCCGGTGTTCATGGCCTGCAACATGTCGATCACTTCCTCGCCGCGGGTTTCGCCCACGATGATGCGGTCGGGGCGCATCCGCAGCGCGTTGCGCAAGCAATCGCGCTGGGTTACCGCGCCGCGGCCTTCCACGTTCGGCGGGCGGCTTTCCATCCGGCCCACATGCACCTGTTGCAGCTGCAATTCGGCGGTGTCTTCAATCGTCAAGATCCGCTCGGTATTGTCGATGAACGACGACAGAGCATTGAGCGTGGTGGTTTTACCCGAGCCGGTGCCGCCTGAAACGATGATGTTCAGCCGGGTCGAAACGGCGGCCTGAAGGTAGGCGGCCATTTCCTCGGTAAAGGCGCCAAAGCGCACAAGGTCGTCAATCGCAAGCTTGTCTTTCTTGAATTTCCGAATCGAAACCAGGCTGCCGTCAACCGCCACCGGCGGCACCATCGCGTTGAAACGGCTGCCATCGGCCAGTCGGGCGTCAACGTAGGGGTTGGATTCGTCCACTCGGCGGCCCACGGCGGAAACGATCTTGTCGATGATCCGCAGCAGGTGCTTTTCGTCCTTGAACGTGGTGTCGGTCAGCATCAGCTTGCCGGCGCGTTCAACAAAGATCTGCCGTGGCCCGTTCACCAGAATATCGTTGATGGTGTCGTCTTTCAGCAGCGGCTCAAGCGGGCCAAGGCCCATCACCTCGTCGTAAAGTTCTTGGTTCAGCGTGCCACGTTCGGACCCGTTCAGCACCACCGACATCTCGCCCAGCGCTTCCGAAACGATCGCCGCGATTTCGCCGCGCAGATCGGCTTCCGGCGCGGTTTCCAGCGCGGCGAGGTTGAGGTTTTCCAGCAGGCGCTTGTGCAGCTCTACCTTCAGCTCACCCATCCGTTCCTTGCGCTTGCGTTCCTTGTCGACAATCGCGGCGGCGGCGGCATCTTGCGGCGGAGCAAGGCGGCGATGCGAGATTGCGGCGGGGTGAATGCTGGCCGCAGCCGCCACAGCGGCAGGGGCGGCTTCATGGGGCGCAGATTTCTTGTAGCGTGAAAACATCAGCTTCGTCCTCAGCTACGGCCTGCTTCGGCGGCGCGGTTAAGATCATAGAGCGACTTGGCAAGCTTCTGGATTTCCTTGCGCAGCGGCGACTTTGCGGCGGTTTCCGCAAGCGGCAGCCCATGGTCGTTGGATTGCGTGACCTGTTTGCCACCATCCGACAACTGGACCTCAATCGCGATGTCGAGGCTTTCTGCCAGACGCCGCACCCGGCTCTTGCCGGTCAGGTCGGCAAAGCGCGGCGCGCGGTTCAGCACAAAGCGCAGCTTCTCCGAAGGCAACCCCTCGGCTTTCAGCGCGCGGATCATCCGCAGCGCGTTTTGCGCCGAACGCATGTCAAGCTCCAGAAGCGCGAAATAAACATGCGCATGGGCCAGCACGGTTTCGGTCCAGCTGACCACGGTGGTCGGCATGTCGATCACCACGAAGTCGAAATTGGCGCGCGCCATATCAAGCAGGCGGCCCACGTCTTCGCCCGAAACGATGTCGAGCGGCAGCATGTCGGCGGGCGCGGTCAGCACCTGCAGGCGGTCGTTGAACGTGGTCAGGGCCTGGCTGAAACTGTCGGCGTCCATATGCGAAGTGTCGTTGAGCAATTCATAAACCGACTCGCGGCGCGGCAGATCAAGATAGGTCGACGCCGAGCCATACTGGAAATCGAAGTCGAGCAAGCAGACGCGGGGCGGCGCCTTCTTGTCGATGGTGGCCAGTTCCCACGCAAGGTTGACCGCGAAAGTGGTCGCCCCGGCGCCACCTGCAAGGCCATGCACGGGCAAGATCACGCCATCCTTGCCGCCGGTTGCCTTGAAGCCCGCAGTGGCATGCGGGCGATCGAGCTCGGGCGCGACCAGTTCGGCCACGGGCGCCGGTGTTTTGCCCAGCCGCCCGATGGCATCGTGCAGCGCGCGTTCGGGCAGCGGGTAGGGCACGAAATCATCGGCGCCGTTGCGCAAAAGCTGGTGCAGCGCGATCGGGCTGATTTCCTCGGCGATCAGAATCACATGCACGCCGCGATCTTTCGCGGCGCTGATGACCCCCATGATCCGCTTCAGATCGGCCTCGTCCTCGCTGTCCACGGCGATTGCCACGAACTTGAGCGATGCGGCCTCGGGCTGGTTGAGAAACAGCACCGCATCCTGAAAGCCGAGGTCCCCCCAGCTTTCGCCCATCTCGGCTTCCATGTCCTCGATCAGAAGGTCGAAATTGGCCACATCGCGCGAAATGGTACAGGCCATGATCGGGGCCGGTTCCGGCTTCAAGACAGTTGCTGCATTGCTCATTGCCTGCATTCCTTCAGTTCACGCGGCGCCCGGGCGACACTTGGGTTCGTTTTTGCCGGTCTTTCCGTGTTCATCGCTCACACACCCCGCACGACTCACAGGTCGTGCCACTACTTGCGAAGGCTAAACTCGCCGCCAATCTTGGCCAGATTGGGGCTAAAGAAGCGTAATTGTGCGATTTAGCGAGACTATAGAAACACCGGGGCGGCCTTTGTTCCCAAAGACCGCCCCTACGATGGCCAACTAAGGCGCTTTGCTGTCAGCCGCCCGCAGCCGCAGCCGCCCCGCCTGTGGCGCCGCTCAGGTGCTGCCACTGCGCCGAGGCCACATAATCGCGGAACACGATCTCGGCGTATTTGCCGTTCATCACTGTTGGGTGGTTGCGCACAAAGCCCGAAACCTCGGTCACCGTGCGCCGGTTCCGCACATCTTCATTCTCGGTAAAGATCAGCGGCCGGGTTTCGCCGTAGCTGACCATCGCCTCCAGCCGCGCGCGCGAAATGCCCTGGGTCGCAAGGAAACTGACCACCGCCTGCGCACGCCTCAGGCCAAGCGCGTGGTTATAGGCATTCGACCCCACAAGGTCGGTATGGCCGTAAACACGAAACCGCACCTCGGGGAACTGCCTGATCCAGTCGGCCTGCTGCGCCAGCGTGCGCTGTGCCGCACCATCCAGCACCGACGAGTTGAAAGCAAAGTTCACCGTCGTCGGCACCTGCGCGGTAAAGCGCTGGTTCAGGCTGACCGCGTAATCACGCTCGCCCGACTGGATCAACGTGTTGTTCATCGTCGAATTGCCGAAATCGGCGGTATCAAGTTCTGACCCGGCCTCGCCAAAGAACGACCCGTTGCGCTGGCAACCGGTCAGCGCGGCGGCGCAAAGCAGCATGACGGCAAGTTTTGTGTGCGCTCGCATCGCCTTACTCCATCACATAGCCGTAGGAACCCGAAAAGTCCTGCCGCGCGACTTCGGCCGCAGCGCCCGTGTTGGGCGTCTGGCTTGAAGTCTTGCCAAACAGGAACAACTGGTTCTCGGTCGGTGGATGCACGCGGTCCGTGGGCAGCGCCAGCGCCTCGCCCCGGGTGGGGGTTACCAGATGCGGCGTTACGATGATCACCAGCTCCGACTGGCGGCGCTCGAACGAGGCCGAGCGGAACAGCAGGCCGAGTATGGGCACATCGCCCAGCCACGGGATCTGGTTGTTCAGGTCGTTGAAATCGTCTTGCAGCAGCCCCGCAATGGCAAAACTCTCGCCGTCGCGCATCTCGACCGTGGTCTGCGTATCACGCCGCTTGAAGGCGTTGATCGAAAAGCCGCTGTTGTTGACCATGGTTTGCGTGGTGTCGATCGCCGAAACCGCAGCCCGGATTTCAAGGTTGATGATATCACCGTCCACAACCCGAGGCACGAACGCAAGCTCAACCCCGAAAGGCTTGTATTCAATTGCGATCCCGTTCGAGCTCGAAACCGGAATCGGGTATTCGCCCCCAGCCAGGAACTTCGCCTCCTGCCCCGAAAGCGCGGTCAGGTTCGGTTCTGCCAGCGTGCGCACCATACCCTTGGCTTCAAGCGCCTCAAGCATCGCCCCCAGCGTGATGTCGCCCATCGTCACGGTGGCGCCAATGCCGCCGAAACTGTCGCCCGACAGGGTGGCCGGACTGCCCGCCAGCAGCGAATTCATCGCATTGACGTTGCCGGTGCCCAGCCGCAATGACGCAACGTTGCCAGGCCCCGAAATCCCGAACGAGGCGCCCAGGTTCTTTGAAACCGAGCGCTGCATTTCGGCAAAGCGCACCTTCAGCATCACCTGTTGGGTGCCGCCAACGCTCATCAGGTTGGAAACCCGATCGGGGGCATAGCGCTGCGCCAGCTCCAGCGCCCGGTCCAGCCGCGCGATCGACGAAACGGTGCCCGAAAGCACGATCCCGTCATTGGCGGTGCGCACCTCGATGCGTTCGCCCGGCAGGATCTGTTGCAGCCTTTCCTTGAACTCGGCGATGTCCGGCGTCACCTGCACCTCGACGTTCGAAATCAGGTTGCCGTCGGCACCCAGTATCGTCATCGTGGTGCGCCCCGGCGTCTTGCCGAGCACATAAATGGTGCGGTCCGACAGTGTCGTGATATCGGCGATGCCGGGGTTGGCAATTGAAAGCTCGGCAAAGGGAACATCGGTTTCAACCACCACCGCGCGGTTCATCGATACCGCCAGCGTCTCGGCCGTAGCACTCGAAAGCACCCGCAGCGCCTGCGCATACGACGGTGCGGCAGCCCCGACGCTAAGCGCCGTCCCGAGCAGCAATGCTCTGAAAAGTACACGTAATTTCATTGTGATCCTGCCTCTCCGATCACGCTGCACGACGGGTCTGCGCCCGTTTTTCGGGTCTCGATTGCCCGATTTCCTTGGCAGAATGCGCGAAGTGCCAATAATTTGCAAGAATCAACATCTTGCAGGGCGACTTTCGTTCGATTTCTGCAAATGCGTGACGCGGAGGCATCACTGCCCCCGCGTCCGGCCAGCCCGTTCGGGCCGCAATCAGTTCGTGCACGGAATCTCGACCAGCACCAACTCGCCTGCCTTGCGTGACCGGATGGTGCAGACCTTGGCGGCTTCCGCCTCGACCGCCGCCTCGCGCTCCACGATGCCAAGCAGGCTGTTGCGATCAATCTCGATGGCGCCGACCGCGGCGGTGTCGTTGTTGCCCACCAGCGACAGTGTCAGCCGCCCGGTGGCCTGCGCCAGCGTCAGCGCCGCCACCTGTTCGGGTGATACTTCGGCGGTGACAGTGCGCGCGATCTTGGTTTCTTCCGAACGGTCGGCATCGGCGCTCTGGTCGATGGCGATCAGTTTCAGGCTGGCTTGGATCAGCTTGGTCACTTCGCGGTCGCCCGACCGGCCGTACCAATAGACATCAACAAAATCGCCCGGTCGCAAAAAGCCCGACACGCCGCTGGCAATATCCACGCTGATCGTGAAGGCGCGTTTGTTGGGGGCAAGGTTCGCCATGATCCCGGCGTCGACGCCGGGCGCGGTGATCTTGCTCGCCAGAATCGGCTCATAGGCTTCAAAGCTGCGCAGGGCCGCACGGGGGCGGGTTTCGCCATCATAAAACACCGTCGCAAAGCTGGGGTCGGTATCGATCGGCACCGAAATGGCACTGAAGATGCCGGCTGGCGTCTTGCCAGCCTGCACACCGATCACTTCCAGATCGGCCCGGGTGAAGCGCTCGCCATATTTCAGCGCGCGTTTGGCCACCACGACGCGCACGAGATCCGGCTTGTTCGCCTGTGCAGCCAGCAGCGCGTCGCGCTCTGACTGCGCCTGCGCAATGTAGCCCTGCGCCATGTAAACCGCGAACCCCGCAAGCGCGATGCCCACCAATAGCACCAATCCATAGACCATACGCATGCGATACCCCTTCCTGTTCAGCTACCCGCCCCCCGCGCAAGCGGGGGGGCGCCACGCCATCATGCTGGCGCCTGATTATGGCCAGATCGTGGCCAATCGACGCCAGAAACGTGAATTGAGCACAGATCCGCCCTAGAACGTCGTCTTGATCGACTGGCCGTCGACGTACACCACGATGTTGTTGTTCGCAGTGCCGATCTCGACCCACAGCGTATACGCCACGGCCATTCCCAACCCCGAGACCACGGCGGTCAATACCACCCAGTCCACGGTAACGGCACCCTCTTCGCGGCGCCACAACGACCGCACTCTTTCCACAATACGCATGCTCATGGCCTTTTTGTTGTCCTCATGGCCCGGCAGGTCGAAACTGCCTGGCACGTCCAGTTCGCATCCTGCGGGCAGAAAGCGGCAGCAATTTGGCGCTTTCGCGATTTCAATTCGGCAGGCCTAAGGGCCTATGCACAAACGAAAACCGCGCCCGAAGGCGCGGTCTGAGGAGTTTCGCTTTGGTGCTGATCAGAACGTGGTCTTGATCGTGGCCGAATCCAGGTGACCCGCGATTTTCGAGGTCAGGTTGCCGGTCGAGGTCGA
>PHEE01000017.1 GCA_002842855.1 Alphaproteobacteria bacterium HGW-Alphaproteobacteria-4 | reverse complement strand
GTCCCAGACAACAGCCTGATCCAGGGACGCATCTTCCATCCGCGCCACGAGAGTGGCTGCGGCGTAGGTTTCCCGTTCGACATGGCCCACAGCACGATATCCGGGGAGTGCGATGGCGAGCCCGAGATCGAGCCCGCCCGCGCCGGAGCAGAGAGAGAGGCCGAAGAGGCATGCGTCTCCGGCTCCGGAAGCGTCTCCGGAGGAAGGTAAAGCCAGGTCATGCATGTCACGCGGCGGTCTTGCGCTTTCGCGCGGGTTCTGGGGCGGCGTCCGGGTCCGGCGTATCGGCCCGGGCCTCGGCATCGTCGCCCAGCCGCTTGGTCCTCATCTGCGCAAAGGTCCGACCGTCGCCGTCGAGGATCGCATCGCGGCCGGTCTCGGCCTGCCAGCGTTCCACGGCGACATCGACGTAGGCCGGGCTGATCTCCATCGCGAAGACGCGACGGCCATTGGCCTCGCCCGCCATGATCTGCGAGCCCGAGCCCGAGAACGGCTCGTAGCAGAGGCCGCCGCGCGCGACGTGCTGGCGCATCGGAATGCCAAACGCGTCGAGCGGCTTCGGCGTCGGATGGTCGGGGCGCTCGTCCTTGGCGAAGGACGGCATCTCCCACGTCGAAGGCAGCGTTTCCTCCGCCACCTTCGGCGGGCGGTTCGGACGCCGCCATCCCATGAAACAGGGCTCGTGCTTCCAGAGGTAATGCGATCGGGTCAGGACGCCGCGGTCCTTCACCCAGATGATCTGCTGATGGACGAAGGCGCCCGCCTTTTCCCAGCAGGCTTCCAGCATCGCCTGTCGGCGGGAGGCGTGCCAGCAGTACCAGGCGGCATTCTCGGCGATGGCTTCCGCCACGGCGGCGGCAATGAAGCCATCGTAAAGCTCGGCCCCCTGCGAAGAGTCGTCCCAGGTCGTGCCATAGGAGGCCGACCAATCCTTGTTGCGGGTCGGATGGTTCGAGCCGTCATAGTCGACGAGATACGGCGGATCGGTGGCGAACAGGATTGCGCGCTCGCCATTCATCAGGCGGCGCACATCGTCGTGGCTTGTGCTGTCACCGCAGAGCAGCCGGTGGTCGCCGAGGATCCACAGGTCGCCGGTGCGCGAGGCCGGGTTACGCGGCGGTTCGGGGATGGTTACCGGCGGCACGGAGCCCCCGGCGCCACCTTCTTCACCGTCGTCTTCCGCGACGTAGGCCAGCAGCTTGTCCAACTCGCCGTCGGAGAAGCCGACCAGCGACAGGTCGAAATCCTCCGCCAGCAGGTCGTTCAGTTCGGCCGATAGCAGCGCCTCGTCCCAGGTGCCGAGTTCCGTCAGCTTGTTGTCCGCGATCCGGTAGGCGCGTCGCTGCGCCTCGGTCAGGTGCCCCAGCACGATCACCGGCGCCTCGGTCAGCCCGAGCTGCGTCGCGGCCAGCACGCGCCCGTGACCCGCGATTAACTCGCCATCCTCGGCGACGAGGCAGGGCACGGTCCAGCCGAACTCGGCCATGCTGGCGGCGATTTTCGCGACCTGGTCCGCGCCATGCGCCTTTGCGTTATTCGCGTAGGGCTGGAGCTTGGCCAGCGGCCACGTCTCGATCGCGTCCGGGGCGAAGCTCAACGTCATGGTGGGCAAGGTTCCTCGGTCGGGGTGGATGCTGGTGGTTTCCGGACTCCGGATGCCGGGCTGTACTCCACACGGGGTCCAGCGGCTACCAGGGGTGTCCGGTCGGAAGGCCAGCGTTCATTGGTGTTTGCGCGGGGCGCGCGAGGCTCCGGCTTCCGGGTGGCTTCCCAAAAATCCGGCCCTGTCGCTGGCGATGTCCCGCGCTTCGCCCGCCAGCATACGAATATCGCCAGGAAGGAACCGGAAACTGCCGTGGGCTGGACCCCGGCCGGACCCTCGCTGGATACCGGGGTCCAGAAGGCCCCCGTCAACGCAAAGGGGAGAGCGAGCCTTCCAGCGCACTCTCCCCATCTTGCCTTCAGAATAGCACGAACATGTTGCAGATGTCGAAGGGAAAAGTGTTGCAACACATTGGAGTCACTGCGCATTCAGTCGCGCCGCAATCTTGGTCAGCGCCAGCTGCCAGCGTCGCCATGCGGTGGTGCGGTCGCATCCCATCTCGCCGCTGATCTGCTTCCACGGCACGCGGGCGGCGCGCGACCAGACCAGCTTGCGCTCCGCCTCCTCGATCCAGAGCACCCAGTCGAAGGTCTGCTCGAGCCGGGTGATCGCGGCGGCCGAGGGCCAGACCCGCATCGGCTGCGGCTCCATCGCCGCGATCTCGCGGCTGGTCCGCACGATGTCGGGCCAAGTGTTGAAGTAGCCCTGCGCCTTGACCGGCGGCAGCTTGCGCAGGGTGCGGAACGCCTCCTCGAAATGATCGGCGACGCAGTCGGCGGTCCAGGTGCGATCAGCCATGGCGCGCCTCCCTATCGGAAAGGCGCGGGCCGTAGAGCTTCTCGCCGAGCTGGCGGACCAGTTCACGCTCGGGCCAGGTGAGGCGGTCGTCATCGGCGGAGACCGCGAGGACGCCCTGTTCCTGCCAACCCTCGCGCTTGACCTGCTCGGGATCCCGGCGCCGGCCGCCGTAGCCATGGGGATGCCATCTCATGCGACACCCCCGTTCGTCCCGATCGCCCAGAGCAGGATGGCGATGGCGTCGGCCTCATTGTCGTCGGCCGGGCTGAAGCCGCGGGCGCGGACGGCGGCGACCATGGCGGCCTTGTCGGCATTGCCCTTGCCCGCGGCGTGGCGCTTGATCGTGCCGACCGGGACGCCCTCGTAGGGCACGCCCCGCAGTTCGGCCCATGCGGTCAGCGTGGCCATGAGCCCGCCGTAGATGTGGCTCGCGTCGGTGCCAGCGTGGCGGCGGACTTCCTCGAACCAGATGGCGGCGACAGGACCGGAGAGCCGGTCGATCTCGGTCAGCCAGTTGGTGAAGCGCAGGTAGCGCATGCCGCCCCCGTCGAAGCGCCCCGGGCGCAGCGAGACGGTGCCGCTGGTGATGAGACCGTCATGGCCGCGGATCGCCCAGCCGGTCGAGGTGCCGAGGTCGAGCGCGAGGATGCAGCGGAGCAGTCCACCACCCTCCCGCATCGGAAACGGGGGGTGGGTGACGGGTGTGACGGATGTGACGGATGGTTCCCTATCCGCTCCACAGGCGCGCACATGCGCGCGCGTAACGGTCTTATAAGTATGATCCGTCACATCCGTCACACAGCCTGATTTCATTGGCATTTTCCTATTCTCCCGAGAAAAGGTCAGAGTTGCTGTCATCGAGGGCGATGCCCCGGAATCCCTTCGCGGCGCGGGTGTTGTGACGCTCGAATCCCCGGACGATCAGCGCTTCCGAGAAGCGTTTGACCGAGCCTGCAAACTCGCCGTTCGCATCGGCCCACGCCTTCCAGTCGGTGAACATCGCGGAGGTGCTGGCGCTGAGGTGCAACCCGACGGAGCAGCGCTCGTCGATCCAGCGACCGATGGCGTCCTCGGCCTCGAAGTAGTCCTCGGTGGCGGCCATCACTGCGGGCGGTGGGCGCAACCCTGTCCGCTGCCATTCGATGCAGCCCTCGAGCGCCCACGCGAGGATACCGTCGCGTTCGGCCAGCAGCCTGTCCGCCAGGTGCTTGTCGCGCCGCGCGGGAGGGATGGTGACCGTGAACGGCACCATGTGCAGGCGCCGCTTCATCGCCTCGTCGACGTTGCGGATGGAAGGCTTGTGGTTGCCGACGATCAGCAGCTTGAACTGCGGGATGAACTCGAAGAAATCCTGCCGCATGAAGCGGGCCGTGATCTTGTCGCCGCCAGTCAGCGCCTTCAGCTTGCTCTCGGCCCAGCGGCTGCCCTGTTCGGTCTCGATGGACGTGACGATGCGTGCCCCGCGCAGCCCGGCCATGTCGGTCGGGTGGCGATCACCCTGCGTGGCCATGAACATGTCCATCGGCGCGACGGTGGCGTAGTCGCCGAGGATGGCGGTCAGGGTGTTGGCGAAGACCGATTTCCCGTTCGCGCCGGTACCGTAAAGAAAGAACAGAGCGTGCTCGGTCGTGACGCCCGTCAGGCAGTAGCCCGCCATGCGCTGCAGGTAGGATTGCAGTTCGCCGTCCCCGCCAGTGACGGTTTCGAGAAACCCGAGCCAGACCGGGCAAGCGTCGGCGACCGATGCCCCGGCGATGCGAGTCATGAAGAGGCCGGGGTCGTGCAGCAGCGACGCGCCACAACGCAGGTCGACCACGCCGCCGGGCGTGTTCAATAGCCAGGGATCGCGATCCCACGGCTCGGTCGTGGTTGCGTGGCGACGGTCGGAACGGGCAAGCCGCTCCACGGCGGAGACGGTCGCGGCGCTTGAAAGCTTCGCCTTCAGTCGCGCAGACCCGGCACGGGACGCCGCCTCACGACAGATCATCCGGGCCAGATCGAAGGCCTGCAGCGTCTCCTCGCGCCGCCAGAGCTTGCCCGACCAGGTCAGCCATTGCCCCCAGCCGGCGACGTAGCGCCATGTCTCGGCATGTCGGGCTGCGAAGGTTGCGGCGAGCGCATCCTCGGTGAAGCGAACCGGCACCGGCCCATCATGCCCCCCGCCAGCAGGGCCGCCGCCATCGGGACCGTCATCCTCGTCATCTATCTCGCCGTTGCGTGCGGCGTCGCGTTTCCAGAGGCGTTCGGCTTCTTCGCGCAGCCGTGCCTCCGGCCAGGGAGGGGCAACGCGGGCCGTGTTGAAGGACACGATTTCCTCCCACGCCTGTTCGCGCGGCACGTGGCCTTCGCGGGCACGGCGGATCCAGTAGCCGATCACGCGCGACAGCGCGTCGAACCGGGTGGTGCCATCCACGCCGCCTTCGCGGACTTGGCGGCTGAACAACTCGGTCACGCTGCCGCGCTCGGTGGCGGCCATGTTGAAGTCGAGCCCGTTCTCGCCTTCGAGCGGCGGCATCGCGATGATTGCCTCGAGCAGCTCGCCAAGGTCGCGATCGCGAGGATCGTGGTTCAGGATCTGCACCAGCCGCCGAAGACCTTGTTTGGCATGGATCGATCCCGCCACGCGGATCGGCTGGTGTGCGGACCGAAAGGAAGGGTCGCCGCCGACCTTCGCGGCGATCATGTGCCGTGCGCGGCAGACCGTGGCGATGTCGTCGCCTTCGGCAGGCTCGGTCAGACGCCAGTAGAGGTGCAGCTTGCGCTGGCCCTCGGCGGTGACACCACCGGACGCGACTTCGAGTGTCGGGCAACCGAGGTGCTGCACAAGATGGTCGCGCTTCGCGCCGATGTCGCCATGGTCGAGATCGACCAGCACCACCTGCGTCTGGACGATGCTCTCCGCCCGCGCGTCGCCGGGAACCGCGACTGTGCCGGGGGCCACGAACAGTGCCATGCCGGCGTCGCTCGCCCATGCCGCCTGAAGCGCCAGCTTCGCGGCGAGCGTGGCGTCCGCTTCGATGAAGGGCACATGCGGCGGGCCATCGCCCGCGCCTTTCTCGGCCAGAGCACGGACCGGCACCCAGCCGTCGCAGTAGCCGAACACCACGTCGGCATAGACCGCGATCATTTCGGCGTCGGGCGCGACGTCGTCGGGCGCGATGGTGTCGGATGGGACCGTCATGCCCAGCACCGTTCCCGCCACGCACAGAAGCGGCATTCGAAGTGGTCGGGGTCGGCCGTGTGGCGGGGAAGAAGTTCGCCCGCATCACAGGCGCGCAGGATCGTCACCGCCTTGTCGCTGGCGGACTGGGCGAGTGCGGCATCGAACGGCACGAGTTCGTGCCAGATCTCGCACGTGTCCTTGTTGATCGCCGTGAAGAGCGCGGGCGCCTCGGTCAGGCCGAGATAGGCCTGGTAGAGCGCGATCTGCGCGGCGTAGACCGGCTTGGCCTTTCCGACGCCGTGCTTCGCGATTTCCCGCCAGTTCTTGGCGTTCGCCGATTTGCACTCCCAGAGCGCAGGAACAGCCATGCCGTTCGGCGCGGCGACGACCACCCCGTCGGCATGGCCTTGCACACGTCCGCCCACGACCGAAAAGCCGAATTGATCGCCATGTCGATTGCGCGTGCGAAGATCGAAGCCGGCCTTGCGCAGCCAGGCGATGGCCAGGTCCTCGAGAACGTGCCCGAGCGCGAAGATCCGCAGGGACTTGCCCGAGAACCCGGCGCCCGGGTCCTTCGGCGTCTTCAGGTATTCGTACTGCAGCCTGCGCTGGCAGATGTCACCCAGCCGGCTTCCCCCGAGATAGTCGCGTTGGGGACGTTCGGCCTGTTCCGCCACGAGGGCGGTGTCGATGCAGGCATTGACGGCGTCCGCGAAACTGGGCGGCTTCTCCCGATGGTTGAAGTCGAAACCGGCGTCCATCAGAACGGCACCTCCGGATCGGGCCGGGGCGCGCTGGTCTGCATCGCCTCCTGGAACCCGTCGACGGCGGCCGTCGTAAGCGCGAGCGCTTGGGCTTCGCTGAGATCGGCGAACCGCGTGGTCCATCCGATCTCGGCCATGAGTTCAGCCATGTTCTTCAAGGCGGCGCGCAAAGCGGCCTGTTCACGTTGGTCAGGATCGATCATGCGCCCACCCCGAGGAAGGGTGACGCCGGCGTGCGGGAATGCGGGATGGCGCGGTGCGTTGGATAGATGCTGTTCATGGGAGAGCTCCAGATGCTCTCCTCACCTACCGGCGGGGGTGACGGACTGTCGGATGGCGCGCACAGAACCTTACGGGAACACAATCTTGTGGCGAGCGAGATTCCTTCCTAATCTTGCTGACCGTAACAATTTCAGGAGCAGCGAGGCGGATGCCAGCATTTAACCCGAGGATTTTCAGCAACCCGGATCGCCTCAAGCAGATCGCGCCCGCGCGACTGAAGGCATTTCTTGAGCCTTGGAAGGACTACTTTCAGTCCCGCAAACTCGACCTCGCCGCATGGTCGACAGATGACATGCCGCTCGAAGCCATCGCGGGTGTCCTGATGAATCCGGACGCGTCGGTGCCCGAGGACATGGTCAACGCGCTCTATTACGTGCACGAAACCGCGTCCCATGAGGCGATGGACGAACTGCTCGACCGTGCCGCAGCTGCCGGAATCGAGATCGACAAGGATCACGAGGTCTCGGTAGCCGATGTCTCGGTCCAGATCTGGCTTGCGCAGCCCATGCTGCTGCAGCGCCAGCATGCCGAAACGGTGGCGTTTCAGCGTTCCAATTTCATGTATTTCGCCGGTTCCCGCCCGAAGAAAAAGGCCGCAGAGCTCCCGTCCATCACGGACGCCATTGCGAAAACCATGCAGGACCGGATGGACAACTGGTTCGAGGTGAAGCGACGCGGCCGAAACAGCCGGATATTCGCGTTTCCGCGAGGCGAGAAGATCTGGCTACTCGTACGGCACGGCATGCCGATGCGCCGGGAAGGCAAGCACCAGGACGACGGTGAAAGCGGGATCGCGTTCTATCGGCCACAACAACATGACGTGCTGATCTACGACAGCGTGACCGACGAGATCGGCGTAAACGCAGGCACCAAGGGCGAGCGGGAACTTTACCTCAAGGTCTTTGGCGAGGCGTTGTTCGGCAGCGAAGACTACTTCGATCGTTCCGAGCGTTACACGCTGGATCCGCTGCGCGAACTCGGTCCGGATTCGATGGCCCATGGCGATGTCGAGGGTATTGCCGGCGTACGTTTCGTGGAGTTTGGCCGTCGCTGGCCGGGGAAGATCTCCGAAATGGAGATCCGCAAGTGCGAGGATTTGTTCAAGTCGTTTGACGAGAATTGGGAGAAACGGCTTTCTGGCGGCTCGTTCACGCACGCGACTTTCAAGTTTGCGTTCAAGGACAGCAAGAAGGAGCGGTCCGTGACGATCAGGCCGGCGAACATCGCAAGGTATGAACGGGACTCGGACGAAGAAGTCATCGAGGCCTGGCTCAAGGCGCGCGGGTTCTGGGCGATTCCGGCAGGGGCGGATGGCGATGAGGATTTCGAAGTTCTGGAAGACGCTTGACGCGCTGACCGATGCAGCGACCGACCGGCGCGAATGGGCCAGCCTGTTGGGCGATGAATTCGGCTGCGTGGTTGTCAACGAGTCCGGCTGTCCTCTGCCACTGGTGCGATCGACCGGAACGCCAGCGACGAGCATCGCCTGTCCTTCACCGGGCGGCGAGGGTTGCCCCCGCCGAGTCGTGCACCACGACGACGGCACCATCCGCGCTGTCTGTGGTGACAGCCCCAAGGCCTGCGCCGATCTCGACCTGAACAAGAACGACATCATGATCTACGGCCTCGACCGTGTCGGGTTGGCGCGCAGCATCGCCGCAGCATTCGACCTGTCCGACCGTCCTGCAAGTTTCGACCGTCGACTGGTCTTCAGGATCGGCTCACATGATGTGTTTGCAGGCCGGGGTTTTCCTGTTTTCCTGACGGTGCCGGGGCCGCTTGCACGCGAGGACGTGGCGCAATTTGACGACGTGATTGCCCACCCGGGACCCAAACTGCTGCTGGCCCCGACATCGTCATCAATCCCGCCGCAACTTGCCGCCGCTCTGGATCGCGAAGGCGTCGTGCGCATGGCGCTTGAGGATCTGGTCCACCTTGATGACCGCGGGCAATTGCAGCCTTGCCAGCCATCGACCGTCGTGTTCGCCGATCTGCGCGCTCAGATCGTGAGCGGGACGGATAACGCAGTCTCCAACCTGGCGTGGGCGCTGCCGAGCAACGCGCGATGGGAGGAAATCGGGATCCGCTTCGTCGCCGATGAAGTCGTTAACGTGAGTTTCCGGGGCGAGACCCGGAGGTTCGAGCCCGATGGGCTCGGGCTGAAGAGCGCCAAGAATGGCAAGCCGAAAGCGGCGTGGACCTATCTGAAGGCGTTCGCGATGCAGGGCGGTCGGCTCCCCGTCCATCATGCGAAGAGCACCGACACCTCGAAGCACCAGAAACAGAAGCAGGCGCTTTCCAAAGTGCTGCGAGCCGCCTTCGGGATTGCAGAAGAGCCGCTGCCCACGGTCGGGGATGAGTATGTCGCCCGTTTCGTGGCGAACGCCGACGACCTCCAGCAAGGCAAGCTGGGCCAGTCCCCGCGAAAATTCGCTGGCTGACGTCAAGAATTTCTTCGAAAAAGTTCGCCTCTCAAGCCGCTGAAATCCAACCGGGTTTCAGCGGCTTCTCTTTGTGCTGAGCCCGCCAAGGCCGCCGCTCCAACGAATTTTCGCCGGTCCCGGTCACTCGGGCCGCGTGCCCGTCCACCTGGACGAAGGCGAAACTTCATGGAGCGTTTCCACCCCATTTGCGACGCGCGCTCGCGCGTCTCCCGCAACATCATCATCCGGGCCGAACGACTTGCTCGATCAGGTTCGGTCCCCGGCATGGACGCCGAGGACATCAAGCAGGACCTGCGTCTGCACCTCTATCGCCGGGATGACAGGTTCGACCCCTCCCGCGGTCAGTACGACACGTTCGCAGACCGCGTTCTGGCGAACCGCATCGCCACGCTGGCCGCGCCGACCGAACGCCTTCGGGCCGAGCGGGCGTGGGTCGACTTCGAGACTCCGTCCGAGGGTCGCGGCGATGACGAGACGCTGCCGCTCGCGGAAACCCTGCCTGACAGTGTGGCGCTGCACGCCGCCGTCGCGCGTGCACCGGACGAGGCGTTCGGGCTGGTCCGCGATGTCCGGCGCCTTCTTGCAGGGCTGACACCGACCTGCAGGGATGTCGCGCTGGCGCTGATCGACATGTCGCCGACGGAGGCAGCCGAGGCCCTCGGGATCCATCGCAGCACAGTCTACGCCCGGCTCGGCACGATCCGGAAGGCGGCCGAGGCGCTTGATCTCGCCGCATATCTCGGCGCCGCCCCGACAGTCTCGGAGGCCCGCCGGTAGGTGACAACAGGACCGGCGATGACCCGGTTCCACCAAGTTTCATGCCGGGCCCTCGGAGGAATGCAACACCCCCACGCGGGGAAACACTCCGACCGCAAGCTCCAGGGCGGCGTCAGGCCCGGCAGCAGTCTTCCCGACGATCCCTGGACACCAACCGACGAAAACACGGAGCATCACCATGTTCACGACTTCCCCCCTGAAACGCCTGCGCCAGTCGAGCTGGATGGAGGCGATCCCCGACACGGTCAACGTTCCGGCCCTGTCTGACAGGCCGAACCGCGCGGTGCCGATCGAGCGCGCCACCGTGGACGACATCGAGTTCGCGCTTGTCGCCCTGGCGCGGCAGCAGTCCGAGCTCTACCGGCTGACGAGTGCGCTTGGCGACGTGTTGAAGATGGCGCGCCGCCAAGGCGCCTGTGGCGCGGACATCGCCATTTCGGCCGCTGTGCGGGATCTGGAGGGCGGCAAGTGAGCGCCCCCTTTGGCGGCGGGCCGCTCCGCATCATCACGGCCGACGAACGCCTGCGCGAGGCGCGCGGCATCAAGGGGGTGCTCACGGGCACCTCCGGCATCGGCAAGACCACGCAGCTGCTGACCCTCGATCCGCAGCGAACGCTTTTCCTGAACCTCGAGGCGGGCGAGCTGGCCGTGCAGGGCTGGCCTGGCGACGAGATCCGCATCCGCGATTGGGAGGTCGCCCGCGATCTCGCCGCCTGGATCGGCGGCGCCAACCCGGCCATGCGGGACGACCAGTCCTATGGGCCCGGACACTTCGCGCGGGTCTGCGCGGCCTTCGGTCCCGCCAGCCAACTCGACAAGTACGACACGGTCTTCGTCGACAGCATCTCCGTCGCCTCTCGCATCTGCCTTCAGTGGTGCAAGGGCCAATCCCAGGCCCAGTCCGACCGCACCGGCAAGCCGGATCTCCGCGCGACCTACGGGTTGCTCGGCCAGGAGATGATCGGATGGCTCACGCATCTGCAGCACACGCCCGCCAAGAACATCTGGCTGGTCGGTCTTCTCGACCGCAAGCTCGACGACTTCGGCAAGCCTTTCTTCTCGATGCAGATCGAGGGATCGAAGACCGGCCTCGAATTGCCCGGCATCGTCGACGAAGTCGTGACCCTAACCGAACTGCGCCCCGAGAAGGGTGACCCGTTCAGGGCATTCATCTGCACCACCATCAACGATTTCGGCCTGCCTGCGAAGGACCGCAGCGGCCGGTTGTCGATGATCGAGCCCGCCCATCTCGGGCGGCTCATGGCGAAGATCCGTGGTCCGCGCCCCGATGGCGCTGCCCGCCTGAACTTCGATCTGCCCGCGGCCGCCACCGCACCCAATCCCCCGACGACGAAAGGAGCATGACAATGGCGAGCGACATGGATTTCAACGGCGCGGACACGCAGGACGCCGCTTTCGACCTCATTCCGGCCAACACGCTGGTCAAGGTCTGCCTCACCGTCCGCCCCGGCGGCGCGGGCCCGGAAGGCTGGCTGACCCAGAGCAAGACCAGCCCAGCCCTCTACCTAAATACCGAGGCAGTCGTGATGGAGGGGCCGTTCGCGCGGCGTCGCATCTACACGCGCATCGGCTTTCGCGGAAAAGCTGCGGGCGGTCCCGGCGATGACACCTACGGCAACCGCGGGCGCGCCATGATCCGCGGCATCCTCGAATCCGCCCGCGGCGTGCGTGCCGACGACCAGTCAAACGCCGCCCGCGCCGCGCGGATGATCCGCAGCCTCGGCGAGTTGAACGGGCTGGAGTTCGTGGCGCGCATCGGCATCGAGCGCGACAAGGACAAGTCCGACGACACCGGGCGCAACGTCATTAAGGCCGCGCTCGGCGCCGACCATGCCGAATACGCTCGGGTGATGGGCAGCGTACCCCAGCCACCGCAGCAGGGTCAGTTCACCGCCTCGGGCCAGCAGCTTGCGGACAACGGCATGAGTCAGTCGGGCGCGCCGTCCTCCGGCTCCGCGCCCTTCTGGGCACGCTGAGGGGGACGGCCATGATTCCGCGCGACTATCAGAGGGCGGCGGTCGATGCCGCCCGAGACCGCACCGCCGCACATGGCAACACCATGCTGGTGCTGCCCACCGGGGCGGGAAAGACGGCCATCGCCGGTTTCTACATCGGCGAGGAACTGGAGCAACGCAAACACGACCGCGTTCTGGTGCTGCAGCACACCGACGAGTTGATCGATCAGAACCGCAGCGCCATCGGCACTGTCACCGGAATGCCGACCTCGGTGGTCAAGGCCGAGCAGGACGACTGGGACGGCCGCATCGTCTTCGGAAGCGTCCAGACCCTGGCGCGCGCCAACCGGCGCGAGCGGATGGCGCCGGTCTCGCATCTCGTCATCGACGAATGCCACCGCTCCGCGGCGCAAAGCTATCAGTCCATCATCGACGAGGCCCGGGCGCTCAATCCGGAGATCAAGCTGCTCGGGCTCTCGGCCACGCCGGGTCGCGGCGATGGCCGCAGCCTGCGCCGCACCTTCAGCAATGTCGGCTATCATCTGAAGATCGGCACGCTGATCGGTCGCGGTCTCCTGGTGCCACCGCGCACCTACACCATCGATCTCGGCGTCGAGGACGAACTGGCTGGGCTGGGCGCCACCGCCGGCGATTTCGACATGCGCGCGGCAGACAAGGTGCTGAACCGCTCGGTGCTGAACGAGGCCGTCGTCGAACACTGGCAGGCGAAGGCAGCGGACCGGCGCACCATCTTCTTCTGTGCGACGGTCGACCATGCCGATGCAGTTGCCGAGGCATTCCGCACGGCCGGCGTCACAGCCGAGACGATCTCGGGCGAGATGCCATCGCGGACACGCGCCGACCTCATCGCCCGGTTCGACCGGGGCGAGGTGCAGGTGCTGACGAACTGCATGGTCCTGACCGAGGGTTTCGACAGCCAGCCCGTCGGCTGCATCGGCATCCTGCGCCCCATGCTGCACAAGGGCACCTTCATCCAGGCAGTCGGTCGCGGTCTGCGGCGGGTCGATCCCGCGCGTTTCCCAGGCATCGTGAAAACCGACTGCGTCGTGCTCGACTTCGCGGGCGCGGCGCTGCGGCACGGGTCGCTCGAACAGGAGATCACCCTCGACGAGGACGATCCTGAGCCCGGCCAGGCACCGTGGAAACTGTGCCCGACCTGTGAGGCTGAATTGCCGCTTGGAGCATCGGTCTGCGATTTCTGCGGTCACGTCTTCACGCGGGAACGAGCAGAGGCCCGACTGCTGACCGCCTTCGACATGATGGAGATCGACCTGCTGGAGCGGTCCCCGTTCGCCTGGTGCGATTTGCATGGCGACGGCCAGGCGATGATGGCGAGCGGGTTCAATGGCTGGGCCGGGGTGTTCCATGATGGCGCGCTCTGGCACGCGCTCGGACAGCCGAAAGGCAGGGCGATCCGGCCGCTCGCCATCGGCACCCGGGTGCAGGCGCTCGCCGCCGCAGACGATTTCCTGCGCGCCACCGAGACGGGGACCGCCTCGATCAAGAGCCGTCGCTGGCTGAACGACCCGGCGACCATGAAACAGATGGACCTGCTGCAGCGCGCGGGGCACGAGGCCAATGGGCTGGATTTCAGCCTGTCGAAATACGCCGCCAACTGCCATCTGAACTTCCGTTGGAACCGCGGCGCGATCACCGCTGCCGTTCTTGGCCGTGCGGAGCGGTCGCCTGCATGAAACGCCCCAATCCGCTCCCGCCCGACCAGATGACGCCCGCAGAGCGCCGCACTGAGCTATGCGGTCTGCTGGCGCTCGGGCTGGTTCGGTTGCGGATGCGGGATGGGAGCGAAGTATCTGACGATACTGGAGAACGTTGCCTACACTATCCGCCCGACCAATGCCGTCATGCAACTCCAACTCATCGGAGAAATGCATGAACAAGCCCGATCCCATCCCCGCGCGCCTGGCTGCGCTCAAGACCACGCCGACGCCCGACCTGAAGCAACAGTGGCGCGACCTGTTCGACAGCGAGCCGCCGCCCTTCAATCGCCGCTATCTCGAAAGCCGCATCGCGTATCGCGTCCAAGAACTCGCCTATGGCGGGCTGAAGCCCGAGACGATCCGGCGGCTTGAGCGGCTGGGCGAAGAACTGGACGGCGGCGACAGGAAGAAGCGCAGCATCCGCGCCGACCGCGACCGCCCCATCACGGGCACGCGCCTCCTGCGCGAATGGCAGGGCGTCGAGCAGATCGTCACCGTCACCGCCGACGGCTTCGAATGGCAGGGGCGGCCCTACAAGTCGCTTTCCGCCATCGCCCGGGCCATCACCGGCACGCGCTGGAACGGGTGGACCTTCTTCGGGCTGAAGAACCACCGGGGGCGGACGTGACGAAGCCACCGGAGAAATCGAAGCCCGTCCGCAAGCTGCGGTGCGCCATCTACACCCGGAAATCCTCCGAGGAAGGGCTGGAGCAGGAGTTCAACTCGCTTCACGCCCAGCGCGAGGCCTGCGAAGCCTACATTGCCAGCCAGCGTTCCGAGGGCTGGGTGCTGGTCCGCGATCAGTATGACGACGGCGGCATCTCGGGCGGCACGCTGGAACGCCCCGGCTTGCGGCGGCTGCTGGAGGACATCGATGACGGGCTGGTCGATGTGGTGGTGGTCTACAAGATTGACCGCCTCAGCCGTTCGCTCGCCGACTTTGCCAAGCTGGTCGAGGTATTCGACAGGAACGGCGTGACGTTCGTCTCGGTCACGCAGTCGTTCAACACGACCACCTCGATGGGGCGGCTGACGCTGAACATCCTGCTGTCGTTCGCCCAATTCGAGCGCGAAGTGACGGCCGAGCGCATCCGCGACAAGGTCGCCGCGAGCCGCAAAAAGGGTATGTGGATGGGCGGGGTGCCGCCATACGGCTACCGCGTTGAGAATCGGAAGCTGGTGTTGGACGAAAACAGCACCTCGCATGTGCGTTGGATCTTCACCCGCTTCCTCGAGATCGGGTCCTGCACGGAACTGGCGCGGGAGGTCGGCACGCGAGGCATCCGGACGCCGCGCGGCAACCGGATCGACAAGAAATACATCTATCGGATGCTCAGCAACCGCGCCTACATCGGCGAAGCGGTCCACAAGGGCGACAGCTATCCCGGCGAACACGACGCCATCATCGACCGCGAAACGTGGGACAAGGTTCACGCCATCCTGCAGGAGAGCCCCCGGAAGCGCGCCGCCCGCACACGCGCCGAGACGCCCGCGCTGCTGAAGGGGCTGCTGTTCGGTCCCGATGGCGCCGCGTTCTCACCGACGCATACTCGGAAGGGGGATCGTCTCTACCGCTACTATGTCAGTCAGACCGTGCTGAAGCATGGTGCTGGTTCGTGTCCGGTCGGCCGCGTGCCTGCGGGCGAGATCGAGGGCGCCGTCATAGAGCAGCTCCGCGCCGTGTTCTGCCAGCCGGAGATTGTTGCGGGGACGTGGAAGGCAGCGCGCAACCACGCCGACGATATCTCCGAGGCCGACGCCCGCGTGGCCCTGCAGCAACTCGACCCGCTGTGGGACGAACTCTTCCCCGCCGAGCAGGCGCGCATCGTGGCGCTGCTGGTCGAGCGCGTGGATATTGGCACTGACGGGTTGAACCTCAGGCTCCGCGTAGACGGCCTCGGCAACCTTGCGCGCGAGATGTTGGCTGGAGACATGGGAGCGGCTGCATGACTCGCGGCACGCCGATCACCGAGAACGTGACGCTCCACGTCCCGTTCCGCGTCGTGAAGCGCGGGGGGCGCAAGGAAATGCACCTGCCCGATGGCGGCCGGCCAGACCGCAAGGCGGAAAACACGCTTGTCAAGGCGCTGGCCCGCGCCTTCCGCTGGAAGCGGATGCTCGAGTCGGGCCAGTTCGCTACCATCGCCGAACTGGCCGAGCGGGAGCGGATCGCGACGTCCTATATGACCCGCGTTATGCGGCTCACTCTGCTTGCACCCGACCTCGTCGAGGCGATCCTAGACGGCAAGCAGGGGCCGGAGGTAACACTGGCGCGGCTGCTCGAGCCATTTCCTGTCGAGTGGTCGGAGCAGTCTGACCTTTGCGGCAGACACACGCGCATCTGGCCGAAGTTTGCCTTGCAGACAGTTTTTTGCTGCACTAAACGTACTGAATGGCAAGGCCAAAGGGACGAACAAAGACAGCCAGGGTGACAATAAACCTGGACGAGCGAGCTTACGCAATGTTGCTCGCGCTAGCGGAGCGTGACGATGCTCCAGTTGCACAGATTGCTCGCCGAGCCGTGGCTGACTTTCTGAGTCGGGCAGAACCAACAATAGATCAAGGCACACTTCCGCTAGTGCGCCCACAACGAGAAGAAAAATAATGGTGCACGGGGCAAATGAAATATTACAGGCCGACCTGGAAAATTGGCTCGACCCGGCTGATCCTGAGGGCGCTATCAAGTCGTCGCTAAGTGCCATTGATTGGAGCTTCGTGGATCGACGGAGTCATAGCGAAATTGAAGGGATCCATCCATACCCCGCGAAATTCATTGCCGAAATACCTCGAGCAATCTTGAGTGCGTTGCCACTTCCAAAATCAACTGCGGTCCTTGACCCATTTTGCGGAAGCGGAAGCACTCTGGTTGAAAGTCAACGACTCGGGATTCCATCCGTTGGCATCGATCTAAATCCGATTGCTTGTCTAATGTCTCGCGTAAAAACGGCATCGTGCCCCGTAGATCTCGAAGAGCATGCCGCAGAAATAGTTAGAAGTTCGAGAGGCGTGCCGAAAAACGACGTTCCGGAGATTCCTAATCTAGATCACTGGTTCACGCCAAGCGTCCAGATCGAGATTAACAAGATCGCCACGGCAATAAGCGCGGCCGCAAGTGAAGTGCAAGATTGCCTTCGGCTCGCACTCTCGAGCATCATTGTTCGTGTGTCGAACCAAGAGAGTGATACGCGGTACGCTGCGGTGGATAAGAATATTGCCCCTGAGGCAGTTCCAGCGCTGTTCCTGCGCGCTGCCGGCAGGATCAATGTCGCGCTGAAAGGCCGTGAATACGCATTGAGCCCAGTGGACGTAATCGAAGGGGACATTTTGAAGGTCGAGCCGCGCGAGATCGGACAGCCCGTGGGCTTGGTCGCCACATCTCCTCCTTATCCGAACGCCTACGAGTACTGGCTCTACCACAAGTACCGGATGTGGTGGTTAGGTTATGATCCCCTGAAGGTGAAGGCCGACGAAATTGGAGCGAGAGCTCACTTTTTTAAGAAAAATCATCATACCGCTGACGATTTTGCGCGTCAAATGAGGCAAACACTGCATCTACTGGATAGCGTGGTGGTGAAAGGTGGCTACATCGCATTCGTGGTAGGCCGCTCGAAAATCCACGGCAAGCTGCATGACAATGCGGAGATCATAAACGACGAGGCCAGCTCTATTGGATTCAAGCCGTTTTTCATGACTGATCGTATTCTGTCTGCAAGCCGGAAGTCCTTCAATCTCTCCCATGCAAACATAAAGACCGAGACTATTCTGATTCTACGCAAGGAGGTGGAGTGATGCGCCTCCGGTGGCATGACTACAAATACTACCCATATGAGAGGGAATTAGCTTCTAGAGAGGCATCTTCACTCATTAGTTTCTCAAAGTTTCAAGACGCCCATGACGGGATCGAGCTGCAGGACCCGGGGGTCCACACTAATGCCGATCGCCTTACCTACTTTAAAGGGTATCAAAACGGCGGCGGCTTTGTTCCTACAACGCAATCTGAATTAGAGAGTTCTGCAAGGAACGGCAGGAACAGGCAAGCTACCCGCTACT
Organism: Alphaproteobacteria bacterium HGW-Alphaproteobacteria-4; assembly: GCA_002842855.1. GTDB lineage: Bacteria > Pseudomonadota > Alphaproteobacteria > Rhodobacterales > Rhodobacteraceae > UBA6213. The sequence goes on along the minus strand of PHEE01000017.1, from coordinate 37,213 downwards.
CAGTTCACGGACTCCACGAGTACAAGGGTAAGTTTAATCCCCAGGTGGCTAGGGCACTTCTCAACATTTTTCATGTGACCCCTGGTCAATTTGTGCTCGATCCATTTTGTGGCAGCGGAACGACGTTAGTAGAGTGCTCGCATCTAGGAATAGACGCGGTCGGGACTGACATAAATCCACTCGCAGTGTATCTTTCTAACGCGAAGCTCTGCGCCCTATCTGCGCCCATTGAAGCCCTGAAAGAGGCGCAGAAGGCTATCTCGGATCATCTCTTGTCCAACAGAAAACATTCTGGCCTGAAATCGTCTGATGAGCGGCAGGAGTATTTGTTAGGGTGGTTCGATCAGGACATTTACGTTGAGATCGAAAACATCCGAAAAGTGATCCTCGACATCGCTGGCGACCTTTCGCCGATATTTCTTGCCATTGCCAGCAATCTGCTCCGCGACTATTCGCAACAGGATCCTCGTGACCTTAGGATACGGCGGAGAACATCGCCACTGCCCTCTGAGCCTTGTACCAAGGCATTTTTGAGCGCGGTCTCGCAAGTGCTCGTGCGCATCCTAGCTACACGCGAGGTAATTGGGACCGGCGCCACATCTGGTCGGGCACTTCTTTGCGACGTTTCAGAGCTGATGCAAGTTGATGGTCAGGAGCGGTTCGATGCGGCCATCACAAGCCCTCCCTACGCCATGGCCCTGCCGTACATCGACACGCAGCGGCTGTCATTGGTCTGGCTCGGGCTTCTGCCTGCCGATCAAATTCTTGAGCTCGAAGCCTCGCTGATCGGCAGTCGCGAACTACGCGGAAGCTCAAAGCGCGAGCTACCTAAAGCCATGGCCATAAATGAGGCCGATTTACCGACTGACGAGTATGATCTTTGCGTGACGCTGGCCAACTCGCTCAGTGAGAGCGATGGCTTTCGGCGACGCGCCGTGCCGTCGCTGCTCTACAGGTACTTCGCAGCGATGAAGACCAACTTCCGCTCGGTGAATGCCCTTATGAAAGCCGGAGCACCTTACGCTTTGATTGTCGGGCACAACCACACGACCATTGGGGGAATTCGGTACGATATTGATACTCCATCGCACTTGGCAAACTTGGCGGTATCCGTTGGATGGAGCATCGATGAACTAATTCCGTTACAGACTTACCAGCGATATGGGTACCATGTGAGCAACGCGGTCGCGGCTGAAACGCTAATAGTTCTTAGAAAAGCGTAGTTCGTCTGTCGGGACTTCTGAAGCCTCTACCATTGGGGCGAAGTACCTGAGGGAAGCCAGCAAGCACCTTGTCCCACGAGTGCGCCCGTGGTCGAAGCGGCGTTGAGCAATGCATCAACTGCGCCGAATAGCGAGTGCCCCTGATCAATAAAAGTGGCCTTGAAGCAGGGATCGGCTGCGGTTGGCCATTCAAGGATCATCGGATCGTTTGCCGCAGGAACGCGAAACCCGTTTGCGGTAGCATGATCGCGAATTTCGCGCGCCGGAGCGGCCGGAACGACCATCCTCACGTCTCCGTGGCCAGATTCTCCAGGAGCATACCCATATACCATTACGTTGGTACTTGATGCGGGAGCTTCATGGGCGCCGAGATTTGAGACAAAACGCATTCGAAGTTCGAATTCCGCGCGCGGCCTTTGATACTTCCCCTGAAACACCCCGAATCTCACCGTACCAATTGTCGCAACGGGCACACTGACGTTTGCCGTACCGCTGCCCCCGGAGAAATGTCTCGCGCTGTCCTTGTTAAGGCGGATTACCAAGCCAGCCGCCCCACCCGCGAGGCTCGATCCAGTTAGTGCCGCAGCGCCTTGCGTCGGCGTCATGATGCCCGGCGCGAAAAGTACATATGCCGGAAATGGCGGCCGCGGACTTGAGGTAAGTGCTGCGGCAGGTGTGCCGGGGGGTGCGCTGGTGGGTGCCGTGTTCGGTGACGTCGGCTGAGCGGCTGCCGACGAAGCTGCAACGGATGCAGTGCTGCTCTTTGTCGAAACTGATGGAAATTTGACAAGTGGCTTGAGTCCGACTTTGTTCGAACTTCCCCCACTGCTTGTAGACGTGTTTTGCGTCGTGCGTGGAGTTGGGGCAACCCCAAGGATGCCCGCGGCGACAAGGGGCGCGATATCGGATAGCGATGCAATCGATGAAACCCCTGGCCGGGTGCCGGTGAACCAGGCGTCGATGGCCGATGCTACGTCCGACAGTACATCATCAGGATCTCCGGTGGAGGAGTCCAAGAGCATGCCTGCCTCAATGTTCATCCCGGAAATGCCGGGAGAAGTCAGGTTTGCGGACCCCACGTATGCGGCCTGCGTCCCATCTTGTCTGGTAAAATGATAAACCTTTGGATGGAACAGGCCCGCTGAATAGCTGACAACACCGATCCGTGCATTCGAGCGCGGGCTACCAACGAGCTGGAGGAGCGTCTCGATATCTGGCTCTCCGGTCTCCCCTCCGTTGGATCCGATCACGCAACGCGTCAAAAGATCTTGAATCTTGAGCGCGTCTAACACTGGCCCCAACGGTGCTAAGCCATCTGCGCTAAAGTAGCCGGTCTGCCACCGAAGAGCTTCCACCGACTGCGGGGCAAAGCTCGCGAGCCATTCGCCAAGAACGTCTGCAGGGTTTCGAGATGCTGAATCAATGTATCGCACTGACAACCACTCCGCTTGGGGGATGTGGTACGAATATCAGTCGCTTATGTCGGAGCACAAGCAGCTTACCGTGAGCCAGTTGTACCGAGGGGCAAAGAGTCGAAGAAGCTGTACAGTTCACTGCGCCGTGAGGGGCTCCGCCACGGCTTCAGCCATGCTTGCGCGCGTTACCTCCGAGTTCGATTTCTGTTCCATGCGGGAGTACGCCCCTGAAATCGAAATGTTCAGCGGGCCGCGAAGGAAACTGAAGCAATTTCATCGACTTGTCAAAACTTCACTAAATCGGCGCAGGCAACAGGTCCGGAGAATATCGGCCCTGAGAGACGGCTTACACTCCTCCTGGCGCACAGGCCAGTGCTCAGCCCCTCCCACATAACCCTCGAAAACAACGGAAAAATCCGGCCGGGGCCGGATCGGGAGAACGCTTTCGCGGGGGCAAGTGGCGGAGGGGATGGGCCTGATATCCAACCTTCTCCACCTTAACTGATTGATTTAAAACGATCACGAGAGTTCGCTTCGCCCGTTTGGGCACGATGGTTGCTCTGCAGCGAACACCATTGTGTGCACCACATTTATCGTCTATCGACGATTGGCGACCATGGGGATTGCTCATGCAGGATTCTGACACCGAGATCGCTGACCGGGCCAAGGCGCTTGCGCATCCGGCACGGCTGCGCATCCTCCGGCTGCTGCTGGCCACGCCCGGCTGCATCGGCGGCGACATCGTGGAGGCTGTCGGCCTCGCACAATCCACGGTGTCCGAGCATCTGCGCATCCTGAAGGCCGCCGGGGTCATCACCGGCGAGATATCTGGCCCGCGTACTTGCTACGCGTTGAACCCCGCCGCGCTCGAGCCGCTGGCAGAATTCATCGGCACGCTGACCGCGCCGTCCGCCGCGGTCTGCTGCATGCCCGACGAGAAGGAACTTTCATGAGCCTGTTCGAACGCTGGCTGACCCTCTGGGTCGCGCTCTGTATCCTGGCCGGGCTCGTCCTCGGCAGCCTCGCGCCGGGCGTGTTCGGCGCGCTGGCCGCGCTGGAGGTCGCCTCGGTCAACCTCGTCGTCGCCGTCCTGATCTGGGCGATGGTCTACCCGATGATGATCGCGGTGGACCTTGGCTCGCTCAAGGCGGTGGGGAAGCGCCCGAAGGGTCTGATCATCACGCTGGCGATCAACTGGCTGATCAAGCCCTTCACGATGGCCGCGCTGGCGGTCCTGTTTTTCAACTACGTCTTCGCCGGGCTGATCGATCCTGAGCGCGCACCGGAATACATCGCGGGCCTGATCCTGCTCGGCGCCGCGCCCTGCACCGCGATGGTCTTCGTCTGGTCGCAGCTGACGAAGGGCGATCCCAACTACACGCTGGTGCAGGTCTCGGTGAATGACCTGATCATGGTGGTCGCCTTCGCGCCGATCGTAGCCTTCCTTCTGGGCGTGACCGACATCAGCGTCCCGTGGGAGACGCTGATCCTGTCGGTCGTCCTCTACATCGTCATTCCCCTGATCGCGGGTCTCCTGACGCGACGGGCGCTGATCGCGAAAGGTGGCGAGGCCGCGGTGACGGCGTTCACGGCGCGGATCAAACCGGCATCGGTCGTGGGTCTCCTGATCACCGTCGTGCTGCTCTTCGGTTTCCAAGGGCCGGTGATCCTCGCGCAACCGCTGCTGATCGCACTGATCGCGGTCCCCATCATCATCCAGTCCTACGGCATCTTCGCGCTCGGTTATGGATGGGCCTGGCTGTGGGCCTTGCCGCACCGGGTCGCCGCGCCCTGCGCGCTGATCGGCACGTCGAACTTCTTCGAACTCGCGGTCGCTGTGGCGATCGGTCTTTTCGGGCTGAACTCCGGCGCGGCTCTGGCCACCGTGGTGGGCGTGCTGGTCGAGGTGCCGGTGATGCTCAGCCTCGTCGCGTTCGCGAACCGGACACGCGAGAGGTTCCCCGCGTGAGCACCTTCCCGGTCGTCATCCACCACAACCCCGACTGCGGCACATCCCGCAACGTCCTCGGGATTACCCAGGCGGCCGGGTACGAGCCGACCGTCATCGAGTACCTCAAGGAGGGCTGGACGCGCCCGCAGCTTCTGGCGCTGTTCGCAGCCGCCGGGATCACAGCGCGCGAGGCGCTGCGGGTCGCGCGCTCACCTGCCGAGGAGATGGGGCTCACCGCGCCGGACGTCTCCGACGAGGTATTGCTGGACGCCATGACGCGGCACCCGATCCTCGTGAACCGCCCGATCGTCTGCACGCCGAAGGGCGTCAGGCTCTGCCGCCCGTCCGAGACTGTCCTCGATCTGCTCGACAAGCTCCCTCCGGGTCCTTTCGCCAAGGAGGACGGCCAATTGATCATCGACACCGAAGGAAACCGGATTGCCTGACACCCTGACCGATCTGACCACACCACAGCTCGAGGAGACGAGTTTCGCGGCAATCGACCGCGACAGGCTGCTGTCGCCTGCCATCAGCATGCATCCGCCCCGGATCCTGATCCTCTACGGCTCGCTCAGGGCGCGCTCGTTCAGCCGACTGTCGGCAGAGGAGGCCGGGCGCATTCTCACTGCACTCGGGGCGGAGGTCCGGTTCTTCCACCCCTCAGGCCTGCCGCTGGTCGATGACGGCGTGGATGCCAGCCACCCGAAGGTGCGCGAGCTGCGCGATCTGGTAGCCTGGTGCGAAGGCATGGTGTGGTCCTCGCCGGAGCGGCACGGCGCCATGACCGGCCTGATGAAGACGCAGATCGACTGGATTCCGCTGTCCGAGGGCGCGGTGCGCCCGACGCAGGGCAAGACGCTGGCGGTGATGCAGGTGTCGGGCGGCTCGCAGAGCTTCAACGCGGTCAACCAGATGCGGGTTCTCGGGCGCTGGATGCGGATGCTGACCATCCCCAACCAGTCCTCCATCCCCAAGGCGTTCCAGGAGTTCGACGAGACGGGACGGATGCGCCCGTCGCCGCTCTACGACCGGATCGTGGATGTTATGGAGGAACTGGTGAAGTTCACGCTGCTCACGCGCGAACGGAAGGCGTATCTCGTGGACCGCTACTCGGAGCGCAAGGAAACAGCGGCCGCGCTCATAAAGCGGGTGAACCTCTCCGCCGCAACCTGAGCGCGCGGCGGGTTCGCGAGGCCCGTCCGCGCCGCCTCATGTCCGCCTGAGTGCTAGCAGAGCGATGAACGAGGCGATGCCGATCGCTGCTGTCAGCCAGATCGCCGAGAGGCCCCAAGCCGTCAGCGCGGCGCCGAAGATGAGGGGCGCCGCAGCCTGAAGGATTCGGGCAGGAGCATTGAGCCAGCCGATCCGTCTCCCGTATCCCGCCGCGCCGAACAGCGCCAGCGGCAGCGTGCCCTTGGCGATGGTCAGGATGCCGTTTCCCGCCCCATGCAGGAGGGCGAAGGCATAGGCAGCCGGTCCCCCGAAACTCACCAGCGCCACCGCAGCGACGGGATGCGCCGCGGCCGCCACGCGGGTCGAGACAAGCGGATGGAACCGGCGCAGCAGCCCGAACTCCAGCACCCGCGCCGCGACCTGCGCCGGGCCGATCAGCGCGCCGGCCGCGATGGCGACCGCCGTGCTGGCCCCCGCGGCTTGAAGCAGCCCCGGCAGGTGCGCGGCCATGGCGGTCGAGTTGAACCAGGTCGCGGCGAAGACGAAGGCCAGCAGCCAGAGCGCAAGGCGGGACGGCGGTTGCCCCTCTTCGATCGGCGTCGCCTCTGCGGCTACCGTCCTGGTTCCCTTCGGCAGCCACGCGTTCAGCGGCAAGGCCACGGTCAGATGGATCAGCGCCCAACCGATGCAGGCTTCCCGCCAGCCCCACGCTGCCAGCATCAGCCCGGAGAGCGGCCAGCCCACGGTGCTCGCGAACCCGGCGATGAGGGTGATCCCGGTGATCGGCCCGCGCGCCTCCTTGCCGTAGATCCCCGCCAGCGTGGCGAACCCCGCCTCGTAAAGCCCGATCCCCATGCCGAACCCGATGACAGCCCAGCCCGCGAAGAGGACGAGGGGCGAGGGAGCCACGGCGAGCAGCCCGAGGCCCGCCGCGAAGACCAGGTTCGACAGCATCAGGACGCCGCGCCCACCAAAGCCGTCGATCCGCGCTCCCGCCCAGGGTCCGACCATGGCCGAAACCACCATCGCCATGGAGAACGCGCCGAACACCCAGACCGGCGAAAGGCCGAGGTCTTCGGCCATGGGCACGGCCAGAACGGCCGGGATGTAGTAGCTGGAGGCCCAGCTGACGGTGAGGGAAGAGCCGAGCGCGGCGACGACAGGTGCGCGCCGCGCCGGTGACAGTCTTGGGATCATGATGGGGCTTCGATCAGGAAGGGTGCAGCGAGACAACCCGTCTCGCCGCAGGTGTTCATGCCATCTGCGTCCAGAGCTGGAACAGCAGCCCCGATGCGAAAGCGCCAGTCAGGGACAGGCCGATATAGACCGCAAAGACCTGTGGCCGCGCCAGCGCCCAGACCGCCATGGCCGCCGGGATCGAGGTGACGCCACCCGCGACGAGAAAGGCCATTCCCGCCCCCGGCGCCATGCCCTGTTCGATCAGCCCGCCGACCAGCGGCAGAGCGGCATAGCCGTTCAGATAGGCCGGCACGCCGACCAGCGTCGCGGTCACGATGGGCAGCAGCCCCTCGCCCCCGAGTGCGGCGGTGACGGTTTCCGCCGGGATCCACGCCAGCATGAGACTCTCGAGGATGAAGGCCAGCGTCAGCCACTTGGCGAGGAACAGCGTGGTGGTCAGCGCCGTCTTGCCGAACTTCGCCCGGCGGTCCGCATCGGTCCAGAAGCGCCACACCACGGGCTTGGGCGCGCGGATCTTCGCGCCGCCGCATCCGCCGTTGCCGATGCCGTCGCGCAGCGGGTCGGCGAAGGCGCCTCCCTTCATCATCAGGTGCACCACCGTCCCGCCGAACACGCCCAGCCCGATGGCGGCGAGCGTCTTGGCCACCGCGAACTCGAAGTCGAGCACGCCTGCCGTCAGCACGAACATCGACGGGTCCATGATCGGCGAGGCCAGCCAGAAGGCCATCACCGCCGAGAGCGGCACGCCCATCGCCAGCAGCGCCGCGATCAGCGGGATCACCCCACAGGAGCAGAAGGGCGAGACGCCCCCCGCCAGCGCGCCCAGCCCGATCATCAGGATCGGCGCGCCGGTGAAGGCCTTGGCGATCAGGTTGTCGGCCCCCGTCGCATTGGCCCACGCGGCGATGGCGATCGATAGGATCAGGAACGGCGCCGTGTTCAAGAGCGCGGTGCCCGCGAAGAGCGCAGAATCGGCGGCCTGGGGCGTGTCGAACACCGCCAGCGCGCCAAGGATCAGCGCCGAGGCGAGCCAGACCCGCTGGTCCTGCCACAGGTGGCGCAGAGCGGACCGGAGGCCGGGTGTCGGGAGGGTCGTGTCAGTCATCACCAAATCTCCGGAATTGCAGTTGTTTCAGGGCAAGAAAAAGAGCACGCGCATCTCACGCCGCATCCTCTGAAGAGCGGACCGCAACACCGGCGCAGCATTCGGAGGTCAGGAATCCGACAACACGGTGCATCGCGGGAAAATCGACCCGGTTGAACACCTCGCGGCCCTGCTTGTCCTGCAGCACCAGCCCCGCATCGACCAGCGTCGAGAGGTGATGCGCCAAGGTCGACGGGGCGAGTCCGAGGTGCTCGCCGATATCGCTGACCCGCAGCCCGTCGTCCCCGGCCTTCACCAGCAAGCGAAAGATCGAAAGGCGGGCATCATGGCCAAGGGCGGCAAGGGCGGCAAGGGCGCGGGCGTTCAGACTGGTCGTGGTCATGACGTAAAAATAACTACAATCCTAGTTTTGTAAATGATTCTTCTGGACGATCCAGGAGCCGCGCCCGGAATGGATGCCCTGCGTTACGCGTGGCCCCGAAGGCAGCTTGCGCCGCAGGGCTCGCGCTCGACCTGAATCGTGCTGTGCGCGATCCCGAACCCGTGCTCCAACCCCTCGGCAAGTTCGTGCAGCACCGCATCGGTGTCCTGCGCCTCCGTGACCACATGCACCGCGAGCGCCGTGCGGGTGGTCGATAGCGGCCAGATAATGCGCCTTGATCCATATCAACCTCCGTCACCCCCCACGCGCGCATGAGCAGTAAACACTGCTGGCCATCGCCAGGGCGTTGGCTGCGGCCTGTCAAACAGCCTTGCTTATTGCCATTTTCCGCTGCAACCCTTATGCGGCAGTGTAGCGAACCTGGACCTGGAAGCGATTCCGGGTGGCTCTTCCGGCCGCCGATCCGCCGGACAACCACAAGAAAACGGTGCACTTGCACGCCGATCTCGCGCAAGCCGCAGGACCGGTATCGGACAACATTTACATGATCTCACTCGACGTCTACCGCGCCCAGTGGCTGGGCAACATACGCGGCGACCTGCTCGCCGGGCTCGTCGTGGCACTGGCCCTCATTCCCGAGGCAATCGCCTTTTCCATCATCGCGGGGGTCGATCCCAAGGTCGGGCTCTACGCCTCCTTCTCGATCGCTGTCATCACCGCCATCACCGGCGGGCGGCCCGGCATGATTTCCGCTGCGACCGCCGCCACGGCGGTCCTGATGGTCACGCTGGTGCGCGACCACGGACTGCAATACCTGCTGGCCGCGACGGTGCTGGCCGGACTGATCCAGATCGGCGCCGGCGTCCTGAAACTCGGCTTCGTCATGCGCTGGGTGTCGAAATCGGTGATGACCGGCTTCGTCAACGCGCTCGCGATCCTGATCTTCATGGCCCAGCTGCCGGAACTCGACCCGCGGGACGTGACGTGGATCACCTACGCGCTCGTGGCCGCGGGGCTCGCCATCATCTACCTCTTTCCGCTTCTGACCACGGCCATTCCCTCGCCGCTCGTGACCATCGTCGTGCTCACGGGGCTGTCCGTCGCGCTCGGGCTCGACGTGCGGACGGTGGGCGACATGGGCGCGCTGCCCGACACGCTGCCGGTCTTCCTGATCCCGCAGATCCCGCTCAACCTCGAGACGCTGACGATCATTCTGCCCTATTCGGTGGCAGTGGCCGTCGTGGGCCTGCTCGAAAGCCTGATGACACAGAACATCGTCGATGACCTGACCGACACGAAGTCAAACCGGAACCAGGAATGCATCGGTCAGGGGCTGGCGAACACCGCCACCGGCTTCATAGGCGGGATGGCGGGCTGCGCGATGATCGGGCAGTCTATCATCAACGTGAAATCAGGCGGGCGCGGGCGCCTGTCTGCCGCCGCTGCCGGCGTCTTCCTGCTGATCATGGTCGTCGGGCTCGGCGACCTGGTCAGCATCATCCCGATGCCCGCGCTGGTCGCGATCATGATCATGGTGTCGATCGGGACATTCTCCTGGTCGTCGATCAAGGCGCTTCGGGTGCATCCGAAATCGTCGTCCATCGTCATGATCGCGACCGTTGTCACCGTGGTCTACACCCACAACCTCGCCATCGGGGTGGTGGTGGGCGTACTGCTGTCGGGCGTCTTCTTCGCCGGAAAGATCGCGCAGCTGTTCCGCGTGACCTCGGACATAAGCGCGGATGGGCGCGTGCGAACCTACCGCGTCGAGGGCCAGCTGTTCTACGGCTCCGTCGAGGATTTCATGGATGCCTTCGACTTCAAGGAGGCCCCCGAACGCGTGGTGATCGACGTGAGCCGTGCGCATATCTGGGATATCTCCTCGGTTCAGGCGCTCGACATGGCGATCCTGAAATTCCGTCGCGACGGCGCCGAGGTCGAGGTCGTGGGCATGAACGCGGCGACCGAGACCCTGGTCGACCAACTTGCCATCCATGACAAGCCCGGCGCCATGGACAAGCTGATGAACCATTGAGGGAGGAAAGACCCATGACAGACAAGATCATCGCCCTCGTGGACGGCTCCATCTATTCCGAGAGCGTCTGCCACCACGTCGCCTGGATTGCGCAGCGGACGGCCGCACCGGTCGAGCTGATCCATGTGCTGGGGCGACGCGAGGCCCCGGAAAAGTCGGACCTGTCCGGTGCGATCCGGCTGGGCGCGCGGACGAAGCTGATGGAGGAACTGGCCGAGATCGACGCGCAACGCGCAAAGCTCGTCGGCCATCGGGGTCGCGCGATCCTCGAGGATGCTCGCGCCATCGTGGACCGGGATGGCGTGACCGAGATCACCACCCGACTGCGCCACGGTGACATCGTCGAAGCCATCGGCGAGATCGAGGGCGAAGCGCGAGTAATCGTCATCGGCAAGCGCGGCGAGGCGGCGGATTTCGCGAAGGGACACCTTGGCTCGAACCTGGAACGCATCGTGCGCGCGGCGCATCGACCCGTCTTCGTCGCCGCGCGTGCCTTCAAGCCGATCGAGTCCGTGCTCGTCGCCTATGACGGAGGGCGCTCGGCGATGAAGGCGGTCGATCACATCTCGCGCAGTTCCTTCTTCGCGGACCTGCCTGTCACCGTCGTGACCGTCGGAAACGAGACGCCGGAGGTCACAAAGGGCCTTGCAGACGCCAAGGCCTTGCTTGCCGCTGCCGGGATCGAGGCGCAGACGCGCATCGTGGCCGGGCAACCGGACGAGGAACTGGGCAAGATGGTCGAGAAGGATGGTTTCGGCATGCTTGTGATGGGTGCCTACGGCCACAGCCGCATCCGAAGCCTCGTGATCGGCTCCACCACGACCGAGATGATGCGGTCCTGCAAGGTTCCTGTCCTGCTCTTGCGGTGAGCGCAATGACGGACCCCACTCCGGAGGAGCTGAAGACAGCGTTTCTGCCGCGGCTCCGCGACGAACTGGATGCCTTGCGGTCCGCGTCCGCTCAGACGGCGGCGGACCGCAGACCTGTCGAGCTGGATCAGCAAAGCGTTGGTCGGCTCAGCCGCATGGACGCGATGCAGCAACAGGCCATGGCGGCAGCTCAGGAAACACGGCGACTTGGACGCGTCTGGGCTCTCGAGGCAGCCATCCGTCGAATTGATGCGGGGGAGTTCGGTTGGTGCCACGACTGCGGCGAGTTTATCGGCATGCGTCGGCTCGAACTTGAGCCTACCGTGATGCGGTGTCGAGACTGCGCAGGCTGACGAGGTAAGCGACGCGGCTGCCGCGAATGCACGCCGTGCTCTGTCGAGAGCCAGACAGACCTGGCTTCGGCTGTTCCGACCGGTCGCGCCAGGCCTTACGGCAGGTCACACGCCCGCACCTGGTCGCGCAGTACGACATAGTCGCTCATCATCTCCGCCAGCACCGAGCGTTCAGGCAGCAGCAAGAGCTCGTCGGCCGCACGCGCCTGGAGACCGCGACTGTACTCCACGGCCGGCGGACATGCAGACAAGCCGCCAGGTTCAGAACCGACCGTCGCGCAGCCGCTCAGCAAGCTCGTCGCGGTCGCGAGGGCGGCGAGCTGCCGCTTCCAGCATCTGGCGTTGGACATCATTGGCCTTCTCCGTGGTCTTAAGGCGTTCGGCGAGGCGTCCCGCTCGCTCTCCGGAGCGGCGCAGCGCCAACAGGAACAGGAGCACGGCGAGCGCGATGGCGCCGTAGCGCAGCGCCGCCCACGTCCACGGGCTAGCGGCTAACCCGGTCAGAAGCGCGGCGATCACCGCCGCCCCCGGCGCCAGTCGTCGAGGCGGGCATAGATGGTGACCGCGATGCCACCGAGTGCCACCGCGATGAACACCCAGCGGAGCGTATCGAGATACGGGACCAGCGGCAGGACGGCGCTTTGCGTCTCCGCCAGCACCTGCTGGGCGACTTCCACCCCGGCCGTGCCGAGCGTCGCGACACCCGCCGCCCCGCCGCCCTTCATCGTACGGCTGTCGGCCAGCACCTCCCGCACGGGCGGAGTCTCTGCTGCAAATGCGGTCGCCCGTACCGGGAACCGCTCGCCCCACTGTCGTGCCGGTCCAAGATCGACATGCATGAAACCTGAGCGCGGATAGAAGCCGAAGCCGAGGAACCCGACCTCTCGCGCCGCCGCCTCGAAGGCCACGGGGTCGTGGTTCGCCATGGCGATGTCGAAGGCGGCGCCGTCGAGGTGCTTCGACCGGGTGGCGCCGCCCACGGCGCGGTTGTGCTCGGGGCTGCGATAGGCGGAACGCACGATCAGCGGTTTGCCCAACCGGTCGCGCAGCGCCTGCAGCCTGTCGAGCGCGGGCTCATTGACGAGCAGCTTGCCGGTCCCGCGGCAGGCGATCTCGGCCGGACTGAAGTTGGGCCAGCGCCACGCGCTTTCCGGAACGTCGCGCCAATGTCGGTGGAAGGTCGTGCTCATGGTGGTCCTCCAAAACGAAAAACCCGCCTCGAGGGCGGGTGTGGGTGAGCTGCTGGTTTGGGGTGTTGAGCGGCTAAAGGCCGCCGCCGAAGATCTTCAGCTTGATGGCTATGCCCGCTAGCAGCGCCAGCATGACGCCGGTGGTGATCATGCGGACGGCCGTCTGCATCGCGGTGCGCCGCACCAGCCGGATGCAGTCCACGAGGGAGCGCAGATCGCGGATGTCGAGCGCGGCCTCGTCGCCGTCGAGGCCGACATCGGCCAGTGCGCGCTTCGCGCCTTCCTCGGCCGCCCGGGTCAGGATCGCCTCGAACTCGGCGTCGGGCATGCGCACGAAGCCCTCGGATCGGGGTGGTGTCATCGGATCTTCCTTCCGCCGCTCAGCCGACCTTGCAGCCCCAGAAGGCCGTGTGGTCTGCCGCGAAGTAGCCATCCGCGACCCGGAAATACCCCTGCAGCTCGACGGTATCGCCGGCGGTGAGCGGGACCATGGTCTGCAGCCAGATCGCGGTGGCGAGCGAGACGTGGGTGGCGGAGATTTCGCCGAGGGAGCCGCGGATTTCGGTCGTACCGTTCAGCACGAGCCGCCCGCGCATTCGGGCCGTGGCGCTGGCGTTGATCTTGTAGAGCAGCGTCGCGCCGAAGAGGTAGGTGCCGTCGACCGGGGCGACGAAGTGGTTGTTCGCGGCGTCGAAGGCGCCCTGATCGTTGGTGTCGGTGTTGTTGAGGCCGATCTTCGTCCAGGTCCCGACACCGACATAGTTGTCGTAGTTGGTGTACGCCTTGAACCGCGGCAGCCGAGGCTGGTCGACGATGCCGGTGGCGTTGTCGACGCTCAGCCCGTCGAAGAAGGTGCTGCCGTCGGCGGAGACCGCGAGGCGGAACCTGTCCGAGCCGAAGAGCCCCACCAGCGCCTTGGTCACGAATCCGGTCTGCAGCGTCAGGCCGAGATCGTCGCCCGCCGCCTCCTTGTTCATGGTGTAGAACAGATCGCCGGTGCCACCCTCGGCGACGGTCTTCGCCGTCCAGAGCGCGGCGTTCAGCTTGGCCGAGAACGGGTTCGAGGCGTCCGCCGTCGTGCCGAGCCCGAGCAGCGCCATATTTTGCAACTCGCTGGGCGTGGTGCCGACCCAGCCCGCACCATCGTAGACCAGCAGCAGGCCCTCATCCTTGACCCACGCCCGCCAGCCGGTGCGGGGCGGCAAGCGGAGCCAAGCGCCGTCCGTCCAGAGCGCAACGTTCAGGTCCCAGCCCGCCCAGTCGCCCGTCGCGCCCGAACCGACGATGTAGCGGTCGCCATCGGCAGGGCTGCCGGGCGGCGCGGTCAGGTCGCGGTCGAGGACGGAGAGCTGGACGAGCCCGTCAAGGATCCGCAGCGCCTCGTTGTGGGTCACATGCTTCTGAGCCTGCGCCGCGAGGATGTAGGGCAGCAGGAGATGGGTGGTGGCGTCGGACATGGGATGGCCTTCAGAACGTGAGCGTGACGTTTTTCGGCGCGCCCCGCCCAACGAGGGCAGAGAGCTGGTAGATGCGGATGTCGAGCGTGTCGCCAGGGCCGAGCAGCGCGCCCCAGTCAGCGGTCTGGGCGGCGGCGGTGTAGACGGCGCTGGTGGTGGCCGCGCTTAGCACCCGCTTCACGGTGGCGCCGTCTAGGATCTCGACCTCATAGGCTTCGAGTTCCTCAACCAGCGGCACCTCGAGCCCGCCCCAGCTGTCGGCCGCGAGCGCGCGGGACCGGCGTGTCCAGCGGATCGTCAGATCGCCGGGGGTGCGGGGGCGACGCCAAGGCTGCTCAACATGCGCGACCGAGAACGGCCGCAGCCCCACGCCCTCAGGCGTGAAGGTCTGCCCCACATAGGTCTCGTCGCTGACCGGGCGGCTCGCCGGGCCGATGCGCCAGTTCCACGGGATGCCAAGATCGGCCTCAGCGATCGGCAGGGACGCCAGCGCAGTGTCCAGCACGACGACCCGCACGCCTGCCGGAGCCGGATTGCCCATTGCACCCTCGGTCCCTCGCTGACCCCGCAGCAAGCGGGTCAGCCGATACCGGCCGGGTGCCAGCAGCTCGGCCGCGCCCGCCTGCACGATCTCCCACACCCCCGACGCGGTCTCGATGGCCAGCGCGTTGGCGCCGCCGAAGAGCGTCAGGTCGGTGACGCTTTCCAGCGTGCCGGTCAGCAGATCGACCACCAGCGCGTTGCCGAGGTCGAAGCGCGAGGTGGGGCCCGCGTAGAAGTCCGAGACCAGCGTGCCGAGCCGGGCCCGCGTGCCGAAGCTGGTGAGCATCTCGAAGCCATCGGTCGCGGGACTGCGGAACACCGCCATCTCACCCGGCCACGGTGCAGCGTGCGCGGCCACAAACGGTCGATGCGCGGCCTGGTCCTCGGTCAGTTGCGGCAGATCCATCAGCACCGCATCCGGCGCGCCGAACACGACCGCCCGCGTCAGCGACGCCGCGCGGGGATCGCCGGGCGGCAGGTCGTAGGTCGCGCGGTCCTGGCGCACCGCCTCGATGCCGCGCGCCTCGGCGTCGGCGATGGAGACGAGCCGCAGATCGACCAGTCGCCCGTCATGCTCCAGCCGGATCGCATCGGCCGGATCGAGCGCCAGGCGCGAGGGCGGCAGGCGGAACGCCGCCGTCTCCCGGCCCACCCACGCCTCCATCAGGGCACGGCGGCAGCGGCGCTCGGCCTCCTCGGGCGGCACGGCCATCGGGAAGGACTCGGACGCGATCCGGGTCGTGTCCACCGTGATCCGCCGTGCCTCGACGAGGGCCGCGTCGTAATCCTCGTCGGCACGCGCGACCTGCCATTTCAGCGCTTGAGGCAGTTCGGTCTCCTGGCCGCGCGTCATTTCCAGCACGTCGCCCTCGCGGGCGGCCACCAGATCGTCGGGTGCGAGGGTGGCAACCGACGCTCGGCCGCGCATGACGAAGTGGATCACCCCCTCGGTCTCGACGGCATCGAAGCCGAAATGCCGCGACAGCGTGGTAATCGACGCGCGCGGGCTTTCCAGCGCGGTGATGGCGTAGCCCTCGACCGCACCCCAGAGCCCGGTGACGTCGATCCGGGCCTCGGGCAGCCCCGCGCGCAGGCAGAGGTGGCGGACGAGGGCCGCCAGCGACACCGCGCCGAGCCGCCCGGTCAACCAATGCCCGAGCCGCCAGTTCGCGCCGTCCGTCCAGACGTCTGTCAGCGCCGGGAAGAAGGGATAGGGCCGCGCGTCCCAGGTCCAGGCGGCGCATTCGGGCACGTGCACCATGCGGTCGCCGTAGACCGAGGACACCGGGTTGTTTGCGGCCTCGCCCCACCAGAGGTACGTCGCCTCGAGATAGGCGCGCTGGATCGCGTCGTCGCGCCAGCCCCGCGAGAAATGCGGCGTGAAGCTCTCGGACGACTTCGGATCGAAGAAGACGTTCGGCTGGTTCGTGCCACGGTCGATGGCGGGACAGCCGAGCTCGGTGAACCAGATCGGCTTGGACTCCGGTACCCATGAGGTCGGCGTCCCGCTCTCCACCCCGCTCGGGCGGTTGTAATGCGCGTTCGACCACCAGGCGCGCAGATCCTTGTAGCGGAAGACCCACGGCTTGCTGGCCGCGCCGTCCGTGATCGGGGTGCGGACCTGCGCCGAGCGGTCAGCCGCGTTGGCATAGAACCAGTCGAAGCCTTCGCCGCCCGCGATGTTCCCCTGCAGGTAGGCCCGGTCGTAGATCGCGGGCCAGCCCTCGGCCGCGTCGGCATGCTCGAACCCGTCCCGCCAGTCCGACAGCGGCATGTAGTTGTCGATCCCGACGAAATCGATCTCCGGGTCGGCCCAGAGCGGATCGAGGTGGAAGAGCACGTCGCCCGAGCCGTCGCCGGGCTGGTGCCCGAAATACTCCGACCAGTCGGCGGCATAGCCGATCTTCGTACTGGCACCGAGGATCGTGCGCACATCGGCGAGCAGGTCCCGATAGGCCTGCACGGCCGGATAGTTGGACGCGCTTGAGCGGATCGTGGTCAGCCCCGGCATCTCGGTGCCGATCAGGAAGGCGTCGACGCCGCCCGCCGCCGCGCAGAGATGGGCGTAGTGCAGCACCATGCGGCGCAGACCCCACTCGCCCGGCGTGCCGGTCCAAGAGACCGACTGGCCCGAAACGCTGAAGCTGGCGGGCGTCGCTGCGCCAAACAGCGCCGCGACCTGCGCGGCCGCCGTGGCGGACTTGTCCACCGTTCCGGCGTAGCCCGCCGCCGGAGAACAGGTGATCCGGCCGCGCCAAGGGAACGCGGGCTGCCCCGTCTCGGCGGCGTTGTCCGAATACGGGTTCGGCAGCGTATTGCCGGGCGGCACGTCCATCAGAATGAAGGGATAGAAGGTCACCCGCAGCCCGCGCGCCTTCATCTCCTGGATCGACTGCACCACGGCAAAGTCGGATGGCGTGCCGCCATAGACGGGGCGATCCTCAGCATCCCGGCTGACCAGGAAGGCATTGGCGCGGCTGACGCCGTTCACCGACCAGCTGGCGGGCGTGGTCGATTTGGCCGAGACCTCGACACCTGGCCGCACCTTGCACGATCCCGCGCGCAGGTCGTCGCCGAACCAGGCCACCACGAGGCTGACGCTTTCGACCGCCGGGGCCATCGCCTGCAGCCGGTCTAGCGCCTCCACCATGTCGGTGGAGCCTGCCAGCGCGTTCAGGTTCTCGGGCACCGTCGCGCCGCCATCGGTCTTGCGGATCGCCTGTGTGGCGTAGGTGAACTCGCCCGAGGCCGGGATCATGGTGACGGCGCGGGTCAGCCCCTCGGCGGTGTCGGGATCGGCGAGCGGGCGGAACACCTCGAAAGAGAGCTGCGGCAGGCGATTGCCATAGGTGGACAGCGCCAGTTCCTCGAAGACGACATAGGCGGTGCCGCGATAGGCGGGCGTGTTGGCCCCGCCCATCCTCGCGGCGATGAACGGATCGGCAGACTGTGCTTCGTCGCCCGAATACCAGCGCCAGGTGACGCCGGAGAGGTCCATCGGCTTGCCGTCGGCCCAGATGCGGCCGATCCCGGTGATCGGGCCCTCGCAGAGCGCCACGGCGAAACTGGCATAGTAGAGATACTCGGTGGTCTTGACCTTGCCGCCCCCGCCGCCCTTGCCGCCACCCTGTGTGGTGGTCTTCGTCTCCTCGCGGAAATCCGTCGCCCAGACGATGTTGCCGCCCATCCGCATGCGGCCGTAGAGCCGCGGGATGACCGCGCCCTCGGTGGCCGAGGTGATGCGCAGCGTGTCGAGCCGCGCGCCCTCGATGCGCTGGGTGGGCGCCAGCGACGAGATGATCCAGCTGTCGACCACCGAGCCGATGCTGGAGCCGATGAAGCCACCGATGGTCGCGGCGCTGACACCGAGGATCGCACCGCCGATGCTGCCGCCAATGGCGGCGCCAGCGGCACCGAGAACGAGGGTGGCCATGGTCGGATCTCAGCGTTGCGGGAACAGGAAAGCGAAGGCGATGCGCCGCCGCCAGCTTTGGGTGAGCGGCTCCTCGATCACGCCGAGCCGCTCGTAGGCGTGGAGGAAGCTGTCGCTACCGGTCAGGATCCCGACATGCTTGGCGATGGCGCGGGGCCTCATACGGAACAGGACCAGCGCGCCTGGCCCGGCTCTTGCCGCATCCACTTCGATCATCATGCGCCGCGCGCCCTCGGCCAGCACCTCGCGCGGGCCCGTCTCGCCCCAGTCCCGGCTGTAGGGCGGGATCGGGAACGGCTCGGGGCCGACGACCTCGCGCCAGACGCCCCGCGCGAGGCCGAGGCAATCGCAGCCGACGCCCCGAAGGCTGGCCTGGTCGTGGTAGGGCGTGCCGAGCCAGGAGCGGGCAATGGCGATGACGCGGGTGGGGCCGGCCAATGCGAGGGGTTGCGTCACAGCACGGACCCTTCATGCCCGCCATCCTTGGTGGCGTAGCGCAGCACCGCGTCCTGGCCGGGGATATGCGGGAAGCCCCGGAAGTTGACGGTGTTCGCGAACTTCGCCCCGCACGTCTCCATCCGCTTGTCGCAGCCCGCTCGGATGGTGAAGCCGTCGCCCTCGGTAATCGCGCGCACCGGCGCCTCGAGCAGCGTCAGCACCGCGATGCCATCCGTCATGTCATGGCCCAGCACCTCGGTGCGCCGCCCCGCATTCGCGCCGGTCGTCCAGTCCAGCGTGCCGAAGGTGAACCAACCGTAGGCGAACCCCCCGAGCCCCGAGGCGGTGAAGGTGCGGTCGCGCAGGAGATCGATCACGGCGCCCGTCCCCTTGAAGGCGGGATCCTCGAGATCGACACCGCAGCGCGCATCGCCGAGCGCGGCATCACAGGTCGCCTGGAACGTCCGCCCGACTGTCTGGCCCAGCACATGCGCCAGCGAGCGGACCTCAGCCACAAAGGCCAGCCGCCCCCGCCGGATCTGGCCGATGGCGCCCCGGCGCATCAACACGCGCTGGCTCGTATCGGCCCAGTTCACGCGCCAGACCTCGACCTCGGCGTTGTCCCAGCGGCCGTCGAGAATGTCGGTCTCGGTGATGCGGTCGGAGGTCAGCACCCCTTCGGCATCCTGCGCATCGACGGACAGGTCCGATCCCGACCGCACCTCGGAGGCCGTGAGCCCGCTCTCGGGCTCGAAGTCCGTGCCGTCGAAGCTCAGCGTCCGGTCGTGATCCGTGAAGCCGAAGGTCACGCCGTCGGCGCAGCCGATCCGCCAGCACCAGGCGAGCATCGTCGTGCCCTCGTCGAGATGGGCCTGCAGGGCGGGATCGAGGGTCTTCATCGGCGCAGTTCCAGCAGCGGAATGGAGGTGATCGAGCCGAGCCGCTCGAGGTCGAGCGTCACGTCGAGCGCATCGGCGTCGAAGCGGACCGGCACATCGAACTCGAAGCCCGCGGTGATCGCGACGCCAGAGCCCGGCGCCGCAGCAAAGGTGACGAGGCCTGTCGTGACGTCGACCGACCAGCCGGAGAGCTGCTCTACATCCGACAGCGCGATGCGCACGCTGCCCGCCACCGGCTTGGCGATGGCGCGCGTCCAGGATTGCGCGCCCGAGGCGTAGCGCTTGACCAGCTGGAAGGCGGTCGTCGCGCCATCGCCGGTGCCGATCGCCTGGTCGGTGGGCGACGGCGTGCCCGAGGGGAGGCAGGACTTGTGGTCGCCCCAGTCCTTGAAGCGGAAACCGTGGAGCCGACCGTTGCGCGCCTCGAAGAAGGCGACGACGGCCGCCAGATCGTCCGTGCGGCGGATGCCGTAGGCGACGTCATAGCGGCGGCGCGAGTTGGCCCAGCTGGCGTTGCGTTCCTCGTCGCCCGAGGCGAGCTCGACGATCTGCGTGCGCCGTTCCGGCCCGCCCCGCGCGCCACGGCTGATGTTGTCTGGAAACCGGACCTCGTGGAACGCCATCACATGCCCCTCCGGCCCAGCGACACGGCGCGGGCGATGTCGGCCGCGACCTGCGTGCGCGACTGCCGGAAGCTTTCGGCGTCGCGGGCCATGATGGTGACGTTGACCCCACCTCCCGCGCCGTAGCTCTGTGCCTCACGACGCGACAGCACCCGTTCGCCGCGTTGCAGGATCGCGGGCACTTCGTCGTGGCGAAGCCCCGCCATGCCGCCACCATGCATCCGGGGCGCAGCGGCGAAGGCCATGGCTGGGACCATCCGCGAGGGCCCGGCCGATCCGACCATCCCGCCCGCATGCAGGACGTTGGCGAAGATGCCGCCCGCGCCGGCAAACACGCCGGAGAGCGCATTGGCGATCGGCCCGAGGATAAACCGCCGCGCCGCCAGCTGGGCGAGATCGGCCAGCAGCGAGGTGACAAGATCGCGGAAGTTCAGCTTGCCGGTCTTCACGAACTGGCCCACCGCGTTCTCGGCCGACTGGAAGGCGCTGACCAGGCTCTGGCCGATATCGCCACCGATCTCGCGCGCCTTGCTGGCGTAGTCCGACAGCGCGGCCGTAACCGCCTGCCAGCCCGTGACGGCGGCCTCGGTCGCGGGCTCCACTGCCGCAGCGGCAGCTCCGGCCGCCGCACCGGCACCCGTCGCGGCGCGCCCGGCATCGCCGAGCGCCGTCTCGAGCCGCTCGGCCGCGCCGGTGGCCTCGTTCAGCGCATCGGCACTGGCCTCGTCGCTGCCGCGCACGGCATCGCGCAGCGCCTGCCAGCTTTCCAGCGGCGCACGTGCCCCCTCGGCCAGATCGCGCGCCGCGCCGCGATAGAGGTTCGCGGACTCGAGCGCCCGGTTCGCGGCGTCGGTCAGACCGAGATCGGGCGCGGTGAGCGGGTTGTCCTCGAAGGCCCGGTCGAACGCCGCTTGCGCCGCCGTGGATGCGGCACTGGCCGCGCCCTCGAAGCGGTTCTCGATCTCGCCGAGGTCGAGGTCGGGCACCAGCGAGATGCGCCGCTCCGACCCGAGCGCTTCCAGCCCCTGATTGATCCCGCCGATGAAGCCGTTGATGCGGGAGACCACGCCGTTCAGCATCGCCTCGACGCCGTCGACCAGACTGTTCGCTGCCTGGAACGCCAGATCGCCGATGGCGGCCGGCAGCAGGCCCCAGATCGCCTTGATCGCCTCGTAGGCGCCCTCGAACGTGTTCGCCGCCGTATTCCCGAAACCGATGACGCTCTCGATGGCGCTCTGCATTCCGGAGGCAGCATCCGCCTTCAGGTCGAAGAACATCGCCGTGGCGGCCGCGCCCGCCGCCGCCGCGCCCATCCTGATGCGTTCCCAGACCTCGACCGCGAGGTCCTTCAGGCGCGACATCGCTTCTCCGAAACTGCCGGCGCCGGAGACGAGCCGGGTGAACTGGTAGACGAGTTCGCCCGCGCCGACGATCAGCGCGCCGATGCCGGTGCGGATGAGCGCCCCACGCAGGACGACGATCGCGGTCGCGAGCCCGCGCACCGAGAGCGCCGCAGCGGCCATGCCGGCGACCCAGCGACCGGCGAGGAAAGCTGCGAAGGTCGCGGCATAGGTGGTCAGGCGGCCGATGTTGTCGAACAGCCCGCGGATCGCGATGCCCAGCGGCCCGGTGCGGCTTGCAACAGACGCCATCGCATCTGCGACCGCTTCCAGTGCGGGTGCGGCGGCAACCGCCAGCTGGTTCGACAGCCCGCGCCAGATCAGCCCGAGCCGGGAGATGGCATCGTTCGTCCGCTCGATCTGGTCGGCGTCCTGTTCGGAGACGACCACTCCGAACGCGAGGACGTCCTCGGTCGCCTGGCGCAGCGTCGCCGTGTCGATCCGCGACATGGCGATGGAGCCTTCCTCGCCGAAGAGCTGACCCGCGACAGCCGCACGTTCGGCGACGGGCACGAAGTTTTCGATGGCGGCATTGATCGCGCCGACGCGCTGATCCAGCGGCAGCGCGATCAGCTCGTTGGCGGAAAGCCCCAGCCGGTCCAGCGCATCGGCGGCGGGGCCGGTCCCGGCGGCCGCCTGGCTGAGACGGCGGGTCAGATCCTTGGTGGCCTGCTCGATGCCGGACATCGACACGCCCGCCAGTTCGCCCGCCCGCTCCAGCGTCTGAATAGAGGCGACGGTGGTGCCGAGCGATTGCGCGAGCTTGGCCTGCGCATCGACGCTCGAGAGGCCGGAGCGGATCATCGCCACGCCCGCGGCTGCAGCGGCTGCCACGGCGGCGGCGGCCGCGACCCGGACCCGCCGCGCGAAGGCCGCAAGCCGGGCGTTTGCCGCCTCCATCTCGCGGCTGAGCCGCCCGAAACCGCGCGACCCAGCTTCGCCGACGCCTTCCAGTTCGGCGCGCACTTGCCGACCACCGACCGCCGCAAGGCGGACGCTGACGCGTTTTTCAGCCATCGGTCAGACTCCTTGCTTTCGCCGCACGGGCGTCTTACGTTTTGGCCATCGATCACATGAGGGTATGACCATGGCCGAGACCGCGACCCTGTCCTCGAAGTTCCAGATCTCGATTCCCAAGGCGATCCGGGCCGCCCAGCACTGGGAGGCCGGGCTGACCTTTGCCTTCATCCCGAAAGGCACGGGCGTCCTGCTTGTGCCGGTGCCGAAGCGAGAGGCGCTGAAGGGGCTCGCGCGCGGCGCGTCCGCCACCGACTATCGCGACCGCTCGGACCGGTTCTGATGATCCTCGTCGACACCTCGGCGTGGATCGAATGGCTGATCGGTTCGCCGACAGGCGAGAATCTGTCCGGGCAGCTGCCCGAACAGACCGAGTGGCTTGTCCCGACCATGGTCCAGCTCGAGCTGGCGAAATGGCTGACGCGCGAGGTCGGCGAGGACAAGGCCGATCAGGTTATCGCCTTCACGCAGGTCTGCCACGTCGTCCCGCTCGACACCGAGATCGCGCTGGCGGCCGCGGAAGCCTGCCGCGAGCACAAGCTCGCCACCGCCGACGCGATCATCTTCGCAACCGCCCGCGCACAGGGCGCGACGCTCCTGACCTGCGACGCGCATTTCGAGGGGCTGCCCGGCGTCTCGCTGATCGAGAAGATCAAGACCTGACACCGGGGCCGCCATTCGCGGCCAGTTCCTCGTTCAGCTTCCGCACCATCACCGCCTCGATGACGGGCAGCAGTTCGGCCATGGCGAGCGGCGGCACGCCGAGCGCGTCACCGAGCGCCAGCGCCGCCGACATGTCCCAGCCGATCACCGCGCCCGGCAACACACGCAGCTGACTGCCGAGGCGGCCGACCAGGTCCCAGACCTGCCAACCCTCCGGCGTTTCCGGACGGTTCAGCCGCGCCGGGCAGTCCGGGCAGTCTTGCGCACAGGCTTGGCAGTATCGCTCACCCCCGCCGAAGGACCATTCGGCGAGAGCGCGGAGGCGTTTTTTTCCTGTTCCAGCAGCAGGCCCTTCGAGACGTAGGTCAGCTGGAAGGCCTCGAAGATCGGCCAGATATCGAGCAGCGCGTCGATGGCCTCGGGGCTGGGGTCGATGGGGTTGCCGTCTGTATCGCCGATGCCCTCCCAGGCGAGCACCGCGCGGCGGGCCAGCGCCTTGCCGAAGGCGACCGCGCGCTCTTCGTCGGAAGCGTCCTGGGGCATGGCTTCGACAGCCGGATCGCTGCGCGTGGCGACCATCAGCGCGGTGGTCAGCGGGCGCAGCTGCACCCGGACGCCGGGGGCGAGGTCATGCCAGCGCGGCGCGTTGGTCAGGTCGAGCGTCAGCATCCTCAATACACCTCTATGTCGTTGATCAGGGTTGCGGTGCACATCCGGCCGACCACGCTGTCGCGCGCGGCCTGCCAGTCGAACGTTGCCTGGACGCCCTGCGGCCCCGAAATCTCGATGCGCGGGCGTGGTAGGTAGACGGCGTGCACGGCGAAGGTGAAGCTCTCGCCCGAGGGCAGGACGTAGGCGAACTCGAGCTCGCAGGCCTCGCCGTTGATGGCCTGCGTCACCAGCGTCTGGTCGGCGAAGCGCACCTCGATCCGGCCCGTGAGCGCCGCGATGGACGGGTCCGCGCCGTCGATGCGCCCGTCCGAGCGGATCGTCTCGATCCGGTCTAGGTTGTTGGCATAGGTGATCTCGGCCGAGACCACGTTGCCGAGGGCGGTGCCATTGCGGCTGATCGCCCCGTTGAAGTGCCCGAAACGCTTCAGCTCCAGCGCGGCGGGCGTCCCGGCGCTGGTGGTCGTGCCCACCGTCTCGCCCTGCGCCACCAGCCGCGCGGTCGCGGTGAGCAGGCCCGAGCGCTGCATCTGCCAGGTGATCTGGTCGAGCACGCAGCCGGAATACATGGCGTAGCGCGGCACCTCCGGCATGCCGGTCTCGATCGACATCGAGGGCAGCGTCCAGGACCCGGACTGGAACTCGTGGCTGTACGGCGCCTCCACACCCATGGTCGTGGGCGCGCCGAAGGCCGCCTTCAGCCAGAATCCGAAGGCCTCGGCGTCGAGCGGCACGACGGCGGCGTTCCATAGGTCGTCTCGAACGCAAGCGCCATCAGCGCCCGCGCCCCCTGGGCTCGTGCCATGGTGTTCTCCTCGGGTTGTCGGGGTCAGGCCAGCGGGTCGGCCGTGGAATAGTGCAGGATGACCGGGATCAAGGCCGCCTTCAGACTCGCGGCGCCCTCGACCGGCAGATCGACCGGGCGCGGCGCTTCCACCTCGACCCAGTCGCAGAGCCCGCCCAGCGTGCGGTCAGCGGCAATCGCCGCGCCGATGCCGGCGCAGAGGGTGTCGAAGGTGGCGTCACGCGCGGCGCCCTGCACGACCGCCTCGATCTCGGCGCGGTGCTGGTAGTGGTAGGCGAGCGGCGACAGCGTCACCTCGGGCTCCCCCGGCTCGCCGTCGCGCAGGATCAGCAGCCCCTCGGCCGGGACGCGCTCGGGCAGCACCTCGCCGCGGAGGGCGATGGCGGGCAACGCCGAAAGCCGCGCGTGCAGCGCAGCGAGGATGGTTTCGCGGGGTGAGGACATAGAATTGAAGCTTCCGGATGCAATCGAAATCCATGCCGCGGGCACGGCGTCGGTCGAAAATGAAGACCCTGATCTACTCACGCGGCTTGTGCTAAGATGCTTGAAGCGCCGGTCGCCCGAGACTCGTCGTGACTGATGGGGCCAAGATGCAAGCTCCCTCCAGAAACCTCTCGCTGACACCGGACCATATCGCCCGGGTCCACCGCGTTGTCGAAGACACGGGCCCGACTCCTGGCGTTCAGCAGCAGACCGATGCCGACTATGCCGACTGGGTGGCACGGATTGCCGGGAGCCACCCCGATCCCCACCGGCCGACCCAGTTGTTCGCTTTCGGCTCGCTGATCTGGAAGCCCGAGATCGAGCACCGGGCCGAGCAGACTGGGGTCGCCCGGGGCTGGCATCGTTCCTTCTGCCTGCGCCAGCACCGCTTTCGCGGCACGCTGGATCAGCCCGGGCTGATGATGGCGCTGGACCGTGGCGGCCAATGCCGGGGTATCCTCTACGAACTGCCGTCGGAAAACCTCGAACACCAGCTGGACCGCCTGTTCCGTCGCGAATTCACTGTGAAGCCGATCAACAACGTGCCCCGCTGGATCACGGTTCAGACAGCATCCGGCCCGGTAAAAGCGCTGGGTTTCGTGATGAACCGGGCCTCGCCCTACTATGCCGGCAGTCTATCGCCAGATGAGGTCGCCCGGACACTTGCCGTCGCCTGCGGCCATTGGGGCAGCGGCGCGGAATATCTGCTGAACACCGTGACCCAGCTTGAAGCGCGTGGGATTCGCGACAGCGGGCTGTGGCACCTGCAGCAGCTGGTCGCGCGACAGATCGACGGGCTGTCGTAAGTCACCGCAACTTCCCCTCCACCCAGTTGGCCACGATCCTCCCCGGCAGACCGTCCAACGCCCGGTCTGCATCCCGCGCCAAGTCCAGCCGCTTCGGCAGTTTCACCTGCGGCACCAGCAGGAAGATCGGCGCGGTGACCCTGCCGCGCCCGGTCTTTGAGCGCGACACCACCGCCTGGCCCTTCGTGTTCAGCCGTCCCTCCGCCACCAGCAGGCTCGGGCCCGTCCGTCGATAGACGAAGCGCAGGCGCAGCCCGCGTCGCCGTTCCCATTCGCCGGGCGTGATCCTGCCGCCGCGCAGGGACTTGCCTGCGGCTGGCAGCGGGATCGCCAGCCAGAACCCATTCTTCGAGCGGATCAGCGGCCCCGTGTCATGCGCGCCGACGATCACTGGGGCCTTCGACCAGATCAGGGCCGCCGCGTCGAGACTCTCGCCCGCCCTCGGGAAGTTCTGGCTCCGGATCGAGTTGGCCAGCCGGGTCCCGAGACCCGCGCCGGTGATCTGCAACCGCCACGCGGTCTTCAGCCCGGTCCCGGCCTCGCGCATGGCGGCCGTCACCGCGCGTTCGCCCGCCGCCACCTCCGCCGCCATCATCGCGACGATGTCGGGATCGATGTCGAGCTTCAGCTTCATCGCTGTCACGCTGGTCGCAGATCGACGGTCCAGACCAGCCGCTCGCGGTCGCGGACAGGCTCTCCCTGAATAAGGAAGGCCTCGCCCTCGATCTCGAAGCGGTCGCCGGGGCGCGGGTTCGCAACCTCTGCGGCGCGCAGATCGATCCGGGTGGTCTCGGACCAGAGCCGCGCATCGCCAAAGTCGGTGATGGCGTCGGCGCGCCGGGCAACGACCCGCACCAGCACAGGCACGCCGCCCTCGGCGATGTAGACCGCGTCCCGGCCGACGTTCGGATCGGCGAAGAGCGCGCCCACGGCGGCGGCAAAGGCGCTCATCAGAACGCCGCGTTCAGGCGCACCCGGCCGATGGTGTCGCCCGCGCCGCTCGCCACCGCCTCGGTGGCCACGCCGATGAGGGTGTTGTCGGTCGCGACCGTGGTGCAGCGCTTGTTGGTGTCGTCCCAGTAAACCTTGGCGCCGACCGTCCAGGCCTGCGAGCCGACCTTGGTGATGTCGAAGACGCCGACGAGCGCGGTCTCGACGGGCTCGCTGAGGGCGGCCGCTCCGGCGGCCACGCCGAAGATGGAGCCGACGAGCAGGCCATCGCCGGAGGCGACGGCATAGGGCGCGGTCAGGGTGATGGTGTTGCCGGGCTGGACGTAGTTTTTCATGGGAATGTTCCTTTCTCAGACGCGATGATTGGTCAGGTGCTTTCGGATGCGGCCAGTCTTCAGGGCGGCGACGTGGCTGACGGTGACGCCGAACGCCCCGGCCACCTCTCGGCGGGAGAACCCCGCGCCGAGACAGTCGAGCATGCGGCTGCATTGATGATCGGTCAGGCGCGAGAGATGTGAGCGGTCGCCGCAGGGCATCGTGCCGTGGTCGCGCTTGTGTTCGATGTTCTCGCGCTGCGTGACAAAGGCGAGGTTTTCGACACCGTTGTTGGACTTGTCGCCGTCGAGGTGGGCGACGACCAGTCCCTCCGGTCGCGGGCCCAAGAACGTGGTCGCTACCAGGATGTGCAGAGCGATCCGGTGGCGCGTGCCAGCTTGGTAGCGGACCAGCGTGTGGTGCAGATATCCCTCTGGGTCTCGCCACGGCCGCCTCAGCGTCCAGTCGCGGCGGTCCAGCCAGCGAGAGCACGCACCGCGAGGGATCCTGCCCTTGCGATGCGCGCTCCAGACCTGGCCGGTCCGGTCGACGTGGTATCCGGGGAAACCGGGGATCGGCACCGCGCCCTGTCGATCATCGATCGTCATGGGAGCCAGCCGGACCTACGCCCCAGGATTTTTGTAGAGACCGCGCCAGTCGATCGCCTTGGCGCCGAAGTCGAGGCGGCACTTGATCTCGACGCCGTCGACGTCGAAGCCGTTGCGGGTCTCGATGTAGGCACCCTGCTGACCCTCGAGATAGGCGTACTCGATGGTGTCGATCTGGTTCGGGCTGGCCGCCAGGTACCAGGCGGTCTCGCTGGCGGCGTCGAGCCGGGGTTCGCTGATCGGCGCGAGCGTGCGGATCGACTGCGGCACGACGCTGGACGTCGCGGCGGGCACAAGGTTCTGCGCCACCAGCTGCTCGGCCTTCAGTTCCAGCGAGGCGGGCACAATCAGGAAGGCAGGCCGAACGTTCAGCACCGTCTTCTTGTCGAGACCGGTCTGCTTGGCCATGGCGGCGCGCGCCGCACCGACGCTGCCGACATCGAGCGCAGCACCAGTGCCCGCGAGGTTCTTGTGCGTGGTGTGGAACAGGGCGTTGCCGTCGGCCATCGCTGGGTTGGCGGTGATGATGCCCCAGACCACGTCGCTCTCCAGCTGGGCGATGGAGTTGCCGTACATCGCCGGGATGCGGGTGAAGGCGTCCAGATCGTCGTTGATCAGGGTCTGGCGGGTGATCGCGACCACCCGGCCATAAGTCTTGACCTTGTAGCTCTCCTTGCTCTCGCCGAGCGTGCCGCGCTTGAACTCGCCGCTCTCGCCGACCTCCAGCAGCTGCGGCGCCTCGCCGAGCTGCACCCGGTGCATCGCCTTGAAGTCGGTGGCGAGCACCTGGCGGCAGAACAGCATGAAGGTGCGGGGATAGGCCTCGTAGGCCTGCCGCAGGGTCTTGTTGGTGACCGCCGACAGGATCTCGGGGAAGTCCGAGGTCGAATGCAGGGCGCGCGTCGCCACCTCGTCACGCGACAGGCCCCGCGTGTTGACCCCGGCATTGCCGAGGCTTTCGCGGGCGAGTTCCAGCAGCGTCATGCCGCGATACTGGCGGGCGGCGTCCTCCAGCTGGAACAGCGTCGGGCTGTAGCGGTGCAGCAGCGCGTTCGCCACCGCGTCGCGCCGGGTGATGCGCTCGTCCCGGCCGCCGAGCGGGACGGAGACGTGCGGGAAGGTCCGGGTCTCGTCGGATTTCGCGGCGACCTGGTCGAGGATCAGGCGGCGGGATTCGTCGACGCTGACGCCGCGCTTGACCAGATCCTCGGCGAAGCTGCGCTCGAGGTTCAGGCGGCCCGCCAGATCGTAGATGGTGGAGACGCGGTCACGCTCGGCCTCGCGGGCGCGGGTCGCGACCGCTTCGGTGTCAGGCGCAGCGGGGGCATCAGTCTTGGGATGCGCGCGGGTTTCGACTGCGGCGACCTTCGGTTCGGGCGCAGCCGCTTTCGGCTCGGTCATTGCGGTGTCCTCGGTTGCGACCGGCTCGGTCGGCTGGGTGGTGGCGGGGGTCGCGGCGTCGAGCGCCGGGGTTTCGGTCTTGTCCGTCATCGGGATCGATCCTTTCGTGGTGGAAGGGGCGTCCCGGCGGTGGAGGACGCAGTCGTGAAGGGGATGCCGGGCGCGGAAGCCCGCGGCGGGGTCGGCGCCGACCGCGACGGCAGAGACCTCGAAGGGCGTCCAGTCCACCGCGCGCCAGAGCTCGCGGGCGGCCTCGGGTTTCGAGACCTCGAAGCGGTGGACCTGATAGCCGATCGAGACCGCCCGGATGTGCCCGGCCTGGATGTCGCGCCAGATCGGCTCGACATCGGCACGCTCGCTGATCCGCACCAGCGCGATCCCGCGGCCGTTCTCGATCCGTGCCGAACCGGGGACGACCGAGCCGATCACCGCGTCCAGCGTGTCGAGCTCGTGCACCTTCAGGAAGGGCGCGCCCGCGTTCAGCCGGTCGAGCCGCACATGCGCCGGGTCGAGGCTGAGTTCCTCGTCATAGGGCTCGCCGAAGAAGGTCGCGCGGCGGACGCGGGCCCCGGCCGACCAGACCACCTCGACGGTGCGGCTGTCGGCATCGGCGGTGTTCGGCGCAAGCTCCGCCGACCGGCGCATGGCCGGCAGTTCGATCATCGTGTCCATGAAGGTCAGTCCTGTTGGTCGGCCTGCGCCGGATCGGTTTCATCCGCTTCGGCGGCCGGGTCGTTCGACGGGTCGCTGGTCTGCGCGCTGCCGGTCTTGGTCACCCGCCGCGGGTCGCTATCGAGCACCAGCCCCAGCGCATCGAGCTTGGCGTTGGTGGCCGCGATTTCCGCCAGCACCGCGTCCGGGTTGCGGCCCTGCCGCGCGATCACCTCGGCCAGCGTCATGGTGCCCGAGCGGATCGACAGCAGGTTCGCCATCGCATCCTTCTGCGGATCGACCGCCTCGAACTTCGGCGGCGACCATTCGACCGGGACCGTCGGCGACGGGATCTGGCCCGCGGCCCATGCGGCTTCTGTGAACCAGCGCCACACCGGCGCGCAGAACATCGGGATGAAGAGCTGCCACTGCACGGCGTCGATCTGGCGGCGGAACTCCACGAGCCCCGCCCGGATCGAGGAATAGTTGACTTGGCTGAGATCGCCGGTCAGCAGCTCGTAGGGCACGCGGAACCCGGCCGAGATCGTGTGCAGGCTGGCGCGCTTGTATTCTCCATAGCCCCCGGTGGCCGATGGCTGGTTGAAGCGGATGTCCTTGCCGCCGCGCGCATAGGCGATCAGCCCCGGCTCGAACTGCTCGACCCGGTTGCCATCGGCATCGACCACGGACGGCGCGATGCCCTGCTGCGCCTCGTCGTCGCCGAAGACGATGGCGGTCACGCAGGCCTCGGTCTTCTTGCGGACCAGTTCGGCCACCTCGTAATCGTCGAGGTCGCGCAAGCTGCGGATCACCGGCGCGCCCCAGGGAACGCCGCGCGCCTGCGTGCGCTGCTTCTCGTAGACATGGGCGATCTCGGTCGCCGGGACCGGGCGGCTTTGCAACCCGTTCTGCAAGGCGCCATAGGCGTCGCCCGGATGCTCGGCATGGAGCCAGTAGGCTCGGCGCTTGCCGACCGGGTCGAATTCGATCCCCTGCACCAGCCGCCCAACACCGAGAGCGCCGGATTTGGTGGCGTCGAGGAAGTCCGCTTCCAGCACCTGCAGTTGCAGTGGAACCGGCAAGCCATCGCTCGCGCGCCGCAGTCGGCGGCGCACCAGGACCTCGCCCGCCTCGACCATCTCGCGGCAGATCAGAGTCTGCAGACCGTAGAAGTCGAGTTGGCCGTCGGCGTCGCAGTCCGCCGTCCAGCGCTCGAACAGCGCATCGACCTTGCGGTCGAGCGCGTCGTCGCCGCTGGCGGCGCGGGGCATGATGCCCGCGCCGATGATGTTGTTCACCAGCACCGCGACGGCCTTGGCCGCATGCGGATTGTTGCGGACCAGATCCCGCATCCTGTCGCGCAGCAGCGCCCCGGCGACGCCGATCTCGGTGTCGGCCGAGGATCCCGGCGCACGCCAACCCTCGGTCCGCCGCCCGCGCGCCGCGCCGTCATAGCCCCGCGTCAGGGTCTCGAAGGCCTGACGCGCCATCACGCGGCGGGCCGCCATGCGCGGTGCCACCGTCGCGATGGCGTGGTCGAACCAGGTCGCCGACATCACCGGTCCCCGCGCGAGAAGCCAGCCAGCCCAGCCACCGGCAGCGGACGGCTCACGCCCGCGATGGCGCGCTCGATGGTGCGGATGCGGGCGAGCAGATCCTCGGCCGAGCCGTAGTCCACCGACTTGCCGTCATAGCTGACCCGGGTCGTGCCGCTGGCGTAGGCCCGGCGAAGCGCCGAGAGCTCCGTTTCCGTCCAGTCGGTCATGTCAGAACCATCCTCCGCGTCGGCCCAGCCAGTCCGACTGCCGCTTTCCTTGGGGTGCGGATTGCGGTCGGTTGACCCGCCCTGCGCCATCCATTTCCGTTGGCGCCGCCCCAAGCTGATCCTCGAGGTCGCGCCATTTCTCGTCGGGCCAGCGATCCGCGCCCGCGATCCAGGCCGCGGCGCGGGCATAGACCCGGCAATCCAGCGCCTCGTTGCGCTCACGGAGCTTCTGCCATTCCAGCCGGGCGAAGCCGCGTTTCGTGCGCACCGTCACCAGCTGCTCGGCCACGAACTGCTTCAGCCATTCGTTCTCGACCCAATGCGGCAGGTGCACCGAGCCGGGCGGGAATGCCGCCCCGTCGGCCATCTCCTCCTCGGTCGGGCGCGCCAGCCGCAGGAAGCGGTAGGTCTCGGCCTTGAAGGTCGACACCGCGACGGTCCAGAGCCGGGCTCCGCGCCGCAGCCGCTTGCCGCCCTCGGTCGCGTCGACAAGGGTCGGGCCCGACACCGGGCTCGAGCGGTTGAACCCCTCGACGCCCTTCACCGGCGACACCTGCGCGAACCCCTGCGCCCGCGACCAGGAATAGACCGCCGGAGCTTCGTAGCCCGTGTCAACGGCGAGCCGCGCTATCCTGAGATGCGCGCCGCGCTCGTGCGGCCAGCTTCGATCCAGCAGCGCCGTCAGCTCGGACCAGGCGTCGTGCCGATCCGGCCCGCCCTCTATGACGACGTGATCGACGAGCCAGCTTTCCAGCCCGCGACCCCAGGCCCAGACATCGACCTCGATCCGGTCCTTCTGCACGTCGGCGCCGGCGGTCAGGAACAGCCCGCCCGCGGGCACCGTGCCGGAGGTCCAGCGCTCGCGCCGGTCGTAGAGCCGCTGCCAGTCCGGCGCTTCGCCGGTCTCGACCCATGTCTCGCCGAGGATCGTGTTGCGGAACGCCTTGATCGCCTCGTCCGACCCTTGGGCCGCTTCCCATGACCGCACGATCCGCTCCCAGCTCAGCCAGCCGATCGGCGAGTAAAGCGCCGAGAGGTGATACCCGACCGTGGTCGGATCGGTGGCAACGGCGGTCGCCCGCCATTCGCCGCCCTCCAGCATCGCCGTCTTGTGGTGCTCCGCGATTGCCGCGTCGCAGCCCTCGCAGTGATATTCCGCCGTCTCCGGGCGGCCCTTCTCCCAGCGCAGCCGGTCGAACTTCAGCCACTGCATCGCGTCGCAATGTGGGCACGGCACGAAGTACCGCCGCTGATCGGAGGCCTCGAACTCCCGCTCGATCCGGGAGAGCCCGCGGATCGTCGGCGTCGACACCAGGAACACCTTGCGCCGGTGGGCGAAGGTCAGCGAACGGGCTTCCGCCAGCGTGACCGGATCGCCTTCTTCGTCGGCTGAGGCCGGATAGGCGTCGACCTCGTCGAGGAAGATGTAGCGCGCCGGGGTCGAGCGCAGCCCGACCGCCGAGTTCGCGCCGGTCATGATCAGGATGCCGCCCGCGAACTCCTTCGACAGCATCGTGTTGCCCGCGTCGCGGGACCGGGCCGGTTTGACCCGCTCCCGCAGGTCGGGGCTTTCGTCGATCAGCGGGTCGATCCGCTGGCGCGAGTTGCGCTTGGCCAGTTCGACCGTGGGCTGGACCGCCAGCATCGGCCCCGGCGCCTGATGGATCACGAAGCCGATCCAGTTGTTGCCGGCCTCGGTCGCGCCGACCTGCGCGGCCTTCATGAACACGATGCGCTGGGTCGGATCGCCGGGCGAGAGCCGGTCCATGATCTCGCGCATGTAGGGCGTGCGCGCGGTGCGGTACTGCCCGGGCTCGGCCGAGGCCCGCGAGGCGAGTTTCCGGTGGCGGTCGGCCCAGCTCGAGACGGTCAGGTCAGGATCAGGACGCAGACCCCGCGACCAGGCACGGATCAGCGCGGCGGCGCCGTCGAACCCGAAGAGGTCGTCATCCAAGCCCGGGTCGGATCTCTGCGAGGCTGTCGAGCTGGGCGCGGACATGGGCCTCCAGAACCTTCTGCATCAGCGCCGCCTCCACCTCGCATGTGTCCCCAAGCGCCGCGGTGAGTTCAGAGGCCATGAGCGCGGCAACCCGCGCCGGCCAGGTCACCCACGCGTCGCGCTCGTCGCGCGCGAGCCGAAACATCAGCGTCTCCGCCCGCGCACGGTCGACCAGCTCCCCCTTCAGCTTCTGGAGCCGGATGCGTCGCTCCTGCGCCTTCAGCACCTCGTTCGCGGTCTTGGCCTGCAGGAAGGTCGTGCCGCCGCCGATGGCCGGGGCGGTCAAACCCTGCTCCCGAAGCGTGTCGCCCACGGCGGCGACGGCGGCCTCGGGCACGGGCTTCGGCTTCGGCGCGGACGGCTTGCGGGTCTTTGACGGGTCCGTCGTCTCGGCACGCCTGGCGTCGCTGGCGGCCGCGTTGATGCTGCCGTCCGGATAGAGAACCAGCCGCTCGGCGGTCTTCGCCTTCTGGATCGCGCCCCGCGACAGCCCGACATGGGCGGCGTACTGGCGCTCGCTCATGCCCTGCATCGACGGCTCCGATTATCATTCAGAATCATGCGCTTATCGAGTTGATAAGCGTCGCGACCGGAGCGAACGTCACTCCAACGAAACGATGCAACTCACCAAGGAGCCACCACGATGACAACCCGACTGAACCCGATCACCACCCCGCGCCACGAACTCCGCGCCGAGAAGGCGCGCCGAAACAAGGGTGAGCCCGGTTCCGCCATCGGTTCGAGGAACCGGGCGAACGCGCTCGCCGCCTTCATCGGCAAGAAGGCCGAGATCGACGAGATGCTCGCCCGCCTGCAGGCGCTCAGCGACGACCATTTCAACTGCGCCCCCGACGAGGCGGGCTGGGCCATGGTCGGCACCCTCGAACACTACGCCAGCCTGCTGAAGCGCATAACCGACAGCGCCTTCGGCGAGGGCGAACACGCCCGCTGATCTCCGGCCCAGCCGGAACTCCCGCCGCGCGCCCTGCGCGGCTTGGGGTCGTAGAAGGCGCCGCATCGCGCGGGCCCAATACGGAGACGACCCCATGACCAAGCTTTCCGATACCCAAGCCATCATCCTCAGCGCCGCCGCACAGCGCGAGGACCGCATCGCCCTGCCGCTGCCCGAGAGCCTGCGCGGGGGCGCCGCCGCCAAGGTGGTCGGCGCGATGCTCGCCAAGGGTTTCCTGCAGGAGGTCGACGCGGACATGCGCAAGGGCGAACCCGTCTGGCGCGAGACCGGCGACGGCCACGGCGTCACGCTGGTCGCCACCGACGCAGGCATCGCCGCCATCGGCATCGAGACCGAAGACGCGACCCCCGCGCCTGCGGGCGCGACGAACGCGCCGACTGAGGAGCCTGCGCCGGAAACCCCCACCGAACCGAAGGCTGCGCCCAAGACGCGCACGCCGCGCGAGGACACCAAGCAGGCCATCCTGATCGCGATGCTCCGCGCCGAGAGTGGCGCGACCATCGAAGAGATCGTGGCAGCACTCGACTGGCAAGCTCACACCGCTAGGGGTGCCATGTCCGGCGCGCTGAAAAAGAAGCTCGGCCTGACAATCATCTCCGAGAAGGTTGACGGAAGAGGCCGCGTCTACGCTATCCGCGACTGACGCCACGCACCGAAACCATCTCTGGGCCGCCGCCCGATAATCGGGTGGCGGTCTCTTATTCTGCGCTCCGCATCCTGATCGCTTCGAAGAACCGCCGCAGCAGATAGCCGCGCACCAGCGAGACGCCCACGAATGCGAGCCCGATGGTCAGATGTTCGGCCAGTCCGGTCTCGATCCCGAACCACGGGAACACCACGATCTGCGTGGCGATGGCCAGCACATAGCCGACGACGACATTCGTCGCTGCCTCGACCATCGACATGATCCGGCTCTGCTTCACTGCGCGGCACCTCCCGCGGCCGTCATGGCGGGGATTGCATCAGCAGCATCACGGTACACGGCCGCAACGTCCACGATGATCACGGTCTCGGGTCGCCGTTTTAGCACCGCGAAGAGATCCGTTTCAGTGACGAGCCCCACGGTCGGACAGGGTTGTTTCTTGCCCCAGTCCGCGCAGAAGAAGGACCGGCCCGAGATGTCGGAGATGTCGTTCATCCCGGCGAGGTCGTCGCGCAGGTCCGAGACTATCAGCGCCATCCCGTTGATCGACAACGAATGCTTGCGCAGCGCGTTCATGACGGCGAGGCACGCGAGATCGCGCCAGTCGAACCGCCGTCGCTGACCGGGTTGCACCGTTACAGACGGCCTGAATTGACCCCTCGCGATCCACTGGCTCAGTTCGCCCGTCGTCATGGCGCAGGCGTCGGCGACCTCATGGATCGTCCACGTTTTCATGCCACCACCTCAGCCATCGGCCAGCAGCTCAGCCGCGAGAGTTCTGAGCGCATGCGCCGCAACCAAGGGGACCACGCCGTTGCCACAGATGCGAAGCCGGTCCACCCGGTGGGCCAGCGGGTTCAAGGTCCGGCGCGGCTCGGAGGTATCGCTCCCAGCCATCGGCGTCACCAGGACCTGGCGGCCAAGCAGGCCGTTCACCGGGGTGTTCGCGAGGCTCGTCGCCCCGTCCTTGTGATCGCGCGCCGTCGGCGTCATCCACATCCCCGCCGAATGGGTAAGGTCGGCCAACCGCCGGTTGCCCGCGCTCGGCTTGCAGCCGTCGTTCGCCATCGGCGTCGGCCAGTCCCGCGCCATGCGGTCCAGACCCTTCTCGTCTCGTCGTTCGCCGCCCCGGCTGCGGAAACTGTCGGTCTGCGGGGTCGGCCACATCGCGGCCGTCGTCGCCAGGTTCATCCCGTGCTGCCCCGCCGCCTGCGACGGCGTCGGCTTCGTCTGCCGGTTCTCGTTGGCGCTGGCCCTCGGTGTCGGCCAGAGCCGCAGCAGCTCCGTCCGGTTCCCGCCACTCGAGCGGGTGCCGGAGCAGGCGCGCGGGGTCGGCCAGCTCGTCCCCCTCGCGGATGGCCAGGATGAAGAGCCGCTCTCGCTTATGGGGCGCGCCGACTTCCGCCGCCGTGAAGAGGCCTGCCGCAAGGCGGTAGCCCATGCCGACCAATCCGCTGGCGACTTCGGGGAAGCCGAGGCGGAGATGATGGGCGACATTCTCGAGGAACACGAAGGGCGGTTTGATTTCGCCGATGATGCGGGCGACATGGGGCCAGAGGTGGCGCGGGTCCTCCGCGCCCCGGCGCTTGCCCGCGACGGAGAACGGCTGGCACGGATAGCCCGCAGTGACGATGTCCACCGCGCCGCGCCAAGGGCGGCCGTCGAAGGTGGCAACGTCGTCCCAGACAACAGCCTGATCCAGGGACGCATCTTCCATCCGCGCCACGAGAGTGGCTGCGGCGTAGGTTTCCCGTTCGACATGGCCCACAGCACGA
>PHEE01000040.1 GCA_002842855.1 Alphaproteobacteria bacterium HGW-Alphaproteobacteria-4 | reverse complement strand
GAGCGCGAAGATGCGCAGCGCCTGCTGGTGGTCGTTGACGCCCGACGCCCCGTTCGCAGTGCCCAGCGCGAGGATCAGGGGAGGGCCGGGCAATGACGCGTCGCGGCACCCCTGAAGCCGATCTGCAGCGCGCCGTGGTGCAGGCGCTGCGTTTTGCGCTGCCGCGCACGGCCATCATCCATCACTGTGCCAACGAGGTGTCTGAGCCCGGGCCGCGTGGTGCAAAGCGTCAGGCGATCCTCGTCGGCATGGGCGTGCATGCGGGCTTCGCCGATCTGATCGTGCTTAGCGGCGGGCGGGTCCTGTTCCTCGAGCTGAAATCGCAAAAGGGCCGCCTGCGCCCGGAGCAGGAGGCGTTCCGCGATGCCGTGCTGGCGCAAGGCTTCGGCTGGGCGCTGGTGCGCAGCCTCGACGACGCGCTGGGCGCACTGGCCGATCACGGCTTCACCTCGCGCATTGTGGCCCCGGCGCGGAGGCCCGCAACATGAGCCACCGTGCAACCAACTGGGCGATCCAGCAGCGCGGGCTGAAGCCCGCCACCAAGATCGTGCTCTGGTTCTTGTGCGACCGGCACAACCCGGATTTCGGCTGTTTCCCGACGCAGGCGCGGCTGGCGGACGATGCGGAAATGTCGATCTCCGCCCTGAACGAACACCTCGCCCGGCTCGAGGAACTGCGCCTGATCCACCGTGTCCGCACCCACGATCCGCGCACCCACAAGCGGCAGGCGACGCGCTACATCCTGGGGTTTGAGGAAGGATTTCCACAAGAGCCAACTCCAGAAACCGGAGACGGCTTTGATGGAACGGACGATGAACAAGACGGCGACCCAACTCCGGATTCCGGACATGGAGCCATCTCCGGATTTTTGGCAAAGCCATCTCCGGATTTTGCCCAAAGCCATCTCCGGAATCCGGAGACTAACCTTGTAAGGGAACCTTTAAGTAAACCAGTAAAGGAGGAGGAGGGCGCGCAGGCGCGCGATGCCGATTTTGATCGGTTCTTCGCAGAGCTGCTGGGCGCGCTGGGCCTCGACCCCACCGACCTGCCGGGCTGGTGGCAAGGCTTGCCGCCGCGGCTGCATGTGCGCCGCTGGACCGACGATCTCGGGCTAAGCGAAG
Organism: Alphaproteobacteria bacterium HGW-Alphaproteobacteria-4; assembly: GCA_002842855.1. Classification (GTDB taxonomy): domain Bacteria; phylum Pseudomonadota; class Alphaproteobacteria; order Rhodobacterales; family Rhodobacteraceae; genus UBA6213. The sequence goes on along the minus strand of PHEE01000040.1, from coordinate 11,924 downwards.
ACCGGATCCTCGAGACCGCCGCCGAGACCCGGCGCACCCACCCTGCCCCGCCCGATGGCCCCAAGGCGCTCGACCGTGCCATGGAGCGTGCCGCCCAGCGCGCGGCACCGGCGGCCACCTCCGACGCAAGCAACCAGAAGGCCAAGCCGGGGCGCAAGCTGGACGAGGGCACCCGCGCCAGCCCCGATGAACTGGCCGCCTTCTACGCCGACCTCGTCAACTCCGACCGCTTCCTGCCCGGAAGCACGATCTCGAACACCATGCGCGACGCGATGCTGGCACGCGGCCTTGTGACGCCCGAACGTCTGCGCCAGCGGGGGGTGCGGTGAATGGCGTGGTGTCACGTCCCCGGCACGGGCTGTCCCTCTGCGCAGGCGGCGGAGGCCTTGATCTGGGCGTCATGCTGGCCGAGCCCGGTTATCACACCCGCGCCTTTGTGGAATGGGAGGACTGGCCCAGGGCTGTGCTCATCGCGGCCCAAGCCGCTGGGTATTTCGCTCCGGCGCCAATCTGGGACGATCTGCGCAGCTTCGATGCCCGCCCCTTCCGCGGCGCTTTCGACACGGTGCTGGCCGGGTATCCCTGTCAGCCCTTCAGCGCCGCTGGAAAGCGCGGTGGCGCCGACGATCCCCGCCACCTCTGGCCCGAGGTCGCCCGCGTCATCCGCGAATGTGGCCCTGAGTGGGTGTTCCTCGAAAACGTGGCGGGGCACGTCACCCTCGGACTCGAGGCCGTGCTCAGAGAGCTTTGGGGCATGGGCTACACGCCTGCGGCGGGTCTGTTCTCTGCGGCAGAGGTCGGTGCGCCGCACCAGCGGCTGCGCATCTTCATCCTGGCCCACACCGATGAGCCTGCATCCGGGCACCGACCGCTACAACCCGGCGGGCAACAGCGACTTTACCCGCAAGGCCGAGGCGTTGGCGCTGGGCATCAGCAACTGGTCGACGCCGAAGGCAACGGATGGCGCGAAGGGTGGCCCGGGCCAGAGTTATGGCTCGGGCGGGATGCCGCCGCTGCCCGCGCAGGCAGCGCAGTGGCCAAGCCCGCAAGCGCGGGATTTCCGCTCAGGCGACACGCCGGGATGCAAGCGGCAGCTGCGCAAACGGGCGCAGGGCTGGTCGCAGAACCTGAACGATACGGTGGCGCAATGGCCGACCCCGGCGGCGCAGAACTGGAAGGGGTCGAGCGAGTCCAGCGTGACTCGCGCCGATGGCAAGAGCCGGATGGACATCCTGCACTATCGGGCGGAACAGGGCTTCACCCGCCCGGACCCGGCGATCACGCCGGATGGGGGGTGGTTCTCACATCACGCCCCGATCTCGCGCCCGCTTTGGGCTTCGATGATTGCCTCGCATGGGCGCGTCGTCTCGCGGCGGATCCTGAAGGGCCGGTCACGGCGGCGGCTGAACCCGCTCTTCGTCGGATGGCTGATGGGCTGGCCCATCGGGCACGCGCTCTGCGCCTGCTCGGAAATGGAGTTCACCCTCTGGCAGCAGCGCATGCGTGGCGCTCTCTCGCAGCTGCCCATGGCCTCGGGCCCGTGGATCTGGCGGCCGGTGGATGGGGTGGAGGGCCCGGCGCAGATGGATTTCCTTGAAGGATTGCAGCCATGAGCATTCAGGGGCCGATCGGCCGCGCGGGCGTCAACAAGGTGAAGCGCGCGCTGGGCGTCCAGGCGGCGCTGGAATGGGCGTTCCGCGTCGAGCAAGCGCAGCTGGAACTGCCGCCGCCGAAGGACGTGACCGACGAGGGCTTCGGCTTCGGCCTCGAATACGTTCTGCTGCAACGTCCGCATGGCGATCCAAGTGGCGGAACTGGCGCGTGCTGGCATAACGCCTGACTGGATGCCGGGCGTCACCCCACGCTGCGTCCCGTTGGAAATCAAGATCAACCAGCATGGTGAGCGGGCGACGACCATCGTCGTCGGCACCGAGCGGGTGAAGACGCGCGGCAAGTGGCGAACGGTCGAGGTACTGGCTTGCCCGGTCACCTGGCGGCCGCATCAGGAACAGATCGCATCTGCGCGGCGCGGCTACGAGGATTGGTGGCGGGCGCTGGGCTGGGTGCGGGATGGGCTGCTGGCGGGCGGGATGCTGCGGGAGGTGGAAGTGGATAATGCCATGCCCAAAGTATGCCCATGGCTCTCGACCCAACTAAGAGCAATCAGCCGCTAGTAAAGACTGGCAAAGTCTGGCACCTTCACTCTAAACATTTCGAGAAGGAGCAGGTCCATGACGGACCCTATTCTCACTTTGCCAGAGGTCGCGGTTTTGCTAAAGGTTGCCGAGAAGACCGTGTACACAATGGCACGCAATGGTCAGATTCCGGCCTTCAAGGTTCGCGGTCAATGGCGATTCAAGCACGACGATATTGATGGCTGGATCGATGAAAAGAAGGCATCCGTAAAGGGAAACCTCGGAAAAGGTGCCGCGGATGTCTGAGCAGTTCTTTGAAAAACCGATCCTGAATTCCCCATATGAGTACCCTGGCAGGCATTGGGAACTTGATCCGGATGGTCAGCCCACAAACCGCATCCTTGATAACCGGCGGCGCTCTGATCTCATCACACCTGTTCCTAAAACGAAGAAGCAACGTCAGAACACGAAACAGGCTTCCCTGTTGCTCGGCGCCAATGACGAACTTTCGACGTCGGATCAAGAATACAACCCCACCCCGATCATCAACGAGGTTCGGGGCTATGTCGAAACCTGGCGCAGTCTGCCAAACCCCGATCAATGGCTGGTGACGCCAGAGACCGCACGCCTGCTGCAGCACTGGCGGCATCATAAGTTCGAGGGTATCCGTCCGTTCTTCTGCCAGATCGAAGCCGTGGAAACCGCCATCTGGCTGACGGAAGTGGCACCCAAGATGGGGCCGCGCGTTGCCAAGTTCTGGGCCCATATCAAAGGGGCGAATGAACAGGCGAACCCTGAACTGATGCGCCTTGCGCTGAAACTCGCGACCGGGGCAGGAAAGACCACCGTCATGGCGATGCTGATCGCCTGGCAAACCGTCAATGCGGTGCGCCATCCGAACAGCAAGCAGTTTTCCAGCAGATTCCTGATCGTCTCGCCCGGCATTACCATTCGCGACCGGTTGCGTGTTCTTCTGCCCAATGATCCAGAAAGTTACTATCGCAGCCGCGAAATCACGCCGCCCGACATGCTGGCAGATATCGTCAAAGCCAAGATCGTCATCACCAACTACCATGCCTTCAAGTTGCGCGAAAAGCTGGTGATCGCAAAAGGCACCCGGCAGGCGTTGGAAGGCTGGCGCGGCGACAAGGTCCAGACCCTTGAAACAGAAGGCGAGATGATCCAGAGGGTCATGGGCGACCTGATGGGGCAAAAAAACATCGTTGTCATCAACGACGAGGCGCATCACTGCTATCGCGAAAGGGTCAAGGATGCCGTCGGCGAAACCGCCGAAGACCTTAAGGGCGACGACAAGAGCGAGGCCAAGGAAAACAACGAAGCCGCACGAATGTGGATTTCGGGCCTGGAAGCAGTCAAGCGCAAGTTGGGCATCAGCCTGGTCTATGATCTGTCGGCCACGCCCTTTTTCCTGCGGGGTTCTGGCTACATCGAGGGCACGCTTTTCCCATGGACGATGTCGGATTTCTCGCTGATGGACGCAATCGAGTGCGGCATCGTAAAACTTCCGCGTGTGCCGATAGCTCAGAACTCGCCCGAAGAAAGCCTCGTTTATCGAAACCTCTGGGACCACATCGGAAAACTTCTGCCAAAAAAGGGCCGCACCGCTTCGGGCAAGGCTCCGGACCCGCTCCGCCTTCCGGCCAAGTTGCTTGGCGCGCTGGAGGCCCTTTATGGGCACTACGAAAAGACCTTCCGACTTTGGCAGGAGGAAACGATCGGCGTCCCGCCGGTGTTCATCGTCGTTTGCAACAACACGGCGACGTCGGAACTGATCTACAAATACATCTCCGGCTTTGACCGGGTCAGCGATGATGGTGCCGAGACCACGCTGGAAAACGGCCGTCTAGCCCTGTTCCGGAACTACGACGATTTCGGCAACCGGATGCCGCGCCCGAACACCATCCTGATCGACTCGGCGCAGCTTGAATCTGGCGAGGCGCTGGACAAGGACTTCCGTGAGATGGCCGCGACGGAAATCGAGCAATTCAAGCGCGAGATGATCGAACGCACTGGCGATATACACGCAGGCGACAGCATCGACGAATCCACCCTGCTGCGTGAGGTGATGAACACCGTCGGCAAGAGGGGCAAGCTGGGCGAGCAGATCCGCTGCGTGGTGTCGGTCTCGATGCTGACCGAAGGCTGGGATGCCAACACCGTAACCCACGTTCTGGGCGTGCGCGCCTTCGGCACCCAACTTCTGTGCGAGCAGGTCGTCGGTCGTGCACTGCGGCGCCAGTCTTATGAACTGAACGACGAAGGCCTGTTCAACGTCGAGTATGCAGATGTCCTCGGCATCCCCTTCGACTTCGCAGCCAAACCTGTCGTGTCTCCCCCGGCGAAGCCCCGCGAAACCGTCCGCGTCCATGCCGTCAAGCCCGACCGTGATGCGCTGGAGATCACCTTCCCCCGCGTCGAGGGCTACCGGGTTGAGTTGCCTGATGAACGGCTTGAGGCGAGTTTCGGCCCCGATCACGTCCTAGAGCTTACTTTGGAACTTGTCGGCCCTTCGGTCGTGAGCATGAGCGGTATCATCGGCGAAGGCGTCGATCTGACACTCAAGCACCTCGAAGACATGCGCTCGTCCACCATCCTGTTCCATCTGGCGCGGCATCTTCTTTACAGCAAATACCGCGATCCGGGCGAGGAACCGAAGCTGCACCTGTTCGGCCAGTTAAAACGCGTCACACGGCAATGGTTGGACGGTGGCTATCTGAAATGCACCGGCGGCACCTACCCGGCGCAGCTGGTCTACAAGGAAATCGCCGACATGGCGGCAGAGCGGATCAAGGCTGCCATCACAGAAACCTTGCAGGGCGAGCGCCCGGTGAAGGCGATCCTTGACGCCTACAACCCTACCGGCACCACTGCCTTCGTCAACTTCACCACCTCCAAGGAACTGCGCTGGCAGACCCGCCCCGACAAGTCGCATGTCAACTGGGTGGTCTGCGACAGCGATTGGGAGGCTGAGTTCGCCCGCGTCGCCGAAAGCCACCCCCGCGTGCTGTCCTACGTCAAGAACCAGGGGCTCGGCCTCGAAGTGCCCTATCTCATGGGCTCCACTCCGCGCAAATACCTGCCCGACTTCATCGTCCAGATCGACGATGGCCACGTGACCGCCGAAGGCAAACCCGACCCGTTGAACTTGATCGTCGAAATCAAGGGCTACCGGGGCGAAGACGCCAAGGACAAGGCCAACACCATGCGCGCCTACTGGGTGCCGGGCGTCAACAACCTCGGCAAGTTCGGGCGCTGGGCCTTTGCGGAATTTACGGCGGTTTATGAGATGGAGCAGGAGTTCGACAAGCTCCTGCAGGAGTTCCAGAATGCGTGACACCCTCATTACTGTTTGCCGCCAGTTCCTCCGCCCGGCCACCATCGAACACCTGCGCCATTGGTGGGCCAGCGACGGCCTGTTTCATCACCGCATCCACATGCCCGACGGCGCCATCGACCCCGTCACCGTCCGGCAGATCTTCACGGCCTATGGCGTCAACCGCGGGCTTCGGTCCGGCAACGAAGGACTGGTCGCGGAAATCCTGCAGGACGAGCTGCAATACTGGCCCGAGCAGCTGCTCGACCGCGCCGAACGGGCCCGTCATATCGCCACAAAACTCAGCCAGACGCCGGGCATCTCCGGCGAAACGATCACCAAGGGCGTCCTTCTGTCCGGCGTCTCAAAAGTCGTCTGGTTCGTCCGCCCGCAGGGTTGGACCCTTTACGACAGCTTCGCCCGGCGCGGTCTTGGCTCCTCGCTCCGCGCAACCGGCCGCGACGAATACGAAAAATACTACAACCGGCTCGATTTCCTCAGGTTTCCCATGGCAATGGACTTCGCCCGCGAGGTGATCGCCGCATCGCCCTTCCCCTATCTCTGGCCCGAGCGCATCCACGACAAGTATCTGATGCTCTGCGGCCATGTCCCGGATCAGGGGCTGACCGTCGTGGCGGACGACGCGCACGACGCCCTTCTGGATCTCTGGTCCGGCTTCCACGGACCGAAGATCGTCACGCAAATCGAAACGCTGGTGGATGAACTGGTGCGCGCAGTTTGCGACCAGCAGGCGTTTCAGGCGCACACCCTGCCGAGAGGACAATGACCCATGGCCAAAAAACCCATCGAGGTCGAAACCCTAACCCACGACGCCACGCGCAAGAACATCCCGACGGCCGAGTTCGAGTCGATCATGCGCGAGCAGGACAAGACGCCGATCCAGTTGGCCTACGAACGCCGCAACCGCGACCTTGACCCACAGCTGGTCTGGCGCGGCAAGGATGAGCAGGACTGGTCCGACCTGATCGTCCAGGCCCCGCCGCTATACATTCAGGAAAAGGTTCACCCCAAGGTCATCATCGACGACCTGAAACGCGAATCCGCCAACCGGGCCAAGGTGACCCGCGACGCCCCGCAGTTCGACATGTTCGCCGATTTCAACGGCCTGCCCGATGCCGAGGCCGCGACCGAGTTCTACCAGCACGATCAGCACTGGTCGAACCGGATGATTTCCGGCGACAGCCTTTCGGTGATGGCCTCGCTGGCCGAGCGTGAGGGGCTGCGCGGTCAGGTGCAGTGCATCTATTTCGACCCGCCCTATGGCATCAAGTTCAACTCCAACTTCCAGTGGTCCACCACCTCGCGCGATGTGAAGGATGGCGACAAGACCCATGTGACGCGCGAACCCGAACAGGTCCGCGCCTTTCGCGACACCTGGAAGGACGGCATCCATTCCTACCTGACCTACCTGCGCGACCGGCTGACCGTGGCGCGCGATCTGTTGAGCGACAGCGGCAGCATCTTCGTGCAGATCGGCGACGAGAACGTCCACCGCGTGCGGGCGCTGATGGATGAGGTGTTTGGGGTAGAGAACCTCGTTGCTCAGATAACTATCGAGAAGACGAGCAGCCAAACGCAAGACTACCTGCCGCCAGTTACAGACTACGTCCTCTGGTATGGGCGGGACAAATCCCGGACAAAATATCGGGATGTATGGAGGCCCAAGTCACCCCAGGGCGGTGGTTTTGGGGAATACACTCGGATCGAACGGTCTGATCTTGAACGTCGTCCGATGTTGACTGCCGAAAGAAGCGAAGAACAAAAGCTTCCCTCGGACGCAAAGGTTTATCGCCAAGACAATCTGACTTCACAAAGTGCGGGCCGGGAAAAAGGCGAAGGCGCTGCGTCGTGGTTTCCTGTGAATGTTGATGGGCTGCAATTTCGCCCAAGCATGCAAAACCGCTGGAAAACTAGTGAGCAAGGCATGCAGAGGATGAATTGGTCTCGCAGAATTGAGCCTCGAGGGACCAGCTTGAGCTATGTCCGGTTTTTTGAAGATTTCCCGGTGATGCAGATCAACAACGTCTGGCGTGACGTGAAGTTCTCAAGCCGATCCGAAGACAAAACCTACGTTGTTCAGACGTCTGCGGCAACAATTGCCCGCTGCATCCTGATGACCACCGACCCCGGCGACCTGGTGCTCGACCCCACCTGCGGCTCTGGCACCACGGCCTATGTCGCCGAACAATGGGGGCGCCGCTGGATCACCATCGACACCTCTCGCGTCGCCATTGCCCTCGCCCGCTCCCGCCTGATGGGCGCGCGCTATCCCTATTACCTGCTGGCCGACAGCAAGGACGGCCAAGTGAAAGAGGCGGACGTGACGCGTTCCGTCCCCAAATCCACCCCCACTTTCGGCAACATTCGCCACGGCTTCGTCTATGACCGCGTGCCGCACATCACGCTGAAGTCCATCGCCAACAATGCCGAAATCGACGTGATCTGGGACAGGATGCAACCCGCCGTCGATGTCGCGGTTGAGGCCCTCAACACCGCCCTGTCCAGCCACGCCACCCCCTTCAAGGTGGAAACCGGCGGCCGAGCAGGTGTAGCGATCGACTTCCGCGCCACCGGCGAAGTGAAACTCCCCTCCGGCGAACCCGCCCCCGCAGGCGGCCTGATGGAATGGGAAATCCCGCGTGAGGCACCCTCAGGCTGGCCCGCCACTGCGCAATCGGCGCTCAAAACCTTCTGGACCGCCCGCATCACCCGCCAGCGCGAAATCGACGCCAGCATCGCCGCCAAGGCCGAGTTCGAATTCCTCTACGACAAACCCTTTGCCGACAGTGGTAAAACCCGCGTCGCGGGCCCCTTCACCGTGGAAAGCCTGTCGCCCCACCGCACCCTTGCCGTCGATTGGGATGACGAACTGATCGACACCTTTGATGCCGCCGAGGGCAGACGCAAGAAGGCTGAGCGCGGCGACAGCTTCACCGACTTTGCCCACATGATCCTGGAAAACCTGAAAGCCGCAGGCGTGCAGCAGGCGCACAAGGAGGACCGGATCACCTTCACCAGCCTGAAGGGCTGGCCCGGCAACTGGATCGCAGCCGAGGGCACCTTCATGGAAGGCGACACCCAGCGCCGCGCCGGTGTGTTCATCGGCCCCGAGTTCGGCACGGTGTCCCGCCCCGATCTGGTCGCCGCCGCGCGCGAGGCGGGCGACGCCGGTTTCGACGTGCTGATCGCCTGCGCCTTCAACTACGACGCCCATTCCTCCGAGTTCGACAAGCTGGGCCGCATCCGCGTGCTCAAGGCCCGGATGAACCCCGACCTGCATATGGCCGCCGACCTGAAAGCCACCGGCGCGGGCAATCTGTTCGTGATCTTCGGCGAACCGGATATCCGCATCACCGATGCTGGCGACGGCATGGTGCAGGTCCAGGTCTTCGGCGTGGACGTGTTCAAGCCTCAGACCGGTGAGGTGCAATCCGAAGGCACCGAAGGCATCGCCCTATGGATGCTGGACACCGATTACAACGAGGAATCCTTCTTCGTCCGCCACGCCTATTTCCTCGGCGCCAACGACCCCTACAAGGCGCTGAAAACCACGTTGAAGGCCGAGATCGACGAGGAAGCCTGGGAGAGCCTGTATTCGGATACGTCTCGGCCATTCGCCAAGCCAAAATCGGGGCGTATCGCCGTGAAGGTGATCAACCACCTCGGCGACGAAGTGATGAAGGTGTTTGCGGTGGAGTGAGATTTTGGAACTTATCCTTCAAAAAAAATCGAATGATTGCGGGGTCGCCTGCCTCTCGATGCTGGGGGGGATCGCCTATGAAGAAGCAGTTCAACTCTTGCATGGGCAGGAAGGGTTGGCTCGAACGAGCCGGAAAGAGATCCGCTCTGCATTGACCGCCATCAAAGGTATCGACGTGGGACCGCGCTTTGTCGGTTGGCACAAGCCACGGAAAATCGACGAAATCGACCTAAGATTCAACGCGCTGCTACAAACCAATGGCTTCGGCCCCGAAGGTCAGAATTGGCATTGGATCGTCTGGGATGCGAGCAACAAGCGCGCACTTGACCCGTCTGGCAAGAGTCCGAGGAGGACAATAACTGCCTATTTGAAGGCGCACAGATGATGGATTTCCGCATCGCCGATACCTTCACCGACAGTCTCGCGCGCCTGACTTCGCAAGAGCAGAAAGGCGTGAAGACCACAGCGTTCGACCTTCAGCTGGACCCGACCTCGAACGGCCTGTCGTTCCACAAGCTGGACCGGGCCAAGGATGAGAACTTCTGGTCGGTGCGGGTGAATGCTGACATCCGGATCATCGTGCATCGCACGGCCGCCAGCATTCTGCTTGTCTACGTCGATCACCACGACGTCGCCTACAAGTGGGCGGAGCGCCGCAAGATCGAACGACACCCGACCACCGGCGCCATGCAGCTTGTCGAGGTGCGCGAGCGGGTTGAAGAGGTGGAAATCTTCAAGCCCAAAGAGGTGGCCACCGCACCAGCGCCCGACACCAAACCTGCCGTGCGCCTGTTCGACAACCTGCGCAAGTTTGAGCTGATGGCGTTTGGCGTGCCCGAGGAATGGGTGAACGACGTCCGTGCGGCTACCGAAGACACCCTGTTCGACATCATCGAACACCTGCCGCAAGAGGCGCAGGAAGCCCTGTTGAAACTGGCCGTAGGTGAAAAGCCACTTCCGCCAGAGCCCGCGCCGGTCGAAGCCGATCCGTTTGCCCATCCCGATGCCCAGCGCCGCTTCCGTGTGCTGACCAATGCCGAAGAGCTGAAGCAGGCTTTGGATTACCCCTGGGACAAATGGGCGGTATTTCTGCATCCCGCTCAGGCTGAATTGGTCGAACGCTCATTCTCTGGACCGACCCGGGTGTCTGGATCGGCGGGAACCGGCAAAACCATTGTGGCGCTGCATCGCGCGGTCCATCTGGCGCGCGCCAACCCCAAGGCCACCGTCCTTCTGACCACGTTCTCCAAGGCGCTGGCAAATTCGTTGCGGGTCAAACTGGCCAGTCTGGTCGGGGGCGAGCCTTCCGTTGCCGCCCGGATCATCGTCAAGGCGATTTCGGCGGTTGGCTATGACCTCTATTCCGAACGCTTCGGCCAACCCCAGATCGCCGCACCCGCGATGATCCGCTCCCTGATCACCAAGGCGGCATCAGAGGTCGAAGGGCACCGTTTTTCTACCCATTTCCTTGTCGGCGAATGGGAAGATGTCGTCGACGCCTGGCAGTTGCGCACGTGGGACGAGTACCGCGACGTGTCGCGCCTTGGCCGCAAGACCAGGATCGGCGGCAAACAGCGTGAAGCCCTATGGGCAATCTTCGAACGGGTGCGGGCGGGCCTTGTCGAACGGCGCATTGTCACTTGGTCGGACGTGTTCGGGCGATTGACGGATAGCCTAGTGGGAAAGGCCGCTCGACCCTATGATTTCGCCGTCATCGACGAAGCTCAGGATCTGGGTGTGGCTGAAGCACGGTTTTTTGCCGCGATGGCAGTCGGGCGTGGCGACGGGCTTTTCTTTGCAGGCGACCTCGGGCAACGGATCTTCCAGCAGCCGTTTTCGTGGAAGGCGCTGGGCTTGGACGTTCGTGGCCGGTCCTTCACCCTGCGCATCAACTATCGCACGTCCCATCAAATCCGCCTTCATGCCGACAGGCTGCTTCCGACAACGGTCTCAGACGTCGATGGAAACGCAGAGGGGCGGCGTGGCACGGTGTCGATGTTCGACGGTCCTCCGCCTATGGTCATGGCATGCACTGATGCCGAGCATGAGTGCCGAGTTGTCGGCAATTGGATCATGGACCGGCTGAAGGAAGGCTGCGCACCGAGCGAGGTCGGCGTCTTCGTGCGATCCGATGCGGAACTGAAGCGCGCCCGCGCTGCGGTGAAGGCTGCCGGTGCGCGCGCCGTTGAACTGAACGACAAGGTCGAAGTCGAGAATGGTGCCGTCGCCATCAGCACAATGCATTTCGCCAAAGGGCTGGAATTCCGGTCGGTGGTTGTCATGGCCTGCGACGACGATGTGATACCCCAATCAGAACGCATTGAAGCGGTCGCTGACGATGCTGACCTTGAAGAGGTGTATAACACCGAACGGCACTTGCTTTATGTGGCATGCACCCGCGCTCGCGATCATCTTCTGGTAACGGGCATCACGCCGGTGTCTGAGTTCGTCGATGATTTCTTGAAAGGGTCTTGATCGGACCTCTTGGCCGAGCAGAGCCGCAACCGATCTGCAACTTGGGCCTCCCCCCCACGGCATGGTTCCTCCCCGGCCCCGTTTGTATGCGGGGGGGCGCAGCGCGACATTTCGCTAGCGACTGGCAGTTTCACCGGGGAATCCAGGCGGAAGCCACTTACCGGGTGAGTTTTGGAAAAGCGACTCATTATCAAAGGTTTGCCAAATCACGACCTTGGCGCGCTGGATTCTTTTGCGGAATCCAGTGAATCCAGTTTGC